>JAQVYY010000024.1:0-8739 GCA_028708425.1 Bacteroidales bacterium
TATTAGCTTACTTGTCATTTGTGCATTGCAGTGAACTTCGTTCCATTCAATAAAGCGCTCGGCTTGTGTCTCGCGGGCCTTAACAACCCGTTTGCGGACCTCTGCCGAGGGTTCCGATGGAGGGCTTTCGGCAAGCTTCTCAAAGGGTACAGGCACCACCTCAATGTGAATATCAATGCGGTCGAGTAGTGGCCCCGATATTTTATTCAGATACTTTTGTACAACCCCATGGGAGCAAACGCACTCCTTTTCGGGGTGGTTATAGTAGCCGCAGGGGCACGGGTTCATTGATGCAACCAGCATAAAGGAGGCTGGATATTCAACAGAAAATTTTGCCCTAGATATGCTAATTACCCTATCCTCAAGGGGCTGGCGCATAACCTCAAGCACCGTGCGTTTAAACTCGGGCAGCTCATCGAGAAATAGTACGCCGTTGTGAGCCAGCGAAATTTCACCAGGTTGAGGGTAAGTCCCGCCACCCACAAGGGCTACATCCGAAATGGTGTGATGGGGGCTACGGAATGGCCTGCGGGTCATAAGCGAGGTATCCTTATCTATTTTCCCGGCCACCGAATGTATCTTGGTGGTTTCGAGGGCTTCGCGTAGCGTTAAGGGCGGTATGATTGTGGGTAAACGTTTGGCTAGCATCGTTTTGCCTGCTCCAGGAGAACCAACCATAATAAGATTATGTCCGCCAGCAGCAGCCACCTCAAAGGCTCTTTTTACATTTTCCTGTCCCTTTACATCGGCAAAATCAACATCGTACTCGTTGGCATGCTGAAAAAACTCTGCGCGGGTATCTACAGTGGTTGGGGCTATATCTTTTTCACCATTAAGAAACTCTACCACTTCGTTAAGGCTTTCAACACCGTATACGTTAAGGTCGTTAACAACCGCCGCTTCACGGGCATTCTGTTTGGGAACAATGAGTCCTGCAAAACCCTCTTCGCGGGCCTGAATGGCCATGGGGAGTATCCCTTTTATTGGATTAATGGTTCCGTCGAGCGAGAGCTCACCCATAATAACATGCTCGGCTAGCATATTGGGCGAAACAACTTCCGAAGCAGCCATTATGCCAACGGCAAGTGGGAGGTCGTAGGCGGCTCCCTCCTTGCGAATATCTGCGGGGGCCATATTGATAACCACCCGCTTTTTCGGCATTTTTTGCTTAATCGATTGTAGTGCGGTTGCAATGCGCTGTTGGCTCTCGCGAACAGCGTTGTCGGGTAGTCCTACTAAAAAAAAATTTATTCCTTGGCTAACGCTAACCTCTATGGTTATTGTGGTAGCTCTAATTCCTTGAACTGCGCTGCCGTAAGATTTTACAAGCATTTTAGGGTTTGTTTTATTTGATTAGCAGTTTGATTGAGGTTAATGGTATCAAAACTACTAATTTTTAGGGTTATTAACCCATATTATTCATCAAAATTACTAAAGATGAATGTAAATGCGGGTTACCCCGACCTAGTCGAGCCCAATTCTGGGTAACAAAATTGGTTGTGAGGCTTAGTTGCTGTCGGAGACCCCAATTATTCTGATGAATAATTGGGGTTGAAAATAAAAAAGGGGAAGCGACTCGCTTCCCCTTAAACTTACATTGTTGTATATGCTAGAGTGTATATGCTAGAACTTGTTCGCTATTTCTTTTGCTAAGCTGGTAAATTCATCAGGGGTTAACTTAACCCTTGGGTTGGCAAAGTTAATATCGGCTTCGCTGTTAAGGGGAATAAGGTGAATGTGTGCATGTGGTACTTCTAGCCCTAGAACAGCTACCCCAATTCTTTTACAAGGAACCGTTTTTTCTATGGCCATGGCTACGCGTTTGGCGAAAAGTGTCATGGATGCAAGGGTATCATCATCAATGTCAAAAAGATAGTCAACCTCCTTTTTTGGAATAACCAGTGCATGACCCTTTGCCAAAGGGTTGATATCGAGAAATGCGAAAAAGCGTTCATCTTCAGCAATTTTGTACGAAGGAATTTCGCCTACTACAATTTTGGTGAATATTGATGCCATAGCTTCTGTTTTTATCGTGAAATATCGATTATTTCAAATTTAATCAATCCCGAAGGAATAGTAACTTCTACTTTTTCTCCCTTTTTCTTGCCTAACAAAGCTTTTGCAATGGGCGTGCCAACCGATAGCCGACCTTCTTTAATATTGGCTTCGCTTTCAGGTACAAGGGTGTACTCCATTACGGCATTATTGGCGAGGTTTTTAATTTTTATTTTTGTTAAAATCTGTACCTTATCAGTGCTAATTTTCGACTCGTCAATAATTCTTGCACTGGCAATGGAGTCTTCGAGCTTGGCAATACGCATTTCAAGCATGCCCTGAGCCTCTTTGGCCGCATCGTATTCAGCATTCTCCGAAAGATCACCCTTGTCGCGAGCCTCTGCAATCATTTGCGAAATTGCGGGCCTTTCAACTGTTCTGAGCTGGTCAAGTTCCTTTTGTAACTTGTCCAACCCCTCCTTTGTTAAATAGGTTACGTTAGACATAACTGAAACATTTATAATAAGTATAATAAACAAAAAAGAATTCCGATGATTTTCGGAACTCTTTTTCCGTTACAAAGATACGGATTTTTTAATAATAAAATAGAAACTAGTGATTTACTCCTATTAAAAGTATTTAGGTTTAATAATTTCCGAGTATAGGATAGCGTCTTTGGCATTAAAATTTTTCTCGAAATCTGAAGCACTTTCCAAAAAGGCTTGTTCTTCTTCCTCCTCTGTTAGCACATTAGTAATAGCCGAGCTGGAAATACTATCCTCATCAAAATCGAAGACATTCGCTTCGTGTTTAAAATCGTCAGATTTTTGCGACTCCCTCTTTATTTGCTTCTTGACAGAAGCAGCTGTGCTCTTTTCCTCAGCTACCACTAATTCTTTGTCAACGAGTTTGTCTGTTTTTGCTGTGGATATGGTATGGTCAATGTCCGATGCGCGGTGTTCGCTCTTTCCAAACAGTATTTCTAAAGGATTCACTTCCTCCTCAATATTTACACCCATTGGATGCTCCTCGCTTTCGGTATCTGCTTGTTGTGCTTGGTTTATATGAACGCGTGACTTGGTCGCAGTCTTTTTATTTTTCTGCAAAATACCGTTTACCACTGCTATAACAATGGCAATTATTATGAATATAATACTGTCAAAATCCATTTTTAACATCCTTTTTTCCAAAACTTTAACCTTTTCCAAAAAGGTCTGTTTGGAGGGTTATTTTTTTTGGTGTATTTTTGATTCTCTTTCATCCGTTTTTGAGTATTAGGGGCTTGGTTGTTAAAATGCCTTTCAACTCCTTTTTTTTGCGCTTTCCTAGTTTTTCTTTCGGTTATTTTAGCGGGTTTTTTTGCTTTCCTTTCAAGTCTTGCCGTTTTTCTATCAGCTCGTCGTGCAATCCGTTCACGTTTTCTAATCTCGGACCTATACCCTTTGTTGCTCAGTAAACCCTGTTCAACCCCCGATGGCAATGTTTTTCTACTACATGAGATAGTGGTTATTGCAATGGTAACTACCATTACAAATATACGAATTACTTTGGTAAAACAATGATGTTGATTTAATCTCATGTATCCAATTTTTTTTAACCCGTATTATTCATCAAATTTGTTAAAGATGAATGGAAATGCGGGTTACCCCGACCTAGTCGAACCCAATTTTGGGTAATAAAATTGGTTGTGAAACTTAGTCGCTGTCGGAGATAGTAATTATTCAGATGAATAATTGGGGTTAAACCCCTCGTTGTTATTAAATGCAATTGTACCTTTGTAAAAAAATTATAGTATGGTTACAAATTTAGAAAAAATATTATTAGCAACGTTGGTTTTCTTTATATTTTCGTGCGTTGATGAGGCACCACGAATTGTGCCTGATGTGTATGTTCAGTTTAGTATTAATATGGAGCTACCAGAGTATATAAGCTTAAAAAATGCTGGTAATGCCTTGATAGTACCAAATCAGGGTTATAATCGTCATGGGGTGATTATTTATAATTCCTTTGACGATTTTTTAGCTTTCGATGCAACGTGTCCGCAGCATATTGAGAACCCCACCGCAGTTGTTCTCGATGACGAAGGAGCAGCGGGTACGGCAACGTGCCCTGAATGTAAAGTGATCTACTCTTTTTTTGAATATGGACAGCCCTCAAAAGGGTATCCGTTAAAAAGGTATGTGGTAACTAAAAGTGGTTCATTTTTGTATGTGGCTAATCAGTAAACTTAAGTAAATTGTTTGTGCGTTAGGTGTTGATTTACTGCATTGCTGGGGCTTATCAATTGTGCCGTTTGTTATTATTGTTTAAAATCGCAATTTCTTATTATTTTGTTCTATAATTACACTTCTTTCTCGACCTTTTCCCCTAATGCTTGCTTAGGTTCATAGTTGTTTGCGGAGAATGTTAAAGGAGGTTCAACGTTCTTTTGAGCCATATAAATAGATTGATTTTCAAATCCAACCCTGCTGTTTGCCACATGGATTGCATGTGCAACCTCTAGGTTTCCGTAGATGTCAATGTTATGGTTATTTATTTCTGAAGATAGTGAGAACTTGGAATCAACAGTAATTTTTCCTGAGAGCTGAATTGGAGTAGGAAGTTTGAAATATTTAGGGATGCCTGAATTTGCGAATAAAGTGTACCCCTCTTGTTTAATATACAAAGTATTGGCGCTATCTTCTAATAAACAGCCACCCATTTCCTGCTAATATCACATTTTAATGATTCAGGCTCAATAGGATTGTTTCTATTGCAGCCAATAATCGCAATAATGATCAGGATTGCAAATAATTTTAGTCGTCTCCGTTTCATTTTGATTTTTATTTGCGGTTTTTTGTTTCTCTTTAGATGGATAGGACAACTCTAATTCTTTATAATCTTTATTGATTCCTCAATTTCGGAAACTTCATGGTTAAGATATAAACCCCGTTTTTTAGTTCAGAGATATCTATATTCCCCTCTTCGAACAGATTGCCCCTTAACATTAGGGCACCCGATAAATCATGAATAGTGTAATGGACATAAGATGAGTTTATTCCTATTGTCTTAAATATACCTAATGTAGGATTAGGGTATATCGTAAGCGTAATATATTTTTTATAATTCCTGAAATAATGATAAAGCTAACGCTCAGTAGGCTGGCGGGAGTAACCTCACTTAAAGTCAGTGTTCCATCGTCACTATCAGCAGCGTTTCCGCTTCCGCTGAATGTGGCCTCATCGAGCTCGTAGCCCTCGTAAGTGTTTAGCTATATGAGCAAGTAACCGCATCATTGCAAAGGCCAGCGAATACAAAAATACAGCGACGTAGATTCCGCAGGATTAGCTGGAAGGCATTTATTGGTTAGCCTAAGGAGTAGTTAGTAAAAACCTTTATTTATGGCTCACTGGCATTTTATTGCGTATCAAAAGGATTTATTTATTGAACAAAAAAAGCTGTACACCAGGCAGGAAAATTTAGAGTATGTAAACCCAGCAAACGCAGAATCGGCGTGGCAAGTAAGTAAATAGATACAACAAGGACGAGTCTTAAAATAGGATAGCTACTTATTAAATCATGCTAAGTTAAACCGTTAACCGAAACCGCTCCGTGCGAGAGAATGTGTGGTGGTGTGATAGGTTGAGGGAGTACTCCCTCAACCTTCTCGATTAGTATGGCTGAATATCCATAGCTCTCTTCTACATTTTGATAATCTTTTTAATCCCGATTATTTTCCCATCGGTATTCATTAAGTTTAATATATACACACCATCAGCTAGGTCTGAGATATTAATTGGATTATTTAATTCTTTAGCTGATACCGATTTAATCATCTTACCATGTAAGGTGTAAATTTCAGCTCTTAGATCTTGTTCTGTATCAATATTGAGATAGTTTTTAGTTGGATTAGGAAAAACTTTCACATCAAACATTGGGCTTAGCTCCCCTATTCCTGTTGGTTTTTTAGTTGTAAAACTCCACACTTCCGACCAATCACTATCCCCTGTTGAATTGCTGGCAAGAATACGCCAGTAGTAAGTTGCTTCATGTTCAGGTAATGTAGTATCAAAGCTTGTGGGAACTATTCCACTCTCATCAGCAATGGGATTTGTAAAAGCGTCATCCCCTGCAATTTGAATTTTATAGGTCTCTGCATTTGGTGTAGCATTCCAGGTAAATGTTGTTGACAGTGGAATATCAGTCGCTTCATTTAAAGGAGAAATCAGAGTGGGTTGCTCTAGCTGTTCTGGTTCATCAATGAAATTTTGGGCATAGATTTTCGATCCAGTTGATTTGTCTTCAATAAATACAGCCACCGCTTGGGCATTAACTGTATTGGTTAAATGTATTCGACCCTTATTCGCTGCATAGGTTGCTACAGGTTTAGTTTCCTCTGGCCATGCAAAATCTCCATTGCTATCTAGTTTTACTGTGTGTAATGTAATTGGAGTTGCGCTGTTATCGTACCCATCTTTCATTAAAAAGAAAGGTTGATCGTTTATAAGCTGTAATGTGCTTGCGTGCTCTCTGTGGTCATCACTTACTGCAAATACCATCTTTCCGTTATCTGTTAATAGCCTTTCACCGGTTACCTTATCAAATTTTTGCACATATTCTCCATGTTCGCTTTGAGTCTCATTTTTGTAAGTGCATATTGACCATACATATTGCGAGCCAAGCGAATATGCAATTGATGTTTCCATCTCATAAAAAGCTTGGTCTACGTTAAAGTCCATTCCATTGATCCCCCAGGGTAGTGTTCCATCGGGATTTATCCGTTGCAGATAAGAATCAAAGCGGTTATTTGCGGCTGCCATGTATCCAAGATAAACTACATCTTCATCCTGTGTACTGCTATACATCTTATTCCAAGCGGTTGTTTTGTTTGATAGTTGAGTTGGCGAATCCCATTGCGCAATGCCTTCACTATTATATCTCTGAGCATAAAGTGTAGAGTATATTCCGTAATTATAGGTGTGAAATATTAAAACGTAACCTCCATCTGATAATTCGTGTAAATTTCCAGGTGCAGTATTGCCTTCACTACTTATTACTTCTAGGGGAGCGTTCCAAAGGGTATTTCCATTGACATCGTATTTTTGCATCAGGGTTTTTGTGCCAGACATCCACGTTATAATTGCATCATTGGTTGCCATCGGCAAAATAGTTACTGTGTATCCACTGCCTATTGAAATTCCATCAGCGCCCCATAATTGGTTGCCCTCAGTATCCATTTTAAATGCATGACCTGATTCGTCTCCCGTTCCAGTAACGCCAACATACAGATTATCATCTTTGTCAACAGTAACGGTCCAAACTACTGTGAATGTGCTCATTGGTATGGTATTGCTGATGAGCATACCATCGGGACCAAATTGCCTGTTTCCGGCAGCATCCAATAGTTGTAGCCTCAGCTCATAATTTGTTGGGGCTGCAACAGATTTCCAAAAGACAAAAAAAGTTTTTCCGTCAGAGGTTCCTATAGCTTGCATGTCTCCACTTTCTGATTCAACAACAAGCGTATTAGCATCTAGGTCGGATGTCCATTGTGCATTCAAATTAATTGAAATAAGAAATGCAATTAGTAAAGTAAAAATTTTCATGATTTTTGTTTTAGGTAACATAAGGTGGATTCTAAAAATTCGCTTTTTTAATTTCTGACTTGATAAAAGATCCAGAGTCCATAAGCAAGAGATCATTTGAGGTGGTTTAGTTTGACTGGGCGGATTTCAACTTAAACATAGTTTTTTTCTTGCTTTTTATGAGGTTAAACATACTAAATATTATTTTTCTGTTAGTAAATTATCTAAAGCCTGTGAACCATATACCGAAGCATCGGAGACAGTATAGTTGTCAAAAAAATTCTTTTGCATCAACCCTGGCGTGTTTTTTACTACCGAAAATGTTTCTCCGTTTTTCTTTAGATGAAAGGACAGAGCTAATTCTTTATAATCTTTATTGATTCCTCAATTTCCAAAAACTTTAGGGTTAAGATATAAACCCCGTTTTTTAGTTTTGAGATATCTATATTCCCCTCTTCGGACAGATTGCCCCTTAACATTAAGGCACCTGATAAATCATGAATAGTATAATGGTAATAAGGTGAGTTTATTCCTATTGTTTTAATTACTCCTGATGTAGGGTTAGGGTATATCGTAAACGCATTATTTTTTGTTACCTGGATTCCAGAAACAATGATAAATTCAACGCTCAGCTCACCGGCGGAAGTAACTTCGGCCAGGGTCAATGTTCCATCGCTATTATCCACAACGGTTCCACCTCCGCTAAAGATGGCCTCATCGAGCTCATAGCCCTCGTCAATGGCTAACGTAAAAATTTGGCTGCTGCCATGGGCAAGTGTTACCGAGGCGGGCGAAATGCCCCCTCCGATGCTGGTCGACGTGGTAATTTCGTACTGTTTTAGCTTGAATGCAACGCTCAGCTGGCCGGCGGACGTAACCCCGCCCAGCGTTAGGGTTCCATCCTCGTTATCGGTAACCGTTCCGCTTCCGCTGAATGTGGCCTCATCGAGCTCATAGCCCTCGTCAGTGGCTAACGTAAAAATTTGGCTGCTGCCATGGGCAAGTGTTACCGAGGCGGGCGAAATGCCCCCTCCGATGCTGGTCGACGTGGTTATTTCGTACTGTTTTAGCTTGAATGCAACGCTCAGCTGGCCGGCGGACGTAACCCCGCCCAGCGTTAGGGTTCCATCCTCGTTATCGGTAACCGTTCCGCTTCCGCTGAATGTGGCCTCATCGAGCT
>JAQVYY010000024.1:8839-8962 GCA_028708425.1 Bacteroidales bacterium
CATAGCCCTCGTCAATGGCTAACGTAAAAATTTGGCTGCTGCCATGGGCAAGTGTTACCGAGGCGGGTGAAATGCCCCCTCCGATGCTGGTCGACGTGGTTATTTCGTACTGTTTTAGTTTGA
>JAQVYY010000024.1:9062-19922 GCA_028708425.1 Bacteroidales bacterium
CTGGTCGATGTGGTAATTTCGTACTGTTTTAGCTTGAATGCAACGCTCAGCTGGCCGGCGGACGTAACCCCGCCCAGCGTTAGGGTTCCGTCTGTATTATTGACAACCGTTCCGCTTCCGCTGAATGTGGCCTCGTCTAGCTCATAGCCCTCGTCAATGGCTAACGTAAAAATTTGGCTGCTGCCATGGGCAAGTGTTACCGAGGCGGGTGAAATGCTGCCTCCTTCAGATGAAACACTTGATGTAAGCTGGTATGTTATGCACGTAATGCTTTCAAAAGCACCCATATCTACTATACCAAACGCTATGCGTGTATTCCCATTTAAATCAAGATCACTTGCATCAACGATGCTGTTATCTCCTGAATTTAAACATTTCGATGGCGCACTTACCTCATCAACTCCATCGTACAAATCATCATAATCACTATCAACAAAATCATTACTAGAAATACTCACATTGTTTTCACCTTCGTATCCACCTTCAATTCCAGAATAACTTACATTTAGGGTACATCCAGCATTACATTGATGCATATTGTTTCCCGTTGATGCCGTGTTTCCAATAAATACTGAATTAACTATGTTTGCACTAGCATTATTGTATGAGTTTATCCCTCCGCCGTAACCGCTTGTGGCTTCATTATTTACAACGGTACAGCTGTAAATGTCAGCAGAGCTGTTGTATACATATATCCCTCCTCCAGATATACTCGCTATATTATTAGCAATATAAGAACCTTGTATATTTGCAGATTCCACATTTCTAAAATATACTCCTCCTCCATAATTATCTGCTCTATTACCTATGATTTTGCAGTTTTTTATAACTCCAGAACCTCCATCCTCCATATATATTCCTGCGCCTCTTCCCGAAGTGGTATTGTTAAAAATATATGAATTCTCAATGGTTCCTCCCTCGATAACGACAATGGCACCACCTTCATGAGAAGCACTATTGTTCATAAAATAGCAGCTGTCAATGGTTCCCCCCTGATATAGAACTGCTCCGGCACCAATTTCTGCCTGATTGCTATGTATGTAACAATTTTGAACCTTGGTACGCTTGGTTAGTACTATACCACCACCAAAGTTGTGGGGTGGATTGACGATATAATCTGCTTTTCCACCTCTTATTTCGAAACCATCAAGAATGGCTCCATAAGGATGCTCCCTCGTATCGGAAACTACAATATGGTATGAAATGCTATTCGTAGTAAGTACAGAGTTTTCCGCACCTACCATTGAGGTGTCTATCCTGCTGCGTTCATCAATGGATGTTTCGTTTCCATTGAAATTACCATAAACATTTACCCCACCTTTCATTTGAAAGGCTCTCATTCTGAAATTAACTTCATTTGTTGGTAATAATTTCGTAGCGTAGTATGTTCCCTTGCTTACCCAAACTTGCGTAACGCCATATACATCAATTGCACCCTGTAAATCGGAAGTAGCATTTTCCCATGATGAGCCATTCCCTGTTCCATCAACTTTTACATATATAGTGCCAGTCGAATCGGGGGTTAAATTTTGGCTGAAGCTGTGCAACGAAATAGTAATTAAGGCGAATAGGGTTGATGTAATTAAAAGTAAGAAATGTTTCATAATTATTGGGTTTTTAAAGTTTGTTAACTCATCCAAAATTACGGCATTTCTTATTGCACTAGGTGTTTAGGGGTAGGACATTTAGTAAGACTGGATGCTTTAAAAGCTAAATAAATTTTTGAAGGTATGTGTGTAGGTCTGCTTCTTTATCAAGATTTAACCTCTTTCGTAATCTTTGTCGGCTCTTACTGATTGCGCTACTGGAAACAGATAAAACTTCAGAAATTTCGTTCGTTGATAGCTTTAAAATAAGTAAGGCGCACAGCTTAATTTCATTTTGTGTTAAATTAGGATGCTGGACGGATAATTTTGAAAAAAAATCAGGGTAAAGATTTTGAAAATTAAGCAGAATTTCTCTCCAATTGTGGCTTGTATCGATATTTGAATTAATAATATATGTGAGCTCATTGCTACTTTTTCCTGCTGCTATCTCTTTTTTAAGGGTCTTTAAAACATTGTTTTTGTCTATGCTATGAGCTAAAGACTGTACAAGTTCTTTGTTTTTAGCTTTAAATAGGATTTGAAGATTTTTTTTCTCTAGTATTTCCAAATCGTGTTGCTGTTTAAGACTCTTCCTTTTTATTGAAAAATAGAGAATGCTAATAATTAGGGTTGTTAACGTAATCATTAAAACAGCTGCCAGATATCTAATGTCTTTTCGTTGTAATTTTATTTTGTTTTCCCGTTTTGAAATTTCCGATTCTTTTAACGCTAAATTGTATTTGGCAGACATTTCGCTAATCTTTTCATCCATAGCAAATTCAAAAAGCAGCTTTTCAAGTAGGCGTCCTACAGATAAAAATTCGTACGCATTATGGTAATCCTTTAAAAGGTAATGACTTTTTGCCAGCTGCAGGTAAACCCTCATAAACATGTCTTCGTTTCCAATAACATTTAAATAATCAAGAACCTTATATAAAGGAATTGTTGACTTTTGAAGTTCACCACGACGAATATAAATATCACTCAAAATAATGGAGGTGTTCATAGCATTTCGGTAAGCTTTTATTTCAATGAAATTCTGAATCGCTTTAGTGCAATACAATTCTGACAAATCCAGATTCATAGAGGAAAGACGATATAAAGAGCCCAACTCGCTTTGGGATAATCCGAGTAGATATAAAAAATTGTGTGGCTTTGATATGGAGATGGATAGATCAGAGTATTTCTTAACGGAGTCGACTCTTTGTTGAAATGAGAGCTCAGGTGTTACGTCGTAAATTGCAGCGAGCCTATTGTATGCGTATGACTTGTTAAAGGAATTTATTTTTGGGCTTTGCAACACTTCCTCTAGAATATAAACTGCTTTTTTATATTCTAGATTCATGCGTAATCCCTCTGCAATTTTTATATTAAGATAATCAAGCAGAGTGTCTTTAATACTATTCCTATTTGTTTCTATATAATTATATATAATCTCTAGCCCTTTAGATGCATACCCATGCTCAATGTAGGATATGCCGGTTGCAAGTAAAGAGTCAGGGTCAACCATATCATCCTGCACGACAAAGCCTTTAGGTTGATTTTTTACTTTTTGTGCATGAACCTTTGATTTTAAATAGTTTAGCTTGGCTTTTTGGGTAAAGCTAAGGGTTTCGATTTTGTTGAGCTTGTTAATACAGCTATCCGAAATTCTGATGTCTATACGTATTTTACTTATACCAACAGTGTATAAACTGTCAAATTTCTTTCTTTCCACTCCATAACCATATGAGTAAAATGAAAAGTGGAGGGAAATGAAAATCACAATGAAAATAATTGAACCTTTTGAAAGCATCCTCTAGAGATTAACGAAGTTCAAAGTTTGAATTTTATTCTCTTTATACCTTAAAAAAACGCCACTTTATTATTAACGGATAAAATATGGGCAGATGTGTGACTATTCGCATTTCCATTTTAGAGTATAACAAAGTTCGACAAATAATTTTCTTTTAGGTCGGATTTGAGGAGGAATTTAGACTCTTTTTTAAAACTGTTCTGTATCCTTTGTAGGGCTTATTGCCCAATCACAGGTGTGTGTGATTTAAATTACTATCTATCCTCTTTCTAGCCTTTTGGGACGGGCAAATATCCTAAGACATGCATCTTAACTATATGTTTTTTGAAAAACGGTTAAAACGTTGTTTATGTTTATTCTGCGTAAGATTGCTTAATCGGGAACATTCGGATTAAAGATCACTTAGCCTACACCATGGGGTAAAATCTTAGTGCTAAATCTAGGACTGTTTTTTTAGTATGTGGAATTAAAATGCCTTGTTAATGGTTTTAACTCTTGTAATATTTCATAAATTAAACTAGGTTTGTACGTTCTCAAACCAAAGGATAAAAACTTTAAAAGTATATAATTTTCATGAACAAGGTTAAGCTAAACGTGTTGGGAATTTCATATAGCCAAACCCAGTCAGGGGCATATGCGCTTGTACTAAGCGAGGAGGGTGGGAAACGAAGAATCCCCATAATAATTGGCGGGTTTGAGGCACAAGCTATAGCTATTCAGCTAGAGGGATTAACGCCGCCACGTCCGCTTACACATGATTTATTCTTGAATTTTGCAAAGTCTTTCGGTATCGAGATACTCGATGTGCATATATACAAGCTCGAAGAGGGAGTTTTCTTCTCGAAATTACGCTGTGATAATGAGGGGAAAGAAGTTTTTATTGATGCTCGCACATCGGATTCTATTGCGCTTGCCCTAAGATTTGGGTGCCCTATTTATACTTCGAATGATATAATGAAGAGGGCAGGAATTGTTTTAGATATTGATGAGGCTGAGTCGGATGAGCCTACTAAAGATGATGACTCTTCAATGCGAGACAGCGAATCTGAAGCGCTAAAGCAGCTTTCCACCGAAGAGCTTAACATGTTACTTGAAGATGCCGTTTCGAGGGAGGACTACGAAAGGGCTTCACGCATACGTGATGAGATATCCAAACGATCCTAATTTCAAAATCATGATAAAAAAAATACTGTATGCCCTTGCTATATGTTTAGTAGCCTTGGGTGCGGTGGTTGTTGCCAATGAAACGGATACTATTCCCAGTGATACCATTTCTATTTCGGATGTTTCTCAACCTGAAGAAGCCTCAATTCTGCAAAATGACGATGAGGCCGAAATGGGTCAGCTGGTAGTTGACCGAAAACCATTTACTTTTGACTTTCTTTCCATTCTGCGTGGTTTATTGGGAATGGTTGTACTAATTGGTATCGCTTTTCTCTTAAGTTCGAATAGGAAAGCTGTTTCGTGGCGAGTGGTGTTTATTGGATTGGGTTTTCAGGTGCTACTTGCTGTTGCCATTTTACAGTTTCCTCCCGTGCAAATGTTCTTCGATTTTTTTGGAAAAGCATTTGTTAAAGTTCTTGACTTTACGAAAGCGGGTACCGAGTTCCTTTTTTCCGGTTTTTTAGATGTAGATAAGTTTGGATATATTTTTGCATTTCAGGTGTTACCCACCATTATCTTTTTCTCAGCTTTAACCAGCCTCCTTTTCTATCTTGGGATAATTCAAAAGATTGTATGGGCATTTGCTTGGGTTATGACAAAAACTATGAAGCTAACCGGAGCAGAGAGTTTATCCGTTGCAGGGAATATATTTTTAGGCCAAACCGAATCGCCCCTAATGATTAAGGCCTACCTGGAGAAAATGACGAATTCGGAAATACTGCTGGTGATGATTGGTGGTATGGCAACACTTGCTGGTGGCGTGCTGGCCGCATACATAAGTTTTTTAGGTGGCGATGATCCGGTTCAGCGCCTTATTTTTGCAAAGCACCTATTGGCTGCATCAATAATGGCAGCACCTGGTGCGGTGGTTATATCGAAAATACTTGTTCCTCAGGATAAAGAAATAAGTACTGATATTGAGGTCCCTAAGGAGAAAATAGGGAATAATGTTCTCGATGCTATCTCGAACGGAACCGGTGAAGGCTTAAAACTAGCCGTTAACGTAGCTGCTATGCTGCTGACATTTATCGCATTTATTGCCATGTTTAATTATATTGTGTTTAAAATTGGCGATTGGACTAACCTAAACGGCGTGATTGCTTCGTTCACTAATGGGCAGTATGATTCTCTGTCGCTCGAATTTATACTGGGTTATGCCTTTGCCCCTGTAATGTGGCTGATTGGTGTGGCAAAGGAGGATATAACCCTTTTGGGGCGGTTGCTTGGCGAAAAGTTAATTATGACAGAGTTTATTGGATACGTAAGTCTAGCAGAACTTAAGGCTGCGGGCGCTTTTGTATCAGAAAAATCGATTATTATGGCAACCTACATGCTTTGCGGGTTTGCCAACTTTGCATCAATAGGTATTCAAATAGGTGGCATCGGCTCATTGGCTCCAGGTAAGCGTGTACTCCTGTCGCGATATGGTATGAGAGCTCTTTTGGGCGGCACCTTGGCCTCGTTGCTTTCAGCTACAATTGTGGGCGTTATTTTGGGATAACAATCTGATTTAGTGAAAAGCAGGTAAGTGCAATAAAATACAGAGAGTCCGTTAGCCCAATTATTCATCCGAATAATTGATGTGCCTCCGACAGCAACTTAGTTTCACCCCCAATTTTGTTACCCGAAGTTGGGTTCGACTAGGTTGGGGTAACCCGCATTCGCATTCATCTTTAACAAATTTGATGAATAATGCAGGTTAGTAAGTTTGATTAAATCCTTCAACGGGGTTATTGAGATTTAGCCGCTTTGTGGCAGCGTATATTTGCTTGTTATAAAACTAGGAAAGACATGGTAACTATATCAAATTGATGTTAGCAGGTAAAAAAGTGCGATTAGTACGCCAGCAATTCCCTTACTCTTCAATATAGAAATATTCGCCCTTAGGTGTGGCAGAATAGTTAATAACTCCCAGAACCGTTAGGTTGATTAATCTTTTCTCGGTTTCGCGATGGGGAAGGAATGCCGCTCGGCTGCACTCATCAACGGTTACCTCTTTGTTATTCTTTATAAACTCAATAAGAGCCTGATCTTGCTCTGTTAAGCTAAGTACAATAGCCTTGCGAAAACGAATGGCTTTCCAGATTTTAACTTGCAATGGCCAAGCTACCATATTCTCGTCGTGAACCCTGAAAAAGGCTTTCCATTTGCCGTTTTTATCGGGTGCTTTGTACAGGTGTTTTTTATTGGGTTTTACGTAAACCTCAAGTACAACCTTACCGTTTATTTCCCATCGGGTAATTTCAAATTTAACCTCGGGTTTGCAGTATATCTGGGCAGCACCCTCAAGCATATAGTGTTCTTCATCGGAGTTTACGCCTGATACGTTGCCGTTATCCTTAACCCCAATTAGGAGTGTTCCCCCATCGGTGTTGGCAAAGGCGGCCAGCGAGCGAGCTATCTTTTTCGAATCGGAAATGGAGTGCTTAAAGTCGAGTTGCTGATGCTCACCCTGTTCAATAAGGTTAGCAATATGCTTACTCACTAGTAAAATTACATTTGAGGGTTAGTTATACGTCCAAGGAATAGAATATTTCCGCTCTCGTTTTCACGAATAAAAAACATGAAAGGGCGGTTTGCCCTGAACTCATTGGATATCACAGATGTTTTGCGTACAATAACCACTGCTGTGGCTGCTGCAGCCTCGGTACCTTCCTCGGAGACCTCAATAAAAGCTTTATGGAAAACCTCGTCAATTTTCAGGTCTTTCTTTTTCGACATTCCTGTAAAGTCGGCAGTATTGCTAAACGCGAGGGGCATTCCCATTTCCGAGAGAGTTTGTTTTAGCTTATAGCTTTTATCAAACTTGAACTTTGGTAAGGCTAGCCTTACATCCAACTCGGTCATTAAGCTAGTGTAATGGTTAAGCGTTTCTATGCTTAGCTTCTTTTCGATTGAAGCAAGGGAAGTCCTTTCGTCGGGAAGAAGTACTAGCATCGAGAATTGTTTGTCTGCGTAAGGAATTTCAATTAATTTAAGGTCATCGCCTTGGTACATGTTTAGCTTTGTGGTGGCGTTCATGGTAGGTGTTTTAATTTTTTCGCCGCCAATTATAGTAAAGTCTTCGTTTTGCGTATTTGTTTTAATAAATTGATTTTCCCACTGGCCTTTAAAGTAAATGGTATTGGTAATTACCATTTCTGTTTCCTTCGATAGTGAACCTTTTGGCAAAAGGTTTTTAATTCTTTTTTTTGTTTGCTCTTCAACCCAATTGTTTATGGTAATTCGACTTTCGTTTAGATGTGAATAAAAATCTAGGTTTTTAACAGGGGCATTATAGCACTTTTTTGCTTTCCGAAGATACAGACATTTAAACTTATAGTTTTCGTCAGCCCAAAGCTGATTGGTTAAAGAAATTTCCACTTTTTCTGATGCTTTCCCCATAATGTTTTTCTGTAGGGCTCCCATATTCTTGTGAAACTTTCTGCTATTCTTAGGGAAATTAAATACGCTTGCCATTTGCTCCTCAGTTTCGCCTTTAGCTCCAGCATAGGTTATTCCTATTGCCATATTGATGCTAATTGGCGAAAAAAATATGTTCTTGTTGTCTTTGTCAGCAAATTGCTTGTATGCTTCAAGTGCAAAAGTATTAGCATTCGATGCAGTATATTGGCTTGTTTGTGCATTGGTAGTTGTAAGTAGAAGCAAGCAGGCCATGGTTAGTGTTGTAGTTTTCATATTTAATGTTTTTTATTAGAGCCCAAATTTAACAAATAATATCGACAATACTTTAATGCAAAGGCTGTGCCATTAGTTGTTGCCCCTTTTTTGTCGCTCTTTTGTTGAAAGTAATCCGCAGGCTGCCTGAATATCCTCACCGCGTGAAGCGCGGATGGTGGTAAATATACCACGTGCGGTAAGCGCATCGCGAAACCTGATAATTTGCTCTTCGGATGAAGCCTTAAGCGGGCTATGGGGGATAGAGTGAAAACGAATTAGGTTTACTCTGCATTTTAGGTTTCTGAGTAATTGTACCAATCCTTTTACGTGAAATGGTGTGTCGTTTACGCCATCAAACATGATGTACTCAAACGAAACACGCCTTTGGCCAAAGAAATCATATTTTCTAATCTCGTCAACCACATCCTGAATTGGGTACACATTCTCAATGGGCATAAGCGCTTTGCGCTCCTCTTCGAAAGGGTTATGGAGGCTAATTGCCAAATGGCATTGGCTAAGTTCCAGGAACTTAGTCATGGCAGGTTTTACGCCTATCGATGACACCGTAATACGACGTGGACTCATTGCCATACCCCAATCGGCAGTTAAGGTTTCAAGAGAGCCAAGCACATTTTCTAGATTATCCAACGGTTCACCCATCCCCATATATACTATGTTGGTTACCTTGTGCCACTCGGGAATGCTACGTAGCTGGTTTACTATTTCACCAGCCGACAGGTTCCCCCGAAACCCCTGCTTACCTGTCATACAGAAAAGGCACCCCATTTTGCACCCTACTTGCGACGAAACGCATAGCGTTGCCCTATCGTTATCGGGGATATAAGCTGCTTCAACAAAATTTAACGATTCTGTTGTGAAAAGGTACTTTTTTGTGCCATCGGTCGACTCGGCAACACTTGAGGGTTTTACCAACCCAATTCGGTATTTTTCTTTAAGCTTATTGCGGGCATCAAGCGACAGGTTTGTCATCTGGTCGATGCTTTCAATATCCTTTTTGTAAAGCCAGTCGGCTATTTGCTTGGCAGCAAATTTAGGTAAGTTCTCGGCTAGCACAAGGTCTGTTAGCTGCAGCAGGGTAAGGCCAAATAGTGGTTTTTTGTTCATCCCGCTATAAAATAAATGTAATCCTATTATTCTCTGTTTTGAACATAAGTTTTTGATTAGTAGAGCCCTTTGAGAGTATGTAGTGAACTCTCATGCTGTTTTTTTAATCATCACTATACAACAGCAAAGGTAATAATTTGCTTCACTATATAGAGATACATCGCTCTAAATTTAGTGAGGGGGCGTTAGGTCGTATCGCATTTGTATTTTTATTCACTATTGTCCGGTAAAAACATCGTTAAATATTATAGATTCTTCGCTTCACTTCGTTTCGCTCTGAAACGTATGTTCGACAAAATCGTTGAAAATAGAAATGCCTTTCTCAATGACAAATGTTTAGTTTTTAGAGGAGGGCTTGGCTAGCGGCAAAGCCGCTAGCCAAGCCCTCCTCTCCCAAATATAACTCAACGCCCTGTCATTCCGACCGTAGGGAGGAATCTATAAATATTAACCAAACATCAATGATTTTTATTCAAAAATTTACAAAAAATGCATTTCGTATTTTTGCGAAATGAAAAACGTTTCGTAATATTGCGAAATAGTTCTAAAGTAATATCAAGATGACAAAAAAGAAGTACACAGAAACACAGGTAAAACAGGCACGATATGCAAAGGCTTTAAGCCACCCTGCAAGGATTCAAATACTTGAAATTCTCTCGAACCAAAGCTGTTGCTACAGCGGCGATATTGCCAATGATTTGCCCATAGCACGCAGCACCCTTTCGCAGCATCTAAATGAGCTAAAGGAGGCAGGGCTAATTCAGGGAGAGTTTAACCCTCCTAAAATTAAGTATTGCCTTAAAAAGGAAAATTGGGAAGAGGCAAAGCGGATGATGGAGGAGTTTTTTGAGTGATTAATATTTGGGAGGAAGAAATGATGAGCTTTGAGTTACTAATAAAGGTGAAAAAGAAATGATGAACACTGAATAATGAATAGCGAATACCAAGTGGGGGAAACTAGAGGACAATGCAAAAATGGCGAAGTCCAATCCCTCCCAAACTTCATCATTCGATGTTCCGTGTTCGAAATTCGATATTAAAAATAAATGATGAACGCTGAATAATGAATAGCGAATATCGAAGTAAGGGTAAATCGGGGGCAATGCAAAGGGAGTAACGACCACTCCAAAGCAAACTTCGTCATTCTAAATTCAGTGTTCGAAATTCGATATTAAAAATAAATGATGAACGCTGAATAATGAATAACGAATATTGAAGTAGTGGGGAAATGGGCGGTCAGTGCAAATTGGCAGCGACCAATCCAAATCAAACTTCATCATTCGATGTTCAGTGTTTGATATTCGATATTAAAAATAAATGATGAACGCTGAATAATGAATAGCGAATATCGAAGTAAGGGTAAATCGGGGGGCAATGCAAAAGTGGTAACGACCACTCCAAAGCAAACTTCATCATTCTAAATTCAGTGTTCGAAATTTGATATTTGAAAGGAATGATGAACACTGAATAATGAATAACGAATATTGAAGTAGTGGGGAAAACGAGAGGGCAATGCAAAAGTGGTAACGA
>JAQVYY010000024.1:20022-49737 GCA_028708425.1 Bacteroidales bacterium
CGAATATCGAAGTAAGGGGAAAACGAGAGGGCAATGCAAAAGTGGTAACGACCACTCCAAAGCAAACTTCATCATTCTAAATTCAGTGTTTGATATTCGATATTTGAAAGGAATGATGAACGCTGAATAATGAACGCTGAATAATGAATAGCGAATATCGAAGTAAGGGGAAAACGAGAGGGCAATGCAAAAGTGGTAACGACCACTCCAAAGCAAACTTCATCATTCTAAATTCAGTGTTTGATATTCGATATTTGAAAGGAATGATGAACGCTGAATAATGAACGCTGAATAATGAATAGCGAATATCGAAGTAAGGGTAAATCGGGGGGCAATGCAAAAGTGGTAACGACCACTCCAAAGCAAACTTCATCATTCTAAATTCAGTGTTCGATATTCGATATTAAAAGAAATGATGAACGCTGAATAATGAATAGCGAATATCGAAGTAAGGGTAAATCGGGGGGCAATGCAAAAGTGGTAACGACCACTCCAAAGCAAACTTCATCATTCTAAATTCAGTGTTTGATATTCGATATTTAAATTATAGTAACCAACTAAACAAATCAAAACTATGGAAATTATTGTTCTTGGTACTGGCTGCCCAAAGTGTAAAACACTTGAAGAGGCCACACGCAAAGCGGTTGGGGAACTTGGAGTTGACGCCAATGTTACAAAAGAAGAAGATATTGTAAAGATTATGAACTATGGGGTAATGCGCACCCCCGCACTAGTAATTGATGGTAAGGTTATTGTCTCTGGAAGAGCACCAAATATTGGTGAGATAAAAGAGATTATTGCCAAAAATAGCGAGTCAAAATAATAGTAATAAATAGGATGTTAAACCCTAAATTCTAAAAGATGAAAAATAAAGTTTTTGTTATCTTAGTTCTTGTATTTGCCTTAGTAAGCTGCGGAGGTTCAGCCGAAAAGCAAAGTGCTAATTCTGAAAACACTGTAATTGCTCAATCGGCAAAGGTTATGGTTTATTACTTCCACGGAAAGCAACGCTGTAAAACTTGTCTGGCTATTCAGAAAGTAGCTGAAGAAACAGTAACCGAGAATTTTGCTGAAAATGGCGATGTTAGGTTTATGGAGTTAGATTACTCAGATAAAGCGAATGAGGCTATAGCTAAAAAGTACGAAGTTGCAAGCAGCAGTCTATTTATAGTTACAGCCGATGCTTTTACCAATTTAACTGATATTGCCTTTGCAAATGCCCTAAGAAATCCAGCTGATTTTAAAGAAGTAATTGTTGTTGAGGTGAAAAAATACCTTGATAAATAGCACTAATTATAAACCAGTAACCTTATCTGCCAATGGACTTTTTACAAACCCTTGTTGAGAATTCTCAATTCCCTATTTTTACTGCCTTTTTACTAGGATTAATGACAGCTATAAGTCCGTGCCCTTTGGCTACGAATATTACTGCCATTGGATATATTAGCAAGGATATTGATAATAGGGGCAAAATTTTTATAAACGGATTACTCTATACTTTAGGTAGGGTTATCAGCTATTCAATTTTGGGAATTATATTAATAGCCATTTTAAAGCAGGGGGCAAGTATTTACAAGGTGCAAAAGTTGGTAAGTGCCTATGGAGAGATGTTTATAGGGCCATTCTTAATTGTTATGGGAATACTTATGCTTGATGTTATAAAATTCAATTTTGCTTCTTCAGGTCTTCTTTCGGCAAATGCAGAAAAAAAAGCAACCGGGGGTGGCGCTTGGAGTGTTTTGCTATTGGGAATAATTTTCGCATTGGCTTTTTGCTCTTACAGCGGTGTTCTTTACTTTGGTGGGTTAATTCCTCTTTCTGTAACATCACAAATGGGATATTTTCTTCCCGTTGTGTTTGCCTTTGCAACTGGCTTGCCCGTAGTAATTATAGCATGGATACTAGCCTTTAGTGTTTCGGGTATTGGAAAATTCTACAATCATATTAAGACCTTCGAAAAATGGTTTCGTAGGGTTGTTGCGCTACTATTTATACTGGTTGGTATTTACTACATTTTTGTGGTATATCTCTAAATTTTAAATAATGGAAGCAAAAAAAGAGCTCAAAATCCTACTATGGATTATATTTTTCTTTGCCCTGGCATTTTTTATGCCAATAGATAGTGCCAGTTTTCGCACGGCTGTTGATGCTACCCTCGATCTAACTAAGTGGTATGCGCAGGAGCATCTGGTGCTGTGTTTGTTACCAGCATTTTTTATTGCTGGGGTAATATCGGTGTTTGTTAGTCAGGGTGCTGTGCTAAAATACTTTGGAGCCAACGCAAAAAAATGGTTGGCATACACGGTGGCCTCGGTTTCTGGAACAATTTTGGCTGTGTGTAGCTGCACAATTCTTCCTCTATTTTCAAGTATTCATAAACGGGGCGCGGGGTTAGGTCCAGCGGTGGCTTTTTTATATTCGGGCCCTGCCATTAATATTCTTGCTATTGTTCTTACTGCCCGTATTCTAGGTTTTGAAATGGGCATTGCGCGCATTATTGGTGCGGTGGTTTTTGCCATTGTTATTGGTAGCATTATGTCGTTAATATATCGCAAGGAGGAGAAAGTGAAGAGGGAAGAGCAGATGAATATTCAGCCACCACCTGAGAGCAGGCCTATGTGGCAAACCTCCTTCCACTTTTTTATTCTTGTGCTTATATTGGTTTTCGCCAACTGGGGCAAACCCTCAAGCGATGAAACCAGTGGGCTCTGGTTCTTTATATGGAGCAACAAGTGGTACATCACCAGTATTTTTGGGTTGGGATTGGTTTACTCGCTAATTAGAATACTGAAAATTAGATGGTGGTGGGTGGTTACAGCTGCGGTAGCAACTGCAATTTCGGCTTTTCTATCATCAACCTATATTGGTGGGTCGTTAAGTCCGCTTGTGCCTATGCTCGTAGCCATAACTGGACTTAGTATTATTACTCTTCAAAAAGATGATGAGAATAAGGAGTGGACCCTTGCCACGTGGGATTTTGCGAAGCAAATATTGCCTTTACTCGCATTGGGAGTTATTGTGGCAGGATTTTTACTCGGTTCAACCCACGATGATACGAATATTGCTGGCATAATTCCCAGCAGCTGGATATCTAGCTTGGTTGGGGGCAACTCTATCTTCTCAAACTTTTTTGCCTCAATAGTGGGCGCATTTATGTATTTTGCAACGCTAACCGAGGTGCCAATTGTTCAGGGATTAATTGCATCGGGAATGGGTAAAGGCCCTGCTTTGGCATTGCTATTGGCTGGCCCTTCGCTATCGTTACCAAATATGCTGGTAATTCGTGGAGTAATGGGAACCCAAAAAACCTTGGTTTACGTTGTACTAGTAGTTATAATGGCTACCATTAGCGGAATGGTATTTGGCGCAATATAGACCAACTAACAAGATTGCAGTATGTTACGAATTGAAATTTCCAACGATTTTACGCTATCATTAGAGCATTTGGTGCTCGATTATAACGGTACGCTTGCCATTGACGGAAAGTTGATAGACGGTGTTAAGGAACTGATTGAAAAAATATCGAAAGAGCTGAAGATACACGTAATTACTGCCAATACATTTGGTTCGGCTCACGAGAATTTAGCTGGTACAAATACCAGTTTAGCCATTATAGACAGAGGTAATGAGGCGCAGCAAAAAGCCGATTTTGTGAACACCTTAAACCCACAAACTGTTGTAGCCATTGGTAATGGAGCAAATGATGCCCTAATGCTTAAACTCTCGGCGTTGGGTATTGCCGTTATGCAAGCCGAGGGAGCATCGACCCAAGCGTTGATAAATGCCGATATTGCTTGTGGCAGCATTATTAATGCGTTGCAACTGCTGCTAAATCCATTAAGAGTAGCGGCAACACTTAGGGTGTAATTATTGAGTAATATCACTATAAGTATTAAGTTCAGCTTATTGCGTTGATTTACTGCTAATTCAATCGTAGTTTTTCGTAAGCCTGAGCAATAAATGTATGGTATTTTTTTAGCAAGTTGTATCTTTGTATCAAAATAAAAACAGATAAATGAAAGCATCAGAAACACCAAAACAGCAAACTTTCACGCTTCAGGGTATTCGGCACGTAGAGCCCATGTCGGCAGCCGATGCCGTGGCAAACGAGAACGCGCTTCTTGTTGATGTGCGCGAGGACGAGGAACTTGAGGTTATCCACTTTGATGATACGGTTGAGTTTGTACACATGCCGATGATGGCACTGGTTGATAAGTTTAAAGAGCTGCCTAAGGATCGACCACTAATCATTGTTTGTAACGATGGTGTACGTAGCGTTAAGGCTGCAAATCTTCTTAAATATCAGGGATTTGAGAATGTTTTTAACCTCGATGGCGGCATAGTTCAGTGGTTTAGAGATGGTCTCTCGTTGGTGCTTCGCGAAGATTATAAGAAGTACGATGAAGAATGCGGAGGCTCGTCGGGTTGTGCTGGTTGTGGCGCCGGTTGCTAGCGTGTAAAATTTAAATAACCCATAGATTACTATTTGTTTAGGTAGATTGTTTGGCTTAAACCTACCGATTTTCTAAATCGAAAAGACTATTGATATTCTTCTGTTAATATCAATAAACCAATGAGTTGTGGCTTTAAGCAGGCGTAACAACCTGCAGTCCAACCAACGAGATAATAAGTGTGGTTAAAAAGAATATTCGCCAAAACGTTACGGGCTCGGAGAATAGGATAATACCCAATATAACGGTTAGGATTGCCCCTATGCCTGCCCAAACAGCATAGGCTGTGCCTGTTGGGATTGGCCTTTTCCCGCCCATGGCAAAATAGAGCAATGCCATGCTTAGGCTTACGCATACAATGAATGATGCAAACCACAACCATTTTTCTGTTCCAGTGCTGTGCTGCATCTTGCCTAAACTTATAGCGAAGCCCGCTTCGAACACCCCACCAATAATTAAGAGTAACCAGTTTATATTCATAGGTTGAAAAGTTTGTATAGATAGTTTTATTGAGAGAAGATTATTCTCTAATTATTTTTACTTGCCCACCAACTCCTAGCTTTATAATTGATGAGGGCGATGTGTTTTTACGTTCATCATATACCTCAGGAACAACAAAATCTACCCCATTAATAATTTGCCCATCAATATCGTTAAAACTTTTTGGATGGGTGGATCCAGAAATATTTGCCGAGGTCGATACTATGGGTTTCCGAAACGCCTGTAATAGTTTCTCGCAAAAAGCATGATTAACAAGCCTAATGCCTATACTGCCATCTTTTGGCAGTAGATTGGGTGCCAGGTTTTTAGCCTTAGGGTAAATAATGGTAAGGGGTTTTTCCGATACATCAATAAGATCCCATGCAACCTCGGGAACTTCATGCAGATAGGTATTTAAAAAACGCGGGTTTTCAATAAGAACAAGCATGCTATTGGTGTCTTCGCGTTGTTTTAGTGCATACACCTTTTTTACAGCATCAGGGTTGGTGGCATCGCATCCAATACCCCAAATGGTATCGGTGGGGTAGAGTATGATTCCGCCATTCCGAAGAACCTCAACCGCTTCTTTTATAATCTTGTTCATTTGTCTATTTTTAGTCGCATGATTATAGCATGTGTGCAGTGCTACCCAAAAGGCTTGCTTGCATTTAGCAAGCAAGCCTTAGTATTTATTATCAGAACGAATGCGATACGTTTTTTAACTGTCTAGTACCTATAATGGTCGGGTTTATATGGGCCATCGACTTTAAAGCCAATGTAATCAGCTTGTTCCTGAGTCATTTTGGTTAGCTTCACTCCAAGCTGGTCAAGGTGTAGTCGAGCTACCTCTTCGTCTAGATGTTTTGGAAGACGATAAACACCAACCTCGAGGTCTTTTTGCCAGAGTTCGAACTGGGCAAGTACTTGGTTTGTAAAGCTGTTGCTCATTACAAAGCTTGGGTGACCGGTTGCGCAACCAAGATTTACCAGTCGGCCCTCGGCAAGCATAAATATCGACCTGCCGTCCTCAAAAAAGTACTGATCAACCTGTGGTTTTACAGTTTCCTTACGAACGCCTTTGGCGTTGTTAAGCTTTTCAACCTGTATCTCGTTGTCGAAGTGACCAATATTGCAAACAATTGATTGGTCTTTCATGTTTAGCATGTGCTCAAGCGTAATTACATCACGGTTTCCTGTGGCGGTAACAAAAATGTTTGCCTCATGCAATGTTTCTTCAACAGGTTTTACCTCAAACCCTTCCATTGATGCTTGTAGGGCGCAAATTGGATCAACTTCGGTTACAATAACCCGGGCACCGTATGAGCGCATGCTCTTGGCACAGCCTTTACCTACGTCGCCATAGCCTAGAACCACCACCACTTTACCAGCAATCATTACGTCGGTTGCACGCTTAATTCCGTCGGCAAGAGACTCGCGGCATCCATAAAGGTTGTCGAATTTGCTTTTGGTTACCGAGTCGTTAACGTTAATGGCTGGAACGAGCAATTCGTTGCGCTCCATCATTTGGTAAAGTCGATGAACACCCGTAGTAGTTTCTTCTGAAACGCCCTTCCATTCGGAGGCCATCCTGTGCCATTTTTGGTTGTCTTGGGCAAGGGTGCTTTTTAGTAGTTTAAGAATTTCCTTCTCCTCAATCGTTTCGCCTTCCCTTTCTATTGTTTTGGGGTCGTTCTCGGCTTTATATCCCATGTGTATAAGTAGGGTGGCGTCGCCACCATCGTCAACAATTAGGTGGGGCCCTTTACCGTCTGGAAATGATAGTGCTTGCATTGTACTCCACCAGTACTCCTCAAGGGTTTCGCCTTTCCATGCAAAAACAGGAACTCCTGTTTTGGCAATGGCTGCTGCTGCGTGGTCTTGGGTTGAAAAGATATTACAGCTGGCCCAGCGAACATCGGCACCAAGTTCAACTAGCGTTTCAATAAGTACCGCCGTTTGTATGGTCATATGCAGCGAGCCTGTTATTCTTGCTCCTTTAAGGGGTTTGCTATCCGAGTACTTTTTTCTAATGGTCATAAGTCCCGGCATCTCTTTTTCTGCAATGCTAATCTCTTTTCTGCCCCACTCGGCTAGCGTAATGTCTTTCACCTTATACGGCAAAACTTCGGTTACAGTGTTATTCATTTATTGTTTTGTTTTGAGTTTATTTATCCTTTAGTATACGAAATGGTAACAATTTGGTTTTGGTTTGGTTGAATCAACCTGCTAAATAAGCTGGTTTTTATGTGTAAGTGTCCTTAGTACGGTCTTTTTATCTGCTATAAGCTGCGCTTGCAGCGCGCTCAGCGACTCGAACTTTTGCTCTTCCCTAATTTTTTTAATAAACCTGATGTTGATTTTTTGGCTATAAATGTTTTTATTAAAACCAATTATGTGGGCCTCAATGGTTCTTTTTAAACCATCTCCAATGGTTGGTTTTACACCAATATTTAGCATGGCTGGGTACGATTTTTTTTCATAATCGACCAAAACAGCGTAAACCCCGTTGGCTGGAATTTGCTTCGTTATATTTGCTGGGCTAATGTTGGCGGTAGGAAATCCAATTGACCTTCCAATTTGCTTGCCACCCTCAATTACTCCTGCTATGCTGTATGGGCGGTTTAGCATTTCGTTTGCCAGGCAAAGATTCCCCGCTTTTAGCGCTTTCCTAATTTTTGTTGAGCTGACATTAATTCCGTTTAACGATACGGGGTGCACCCGAGTTGCCTCATACCCAAAAGCTGCCTGGTGTTGTTTTACAAGGTTAAAATCCCCCTGACCATCATGCCCAAATACATGATTATATCCTAGCACGATTGCCGACGCTCCTAGTTTTTTTACAAGAATTTCACTTAAAAAATCATGTGCCGAAATTTTCGCAAATTCTGGTGTAAAATCAATAGTAAGCATGCCATCTACCCCTTTGCTCTGTATTAGTTGCTGCTTCTCTTCAATAGTCGACAATAGTCTTAGCTTGTCGGCATCTTTGCCCAGAACCAGCCTAGGGTGTGGCCAAAACGTAATCAGCAAGCTTGGCGTATTATGCTTTTTTGATTTTTTAATAACTGTGTCAATAATGGTGCTATGCCCTAGATGTAAACCATCAAAAAAACCGATAGTTACAACGGGATGTAATAGGTTAACCTCTTCTATGTTGTTATATATAATCATGCTTAGTAAACAATCTACAAAAATAGCAAAAGAAGCCAATATTATCGATTACTTTTGGTTATAAAATAAAATGTAGATATAGAGGGTAAACCCAACTTACAATTGCAATGTTCAAGGGGTTTTTATTTTAGCTCGCATTATTCATCAAGTTCATTTAAAAGATGAATGCAAATGCGGGTTACCTCGATATAATTTTAGGTAACCAAATTTGTCGAGAGACATAGCCGCTGTCGAAGATAGCAACTATTTCGATGAATAATTGGGGTTAATGCTAATCGATGATTGATAGGCACACAAAATACAATATTTTAGGTGTGCATCAAATTATTTGTATGCTATATTTTGCTTATTTTTGTCGAAACTAATTATACTAAATAGTGCTATGCTAATGAGAATAAAAACAGCTATAAAACCCTGTATCTATTTTATTTCTATACTTTTTATCTTTTTGATTTCGTCCTGTGCCGATTCTTCTCACCATGCCGAGATTAAGGCAAACATAAAGGGAGCTGGTGATCAATGGGTGTTTTTGAGAGAAGCGGGTCACGATAAGATCATCACCATTGATTCAACCAAAGCTGATGGTAAAGGGGCGTTTGAGCTAGGATTTGAGTGTTCGGAACCACAATTCGTTTTTTTACAGCTAAGCGATGTGCCAAATCCTGTTATTTTGCTGGTTGAGGGTGGTGAGCAGCTAGTTTTAATGGGCGAAAAGACTAACCTATCGAGAAATTACGAGGTATCTGGTTCAAAGGGTTCGGGCTTGGTTCGGGAGCTAAATCAACGTTTCGAAAATGTGGTTTACACAATCGATACCCTTTCGCATCTGTTTCGTGGTAGTCAGCAGCATGCGCGTTTCGATTCCATTAAAACGGTAATCGATAGTGTTTACGATGTTACCATCGAAAATCACAGGCAGTTTACCATAAATTTTGTGAAACAAAATTGCTATAGTTTAGCTTCGGTTCTTGCGCTCTATCAGCAGTACGATAGTCGAAATCATGTGCTCAATAGCCGAAAGGATTTTGAGCTTTTTCAGCTTGTCGATTCCGTTCTATTTCCTCTGTATCCAAATAATCAGCTAGTTGCGAATTTGCATCAAAATGTTGAGATGATAGCAAGGCAGCTAAGGCTATACGATAAACGTCAGGATATGCTTAACGAGGGCGAAATGCTGCCGAATATCGAATTCCCTTTGCTAAATGGCGATACCATCACCTTGGTCGATATTAGGGCGCGATATATTTTAATCGATTTTTGGGCACTTTGGTGTAACGATTGTCAAAATGGTTTGGGTGAACTCAAAGGGTTACATAAAAAATACTCCCCTAAAGGTTTTCAGGTGCTTCAGGTTTCGCTCGATAAGGATTTATCCCAGCTGCATAAATGGTACGAGCATGATAGTATTCCGTGGGATGTTTCGGCCGATTTAAAGCAATGGGATTCGCCCATTCTCGATTCGCTTAGCATAAATAGCATCCCCTCAAACTATTTGGTTAGCCGAGGGGGTAAAATTATGGCTCGTAATCTTAACCTGCGTGAACTCGACGAGATGCTTGCGAAGCTGCTTCGCTAGGTTTCTTGCCATTTTTATGTAATTTTGAATTCGAAAGTATTATTTAAATAACACACTCAACTTAGTATAATGGTTAAAAAATCACCAATAATTTCTGTAATTGCATTGATAGCTTGCTTTTTAGCATCCTCGTGCTCAACTAATCAGTCAACAATAAGTGGTACCATTGATAATATCGATTCGCTGGTACACCTTACCGTTTTGCATCAGGGATTTGCTAAAAACGAAGAGCTGAAAACGGTTAAGCTAACGCCAAAAAAATCAACCTTTAAGTTTAAGGTGGGCGAGTTGACCGAACCAACATTTTTTCAACTCAGGATAAGCGAGAAACGTACAAGCTACCTGATGCTATTGCTCGATCCCTCGGAAAAGGTAGAGCTAAACATCGATTTAAAAAATGTTTCAGATTACGTGGTATCCGGTTCGCCCGAATCGGGAAGGGTTAAGCAGCTAGCTAATCGTCTATCCAAAACGGCAACCTCTCTCGATTCGTTAACGAGGCTAATTAATAGCTCGTCAACAGTTAACGAAAAACGTATGCTGAATCAGCGGTACGAGTCTATTATCGATAAGCAGCGTGATTATAGCGCGCAGTTTATTTGGGATAGCCTAATGTCTAGAGCCAGCGTTATGGCTTTATATCAAAAGGTTGGTTCCGACAGGTTTGTGTTTGATCGCGCTGAGGATATTCAGCTTTTTAAAGCTGTTGCCACATCGCTTATTGCTCAATACCCCGAGTCCGACTATGCAAAGGGAATGGCTCGTGATATAAAGAATCAGGAGAAGATTATAAAGTCGTATGAGTTGCAAGAGATTGTAAAGAATGCCGAATCGACCCTGCCCGAAATTGCATTGCCCAATCCTGTAGGAGATACCATTAAGCTTTCATCGTTAAAGGGTAAGGTTATTCTACTCGATTTTTGGGCATCGTTTAATCAGGATAATCTTCTTGAAAATAGGGCGCTAATTGAACTTTATAGAAAGTATAATAGGCAAGGGTTCGAAATTTATCAGGTTTCGGTTGATTCCAATCGTGAGGCTTGGATGGCTGCTATCGAGTCGGGCCCTCTGCCTTGGGTAAACGTGAGTGAGCTTAATCCCAATGGTTCGTTTGCAGCCACTTTATACAATGTTAGCAGTTTACCAGCTAATTATCTTATAAATAGAAATTACGATATAGTGGCAAAAAATATCTTCGGAAAAGATTTGGAAAAGAAACTTAAGGAGTTGCTATAGCATATACCATGAGTAAACGCAAAATCTACTTCGCATCCGATATCCATTTGGGTTTACCCTCGTTCGAGGAGGGACGCGAGCGCGAGGCTCTTTTTGTGCAGTGGCTCAACGATATTAAGGATGATGCGAAGGAGATATACCTGGTTGGCGATATATTCGATTTTTGGTACGAGTACAAAAGGGTAATACCAAAGGGGTTTACTCGATTTTTGGGTAAAATAGCCGAAATTACCGATGCGGGTATTCCCGTGCACTTTTTTACGGGTAACCACGATGTGTGGATGTTTGGCTATTTTGAAAAGGAGCTGGGAGTCACCATTCATAAGGAGCCCATTACCAAAAACTTTAATGGTAAAAACTTTTTTATTGGTCATGGCGATGGGTTAGGGAATGGTGATTATAGCTATAAGTTTTTGAAGAGCATTTTTACTAACCGGGTACTTCAGTGGTTGTTTTCGCGTTTGCATCCAAACTTTGCGCTATGGCTAGGCAATAGGTGGTCGGTTAGTAGCAGGAACTCAAAGGATGTTACCTACCAGTTTAAGGGCGATGATGAGCTGATTACCAAATTTGCTCGCGAAACATTGAAGACTGAGAATTACGATTTTTTTGTGTTTGGGCATTGGCACGCTGCCACAATTCATAACCTAAACCCTAGCTCAAATTTGGTAATGCTTGGCGATTGGATTGAAAACAATACCTTTGCCTGCTGGGATGGTGAAAACATGACTCTTGAACGTTTCAATCCATCTTCTAATCCCGACTTAATTGCTCGGATTTAAACTTTTGTGTGCAACCCGCTTTTAAATTTGTAGGGTATCTGCTTTTAATGTATCGATGTATGAATAAAGAGGTCGACTCAACATCAGCTGCCAACCATTCGGCTGCGCACCGACTAAAGGGAGCTGCTAAATTGGCGTTAAAACCCGCTGCTAAAACAGCCATTTGGCTGCTAAAAATAACCATACCCTTATCATTGCTGGTTACCCTGTTGGGCTATATTGGGGTGGTGTCGTACATTGCTAATTTATTAAATCCCGCTTTTGGGCTTATGGGTTTGCCCGGCGAGGCCTCGTTGGTTTTTATTACATCCATATTTTTGAACATATACTCGGTTATTGCTGTTATGGCGCAACTGCCCTTGACAGTTAGAGAAATTACCATACTGGCGGTAATGTGCCTAATTGCCCACAATCTGTTTGTTGAAACTGCCGTGCAGGCTAAAACGGGCTCTAAGGCATGGCACATCGTACTACTCCGCTTATCAATGGCTATTTTATCGGCATTCTTGCTGAATTGGATTCTTCCTATCCACATGAAGGGTATAGTTCCAGCTGCACCAGCCTCGGTATCGCAGAATTTTACCGAGCTGATGATTGATTGGGGAAAATCAGCATGTATACTTACCCTAAAAATTGCCATTTTGGTTACGCTTCTTATGATTTTGCAGGAAGTGTTAAAGGAGTTTGGCGTTATAAAAATTTTATCGAAAATATTTAGCCCGCTGCTCAGGTTGTTTGGCTTGCCGCAGAGCACATCGTTTTTATGGATTGTTGCCAATATTCTTGGCCTGGCTTACGGCTCGGCCGTAATGGTTGCCGAGGTTGAAAACGGAACCGTAACAAAGCAGGATGCCGATTTGTTAAATTTTCACATTGCCATTTCGCACTCCAACCTCGAGGATTTACTCCTTTTTGTGGCTATCGGTGCACCCCTTTTGTGGATGTTGATACCACGTCTTATTCTTGCATCGCTGGCTGTTTGGTGTCGCCGTTGGTTTTTATTGCGAAAAAGAGTAGTGGTTAATCAGACTGCCTGATTTTGGAAAACAGTAACCTTGTTTTGTAGTGTTTATGGTGATTAGGGTTGAAGTATCCTTCTTCCTTTGAAATGCTGCTTAAATATTCTACTTTTACAAAAAGATAAAAACATAAAGTGCTATGAAGCAATATATTGATTTGCTGGATGATATACTTAACAAAGGAACTCAAAAAGAGGACAGAACCGGTACTGGCACAATTAGCCTTTTTGGATATCAAATGCGATTTAATCTTTCCCAAGGGTTCCCTTTGCTAACCACAAAGAAGCTTCATCTAAAATCGATTATTTACGAGCTGCTGTGGTTTTTAAATGGGGATACAAATACTAAATATCTCAACGATAACGGTGTGCGTATTTGGGACGAGTGGGCTGATGAGAAAGGGAACCTCGGCCCTGTGTATGGGCACCAGTGGCGGAGTTGGCCCACACATGATGGAAGGGAGATTGACCAGATTACGCAGGTGGTAAATTCCATTGTTAAAAACCCCGATTCGCGCAGACATTTGGTTTGTGCTTGGAATGTGGGCGATGTCGACCGAATGGCACTACCCCCTTGTCATATCCTCTTCCAGTTTTATGTTGCCAACGGCAAGCTGTCGTGCCAGCTGTACCAACGTAGTGCCGATGTTTTCTTGGGTGTTCCATTCAACATTGCATCGTATGCACTGCTAACCATGATGACTGCCCAGGTTACAGGCTTAGGTCTGGGCGATTTTGTTCACACTTTTGGCGATGTTCATATTTACAGTAACCATATCGAGCAGGTTAAGCTGCAGCTCACACGCCAGACCCGAGCCCTTCCAACTATGATAATCAACCCAGAGGTTAAGTCCATATTCAACTTTAATTTTGAAGATTTTAAACTCGAGGGTTACGACCCACATCCGCATATTAAGGGCTTAGTAGCGGTTTAGTTGATAGAATGTTGTTTTTAATTGTTAAATAAATATCCAACCTTTTAAATATGTGCACAATCTCAGTAATAGTAGCAGTGGCCGATAACAATGTAATTGGCGCTAATAATCAGCTTATTTGGCGTATCTCTAATGATTTAAAGCGATTTAAGGCGATAACAACGGGGCATAGCGTTATAATGGGGCGTAAAACGTTCGAGAGTATCGGTCGCCCGCTTCCCAAGCGCCATAATATTGTGGTTAGCCGTAATAAAGACCTGAAAATTGAGGGTTGTACTGTGGTTTTATCGTTGCAGGATGCGCTTGCCCTTTGTGCGCAGGAGGATGAGGTGTTTGTTATTGGTGGAGGTGAACTTTACCGACAGGCGTTGCCTTTGGCAAGTAAGCTTTACCTAACCAGGGTGCACAAGGTTTTTGATGGTGACACATTTTTTCCCGAAATTAGTATGGACGAGTGGCACGAGGTGTACACCGAAAAAGGAAAACCCACCGATGCCGATGGTCTTGAGTACACTTTTATAAATCTCGAAAGGATTAGTTAGCCGCCATTATTCATCAAATTTATTAAAGATGAATGCAAATGCGGGTTACCCCGACCTAGCTGGGCCCAATTTTGGGGAACAAAATAGGTTGTGAGACTTAGTCGCTGTTGGAGACAGCAACTATTCGAACAAATAATTGCGGTTAGGCTGCTTTTAGCCTCTTTACATTAGCCTTTTCGAGTTTTTCTTTCGCATATTTTAGGGTAATCTCAATGGTTTCGGTTGGGTTCGATGGTAGCTCAAACATGGCGTCAATCATTATTATTTCGCATATTGAGCGCAACCCCCTAGCCCCAAGTTTAAACTCAATGGCTTTATCTACAATATAGTCGTATACGCTGGGTTTAATATCGAGTTTAATTCCATCGTATTCAAACAGCTTCTCGTACTGCTTTATTATTGCATTTTTTGGCTCAGTTAGTATGCTTCTAAGGGTTTTTTTGTCGAGCGGATTTAGGTATGTTATTACAGGAACCCTACCAATAATTTCGGGAATTAGGCCAAATGCGCGCAGGTCTTGCGGCGAAATATATTGCAAAAGGTTATCCTTATCAATCTGTTCGCGTTGCTTGCTGGCTCCATATCCCACTACTTGAGTGTTAAGTCGCTGGGCGATTTTCTTCTGAATTCCTTCAAATGCTCCGCCACAAATAAACAGAATGTTTTTGGTATCCACCTCAATCATTTTCTGATCGGGGTGCTTACGCCCACCTTGGGGTGGAACGTTTACCTTTGAACCCTCGAGCAGCTTAAGCATAGCTTGCTGAACCCCCTCGCCTGACACGTCGCGGGTTATGGATGGGTTATCGCTTTTACGGGCAATTTTATCGATCTCATCAATAAAAACAATACCCCTCTCGGCCGCCTCAACATTGTAGTCGGCTGCCTGAAGCAAGCGGGTAAGGATGCTCTCCACATCTTCGCCAACGTATCCGGCTTCGGTAAGTACGGTAGCATCAACTATGGTAAATGGAACCTTTAGCATTCGGGCAATTGTGCGTGCCAAAAGGGTTTTTCCTGTTCCTGTTTCGCCAACAAGCAGAATATTCGATTTCTCAATCTCAACATCGTCGCTGGTGGTTGGTTGCAGCAACCGTTTGTAGTGATTGTAAACCGCCACCGAAAGGTATTTCTTTGCATCGCTCTGACCAATAACGTACTGGTTTAAGAACTCTTTTATCTCGATGGGTTTAAGCAGCTGCGATTTGCTTAGCTTGAATGTGTTTTTCTTCTTAAGCTCTTCGCGTACAATAAGGTTGGCTTGCTCGGCGCATAAGTCGCAAATAAAACCATCGGCACCAGCAATTAGCAAATCTGTCTCTTTGCGTGGGCGACCACAGAATGAGCAAGTATCTTCGTTTTTCATCGTTGTAATTTGGTGTGCGTTTAAAAGTTGTTGCAAAGGTACAACTTATTTTACGATTTGAAATCTATTGCTGCCTACTTGCGTTATCGAATGGATTTTTAAGCTGATTTGAACCTTTTAGCAAACACCTGTTATGGTTAAATAGTTGCTTATCAAGGTGTTGAGCAATAATTATGTGTCGTGTTTTATTTGAGAGATATAATAAAATAATCCCCTAAACTCTTTTCTCAAGAGCCAAGGGTATAAATTATCTCGTAATAATAACCTTTTGAACGCAGCTGTAAATATTCTTGGCATGGACATTGCTATATATTATTAAAATAGAATATTATTTTTATTCCGAGCTTTGGCTTGTTAACCCATTGAACTAAGACATGAAAAAATTACATACAATATTCAAAGATACAAATTGGCTCGGCGTTTGGAATCGTTTTTCAAGCCACTATCCAGCCGAAACAGAAAACGAGCAGTATTACTATAAGCTATATAGTAAGCTAAGAGAAATTACGCCTTCGAGAAGTTCAACAAAGCTGATTATTGATGAGAAGATAAGCAGGTTAAACTCTGTGAAGCTGGTAACCGTTTTGGGTATTTTATCGAACAACGAGATTGATTACGCGTTAGAGTTTAGCCCTTGGGAAGAATGGCTTGGAATGGAGGTGGAATCAGCCACCCTTGCTCAGTATTCTGGAACCGATATTGTTGCGCACTGCCTTTTCGAAATGGTTTATGCGGGTAATGGTAAGTACGATAAGCCGCTATTAGGCAGGTACTCGTTTGCCTCAATTTAGAAGAGTATAGTTTTGTAGAATGTTTTTGACTATTGTTGTTGAGTACATCGTTGATTATATCTTCTAAAATATGGGATGTTGCTGATTTGTGAGGGTATAATAAAATAAAAAACCACCCCTTATTCGTTTTATCTTGAAAAGAGGTAGTTTTGTATTGGTGGAGATAAGGGGAGTCGAACCCCTGACCTCTTGACTGCCAGTCAAGCGCTCTAGCCAACTGAGCTATATCCCCAAAATGAATAGAATAAGAACGACTTTTGTAAATTGCTCGGCAAAAATAGATATTTTTTTTAATCAATAAAAGGATTTGCAAAACAATGTACAACTTTTATGTGTTTATTACGTATAATATGTTTGAAATGTAATGTTTTTTTCGTTGTTTTGCAATCATAAACGATAACTAAAATTACTTTAAAAAAGTATATAGGTCTCAAAATTTGTAAATTATGGAACTCAAAAAAAATCCTAAGGTTAACCTAGAAAGGTGGAAAACAGTTTTTGTTCAGATAGGCTTAGTACTCTCGTTATTAGTAGTACTAGTTGCTTTCGAGTGGACCTCTTCTGAAGGGGTAAATACGGACTTTGCCCAAACCCAAGAATTTGTTGTTGAGGAGGAAATGATGCCAATTACTCAGCAAGAAGAGGTTAAGCCACCACCACCACCAGAACCTGTTAAACAGGTTATTGAAATGATTAATATTGTTGATGACGACGTTGATATTGATGATGATGTTGACCTGTTCGAGAATGAGTTTAGCGAGGATGTACAGGTACAAATAGTGGAGTTTTACGAGGAGGAAGAAGAAGCTGATGAGGAAGAAATCTTTGTTATTGTTGAGCACATGCCTAGTTTTCAGGGAGGAGATCTTAATGAATTTCGTAATTATGTCCAAAAAAATCTTAAGTATCCTGAAATAGCCGCCGAAAATGGTATTCAGGGAAGGGTATTCCTTTCGTTTGTAGTAGAACCTAACGGAAGCGTTTCAAATGTTAGGGTTGTGAGGGGTGTTGACCCAGCTATCGACAAAGAGGCGGTTAGAGCCGTTAAAAATAGCCCTAAATGGTCACCTGGGAAGCAACGAGGCAAGCCTGTTAGGGTATCGTTTAATATGCCTATAGTTTTTGTTTTGCAGTAGATTTTTGCTAAAATATTGATACCAATAAAATACCCTGATGCATTATCAGGGTTTTTTGTATATACAAACCAATTATATGATAGAACCATTTTCAACTGTACAGGAAAAAGAGACCGCCGTTTTGGTGGGCGTGCACATTAAGGGGCAAGCCGATGAAGTTATTGAAGACTACCTTAAAGAGCTAGAGTTTTTAGCCGACACAGCTGGCGCTTCTGTTGTGAAGCAGTTTGTTCAGCGTTTAGATAGGCCAAACCCCAAAACCTTTATTGGTTCTGGGAAGGTTGATGAGATTAAACAGTTTGCCGAGGATAATGAGGTTGACCTTGTAATTTTTGATGATGAGCTTTCGGCTTCGCAACTTCGCAACCTTGAGCGTGAGCTTAATCGTCGTATTCTCGATAGGACTAATCTTATTCTCGATATATTTGCCCAAAGAGCCAAAACGGCGCACGCAAAAACTCAGGTTGAACTAGCCCAGTACCAGTATATATTGCCTCGGCTTACCCGTATGTGGACTCACCTTGGGCGTCAGCGTGGGGGTATTGGACTTAGAGGTCCGGGTGAAACCGAGATTGAAACGGACCGCCGGATTATTAGGGGAAAGATTTCAAAACTAAAAAAGGAGCTTCAGAGTATCGACAAGCAAATGTTTACCCAACGTAAAAATCGTGGAGCGCTGGTAAGGGTCGCTCTAGTAGGGTACACCAATGTGGGCAAGTCAACCATAATGAATATGCTTAGCAAGTCCGAAGTGTTTGCCGAGAATAAGCTCTTTGCCACCCTCGATACAACTGTACGTAAGGTGGTTATTGGGAACCTGCCGTTTTTGCTATCCGATACGGTTGGATTTATCCGTAAACTGCCTCACCAGCTGGTCGAATCGTTTAAATCAACACTCGATGAGGTGCGTGAGGCCGATATGCTTGTCCATGTGGTCGATATCTCGCATCCTAATTTCGAGGAGCAGCTGCATGTGGTTTCGCAAACCCTGCATGAACTTGATGCTGACGATAAGCCTACGCTGTTGGTATTTAATAAGATAGATGCCTATCGTTGGGTTGAGAAAAACGAGTTCGATGCTATGCCAGTTACAAAAGAGAACTATAGCTTGGAGGATTTAAAGCGTACCTGGATGGCTAAGAGCAATTCCCCCTGCGTATTCTTGTCGGCTACAAAAAAGGTAAATATCGAGGATTTTAAGCAGCAGCTTTACAGTATGGCCAGCGATATTCACAGGGAGCGCTATCCAGCTAATAACTTTCTGTATTAGTAACTATAGCTGTAGATATAGTACCCCAAAATGTAGTATTAAAGGAGAGTATCTTCATCCTTACTTATTGCCAATAAAGCCCATACTCTGAAGTTTCTCAACAATTTGAACAGTGTTTGTTGCGGCTCCTTTCCTGAGGTTATCGGCTACAATCCACATATTTAATGTTTTTGGCTGCGAAAAATCTCGGCGGATGCGCCCTACAAAAACACTGTTTTTCCCTTCAACGTACCTTGGCATTGGGTAAATGTTTTTCTGGGGTTCATCCTGTATAATAATACCAGGACTCATTCTTAGTATCTGTTTAACATCATCAAGGGCAAAGTCGTTCTCAAATTCAATGTTAACCGATGCCGAATGACCCCCCTTTACTGGAATACGAACAGCTGTAGCTGTAATACTAATCGATTGGTCGTTCAGTATTTTACGGGTTTCGTAAATTAGTTTCGTCTCTTCGGTTGTATACCCATCATCATCGAACGAACCCCCATGCGGAATACAGTTTAGGTCGATATGGTGAGCGTATACCATGGGCCCCGACACACCCGCGCGTTCGTTGTCCATCTGCTCAACTGCTTTTACACCTGTTCCTGTAACCGATTGGTAGGTGGATATTACCAGTCGGTTAATCTTGTATTTTTTATGTAAAGGGGCCAAGGCAACTACTAGCTGTATGGTTGAGCAGTTCGGGTTGGCAATTATCTTATCGTTATGGGTTAGGGTGGAAGCATTTATCTCTGGAACAATAAGTTTTTTATCTATATCCATCCGCCAAGCGCTCGAGTTGTCAACAACAAAACAACCTGTTTTGGCAAACTCTGGAGCCCATTGCTTCGACACCTTGCCTCCTGCTGAAAATATTGCTACGTCGGGTTTAGCCGCAACACCTTGCTTTAGGCTAACCACCTTGTGTTCTTTGCCTACAAAGTTAATAATACGGCCAACCGATTTTTCTGATGCTACTGGAATAAGTTGGCTAACGTTTATTTCCAGCTCGTTTAGTACCTTTAGTATTTGGGTGCCTACTAATCCTGTGCAACCTACAACGGCAATTTTCATATTTTTATCCGATTTTTTATTACTTTGCAAAAGTAAGCATTCATTAAATTAATAATGATATGAAAAATCATATTTTGTTCATTTTCCTGTTTTTGGCCCCATTATTCTCCTTTTCGCAAATGGTGTCCTACGATTTTGAGGATTTTAATTTAAGCGATTGGTTTCAGTACCCTGGCTCACGCTGGGAGGTTTCGGCCGAGTACCCCATTAGTGGTTCATTTTCCTTAAATCATGCTTTGTCCGAGGGGACAGGGAGCGATAGGATATCAATCCCTTTACCCGATGTCGATGGGGAATCAGGTGCACTGGTTTGGCGATTTAAGGTTCGCCATAGGTACAACCCTTCGGGTTCAAATAACTGGGCGGTATTCTTTTCGTCTAGCGATAATGCGGAGGGTATGGATGCAGGGACATCGGTAAATGGGTATGCTGTAGGGGTTAACCAAACGGGTTCCGATGATATTCTGCGTATCTATAAGGTAACCAATGGATCGTTCGCGCCTTTGCTTACAACCGATATTAATTGGGAAGAGGCTGTGGGGTCGAGAATTAGCTCGATTGCCGCTATTGAGGTTGAGCGTAAACCGGCAGGAATTTTCACGCTTAAGCTTTCAGCAAATGGCGATTTTGGCAATCTTCAAACCCTAGGTGGTGTAACAGATAATGATTTCCCAGTAGGGGCTTTTTTTGGGATATGCTATAGCTACACTACGAGTGGCGCAGGGAAATTTAGTGCCGACGATATCTCAATAAGCTATAAACCAGTTAATACTAACGATCATGTTGCTGATGTGCTGGAACCTACTCAGCAGGTTACAGATGGTCAAATTCCGTCAACAGCAACCTGCGATAGTTCGGCAGTTGAGGTCCTTCGCTTTATTATAAGCGAGGTGGGGTCAACCGATAGTCTACCCATAAAGGTTTCTAAATTGCGCTTTAGTAGGGTTGATATTGCGGATGGTACCGATTGGATACAGACTATTGGGGGTGCTAAAATTACAACAAATGGTGAGGATATACCCGCTGAGGCCGTTTATGTAAATTCTGATGTTATTGAGATTGACCTACCTAGTAATAGTATGGTAGTGCCAAATAATGGGAGCGCAGAATTCTCGCTTTGGGTTTACCTAAACCAGGATGGAATAGTTGATGGAGAAAAAATACAGCTTAGTATCCCCAGCGAAAATCATGGGTGGGAAACGGATTTTGAGGGTTCAGATTTTAAACCTAGCTTTTCAGCCGATATTGTATCGGGTCAATTTACCATTGTTGTTATTCCAACGGATCTTAGCTTTTTTGAGTATCCAAACCCGTTGGTTGTTAATAAACCCTTTCGGGTAGTTGCTCACGCATCGGATGAGTGGGGGAATCTAGCGTCATCATATTCTGGTGGGGAAGTACTCCTTTCTTCTATTGATGGTGAGGGAACCCTGCTTCCCGAGGCCAACATGATATCAGAAGCGAACAATGGGGTTGTTGAGTGGTACGATATACATTACTCTCAGGTTGGTAGCATTAGGCTTGTTGCCAGTCCGCAGGGTGAGGAGTCTCCATTACAATCGGCACAGTCCGATATTATTAGTGTGATTAACGATACCACAAGTATAGTTTGTGAGCCAAGTGAGCAGGTGGGTAGTCGTGTAATCTCATCAACCTTAAATACTATAGGTAGGGCGGTTGAGGTTTTTCGCTTTGGTGTTGTAGATAAGGGTAGTTACGATGGTAAGCCCACGTACGTAAGTAAGATTTTTATTAAAAGACCCTCGGGGTCAAGCTCGGCTTCGTTTAGCAGCTCTCTTGGTGGAGTGGTGCTAAGGGTAAATGGCGAGGTGGTGCCCACTGGCAATCCGCACATTCTTACTGCTTCCATATCCATTCCTATACCCAAAGGTGCTTTGGTTGTTCCCGATGGCGACACCCTTGAGGTTTCGTTGTCGGTTTACCTTCGTAATGGTAAGCTGGCCGATGGGCAAATTCTTAGGTTTGCCATTGATGCCATTGACCATCAATTTACTGCTGATGCAGAGGGGTCCTCTTTTACCTCGTCATTCAGTGAGAGTATAACTTCTGAGGATTTTATTATTGATGTGGTGGCAACCGGCCTAAAATTTACCAGTGTTCCCGATTACGTAGGGTATAACAATCCCTTTGATGTTGAGGTGTCGGCTGTTGACGAGGGTGGTAGTGTTGATATGGATGCTGATGCTGATGTTTCAATTTATAAAAATCTTGGCGATGGATGGTTGTCGATACCAGAAACCACAGCCCCTTTTGTTGAGGGCAAGGCCGTTTTTACCGGTTTGGAATACTCGTACTTTTCTCCTGGACCATTTAATATTTTAGCTTCTGTAGGCGGATTCTCCGATGTGCTATCGCCTATGATTTACTGTTCCGATAGGGACACGGAAGTTTTACACCCGTTGGCTACTTTGCAGGATGAAACAATTAGTTCATTGGCAGTTAGTGCCGATGATGCGGTTGAGGTTATGCGTTTCAGGCTGCGCGACAAAGGAACTACCGACAAGTTGCCAACCCAGGTTACCCAAATGGTTTTTCAGTCGCAGCAACAACAATCCGATGCTGATTTATCGCGAATGGTTGAGGGTGTTGTGCTAATTGTTGATGAACAGGATATTACACCCGAAGTGGTTACCATCTCTCAAGATAAAATAACCCTTGGGTTTAGCGAATCAGGGTTGGTTGTACCCGATTCGTCAGAGGTTGATGTATCGGTTAAGGTATATCTAAAAAAAGGTGGACTGATTGAGAGTAGTACCATTTCGTTACATATTCCAGCTTCGGGGCATGGTTTTAAGGCTGCACTTACAGGCTCTGGTTTCCCATCAGATTTAACAACAAGCATAATGGGCCCTACGCTAACCGTAAAAACGGAGGGTACACATATCACATTTATCGAGCAACCCTTTGTTGCTTCTATGGATAACGATTTTGAGATGACAGTAGCCGTAACCGATGCCTATGGTAACATTAGCGTGGAGTCTGGTACAGAAGTAATGCTTGAGGTACTATCGGGACCTAGTGGCTCGAGTTTTACTCCTCTGGTTAATTACATTACTAATGGGCTTGCCACATGGGATAATGTAGCGCTTAGCGCTTTAGGCGAATATGTTTTCAGAGCCCATTGCACCGATGGTAGTTTAGTTAGGGGTAGCTCCCAGTCACTATGGGTTGGCAAGAGCGTAAATACACTTTACGATGAGGATTTTGAGGAGGGTGCATTGGCTTTTCCCTTAAATCACCATTGGAGCCAGTCAACCGTTAACCCAATAAACGGCGAAGCCTCATTGCAGCATGCGCTGGTTGGTGTAAGCGGGCAAAGCCATTTGCCAATACAACTATCGATTGAAAATTTAGGCAATGCTCCCGCAGAGTGGTTGTTTACCATGCGCAATGGCGAATGGGACCCCACATCCGATAATGCATTCTGGTTTGTGCTAGCTGCCGATAGCGTAGGTATTGCATCTAACGAGTATAATGGCTATGCCGTTGGTGTTAACTTATCGGGTAGCAGCGATTTGCTCACGCTTTGGCGTATTACTAAGGGCGAAAGTCCTAAAATCGTAATCGAGTCCGATTTTGACTGGGACGAGGGTGAAACCGTTCCTATTAAGGTTACTCGTGCGCCCAATGGGCATTGGGGCCTGTTTTATAAACCGAGAATTGATGCGAAATCGACTGTGTTTTGCGGAAGTGCTCATGATGTGGCGCATTCTGAAGGGCTATACTGTGGCCCCGTTTTTAAATACACATCATCGCGTGCAGGCGAGTTTTGGCTCGATGACTTCTCGTTTAAAATAGCGGAGTATCCTCCTGTAATACAATCGGCTAGATTGTTAACCCAAACATCGGTAAATGTTGTTTTCTCTGGTGATGTTAACCCCAACCATGCGATTAATGCTTCAAACTATGCTATTAAACGCGTTAGCGGTAGTGGGTTTGATGTGCTGGGCGCATATGCTAAAACCGACAACCCTAATAGCATTACCCTGCGCACAGACGTACTGCCATTGGAATCGTTAATGCTTTACGTATCAGGTATAAAATCGGCTGAAGGAACCACCACTGTTGACGACAGCGTTAGAATAGGAATGGGTGCAGCGGGTACGTTTGGCAATGTGATTATTAACGAAATAATGGCACGGCCCTCGGACAATCTGGGGTTGCCCAATGTTGAGTATATCGAGCTGTACAATAGAACCGAAAAACCCATGGACCTAAGCGGATGGAAGATTAAGGGTAACGATAAGGTTGCTACAATTGAAGATGCGATGGTAGAGGCGAATGGCTATATAATTCTATCCAAAGAAAGCGGCACTCCCAGTCTGCAAGAGTACGGCAATGCCGTTGGGGTAAAATCGTTCCCCTCGTTGCTTGTGGGCGGAATGTACCTAGGTGTTTACGATGAGGCTAACAATTTAATTTCGTGGGTCGAGTATTCTGATAGCTGGTATCGTGACGATGTGAAAAAGACCGGAGGCTACTCGCTTGAACGAATTGATGCCAACAACCTTGTTGAGGGAAGCGCAAACTGGGTCGCTTCGTCCGACCCCATGGGGGGTACTCCCGGACGGGTAAACTCGGAAAATGCTAGCAATCCCGATAATACCAATCCTTGGGTGGCTGAGATTAAGGTTGTTGGAACTAAAAGCATCGAGGTTGGGTTCTCGGAGCCAATGGATAGCCTTTCAATTACCCTTACTGATAGCTACGAGGTTGATAGAAACCTGGGTAGCCCAATATGGGCAACAGCTTATGGCCCTAAGTACGATAGGGTTTTATTATCTTTTGATAAGGAAATGGTTACAAGGGAGGTTTATAGCTTGTGCTTTGAACCAACCATTACCGATTTTGCTGGTAATTTACTCGAAAATATATGTGTCGATTTTGCTTTACACGAGGAGCCCGCAAAGGGCGATATAGTTATTAACGAGGTGCTTTTTAATCCCTACACAGGCGGAACCGATTTTGTGGAGATTTACAATAACTCCGATAAGTCGTTCGATTTGAGCAAGCTATGGATTGCAAACAGGGATAAGGAGTCGTTGGGCATTAAGGAGTACTATCCAGCATCGCATAAGTCATATACACTGTTCCCTCACGAGTATGCAGTGATAACCGCCAGCCCCTCGCTCATAGAGCAGTTCTACTACGTCGAGAACCCCGATGCCTTGGTTGAAGTTCCTAAAATGCCCTCGTATCCCAACGATTTAGGCTACGTTTTGCTGTTATCCGATTTTAGCGTTGAGGTAGATGAATTCGCATATACCGATAAGATGCACAATACTTTATTGGCCGATGTAAAGGGCGTTTCGCTTGAGCGTATTCACCCCGATATGCCCTCAACCAGTAGTTCCAGCTGGCAGTCGGCGGCACAAACAGCTGGTTTTGCCACACCCACCGCACAGAATTCGCAATTTACCCTGCCCACAAAGGTTGACGATGCATTTACCCTTTCACGGAAGGTGTTCTCGCCCGATGGCGACGGTTTTGAGGATTACGTAATGATTACCTATGAGCTGCCCGAATCGGGTTACATTGCCAATATTATGGTGTTCGATTCGCGCGGTAGGCGTATCAAAAGGCTTGCCGCCAATGTTAGCCTTGGCACCTCAGGAAGCATTAAGTGGGACGGCACAACCGATTCTGGAGGCAGAGCCACTTTGGGTGCCTACGTTATATTTATTGAAGCATTCGACTTAAAGGGCGATGTTAAACGCTACAAGAAAACGGTGGTGGTGGCTACCCGATTTAGGTAGGTTGCTGTAGGGAAAAGTTAGATAGACAAGGAAATGCCGCTGCCACTGCTGCCGCATGATTGGCTTCGCCAGCTCGTCCTTCGTCCTCGGTTGGCTGCGCTGGTCTCGCCAAAGAACGGCTCGATGTTGTATCGGCCGGCAATTTTTACTTAAAACTACTCGAAAAGATTTGCTTTGCCGTGCTGGTGGTTTGCGTTGTAGTAAAATTTGTTTTGATAAGTGCTGGCGCTATCCTTCTGCGGATAATGCTTCACCGTCAGGCATTATTGAACAGTTCTAGGAATTTGTTTGAAAATGCAATAAATTGCAATAATTTGTTTTTTTCAGGTAAAGGTGTTTTATTTTCAATTATGGGGGGGGTAATCGCTTCTTTATAGCCTGTTTGTATTGTATACTTATAGATTATAGTTACAACAAAAAGCATACTAATTTAGACACTGTTAAAGTGAATGCCGATGGCAGCAACAAGCGGCAGCTAACTTTTGAATACCATTTTTAAATAATAACATTACCTATGGATAGAAAAATTCTTTATTCTATTGCATTTGCACTCTTGTTTGCCAATTATGCCTGCGAGCGCAAGGAGAATCCATCTCCAGAAGAACCATTCGATTTCAGCACCATTGATAGCGAGCCGGCATGGAGCCCCGATGGGCAGTGGATAGCATTTGTACACAGCAGCATGCCTAACCATGGCATTTACCTTATTAGCCCCGATGGTGAGGAAATCCACCTGTGGCATCAGGGAATAGCCAGTTCACCAGCGTGGAGCCCCTGCGAGCAATGGATTGCCTTCTCGCAGAATGCGCAAATATGGAAGAAAAAGATTAATGGCGACAGCCTAACCCAACTCACGTTTGAGGGGAGAAACTTTTTTCCCGCATGGAGCAAGTGCGGCAGTTATATTGCACATGTTCAATCTGTCTGCAATTACATTCAGTGTGGACTTTGGCTAATTAACCTTAGCGAAGAAAGCAATACACCGATTGTGGAATATGGAACAGTACCTGATTTTCATCCATTAACCCCAAAAGTTCTTTACAAAAAAAGTTGGATTGAAGCGGGGGGGCAACATATAGGAGATAGCTTATACTTTTACAATTTAGAAACTGGTAAAACAACATACATAACTAGATTAAGCCATCATAATTATGACAATAGATACTTCAAAATAAGCCCAAGTGGGGATAAAATTGCATTTACTTCTCAAAGCGAAATTACAGGGGCAATTCGAATATGGTCAATGAATATCGATGGCTCACAGTTAACACAATTAACAAATTCCCAGTCTTATAGTAATGCTTGGAGCCCCTGCGGTAGCTATATTGTTTACACCGATGCCCGCTCGGAGAGCGGCCGGTTCTGGATTATGAACGCCGATGGCAGCAACAAGCGGCAGCTAACTTTTGAGCATCATTTTTAAAATCAGTTATAATTCAATTTGTCTAACCCCAAAAAAAATCGATATGAAAAAACAATTTTTAACGTAATCATTTCTTCAGCCTTAATGCTTATGGCATTCAGCTGCGACAAGATTACACCTGAAGCCGATTACAAAGGCGTTTCCCTTTACCGTACAAAAGGGGATTACTTTGAGAATGTTGTTATTTGGATGAATAAGGATGGTAAGATAGCAGGGAACCCCGCATTTCCCTTATCCAACCTTTACATCACGGAAACTGATACAACAAATAAGTTTAGGTTACGAATTGTAGATGGTTATGTTTTAGATTTTGAGGGCACCATAAGCGATGCTTATCTATCGGTTACCTACAAGGACTACCTGCTTTGGCTTGAGAGGTACGATGAACTTGCCTTTCCTGATGACACTATATGGAAGTATATGCTCGACTTGGACCCATACCTTGAACATTGGCGAGCTAAGGATAATGAGGCTTTTACTCGTAACAGTCATATGCTAATGGATACTGTTGGACTAAAGCAGATTATTCTGGATGGAAGGATTGAGGAGTACTTTACACGTATTAAAATAAACACAATACGATGAGAAAGCATTTGATAGCTATCCCTACAGTGTATACGTAGGCACGCCCCCTGGTCGCATTGGGCCGCCCTTAATTAATGATTAATGGGCAGTCGGTGTTTTGCATCTGGCCCAATCAGACCGCCACGGTGGGCGTGATTTCGCACCCCGAGGTAACGAAGTACTTCTGGGTACTACACAACGAGGCGGAGTTTCTTATGTATTTGGGTAACGAGCAAACCACCATCCCTTTTAGCGTTAGCGGGAATTACCCCCAGCGTATCCTGGAGCTAACGGAGCAGATTCCTGGTTGCTCATCCGTAACCTCGCAGCAGATTGTGAGGTGCTGTGGGCACGGCGACGAGCTGTACGTGAGCCCAAACCCCGCCCGAGAGGCTATCACTATTACCGAGCAGGATAACGGTAAGGGCAGCGAGCCCTGGACGCTACGCCTGGTGAGCCGGCAGGGAACCGTTGCCGTAAACGTTACCACCACCCTGCCCAAAACCATCAGCTTGGGCGGCATCCAGCAGGGGGTTTACATCCTCCATGCTCAAAAGGGTAACCATGTGGAGCAGCATAGGGTAGTTGTAGAATAGCTTTTTGCGGCTATTTTTTGGAGATGTTGAATATGTTAGATTAGAAATCATAGAATGAGTTTGCACGCCTACCGCTTTCAAACGCCCTACATTTAGCGAGAATGGTTGCAGCTAAGAGCCTCTACTTTTTTGCTTTTGCAGCAAACTATTTGTAACTTGTTTGCAGTTTACATCCTTAAAACCAGTAAGCTATGGAAATACTTACCCCACCAAACGGGCAACGCCGCCTAGCTCAGGGTTGAAAAGTTAAAAGGATAGTGCTTCTTTTCTATTTGAGTTTTTTTAGCATTTAACTAACGGGAAGGGGTGGTGTATAAATCAATCATTCTATATTTTTTTTCAGGACACCATTTTTTCACTAAATTTCTAGTGGAACCATTAGAAAAAACATTGGCTTTAAAAATAAGATACTATCTCAATTCAATAAATAGGCCAAGTTTTTATAAATAACCCTGTGAATTTTGACAGCTAACAATCTAAAAACCACACCATGAAAACACTAACCAAAATTTGTTTTCTACTTTTAGTGCTTCTAACCGCCTGCAAGAAGGAGGATTTGGGCGACCCTTTTCCACCCCACACCGAGGTTGGGGCAAATACATTCTACTTTAGGGTAAACGGAACTCTTTACGAGGCTATGGTAGGCTATTTACCAACATCGCCAAGGATCGGGGTTTATTATAGCCATATCGACACAAGTTTCTTCAAGGATTATCTATTTGCTATTTCTGCTGCAAGAATTCTAGGAGAAGACAATAAAACGTTAAAAATAAATATCCAAACAATGCCTGCTGCTGGTAGTTACAATCTTGGGGTACAACTACCCATGGGAGAATCTAACTATGCTTATTATTGGGATGTAAAACCGATTGAGAAATACTACTATACCGACTCCGACAATACTGGAGTGGTTAATATAACCAAGCTCGATACTGTAAACCACATTATTGCTGGAAAGTTTAAGTTTAGGGCTAAACGGTGGCTCCACAACCAGGTGAGCAATGAGGTGATTACCGTTGAAGGGCAGTTTGATGTGAAGTATCAGCCAAGTATTGGGGTAAATTACTACTAACAAAAAAATATAATTTTACGCAAGACCAATCGCTAACAATCTAAAAACCACACCATGAAAACACTAACCAAAATCTGCTTACTGCTTATAGTGCTACTAACCGCTTGCAAGAAGGAAGACCCCGGCGACCCCTTCCCACCCTACACCGAGGTTGGGGCAAATACATTCTACTTTAGGGTAAACGGAACACTTTACGAGGCTATGGTAGGCTACCTACCAGTTCTCCCAAGGATAGGAGTTTATTATAGCCATATCGATACAAATTTCTTCAAGGATTATCACTTTTCTATTTCGGCTGCAAGAATTCTTGGTGAAGACAATAAAAAGTTAAATATAACTATTCCCTAAATTGAGCGATTTGTGCAAAAAAAGATAAAAGATAGTTTGTTTAATACCCTGATAATGTGTAATTTAAAGGTGTCAAAACTAATAAATAACACTTCACCATTTGGGTGCACAAAACTATCTTT
>JAQVYY010000025.1 GCA_028708425.1 Bacteroidales bacterium
TCGAAGAGGCTAAGGTTGAGATAATGGAAATTGTAGATTTTCTTAAAAGCCCCAAGAAGTACACAGACCTTGGCGGGAAAATACCGAAAGGCGTTATACTTGTAGGCCCTCCGGGTACAGGAAAAACTCTTCTAGCCAAAGCTGTTGCTGGCGAAGCCAATGTTCCTTTCTTTAGCATGTCGGGATCCGATTTTGTTGAGATGTTTGTGGGTGTTGGCGCCTCAAGGGTACGCGACCTCTTTAAACAAGCCAAGGATAAAGCACCGTGTATTGTTTTTATTGATGAGATTGACGCCATTGGTAGGGCAAGGGGAAAGAACGCAAATTTCTCGTCGAATGATGAGCGCGAGAATACCCTAAACCAGCTACTTACCGAAATGGATGGCTTTGCTTCGAACCAGGGTGTAATTATACTTGCCGCCACTAACCGAGCCGACATACTGGATAGAGCGCTTATGCGTGCCGGTAGATTCGACAGGCAGATACATGTTGAGCTACCCGACTACAAAGAGCGTAAAGCAATATTTGGGGTTCACCTAAAACCGTTGAAACTAGAGGAAAATTTCAATATTGATTTTATGGCGAAACAAACGCCAGGTTTTTCGGGTGCCGATATTGCCAATGTGTGTAACGAAGCTGCGCTTATTGCTGCCAGAAATAGCAAAACGGTTGTTGAGAAACAGGATTTCCTTGATGCCGTTGATCGTATAATTGGTGGGCTTGAAAAGAAAAATAAGATTATTTCGAAAGAAGAAAAGCGCACCATTGCATTCCACGAATCGGGCCATGCCACGGTAAGCTGGTTGCTTGAACATGCAAGCCCCTTACTAAAGGTATCGATAATACCGCGCGGAAAGGCACTGGGGGCGGCATGGTACTTACCCGAAGAACGCCAGCTTACATCAACCGAACAGATGCTAGACGAGATGAGCTCGGTGCTAGGCGGACGAGCTGCTGAAGAGTTAATATTCAACAGAATTTCGACGGGCGCACTAAACGACCTTGAAAAAGCAACAAAGCAGGCGTACGCCATGGTTACATACTTTGGCATGAGCAAAGGCATTAGAAACATTAGCTTTTACGACTCATCGGGGCAAAGCGAATATTCATTCAACAAGCCCTACAGCGAAAAAACTGCCGAACTAATTGATAAAGAGGTCAGAACAATAATAGATTATGCTTACGACAGAGCAAAAGATGTTTTAACAAAAAACAAGGAGGGGCTTACCCAGATAGCCGAGCTACTGCTTGAGCGTGAGGTGATTTTTAGTGAAGACCTAGAAAATATTTTCGGAAAGCGAAAATCGCATACTCGCAGCGAAGAGGTGGTAAAAGATATTGAGGAGGAGGAAGTGAAAATTGAAAAGGAGGAGGAAAAGAAGAAGAAAGAGGAGGAGAAAAAAAAGGAGTAAAAACAGATTATCAACATGTGAAACCGAGGTAACCTAAAACATAATAAACCGATGAACGATAAAGATTGGACTCTTGTATACTCTGACTCACCACTTCAAGCCGAATTAATAAAACAAATGCTCAACAACCTAGGTATTGAAGTTGTGGTGCTGAATAAGCAGGATTCGTCATACCAAACATTTGGTGATGCTGAGGTTTTTGTAAAAAAGGAGAATAAAGACAAGGCACTAAAACACATTAAGGAGTTTAAGGATTGAACCCATTTATTAAAAGAACCGTAAGCGGTAGCCTATTCGTAATACTTATTGTGGGTGCCATTATACTAGGACGATATAGTTTCTTTCTGGTTTTTTTAGCACTAATGGAACTGTGCCTCTATGAGTTTTACCGGTTAACCTTTAAAGCTAGGGCTAAGCCTCAGTACCTGTATGGGTTAATATTAGGGGCTTTGCTTTTTTTAGCCAACTACTTGTTTGCTGTTGGAATTATTGGCTACTACATCTTTTTAGGCTTCATTCCACTTACCATAAGTATCTTCATTATAGAGCTATACCGAAACCGTCAAAGGGCAATGCACAATATTGCCTTTACAGTACTAGGGTTGTTATACGTTGCCATCCCTTTTTCAATACTAAACTACTTTGCCCTCAGCCATTCGCCACTAACAATAGGCTACAATACCCACATACTCTTAGGATACTTTATTTTACTATGGGCTAACGATTCAGGCGCTTACGTTATTGGCTTAAGCATTGGTAAGAACAAGCTATTCCCTCGAATCTCTCCTAAAAAATCGTGGGAGGGGCTAGTGGGAGGAATATTTGCCACAATTATTGCGGCATGGATATTATCGCTATTCTTTCGTGAAATCTCACTTTTAAACTGGGTCGCCATTGGATTAATAACTGCAGTAATGGGTATTTTTGGCGACCTTGTTGAGTCGATGTTCAAAAGGAGTGTAAGGGCTAAGGACTCAGGGAAAATTCTTCCTGGCCACGGGGGCATGCTCGATAGGCTTGATTCAGTGTTACTATCGGCTCCAGTAGTTTTTGTATATTTGGAGATAATGATGCTAGTATAATTATTAACCAACAGGTTAACACCTAACTATAAAAAAATGCGCATCCATAAAGAGGGAACAACAATACTGCTCGTATTTTTTATTATACTTTTAGCAATTTGCAGCCTAAGCTGGTTTACGCTAGGCGTAATAGGTTTCGTTATTACATTAGCTGCTGCACTAATCTTTTACATCATAACCCTTCGGTTTTTTAGGGTTCCTACACGCGAAAAAAAGACGGATAACAAAAGGGTATTCGCTCCGTGCGATGGCAAGGTTGTGGTTATTGAAGAGGTTGAAGAGAGCGAGTTTTTGAATACCCGCTGCATCCAAATTTCAATATTCATGTCAATTTGGAATGTTCACATAAACTGGAATCCAATAGGAGGTAAGGTGGTGTACAAAAAACATCACCCGGGCAATTTTCTTGTGGCCTGGGAACCTAAATCATCAACCCTAAACGAGCGCACATCAATTGCCATTGAACGCCCCGATGGTGTGAAAGTGATGTTTAAACAAATTGCCGGCTACATAGCACGCAGAATAGTTTGCTATAGCAAGGTAGGCGATAAAGCCAAGCAAAATGACGAGATGGGTTTCATTAAATTTGGCTCAAGGGTTGATGTGTTTATCCCATTAAACTCGGCGGTTAAGGTTGAACTTAACCAAAAGGTTGTGGGCACACAAACCACGCTTGCCGTTATCCCCGATTAGGCTTACTGCTTGCTGCCACTAAATATAATTTTCTCCAACTTCCCCTTATCGTCAAAATAAAAGTTAAAGGTTCGCTTAATGGCCGAATACTTTAGCACCACGGTATCATTTGGCATAGCTGGAAGATTTGTGAACGACTGAAAAAACTCCTGCCGAGTCATTCCCTGCCTAATACCATTGCAAAGTTCTATTTCGGAATTTCTAATTATGCCACCCAAAACAAACTCTTGGCTAAACCGAGTTTTATACACGCTAATTTTCGACTTTTTAAAGTTGAAATTAAATATCGTATCAGGAGCGTGATTTGCCCTGGGGCTTTTCTTTAGATATTTACTCACCTCTGTGCGCTCGGGTAAATTCTTACTAAACGCCTCAATGGATTCGTTGTGCCCAAAGGGATTTTCTAGCAATGTATTTACCTCAACCGGAGTAAGGTTAACAACCACAGGTTTGGTAAGAACAGCACAACCTGCAAGCACGAGAAAGAGAATACAACCAACTATTTTCTTCATGTCATAAAATTAATAAGAGCAATATTACAAAAAATAATCCAAGCGATAGTTGATAAACAAATTGATGATGCACATTTTCACAAAAAGAGAGCCGTTGGGAACATCAATTAAATTGAGAGGTACACCCATAAATACTACCACAAACCTACTTATTACAAAAATTAATCATTGCATTTCACTCAAATTTTAATAGCTTTGCGTGAACAATTAATAACGACAACCATGAAATTTATTGCAGAGATAAACGTGATGCCGCTAAAAGCACTACTCGACCCACAGGGTAAAGCTGTTGAAAAGGTAATACAGACCAATGGCTATGCCGAAATAGAAAATGTTAGAATAGGAAAACATATAACCCTCGAAATTGAAGCCCCAACCAAAGAGGCCGCCATGGAAAAGGTTAACGAGGTTTGCTCAAAAGTTCTTTCGAACCCAATTATGGAAGGATACGAGTACAAAATAACCGAGGCATAGGGTAAAAGTCACCCTAAATTTTCGCGTGGTGATATGATTTGAGCCTGCTTGCGGACGGATTCCATGTGAACGAGTCGGAGCAGGTTTTTTACGTACTCGGTACTAAGCCCCAGCTGCTCGGCAAATTCAATCCGTCTTTCAATCATCTCTTCCCAGCGGCGAAGTTGCATTATGGCCACATTATTCTTTATTTTATACTCCGCTATATTATCAACAATATCCATGCGCTGAGCTAAAAGTTCAAGAATTTGCATATCTAGCGAGTCTATCTTCTCTCTTAACGATTCCAAAATATCAACCGAATCAATATTACCGGGAAGAATTTTACGATACGATAAATCAGCTAAAATCCGCCCCAGCTCAGCAGGCGTAACTTGCTGTTTTGCATCACTTAACGCTTCCGAAGGGGTAACGTGCGACTCAATCATTAGCCCATCCATAGACAGATCCAGGGCTTTTTGCGATATATCTTGAATAAGGTCAGGGTTACCCGAAATGTGACTAGGGTCGCAAATAATGGGCAAATTAGGCATTACCGATTTTAAATCGATGGGCATTTCCCACTTAGGTAAATTACGAAAAGTTGATTTTTGAAATGGCGAAAACCCTCTATGAATTGCACCCAAACGCTGCACCCCTGCTTTTGCGAAACGCTCTATTGTTCCAATCCATAGGTCAAGGTCGGGATGTATTGGATTTTTTATAAGCACAGGCTTATTTATACCCTCCATGGCCGTTGCCAACTCATCAACCGAAAAAGGATTTAATAAGGTTCTGGCACCCACCCAAAACAAGTCGACACCGTACCTCATTGCCAACTCAAGATGTTGCGGTGTTGCGACCTCAACAGCAAGCAACAACCCTGTTTCTTGCTTTGCCTCTGCCAACCACTCAAGAGCAGGTTCGCCAGCACCCTGAAAGTTGCCCGGACGCGAACGCGGTTTCCAAACACCCGCACGCAAAACATCAACCCTACCCAAATGGGCTAACAACCTTGCTGTTTTAAGCACCTGCTCACGGGTCTCGGCACTACATGGCCCCGCAATAATTAGCGGTCGGTTTTCGACACCTTTAAACCATTGAGAAATTGGTATAATGCTCATCCTAAAATTTATTTTAGCAAAGTTAGCTATTTGAGCAGTAAACACAAGCATACAATTTTTGTTGCTGCAAATTTCCAGAGAACATACAGGCTAATGTCATAAACTTGTATATTTACCACAAATTACTCGTTAATGATAAGGGTTACGGAAAAACTAAAACGATTAGCCAACTTTGCATTGAGCAGAAAAACTTTTTTTGCTATTTGTGCACTTTTAGCAACGCTCACACTACTATTCTTCGGCATAAAAAAACCAGACTTTAATACGCCAACTAGCACCGTAATTTTAGCCGAAGATGGCTCGCTACTAGCGGCATCGGTGGCATCGGACCAGCAATATCGTTTTTCGCAAAGCAACACAATACCACAAAAATACTTAAGCTGTGTAATTGAGTTTGAAGATAAATACTTTTACTCCCACCCCGGAGTAAACCCAGTTTCGATAGTAAGGGCAGCTTACCGAAATATTGTGGCAAGGCGAATTGTACAAGGAGGCAGCACCATAACCCAGCAGGTGGTTAGGCTATACAGAAAAGGCAAAAATCGGACCCTTACCGAAAAAATTATTGAAGCCATCTTAGCCATTAGGCTTGAGGCAGGAGCATCAAAAAATGAGATACTGCGGATGTATGCAGCCAACGCCCCTTTTGGGGGCAATATTGTAGGGCTCGATGCCGCAGCTTGGCGATACTATGGTCGTAGGGCACAGGAGCTCAGCTGGGCCGAGTCGGCAGCACTGGCAGTACTACCTAATGCCCCTGCAATGGTGCACCCGGGCAAAAACACCAACGCGCTACTAGCCAAAAGAAACCGATTACTGCTGAAGTTACATGAGAAAGGCAGCATAGATACCCTATCGTACCAGCTAGCGCTTCAGGAACCACTGCCCGGCGAACCAAAACGGCTACCCCAGCTAGCCCCACACCTACTGGTAAGAGCAACAAAAGAGGGATTAGAAGGTAAAACGGTAAAAACAACAGTAAATAGAAAATTGCAACAAAATGTAATTGAAGTAGTTAACCGACACCACAAAGAGCTATCGGGAAATAAAATACACAACGCTGCTGTGCTGGTACTCGATGTAAAAACCAATAGTGCAGCTGCTTACGTAGGCAATATAAAAAGCGATAAACATGGAAGTAAGGTTGATATAATTACCTCATCACGAAGCACCGGCAGCATTCTAAAGCCCCTGGTGTACGCCGCAATGCTTCAGAATGGAACTATACTTCCGAACACTTTAGTACCCGATATCCCCACACAAATAGGCGGTTACTCGCCCAAAAACTTTAATCCCGGATACGATGGAGCAGTGCCAGCCTCACGGGCCATAGCCCGCTCGCTTAACGTGCCGGCGGTTAGAATGCTACAGCAATTTGGTGTTGAAAAATTTCTATTTACATTGCAAAAGTTGGGGTTTAGCACCATTAATCGCTCGGCCAGCGACTACGGTCTATCATTAATACTAGGCGGAGCCGAAGCCACCCTTTGGGATTTGGCTGGTGTTTACGCTGGCATGGCTCGTACCCTAAATAATTATAGGTTAAACCAAAGCCGTTATACCAGCAACAACTATGCTGAACCACACTATACAGAATTGGGAAAAACGACTTCTGACACTAAGCTGATAGACCACTCAATTCTGGGTGCAGCCCCAATATACTTCTGTTTTGAAGCCATGAAAGAGGTTGCACGTCCCGATGAGCTAACGGGCTGGGAGTATTTTAGCTCGTCGCGGGCGGTGGCATGGAAAACGGGAACTAGCTACGGGCACAGAGATGCTTGGGCAATAGGCGTAAATCCGGAATATGTGGTTGCCGTATGGGTTGGTAACGCCAGCGGCGAAGGGCGCCCCAAACTTACTGGGGTTACTGCTGCTGCCCCCATAATGTTCGATGTATTTGCGCTACTACCACCCTCGCAATGGTTTGAACGCCCTACAGACGATATGGTAAAAGTGCCAATTTGTCGCCATAGCGGTTATAGAGCTTCTACCATATGCACACCTGTTGATTCAGTTTGGATACCTTCAAAAGGACTTGAAACCCAAGCTTGCCCCTACCACCAAATTATTCATCTAAATAAACAAAAAACAAAACAAGTAACCGACAAATACATTAGTGTTAACGAAATGGTTACCCAATCGTGGTTTGTACTGCCGCCTGCAATGGAATGGTACTACAAAAGCAAAAACTCATTCTACAAACCGCTACCCCCCTACCCTGCAGGTTTTGAGCCCCATAAAGAATTGAGTCCAATGGCGTTATTATACCCCCGAATAGAGAATGCAACGCTCACCATCCCGCGCGATTTTAGAGGAAACCCAACCGAGGCTATCTTCGAAATTGCTCACAGGCGCGAGAATGCCACAATATATTGGCATCTGAACGAATCATTTATTGGGCAAACGAACTCTTTTCATAAAATGGCGTTACAACCAGCTGATGGTTTTCATACCCTAACCCTGGTTGACGATTTGGGGAATACAGAAAAAGTCAGCTTCAGCGTTGAGTAAACCGTTTCAGTCATATTAATTACGCATTATTTTTTATACCTTTATTAGTTATATCTGCAAATAATTTCAATATAAAAACCTCGTTATGAGACACATAAATAGAATAGCCGCAATAACGTTACTGGCATTAACGGCAATAATTCAAACCGGATGCTCGTCGCAAGAAAAAGAGCCATCGCAACTTAACGACTACAAGAGCTATATAGCTGCACACACGGCTGGCACAATATCAACAATTGATGCCATTCGTATATCGTTTGCAACCGATATTGTTAAATTTGAGGAGGTTGGCCAGAAGGTAAACTCAAAAATATTTAAAATTAAACCTTCGGTAAAAGGAACACTAACATGGGCAGACGAGCGAACGTTAGAATTTATACCTACCAATCCTTTAGAAAGTGATACTGAATACCTAGTTTTCATTGCGCTCGACAAGGTTTACAATAACATTCCCAGCAAATTACAAAGCTACACTTTTAGCCTCAGAACCATTAAGCAAGCCATGGATTTAAAGGTTAACGGGCTAGAGTTTTACAACGACAACTCGCAACCAGACAGACGTGTGAGCGGTGTAGTGCTTACAGCCGATTTTGCTACATCGGAGAAAATTAAAGAAACCATTAGCGCAACACAAGCCAATAAGAAGCTTGATATTACCTGGAGTTCGACAGCAGACGGGCGTACACACACCTTTTGGATTGAAGGAGTTAAGCAAACCAATGAAACTGAAAAGGTTTCAATTAGTTCAACCGGAGCACCAATTAATGTACACGAAGTTGGGTTTAAATCTGTTGAAGTGCCGCCAAAAGGTGTTTTTAGGGTACTATCGCACAACATTGTGCATTCGCCCGAGCAGTGTATCGAGATACGATTTTCGGAACCTCTGGACCCAGAACAAAACCTACAAGGACTTATTCGGGCGGCAGGCATAAACAATGCACACATTATTGCCGACCGAAACCTAGTAAAGGTATATCCGGCAACCCGTGTATCGGGAACATTTAATTTTGAAATTTCGGCAGGTATTCGCGATATACAAAAACAGCGGCTCGAGGAAAACGCTGTAATCTCGGTCTCTTTCCAACGCATAAAACCGCAGGTTAAACTTTTGGGCAAAGGGGTAATTATACCCTCATCCAATGGGTTACTATTTCCATTTAGTGCGGTTAGCCTACGTGCTGTTGACGTTAGTATATTTAGAGTATTTGAGCAAAATGTAGCACAGTTTCTACAGGCTAGTAACCTCGATGGTTCGGACGAAATGAGCCGTGTGGGCCGTCTTCTTTTAAAGAAAACGGTAATGCTAGACCAAAGCGGACAGGCAGACCTATGGAAATGGAATACCTTTAATATTGACCTTTCGGAACTTTTGCAAACAGAGCCAGGAGCAATTTACAGGGTTACACTTAGCTATAAGCTAGAGTACTCAACCTTTACATGCGATGGCAACGAAACCGAGAAAGAAATTACACTAATTAATGAACGTTACGATGCTAACGACGATATTCCGAGAACATACTATTACTTTGAGGACTACGACTATGCCCTTTACAACTGGCGCGAGCGCGACAATCCCTGTGATGCGTCATACTACCAGGGAAAATCGGTGCATCGCAATGTAATAGCATCGGACCTAGGAATGATAGCAAAAGGAGGTACTACACAATCGTTGCTAATTGCCGTAACAGACCTAAACACAGCACACCCAAAAAATGGCGTATCAGTAGAGTTGCTAAACTTTCAGAAGCAGGTAATTGCAACAGGCACTACCGATAATAGTGGGTTTGCCACCTTTAACCTACCCGAGCAACAGGTGCCGTTCCTAGCCATAGCCAAAATAGGCTCGCAGCGAGGCTACCTAAAACTCGATGAGGGCTCGGCGCTATCGCTCAGCTCATTCGATATTTCGGGCGTTGCAGTTCAAAAAGGGTTAAAAGGATATATTTATGGCGAACGTGGCGTTTGGCGCCCAGGCGACACACTTTTTACCTCGTTTATTATTGAGGATAAGGGCAAAACCCTACCTAAAAACCACCCTGTTACCTTTGAGCTAACCAACTCGCGCGGACAGCTAATACACAGAGCCGTTGCAAGCCAATCGGTTGGAGGGATGTACGCATTTCCGGTACCCACCGATAAAGATGCCCCAACAGGAAACTACAGGGCTCAGGTTGGCGTAGGCGGAGTTACCTTTTCGAAGGTATTTAAGGTTGAAACCATTATGCCCAACAGGCTAAAAATTAAGCTTAATTTTGATGACGAAGCCCTGCACTACGGCAAAATTAAAACCGTAGAATTCTCATCGGCCTGGCTACACGGAGCACCAGCTCGTAATCTCAGGGTTCAGGTTGACGCTAAGCTATCGCAGGCAACAACAAGTTTTGAAGGTTACAAGAACTACACGTTCGACGACCCAGCCCGAACATTTTACGCCGAGGAGCAAACCATATTCGAAGGAAAACTTGACGAGAAAGGAAAAACCACCTTTTGGCCAAATATTAATGTAGAATCATCGGCACCTGGCAAGCTAAATGCCCACTTTACCACAAGAGTTTTTGAAGAAGGAGGCGCATTTAGTATCGACAGATTTACAATTCCGTACTACCCCTACCTAAATTTTGTGGGAGTAAAAATGCCCGAAACGGGCAACCGGAATAATACCTATATGACTGACACCGTACATAAGGTGGAGATTGTAACGGTTTCGTCGGAAGGGAAACCCGCAGCGGGCAAAACCCTACACATAGAGGTATATAAAATGGATTGGCGCTGGTGGTGGGAACACAGCAACGAGAACCTATCGAACTATATATCAAACTCTTATAACCGACCAATACGGAGAGCAACTGTAACTACCGATGCCAATGGCAAGGCAAGGTATAACCTTAGAATTGACCACCCAGAATGGGGACGGTTCCTAATTAGAGTGGTTGATAAAACAGGGGGGCATGCTGCTGGTACAATAGCCTACTTCGATTGGCAAGGATGGGTATCGCGCGATAGTAAAAACACACCCGAAGCGGCCTCGATGCTTGTATTTGCAACCGATAAAGAAAAGTACAGCGTAAACGAAACGGCAACCGTAACCATACCGAGCCCTGCTGGAGGTAAAATTTTACTAACCATTGAAAATGGTTTAAAAGTATTACAAACCCACTGGGTTGATGCACAGGCGGGCGAAACACAATTTACATTTAAAACGGATGCCAGCATGGCGCCAAACGTTTTTGTTAATGCCATGCTTATTCAACCTCACGGCCAAACAGCCAACGACCTACCACTTAGAATGTATGGCATGTTGCCAATACTGGTTGAAGACCCACAAACACACCTTACCCCCATTATAAAAATGCCCGAGGTAATTGAGCCAGAAGAGGATGTGAAAATTAGCATTACAGAAAAGGATGGTAAGCCAATGGCCTTTACGCTTGCAGTGGTTGATGATGGCTTGCTCGACCTAACCCGATACCAAACACCTAATCCGTGGGGTAAATTTTACGCCCGCGAAGCGTTGGGCGTTCGTACATGGGATTTATACGACCTAGTTTTGGGCGCTTCGGCTGGCACAATGCAACACATTATTTCTATTGGGGGCGATGATGAGCTAACTTCGCAAGGCGATAAAACGGCCAATAGGTTTAAGCCCGTTGTTAAATATTTTGGGCCATTTGAAATTGGAAAGAACAAAACAAAAAACATCAGTTTTACCATGCCAAACTATGTTGGGTCGGTTAGGGTAATGGCTGTTGCTGCAAAGGATGGAGCCTACGGCTCTGCCGAAAAAACCGTTCCGGTTCGAAAGCCCCTTATGGTACTGGCAACGCTACCTCGTGTTCTTGGCCCGGAGGAAGAGGTGGTTTTACCCATCACCATTTTTGCCATGGAGAAAAATGTGAAACAGGTTAAGATTAAAGTTGAGGCGAACAACCTATTCTCGATTAAAGGAGCCACAGAGCAAACCATTACCTTTGATGAGGTTGGCGATAAAGTAGTACGTTTTAACTTGAAAGTTGCATCGGCGCTGGGTGTTGGCAAGGTTAAAGTTATGGCAGAAAGCGGAAGGGAAAAGGCTTGGCATGAAATTGAACTCGACGTGCGAAACCCCAACCCACCAATGACAGCTATACAGGATACTGTACTTAAGCAGCACGATAAATGGCAGGCAAATTACAACGCCTTTGGAATGCAAGGAACCAATACTGCAACAGTTGAGCTAAGCACACTTCTTCCTGTAAATTTGGATAACCGACTAAAATATTTACTTGGCTATCCGCACGGCTGCTTGGAACAAACCATATCAAAAGCTTTTCCGCAGCTATTTATTAGCAAGCTGGCCCAAGTTGACGACAAGGTAAAACGCAACGCCGAGGAGAGTGTAAAGTACACCCTTAACAAAATTCGCAGCTTTAAAACCTCAAATAACGAGCTATCATTATGGCCAGGAGGCACATACGCCGACGAATGGGGAACAGCGTACGCAGGACACTTTATGCTTGAAGCCCAAAAACTTGGATATACTATACCGGGCAATTTACTAAGCGAGTGGCAACGCAGCATAAAACGGGTTGCGCAAAACTGGTCGCCAATAAACCAAAACAAGCAACCCAATAACGACTTAATGCAAGCCTACCGACTATACACATTGGCTTTAGCAAAAGACCCAGAATTTGGCGCAATGAACAGGCTACGCGAAACCGCCGGCTTATCAACCCCGGCAAAATGGCGCTTAGCGGCAGCTTACGTGCTCGCAGGTAATCCCGAAGCCGCCAAAGCGCTCATAAACAATGTTCCAGCAACAGTAAATAGCTACCGTGAGCAGTTTTACACCTATGGCTCGGACATAAGAGACAAGGCCATGATTGTTGAAACCCTTGTACTACTTAACAATTTAGAAAAAGCCATGCCCTTGCTGCAAGAACTTTCGCAAAAGCTAAGCTCGAGCCAGTGGATGAGCACACAAGAAATTTCGTTCGGTTTGCTAGCATTCTCGAAATTTACCGAAGCAAATAAAGCATCCGAAGTAGTGGATGCCGACATTGCCATACACAACAAAAAAGCCAAGCGTTACACAACAAAACTGCCAATTTCACAAACCCCATTTGAGCCTGTGCAGAGCGGAACGCAAAATGTTGAGATAACAAACAATGCGGATGGTATTCTGTACGCAAGGCTCATAACCCATGGAATTCCTGTTGGCGGCAACGAGGTTTCGCAAAGCAACAATTTAAAAATAGATGTGGGTTACTACCTAATGAATGATGAGAGCATATCGCCTACTAACATCACACAGGGAACCGATTTTTATGCTGATATCAGGATTTACAACCCGGGAACTAAAGGGAACGCCAACCAGCTTATCCTTTCGTTTGTGGTACCCTCGGGTTGGGAAATTAGAACCAGCAGGCTAAACGAAGGGCCTTTAAATCAAAATTTATCGGCATTTGAATACCAGGATATTCGCGATGACAGGGTTTATACCTATTTTAACCTGCCAAAAGGGCAAGCCAAAACATTTAGAATACTTCTAAATGCAGCCTACCAAGGCAATTTCTATATGCCAGGTGTAGCATGCGAGGCCATGTACGATAATTCTATTAATGCCCGAAACACAGGCAATTGGGTTGAGGTTGCCCTACCCTAATTTACAAGTAATAAAATATGCAGTGGACACGCAAGCAGGTATCGATACTCGCAATAGTTGCAATTACCTCGTTTATGGGAACATTTCTCATATCATCGGTAAATATTGCTTTACCATCTATTGAAAAATCATTTAACCTAAACGCCATTACCCTAAGCTGGGTTGTAACATCATTTCTGCTTGCCACAGCCATGTTTCTGTTACCCGTTGGGCGCTGGGGCGACCTAACAGGCATTCGCAAACTATTTAAAATTGGCGTTATTATCTTTACCCTATCATCTTTACTTTGCGGACTGTCTGGCTCTGGTACATGGCTAATTATTTTCCGATTTGTGCAGGGTGTAGGCGCTGCATTCACAAGTACAACCGGGCCAGCTATACTTGTGCTGGCATTCCAACCAAAATACAGAGGGCGCATTTTAGGCATTTCCGTATCAGCAGTTTACCTGGGGCTAGCATTTGGCCCGTTTGCTGGAGGAATGCTTACCCAGTACCTTGGGTGGAGGTCGATTTTCGTAACTTCGTTTGTACTAGGCGTTGCAACTACCATTATCGCATTCCTATTTCTTGGAAAAGACGAGGCTGCACCCGAGAGCAAAAAAAGGATTAACCTAAAGGGTACTATTAGCTATATGGCAGGATTAGTTACCCTTGTTTACGGCTCATCGAATATTCCATCCACTATGGGCTGGCTGCTTATGCTTGCTGGCACGCTGGCTCTTATCCTTTTCTGGTTTCTTGAAAGCAGGTCGGATATGCCCGTTATTGACACCAAGCTATTTACACATAATAAGCTTTTTGCATTCTCGAACCTTGCTGCGCTAATAAATTACACCGCCACATTTGCAATCGTTTTTTTATTGAGCCTGTACCTGCAAAAAGTTATGGGCTTATCGCCACGTGATGCTGGAGTAATACTTATTGCACAGCCCGTAATTATGGCTATTTTCTCGCCAATTGCAGGTCGATTTTCAGACAGAATACAGCCCCGCTACCTCACAACTACCGGAATGGCTATGTGCACACTAGGGCTAGCCGCCTTTGCCACGCTATCGGAAAGCACCCCCATTTGGTTCATCGTGCTACTGCTGGTTTGGGTGGGTTTTGGTTTTGCCCTTTTCTCATCGCCTAATATGAACACTATTATGAGTTCGGTTGCTAAAAACCAATACGGACTAGCATCGGGAACAGCCTCAACAATGCGCGTAATTGGTCAGATAGTGAGCATGACCATTGCCACGCTTTACTTTGCAGGTTTTATGGGGCATCTGGCTGTAGAAGACGTACCCAACCACCTTTTTATTAGCGCAACAAGGTGGGCATTTTTTACATTCTCAATTATTAGCATTGCGGGTATTTATTTCTCGTACTATAGAGGAAAAATGGATAGGGAAACATCAAAATAGGAATAGATTGCAACCATTAATTATGATGGTTTAGCTAAACGAAAGTTAGCCCCAATTATTCATATGTCTATTTATTTATTTTCAAAGGAACACATGGTACATTCATGGAGTAGTCATTCTCCTGTGTGTTAACGTTGTTAACATGAATGTTTCATTCGAATAATTACTCCCTCATACAGCAACTAGGTCGCGCAACCAACTATGCTATCCGAAATTGGTCTTGCCTATGTCGGCGTATCCCGCATTTATATTCATCTTAATAAACTTGATGAATAATGCGGATTAAAATAAAAGTGCAAAGATTTAAAAGGATGGGAATTTGTAAGTATTTGGACTGAACAGATTGTTTGGGGTAGCATTAGTTCAATGCAGTTTGGAAATTTCGCCTTTGAATTTGAAATTTTAGTATAACCAAGGGTCTGGTGAGTACGATAATTGAAGATTTTTGAACTAAAAACATTGCGTTTAAGAACTAAATTTTAAAAACATGTTTTGAAACCTCTGTATTAAGAAACGGCACAACTCCTACTTATTAATTAAGGGGAACATAGTTCAATAAATAGAAAATAATATAAAATGGAATTACTTTAAATTAAAACGATTGAAGGTTTTTAAATTAAGTTTATTTGTATAATTTAGGAAAGGTTTGTATCACCAAATCATAAAAAAGGCTTCATAAATCTCCAAAAAGCTAGTTAAAAAAAGGACTAGCGGATGCTAATAAAACAAGCATCGTAAAACCTAAGAATACGGAGTTTATCTATTAGGGTAGAAAAATAACTTAACCCTTGTAATATTATGAAATATTTTTAAACCATGAACATTCTCAAGCTACAGGAACTACTCGAAAGGCTGGTAAAACTAATAGAACACGAGTGTACAGGATCACCAACCGAACTTGGCCAGAGGCTGGGGGTAACCGACCGCACCGCAAAGTGCTACATCGCGCAGCTGCGCGATATGGGTGCCGACATTAAGTACTGCACTCACCTTAACAGATACTATTTTGCTAGCCCCATAACTTTTAGGTTTTGGTTTGAGCCAAAGATAGATATTGAAGACACCCCATCAAACGGAGAGGGGGGGGGGTAACCTGCACAGAATAAGCAACATAGCTGCAAAATGGTTTGCCTTTCTAAAAAAACCGTTTTATTAATCCAAATATCAACATTAACAGGTACACGTATTTGCCTCACAAGCAACTCCTTACGATTTACGACAAGCAAAACATGTTATACAACATGCCTGAAGATTGCTCGGGGAAATGTCATTTCCCCGAGATGGTTTACTTTTGGTATACCAAAACATTCTGGATGGGCCCAAATAATAAGTTTTGTTGCTAAAATATTATTAACCTAAAAAACGCAAATAAAAATGAAGCGAATTAATTTTTATTTAACGATTTGTCTATTGATTTTTCTTTCTAGTTCATGCGTAAAACAAGAGCCATTGAACCCAGAACTAACTGCTTTAGAAAAGCAATTTGATTTTGAAGTAATTAAAGGACGTCTTATTTTCAAAGACAAAGAGAGTTTTGATAAAGCAATTGACTATATTCAACAATCTACGGCAAATCTAGAGATTTTCAATAGTACTCATAAAGATTTCTGTTCAAGCTACTCCGCTTTTGAAAGAATAAGCGATGAGTTTTTTCAAAGGGAACTAAATGGTGAGAAAAATGATTTTGAGAAAGTGAAGAATGTTGGTGCGCTTATAAAACATGGTGATGATTTATACTTTGAACCTATTGTGCCTGTAGATGCATTGTCATCTATTTTTAATGAGGATGGTATTGTTCAAATAGCTGATTCAATTTATAAGTTTACTCAAGAATACACTATCCAAGGGCATGTTAATCATTTGCAAGAAATACTAAACATTGATTCGGGTAGCAAAAATGGAAACTTCACTTTTCATAAGAACATAGTTGAAAATATTGAAGTAGATGGAATTAAAAATAATGAGAAGTGTAGAGTAGATTATAACTCGAGATACCGTAGGTTAAGAGGTGGTGCATGGACCGTTAGGATGCATTTGTATAATTCGGTGTATATTTCATCAACTAACCTAAGGCGCCCATGCAGAGGAAGATTATGCCCATGGTTTCGAAGAGCCACTGATTATATTGAAGTAAGCGCAACGGGTACTTGGCATTATCCTGGTTTCCCAGAGAACTCGTTTGATTTTTCAAAGAATGGCACAAATACAGCTAGAGTTTCAAAAAATCTTGATTTTACGGTAAATGTAAATCTATACCCTGAAATAACAACTTTTGAAGGGTATCATATGTTACAATGGGGAGGAACTACTGTTCAATGTAATTCAAATCTGTAATTAATAGGAGTAACCTAAATAAGCCATACTCTAGGCTTATTTAGGTTTTTTTTAAAACGTTTTTCAGATTCTACAAAAATATGTATGTATGTTTGTAATAGCTATTAACTAAAATCACGGTAATAAATGAAAGCCTTTTATGTATCAGTATTTTTACTCGCTATCACCTTTCAAACTTTTTCGCAGGAAACCCCGGCTGAAAAGAGAGTTGGAGGACTTCAGGTAGGCTTAATTAACAACAATGGGGGTGTAGCCTATTATCACGAGCAAATCATATCACATAATTTCACGCTAAGAGGAGAGGCAATTGTAGGTTTTGGGTGGCTTAATAAGTCGATAATTTGCGCACCGACATTAGCCATTCAACCTCGCTGGTACTACAACCTCAATAAAAGAGAAGCTTCTGGCAACGATATAACAAGAAACTCGGCAAATTTTTTAGGATTACATGTATCATACAAGTTTCCTTACAACCTGGGGTATAATTCGAATATATCTCAATGGGAAAGCAATGGCTTTAAGGGGCAGAATAGTGTTAACTTGGCAGCAAACTGGGGCGTTAGAAGAGCTTTAGGTAGTAGGCTAAACTACGAAGTTGGAGTAGGTTTAGGCTATAGGTATTATACTAACAAAGACTACCGGCTAGCTAATGCTCCGCTGTTCTTAAGCCTAAGTTTAAGGTTTGGTTTCGACATTTACAAGTAGCTTACATACTGCCAATGATAATTTTTTTGAGAACAACCATAGCTGTTGTTATATTGATTTTTACGGCTACGTTATCATTATGGTCTCAAGGGGTAACGCTGCACGGGTTTGTTAGAGAAAAGGGGACTGACGAGAGCCTCCCAGGAGCCACAATAGCCCTTGCAGATAGAACTAGGGGCGTAGTTTCCAACGAGTATGGTTACTTCAGCCTTATGCTTGCCAAAGGCGAGGTTGATATACAGGTTTCTTTTGTTGGATACCAGCCTGCTTTATATACTCTAAAAATGGTTTCTGATAGTTTGGTAATTTTTCATCTGGAACCGACAAGCATAGAGGAGGTAAGAATTGTTTCGCGGCGTGTTGATATATCGGCTAACGACCCAAATATGACCACATTAAGCATGAAACAGGTAAAGAAAATACCTCCCCTACTGGGCGAACATGATATAATGAAAGCATTGGCACTTACTGCGGGAGTAAATACCGGAACCGATGGTAGTTCAAGCATACATGTACGAGGTGGTACACCCGACCAAAACCTAGTGCTTCTCGATGGGGCCACCGTGTACAATAACAATCATTTATTCGGCTTGTTCTCGGTTTTCAACCCAGAAGCAATACAAAGTGTTGAAATAATTAAGAATGGATACCCGGCACGCTTTGGGGGTAGACTCTCATCGGTGGTAAATGTTAGTATGAAAGAGGGCAACCGCGAGCACATAAAGTCTAACCTAAGCATTAGTCCACTGACATCTCAGTTCACCATAGATGGCCCCGTTGTTAAAGATAAATCTTCATTTATGTTTTCATCGAGAGCGGCGTACCTAAGTGTTATTGGGTTACCGGCAATGTACCTTTATACCTATCCTAACTCAGGTGTCGATAGCTATTTCAACTATATTATGTATGATGTGAACGCCAAGTTTAATCATTCGTTCTCGGAAAACAGTAAGCTATTTGTGAGCCTTTACGCTGGCGATGATTTATTTTACCGCAAGGAGCGTTTAGCAGAAAAGGAATCGAAAACCGATTTTGGTTGGGGCAACAAAACAGGGAGCATTAGGTACATATCAAGCTCCTCACCTCGAATTTTTAGTGAAAGCATGATGTCGGTAAACACCTTTAAATTTGGGCAGGGCTACAACACCAAAAGTTTAAGTAACGAGGAAACTACGCCAAGCCCAAAGTCATTGCTTATATCATCAAGCGTTTTTGATGTAACACTGCGGCAAAGGGTTGAGTACACCCTTAACTCAAAGCACAGGTTAACTGGGGGTGCGGAGTTACAACGACAGAGCCTTAGACCAGACCAGTACAACCTCTCGCAAAACGTATTACCTTCTGGCTACCCTCCGAAAAGGAATACGGAGTACCTTTTTTACGCCACAAGCATATACCTCGAAGATTTTTTTACCAATCGGTATTTTACGCTAAGAGCAGGAATTAGGGGCAGCGTTTTTTATGTGGGAGACACTCGCTACCACTCTATAGAACCTAGGGTTAACCTGGAAATTCTATTAGGAAAATACACGGGTATTAATTTAGCGTATTCAAAAACTAAGCAGCCATTGCATCTGCTATCTAGACCCTCGCAAACATTGCCCGTAGATGTTTGGGTGCCGGTTACTAGTTTAATTCCACCCCAGGAGGCAAACCAATATTCTGTAGGCTATACCCTAAGGGCTAAAAGTGCGCCATATAAGTTAAGTTTGGCATCCTACTTTAAACCAACAAAAAAAATAATCGACTACCAGGTTGGACTCGATTATACAGCCAACCTTACCAATACATGGGAAGAAATTATTGAGACAGATGGTATTGGGAAAGCTTATGGGATAGAGCTTATGATAGAGAAAACCGAGGGACGGTTAAATGGTTGGATAGCATATACCTTAGCCCGAAACAAGCGAAAGTTTAGCGGTATTAACAATGGGGAGTGGTTTAATGCACGTTACGACAGGTTACATGACCTTAATATTGTTGCATCTTATAACATAACCGATAGGTGGAAGGTATCGTCAGTATTTACCATCAATTCGGGCTTAGTAACAACCATTCCAACTGCATACATACTCGATGTATATGGCGATGAGATACCAGTATTTACAAGAAGAAACAATTACCGTATGCCTTTATACCACAGGCTCGATATTGCATTTACCAAGGAGTATATTTCAAAAAAAGGGCGCAAATCATCAATTTCATTTGGGGCGTACAATGCATACGCCAACAGTAATGCTCAGTATATGGAGCTAACTAAGCATAATCAATACGAAGGTAATAGGGAGTACCTAGGATTTCGAAATGCATACTCAACGGGAACCATCTTTGGCTTTATACCTTTTTTTAGCTACAACATTCAATTCTAACTCGATGATTAGTATGACTTTACGGTGTTACAATAAACAAATTAGTTTCGATTGGCGCTATCTGCTAGTGTATATTCTATTTTTTGCCTCCTCGTGTTCTCGCGAACTTGATATTAACCCACCCTTTGAGGGAGAGAAATTGGTTGTAAATGCTTGTATTTCTGCTGCTGGAATTAATGTACAGGTATCCTTTTCGGCAAATCCGGTTGGAACCTTTTTAATAGAAAAAACGAGATATGTTGACGATGCAACTGTTAGCCTTTTTGAGCATAATGCTTTGGTGGCTGTTCTTAAACACGAGTCAGAGGGCAACTATATAATACCAAATGGCATCAACATAACACCCACCTCAGGGTTCAATTATCGAATAAAGGTTACATCTTCTCAGTATGGTGAAGCAGAAAGCAGCAACGTTACATTTCCCGAAACTACCAACGTTATTTATTCGAAGCTGGTTGAAATTGGCCCCGAACCAGGAACAGGCAGCAAAAAGACTCGGGGGTTACTAAGCTTCGTGATTGATGTGAGTGCCAACGATAATGCATTTGTTGAGCTTATTATCAATAGTGCTCAGGAAGATTGCTTGTACTTCAGTAAGCCTGATTATGAGATTACAGAAGGTTTTTCAAATCCTTGTGAAGTTGAATCGCGATATGGCAAGATTATTTCAACCCGCTGCGGTACCACAAACCTTGACACCCTTCAATTCATTTTCGACATTCAGCACCAAAACTATAGCAGCGGCACAGAAGAATTGCTAAATTATGATGACTTAGAGCTAGTTGTTAATAGCATAAGCCAAGAGTATTTCGATTACATTGGCAGTATGAACTATTTCCTGGATGCCGATGCCGATATGGGGCTAATTTTTGGTGTACCAGAGCCAAAAACACTAAAATCAAATATCATGGGAGGTTATGGAGTGTTTTATGCCTCAAATTGTAAAGCTATAGATTTGGTGGTTGAGTAATGGTGCTTTAGTCAATCCACTCCACCCTTATGCAAAAAACCATTTCTTTTTAAAATTGGGTTCAATTTTAAAATGACATACTGGTTAAGCAGAACCCTACCCATAAGCATTGACAAATATCATCAAATTTACTTCCACTTACAGGCACTGTTAGATGGGCTTTCTGCTATATTTGTATTTATTCGGTTTACGCCGTTCTAATTCCATATAAAAACCGCTTTAATAAACAAACCATAGAGCTTAACCAATCTACCGTTTATGGCAAAAAAACTAAAGAGAATTATAGTACTAACACTTGCAGCGGTATGCATAAACCTTAGCTTGTACGCACAGTTTCAAACCGAACTCTCCGAAATATTAACAGCTGAGGTTAACCAGCACCTGGAGCAAGCCACCAGCCTTGAGGAAAACAAAAACTTTAACGAGGCAGCCTTTCACGTTAATCGTGTAGCCACCATTTACTCAATGAATGGGTTCCCGAATAAAGCGATAACCCATTTTGAAAAAGCCATCGATTTATACAAAATAATTGGGAACCAAAACGCACAGTACTCTCTGTACAGCAATATTGGCATGATATATATTGATGAGGAAGACTACCAAAAATCGATAGAGAACTTCAACAAAGCGCTAAAAATGGCTAGGCAAATGAACCGCAAAACCGACATAGCCGCAGTGCTTATAAATATTGCCAACGCACAAAGCCAATCGGAGCAATACAGCAAGGCCGCCAAAACGCTTGAAGAAGCCCATACCCTTGCCCGCGAGCTCAACGACCACAGAATGCTTCGTAATTGCTACTCGTTACTAGCCGATGTATACGAAAGGTTAGGAAACAAGGAGAAATCTACAGAGTACTTCTCGCTGTACACTGCCATATCGCAAAAATTGCAGCGCGACCAGATAAGGCACCGCGACGCCCAAGCACGGCAAATGGTTGACAAAGCCAAGGAAAAAGTTGACGAAATAGAGCAAATAAAAGAGGCCACCGAACAGGAACTAAAAAGCAAACAGCAAATACTTAAAGAAACTGAGGAGAGCCTAGAGTCCATTGAACAAATATCAATGGAAAGGCAAATGGAAATAGACCTGCTTAACAAGGAGAAAGAACTAAAAGACATTACCATACAAAACCAAAAACTAGTTCGAAATATATTCGTTCTAATAATTATTATTGTTATAGCCATTGCGGTACTCTCATTGTACAACCTTCGCATTAAGAAGAGGGCAAACCAAAAGCTAAAACAACAAAACATTGAAATTGCAAAGCAGAAGGATCTAATTGAGATGGTAAATGAGGATCTGGAGGTGGCTTTTAATAAAATAGAAAAGCAAAATAGAAATATTACCAGCAGCATAAATTACGCACAACGAATACAGGAAGCACTGCTCCCCAAAGATGAAACACTAAGCAGTTTAGTTCCTGAATCGTTCTTGTACTTTAAGCCCAGAGACATAGTTAGCGGCGATTTTTACTGGTACACCGGATACGGACATCCCAAAGCCATTACAAAACAAGAGGAACCGAACTACATTAAGCTGCATGGGCTTAATAGCAACGAGAAAGGGTTTCTTATTTCGGCAGTTGACTGCACAGGGCACGGCGTACCGGGGGCATTTATGAGCATGATAGGCTACAATATACTCGAAACCACTGTTCGAAAAGGGATAGTACTTCCGAACGAAATACTATATCAGCTACATTACTACATTAGGTACCTACTAAAGCAAGACTCCACAGACAACCGCGATGGCATGGATATAGCAATTTGCGCGGTAGTAGATAACGGAAGGAAGGTTTTGTTCTCTGGGGCAAAAAACCCACTGCTATACATTTCGAACGGCGAACTGCACTACGTAAAAGGCGATGTTTACCCAATTGGGGGGCTGCAAAAAGAGGTTCAGCGAGAGTTCACTCTACATACCATAGAGGTTAAGGAACCAACAAACTTCTATATCTTTTCAGATGGTTACACCGATCAGTTTGGCGGAAAACATGGCAAGAAATTTGGTACAAAATCTTTTAAGCAGCTGTTGCTAGACATTAGCCACCTGCCTATGCCCGAACAAGTACCAATTTTAGAGCAAAAAATGAAAGAGTGGATGGGCAATGAGCATAAACAAATTGACGATAACATAATTATTGGGTTCAAAATAATACCCGGCGAAACAATTTCATAAAACTTTTTTACTATATTTATACAATCACAATAAAATATTATTGCTAAATGAAATACCTTTTAACTACAGTAATTATAGGTATTATGGCGTGCGCTGGATTAATGGGGCAAGAAACCGACACAACCATCCCCATGATTTACATTGACAGCACAGGTCAGGTTTTCACCAAAACCGATGCTCCTGCTTATATCTTTATAGCACCTGCCGAAAACGAAAGCGAGCTAACCCTGGTTCCTAGCACCGATAAAGCGGCTAACCCAATGGAATGGGACGGATCGGGGAAGCACTATATTATGCATAAAGACCTAGAGCGCAAAATGAATATTAGGTTCAAGGTTATGGCAGATGGTACGCCACCAAAAACAAACTTAACGTTTAGCAACGGTCTGATTTTTAGGTATGAAAACCTAATATTTACCGAAAGTAACGCCGTGGCCACACTAACAAGCACAGACGATATGTCGGGTGTACATTCAACCTACACCTCTACAAACAGCGGCAAATTTTCTGTCGTATCGCAACCAATTACCTTTAACGAGCATGATGAGAGTGTTTTTGCATTTTACTCCATAGATAATGTTGGCAATGCTGAAACGCCTCAGGAATACAGGGTAATAACGTCATCGAACGCCAGGGTACAAATGGATAATATTTATTTTGAAACCAACAGCACTCTGCTAAACTCACAATCAACAGCCGAACTACAAAAGTTACTTGCCATCCTAAAGCAATTCCCAAAAGTAGTAATGGAGATTGGGGCACACACCGACTCTAAGGGTAATGTTACCTATAACCAGCAACTCTCGGAACGTAGAGCCCAAGCGGCTGTAGATTATCTTACAAGCAGAGGAATATCAAAAGAGAGGCTCACCGCAAAAGGGTATGGAGAAACAATGATTCTGAACGAATGCAAAAAGGGTGTTGAATGCCCCGACTCGAAACATAAAGAGAATAGAAGAGTAGAATTCGTTATCACAAAAGTTAACGCGGAGTAAACACAACAGCATGACAATTGAAAAGCACCTATATAAGCTAATAACGCTACTACTTATAATTGCATCCTTTGGGCTAAACGCACAGGATGTAAAGTCGTTTCATACCGATACAACCGGAAAACTATTTGTAAATCCTAAAACACCTGTTTACCTATACATTTCGACCTCGCCCGACGGCACCGATGCGGTTAGGGTAAAAAGCATACAACCCGAGGGAAATCCCATGTTTTGGGATGGGCACGGAGTACACTACCTAACCCACACCAACCTATATTTAGGCCGAAAAATACGCTTCGACCTATTTGCCGATGGCATTGCACCTAGAACATCGACAAACTTTAGCGTAAAACAGGGTATTAAGAAGGATGATAAAATTTACCTCTCGGCTCAAGCGGCAATAGAACTCTCGGCAATAGACAAGAACTCAGGCGTAAACCAAATATTTGTTTCGGTAAACAATGCCAGCTATAAACCATACAGAGAACCTATGCTTTTTGACAAGGATGGCGAGTATAGCATTCGTTTTTATGCTGAAGATAACGTTGGAAATAAGGAGGACGAAGTCGAACAGATAATTGTTATAGATACCGCCCCACCAATAACAAAACTTAACATTGAAGGGCCATCGGAAAAGGAGATTATTGCCTCGAACACAAAATTTAAACTAATAGCAACCGACCAAACTGGCGTACAAAACACGTACTATTCAATTAATAACGAAAAGGAGAAGATATATACTCGCAATATTTCTGTTGAAAAACTTGATGAGGGAGAGCACACGCTTACGTACTACTCTGTTGATGAGGTTAGTAATACCGAGGAGAAACAAACCTTCGCCTTTTTTGTAGACCGAACTCCACCTATGGTTTTCGAAGAGATTATTGGGAACACATACATGGTAGCAGGTAAGGAGTACTCATCGGGAAGGAGCCAACTTCGTATAGTTGCTGTTGACAACAAGGCTGGCGTTAAGGAAATTTACTACTCTATAAACGGTAAGCCCTACCAGGAATACACAAAACCAATTCTTCTTGCAGAAATGACAGGGGCTCTTACCGTAAAGTCGTATGCCATTGACAAGGTAAATAACAAGGGAACAAGCGATACCCATGGACAACAATTCTCTATGCCCGAGGTAGACATTACAGGACCTAAGCTAAGCCATAGTTTTAACGGCAAAACAATTACCCTGAGAGACACGCTATGGATTGGCCCGGAAACCCACATTGTGCTTAAAGCTACCGACAGCGGCTCGGGGGTAAACCGTATTGATTATAAAACGGCAAACACCGAAACTCAACAATACAGTGAACCCTTTACTATAGCCCAACAGGGTTACCACAGCATTAGCTATACTGCTTGGGACAATGTGGATAATCCTAATATTGGCTCATTTAATGTTGGGGTTGACAGCAGCGCACCAGAGTTATTTCACCATTTCTCGGTTAAACCGCACGGGCAAACCACCGAAAATGGAGTTGCCATAAATATATTCTCTCCAAACGTACATCTGTACATTGCTGCTACCGATGATGTTACAGGGGTTGAGCGCATTGTGGTATCGGTAAATGGGCAGCAAGAAAAATTGTATAGCCAACCCATAAAAGGTTTTAAGCCCAACCAAACCCATGCAGTTGAAATTACCGCAATTGATAAGCTGGGGAATAGGCACACTGAGATATTGAGATTTAGGGTGGAATAAAAGACGTAGCCTGAGTGGTGGCTGTAGACCTTTTATTGGAACACTGATGACGCTGATTGGACTGATTTTCGCTGTTTGTTTGTTGTCAACTGATTACACAACCGAGTGCCCCTTGTGAGTTCCTCAGGGCAACACTGAGGCATCGCAATTTTGGTGGTTGAGGTTCTCGAAACACCATACGAATTTTGCAAAACCCACTGGGTACGCAAACCCGCAACCTACTTAACCTTAAACTAAACCTCAACCTTACACCTCCTTAACAAAAGGCGCAATGGCTCTGTGGAAAATACCCTGCATATAGGCAATAGCCATTCCAAAGTTTGTTACCGGAACACCCGCTTCAACAGCATGCCTAAGCCTATTGTGTAGCTGCTTACGGGTAACAACACAACCACCACACTGAACCACCAAAGCATAATCGGTAATGGACCGGGGTAGCTTATCTAAACCTGGCACCACCTCAAAGGTTAACTTTTTACCAGTAAATTTTCGCATCAGGTTAGGAATTTTTACCCTCCCAATATCATCACACGAAACATGGTGAGAGCAACTTTCGAGAACCAGCACCCTATCATTATCAACTAACGCTGAAATATAGGGTGTGCCCTTTATGTAATTTTCGAAATCGCCTTTTAACCGAGCCAGCAAGATACTAAAACTGGTTAGCTCAACATCGCTGGGTATTAAGCTATGAGCCCTATCAAAAATTTGGCTATCGGTAACAACCAGAGCGGGACGAATACCAGTACTACTAAGGAAACTCTCAACCTCGGTATCTTTTAACACAATGGATATCGCATGGTTATCGAGGATATCGCGAATGGTTTGCACCTGGGGTAAAATTAATCTGCCGGCCGGAGCCGCACTATCAATAGGAGTTATAAGCATAACCACGTCTCCCCTACCCACTATATCGCCGAGCAGGGTTGGCGTTTCCCAAGAACTTTCGGGGATAGCTTTGCGAATTGCCTCAACAAGCGTATCAAAACCATAGCCAGTTTTAGTTGAAACCTCTACTACCGTTGGCCTTTGAGGTAATGCCATAAGTATCCCTTGTAAATTGGGGGAGATGGGGCGCACGTCATACTTATTATGAACAATAACGTAAGGCAAGTCATTTTTGGCAAATTTGTTAACCAGCTGCTCCTCAAAAGTGTTCCACTCGTTATTCACCACCAACAGGATACCCAAATCGATATGCTTTATCGATTCGATAGTTTTTGAGATACGCTGTTTGCCTAGCTCGCCCTCATCATCAATTCCAGCGGTATCGATAAGTATAACGGGGCCGAAATTCAGAATCTCGAGCGATTTTTTCACGGGGTCGGTTGTGGTTCCTGCATAATCGGATACAATGGCCACATCCTGCCCCACCAGCATATTTATTAGCGAACTTTTTCCGTTGTTCCTACGCCCATAAATCCCTATATGTGGTTTATTCTCCTTGCCTCTGGTCATACCTTATGTATTTTACCGTCAAAGGTAACGCATTGTAGGTAAACGAAACAATATTTTTGACGAATTGACAACTGGGCCTTTAACCTGCCCTTTTCGGGACGATATTCTATAAGTCTACCCTTGCAACCCAGGGCATTGCCTTGAGCTGGAGTAAACTACCACTTCGTGGCGGGAAGTATTGTGATTATGCCACATGAAAGAACCCAAAACAGTATCAAGACTAAATATAAATATGCTAACACATGCCATTTAAAGCATCGAATCAACACCCAATCAACAAAAAATTCCTATTTTAGCAATTGAAAACAACAACAAATAGCTATGGTAAATTCAAATATCGACCTAAAAAAAGAGCAGCAAGCAACCCTAAACACACCACGGTATAAGTACAGCCTAATGGCAAAAATATTTTTCGCTGGAATGAATATTGCTGCGGGGAAAAAGGATGACCTGCCCAAAGCAAAGCTACTCGAAATACTAGCAAGTATTCCCTACCGCGCATGGGAAATTCGCCATTATATGAAGCTAACTCGTAAGTTTCGCAATATTAATAAAGTAGAAAAATATCAAACTATAATAGACTGGGGGCGCGTTGCGCAGGATAATGAGTACATGCACTTGCTGGTTATACACGAAAAAATGAAGGAGGATGGCATTAAAGACAAATGGTACTTGAAGCCTGTTTTTGCCTACCTCATAGTGCTATCGTACGTAATTATTGCTAAGCTAATGGCTTTTTTTAGTCAGAAAAGGGCTTTCCTGTTTAATGCCCAGTTTGAGAACCATGCCGAGAGCGTTTACGCAAACTTAGTGCAAGATAACCCCCAATGGGAAGACGAAAAGGTAACCAACGAGCTGGTAAAAATGTATGCCGATGTAGATACATGGGCCGATGTTTTTAGACGCATTAGCCTCGACGAAAGGGATCACATGAACCATAGCTTCGAATTCTGCGGAAAACCCGAGTTGGTTCATAAATACGAGGGAATGCCCGAGTCGTACACATAGCAAGATGTGAAGCAAATACAATAATAAAACTTACACCTTGTACCTTAACTAGTCTTCTTTTATGGAAGTCCAGTTGTTTAGATTGTAAACCCAATCCTTTATTTCGTAGGCATGCTTTAGCTCGTACTTAGTGCGAGTTTTTAGATCTTGATGCCAAGTGGTGTAAAAGGTTTGAATGGTTCTTGAAACCGAATCCGTTTTGGTGGGATCGTTCTCGCCAAAGGCAATTGCGCTAACATCAGCATTACTCATTAACCTCCAATCTAGTTTCATAGGCGAGCTGCTATGGTATTCCTTAACCATAAGCAGCGGGTTGAGGTGAAGAAATCGCTCCAGCGAAATCTTATCCTCATCGGTCCAAACAATGGGTGCGGTTGTATCATATTCGCCATTAAAGTGCCACCAGCTAGGCCCATGGTCAGAAACAAGTATAATCTTAGTGTTATCGTAAACGTCATTCTCTTTCATCCATCGAATCCAGTTGGCAAAGGAATGAGTAAATGCCAGCTGGCACTCGTAAGGGGTAACCCCACGAATAAAATTATTTTGCTGATCGATCAAATTCCATGGATCATGGGTATAGAGCGAATGGATATAGATAAAATTAGGCTCGTTACTGCCTGTATCGGAAATTAAAGGCAAAGCCCTTACAAAATTATACTCGTTAAGCTCGCTTAAATTCAGATTCGATTTTTCTTTCATTATCCACTTGGTATTATTGTAAACCCGTGGTTTTAAGAAAAGAGGCACGCTCGAAAAAACAGCATTCTCCCAAAGTCGCGTGTACCAAATCTCCTCCGACTCTTCCAAATTCAACTTTTCTGCCCATGCATCATGCCACCGGGGCAAATAAGTATCAAACTTACCATGGTCGATTGTTGAGTAGCGCATAATTGTTGATGTAAGGTAGTAACCCCGCTCCTTAATCCTGGCGTAGAACTCTTCGGTTGCATCGCTAACCTTTTGAGTTATGGTTCTAGTCTCATCCTTATTCAGATTGGCAATGGAATACTTATTACCACACATCATCGATGGAACGGAAGCGTAGGTATAGTTACCCATTGACATGATATTGGGATAGTAGGTAAAACCCGAAAAATCATCTTTTAATGAAGGGTCTTCTTCAACAAAATCGTGCATGTACCAGCCCTGAGCCGCATCAATAACAAAAAGAACCAGATTTTGCTCGGTCTGCGAAAATGCAATACTTGGATTGCCCTCATCTTTCGCCTTAGCGTCTATTTCCTTAGAGAAAAAATCGCCAGTCTTATATGCCAAATAGGTACTTTGCGCAATAACTAAAACGTTAACAAGGATCAACGCTTGCACAATACGCTTTGCTTTAACCTTACGATATAGCCAAACCGTAAAGAAGTAAACACCCAAAAGTAAGGCGGCTTCCAGTAAATAAAACAGATCGCCCTTTGCCAGATTTCTTTCATCCGAAAAATGGTTAACGTTTAGCACCCCAACATCGTTAGGAATTATTGCGCTATACAGCAGGAATACAACGGCAACAATAAGAAGAGATTTTATGGCAACGGGCTTACCCTTGCTGGGCAGAATAAAGTAAACCATAAGTAAAATTCCCAAAAGAATAGTAAAGGGAAGATAATTATTTGTCAAAAAACCAATTGCCGGAAAATCAAAGTTTGATGGATAGGATGAGTATACAATCATGGGGTTCCAGAAGAACACAACGCCCAAAATATATAAAGCCGACAATAGGTATATCAACCACCCAGCCCTTGGTAAGTAGCCTTTGGGCTTATAGCCATCTTTTAAGTAAAAGATGAATGAGAGCAAAACGATTACCAGGCTCAGTGAAACAAAGCTTAACCACGAAGCATCGTGAACCGCAACATTTAGATTTAGAAAAGAGAATGAAAGGGGATCGCCCTTTCCCAATGCAAATAGCGTAAGAATCTGCATCAGAATTACCGCTGCCGCAAAGAATAACAGAGAGCCACTCAGCCATCTGTTTACCCTGTCGCTTAATCGAAGTAAACTAGCTACGCTTATCACCTCAAGGGGAACTACTAAAACCAGCGATAGCATCAAAAGGCTTGTACTTACACCCGTAAAGTAATACCTGGCGGCAAAATAAAAGTAAAAAGCCAGGAACAACGCAACGCCATAAGCCTTTGCATTTCTGCATCTCATAAAAGCCTTAAAACTAATCGTTTGCTTAGTTAAAGCCATTGCCACAACCGACAAAGTTCCTAAAATCAAGCTGACTAAAAACGAAAGTACAACTCGTAGATAGATGCCATCAAAACTATGCTTAAATGCCCAATTAATTTGAGCCGCCAGAAGCACCCCAAAAAGTACTATGGACACGATTACCCCTTTGCGTAGGTATAGCTTTGTCCTCAGCAAGAAGCTTTTCAGCTCAACCTTTTGAGACCAATTACTAAATCTTTTCGCAGCATCGCCAAACACCTCGGGGTTAGTAACAAAAAGCCTAAAGAAGCTGAACACGTTGTTCATGGTCCAGTACAGCACAAGCCCCGATGGCAGGTTAAACAGCAGCACCAAAAACACACCTGCAATAGCAAACATCTGGTACCTCTCCTGCTTACCGCTGTTTACTGTATATAAATAGGCTGTAATTACATTTACCAGCGTCATTAGGATAGGTAGGATATTAACAGGTCCCAAAAGCCCATCGGGTGCGCTTAAATCGTTAATAAAAAGGAAACCTGCCCCAGAGAGGGCTTCATAATCCTTTAGCAGCTGGTAGGCCGCAATAAAAAAGGGAATTTGTACTAAGAGGCTAAGTATGGGGATTAGAGCCTTTAGCGGGCTGTAGCCATGCTGCCGGTTTAGCGTTTTAAGGTAGTAGTAGCGCTCCTGCCCCTTATAGCACCGCTTTATCTCATCGGCAACGGGCTTCATCCTTCGCTTTATGGCATCGTTACGCTTCTTGCTTTTTTCAATAAGCATGAAGATTGGCAGCAACCCCAACGAGATTATAAAGCTAAGTAAAACGATAGATACACCATAGCTGCCTGTTAGCTCATACCCAAAGTGGAATACCTCCCTGAGGATAAATATAAACGGCACTAATAAGTAGTCGAAAAAACTCATAGTTTAATAATTATGTAAAGCATCAATCGGAAACAATAGTACCCTTGTGCTTATCCCAAACCATTGTCCAGTTATTGGCATCGAAGATACTCTTTCGCACCATGTACTTATGCTCTAAAGAGAACGCATTACTGCTAGGCATATCCTTTGTCCACCAAGACACAAAAGCAGGTAATATTCTATCGGAATCCTGGGGGAAATCGTTGCTAATCGTATCGCATAAAGCCATTTCAATGGCATCTGCATTGCTCATAAACTGCCAATCCTCCCTTAATGAACCCTGCGAACCAAAATCTTTCACCAAAAGCATCGGGTTTAAATCAAGCATATAGTTTAATGGTAGGGTATTCTCGCCATAGTTTCTAAAAGGAATATCGATCTCAATTTCCTTATCAAACCTGCGCCAATGGGTCCCATGATCAGAAACAACCACAATACGCGTATTATCGTAAACGCCATTTTGCTTCATCCAGTCGAACCAGGCAATTAGTTGGTCAATTGTCCAAACCCCATTTTCATACGGCGACACATCACGATTAAGAGTTCCATCGTCGTTCACAGTGTTCCAAGGAAAATGCGTAACCATTGAGTAGAGCAGAATAAAATTCCCCTTCTCTTCTTTTGCTGTAGATATATATGGTAACAACCTTAAAAACTGATGCTTATGGCTTGTACTTACGCTTTTCGATTTTTTGCCACTACTCCCAAACAACCATTTTCCCTCGTTGTACACTGCGGATTTTAGAGCAAGAGGAACGCTGAAAAACAGCGCATTACACTGCAATAGATCAATATCATTATCCTTAATACTGCTAATCCCTATTTTAGGAAGATATGCGTCCCAATCATGGTGCCATTCGGGTAAAAAGTTATGATAGCAGCTGTCGGGCAAACTAGTATATGTTAAATGATTACTCGAGAAATTCAACCCAAAATCATTAACCCTACGAATTAAATCAATTTTAATATTCGACAGCTTTTCGCTTACCGTTCGTTCCTTATCCTTATCCAAAATATCGGGTGCGCAGCTAAGGCCCCCAATCAACGGCCCAATAGAAGTATTTGTAACCCTTGAAATTGCAAGGGTATTAGGATACCACACAAAGCCATCTAGTCTATGCCTGAGCGTAGAATCTTCTTTCATCATCTTATTCATTGACCAACCTTGTAGCATATCGGGTATAATATAAACAACGTTCCGATTGGTTTTTGAGAATTCTATTTGACATTCGGACTCCCTATTGGCAATCGTGTTACTAATAAAATTGCCAGATTTAAAACCTTTATATAAACTTTGGGTAATTGTGAGCCCGTTCAAAATAATTAAGGCAAAAACAGTATGCTTCACGTACCTGTTTTTGATAAGCCAGACAGATAAACCGAATAGCAAAACCGCTGCAAGAGCATCTAAAGCGTAAAGATATTGCGGTAAGCTTATTGCTGAAGGTTTCTCAAACTTGTCTCCCTGTAGCGTGCCCATATCAATGGGTAACAATGTACTATGAATGGTAAATAGCATTAGAGTAGCTATAAGCAGCGCCAATAACAGCCAACGATACCCCTTCGGAATTAAAAAATAGCATGCCGTGAGAGCCGAAAAGATAATAAGAAACGGAACTACACCACCAGCTAATACTTTTAAACCAGAAAACATAAAATTCTCGGGAAAGGTAGAATAAACAGCCAGAGGATTCCACAGGAATATATTACCCGCAACAAAAAGAGTGGATAGCAAAAGTACCTGAAGATACTGCCTATGAGGCTTAATCTTTTCTATTGCATTTATCCTAATATAGTATGGCAGTAACAAAAGAGCAAAGAGAATAGCAGGCAAAATTATTTTAGCAAAGGAACTGCTTTCAATGGTTACGTTTACTCCTGCTAAAGAGAGCGATATGGGAAGATGGGTAATGAATACGAACAGGCTTGACAGCTGAGCCATGAGTAAAAAAAGGGCCACTACGGTTGTAATACCAAAGTACAGGTTACCAATAACCCGATACGCCTTAATAAAATAGAGAGATAATACTAGCTGAACACAAACTATTAACCCAAGCGATATAAAACCAAAGCTATTATCGCCCCCCAAATAGAAATATTTATTTGCTAAGTAGAAGTACAGAGAGAAGAAAAATATCGAATACAGAAAAACAGGTTTTACCTCAACGCCTTTAAGCATATTCCTGATATAAGGGTATGCCAACGCAGCAAGTAAAACCATGAAAGTGATAACGAGACTTCCGGTTAAGGCCAAAATGAGCCTAAGCCCAAAATCATCAAAGTTGTTGCTAATTGCCCAATTTAATTGGCTTAAAACCGCCAAGACCAGAACAACAACAAAAGTCTTTTTTAGCTTTGGAAGAGCTGATGTAACACGCACCTTTAACCCAGAAACAGATTCACTGACTTTAGGTTTTTCCACAGACCTACCCTTAAACACCTCGGGGTTAGTAACAAAAAGCCTTAAAAAGCTGAACACGTTGTTCATGGTCCAGTATAGCACAAGCCCCGATGGCAGGTTAAACAGCAGAATGAGGAATAGCACCGCCACCACAACCATCTGCTTACGCTCGGCGGTATTCCCATTGCGGGTGTAGAAATACGCGGTAACCAAATTTACCACGGTCATAACAATGGGCAGTATATTTACAGGCCCCAATAGCGCATCGGGTGCGCTTAAATCCTTTATAAACAGAAAGCTCACACCCTCAAGAAGTGGGTAACCCTCCAGGAACTGGTAGGCCGCAATAAAAAACGGTATTTGTACTAAGAGGCTAAGTATGGGGATTAAAGCCTTTAACGGGCTATAGCCATGCTGCCGGTTTAGCGTTTTAAGGTAGTAGTAGCGCTCCTGCCCCCTGTAGCACCGCTTTATCTCATCGGCAAGGGGTTTCATCCTTTGCCTTATGGCATCGTTGCGTCTTTTGGTTTTCTCTATAAGAATAAAAATGGGAAGAAGAAGTAGCGATACTGCAAAGCTAAGCAAAACTATGGATAGCCCATAATTACCCGTAAGGTTATAGCTATACAGAAATATTTGTTTTACAATAAAGACAAAAGGAGCAAATATGAGGTTGAAAAAATGCATCGTTTTATTAAAAAATTAGTTTATAAACATATTACTCAAAGCTGTTTTATTTTCAATCCTACTCAACCTGGCTCCAGTTATCAAGATCATATACATTGTCTTTAATCTTATACCATGCATCAACCGGGTATTGCTTATTGGTTGTTTTAATTTTCCACGACATAAAAAAAGCATCAAGCGTTCTGGATTCTGTGTTTTTTACTTTGGTTGGGTCATTTTCGTCAAATGCTATAGCATGAACGTCTGCATTTCCCATAAGTCGATTATCTTCTCTAAGCAATCCACTTGAGTTATGATCTTTTACCATTAAGAGTGGTGTAAAGGCCATTTGTGCATCAAGCGGTATACTGCTTGAGCCAGACGATTTAAATGGTATTTCATCAAATGTGAGTTTGCTCGTGTGGCGTATGCCATGATCCGACACAATTATAATCTTTGTATTATCGTACACGCCGTTCTCTTTCATCCAGCGCATCCATTTCTCAACTTGCGAAAAAGTCCATCTGTAATTAACAAATGGGCCAACATCACGAATAAAATTACCCTCATCATCAACAATATCCCAAGGAAAATGTGGTGCTTTTGAGCAGAGTAGAATAAAATTAGAATCTTCTGCCTCTGTTGTTGAAATAAAAGGGAGTGCCCTTAAAAAATTGTACTCCGACACCAGCGCTAAATCCACATCCTTCGTCTGCTCATCATTCATCCACTTGCCCTTATCATAAATTTTTGGCTTAATAAAAAAAGGAGAACAAAAAAACGCAGCATTTTTCCATAAAATATCATAGCCTATTTCTATTCCACTACTAATATTTAATGTGTCCTTTAAATAATTCCAGTCATCATGCCAGCTTGGTATGTAAGTGTCAAAAGTGTTCTTATCAATGCTACTCCAGGGTATTGTGTTACTGCTAAATAAGAATCCATTGGCCTTAACTTTATCTCTAAGCATTTCACTTACCAAACTCATTTTCTGATATAGGTTGTTTACGCTATCTGCATCCAATTTTTCTGGAGTATAATCAAACCCTCCTAACAATGCTGGCATTGATGAAATGGTGAAGTTAGATACAGAAACAGTGTTGGGATACCATACAAATCCTTCAAAAGATTTTTTAAACTCAGGTGTTTCATTTAAAATATCTCTCAAATACCAACCCTGAAACATGTCTAACATCAAGATTACAACATTTTCCTTCTCTTTAGAAAAAGAGATCAGGTTTCGGGAATCCAGGATAGGCATAATCCCTGTTTCTTGAACTAATCTGTTTCTAATTAATATTCTTGAACTTTGAAAAACTGGTATCGCTATAAGGATTAAAAATGCTACTGTAATCTGTTTAACATACCCTTTTTTTAAAAAGTACAACATTAGGTAATAAACAGTAACCATACCCAAAGCTTCAACCAGATACACCATGTATGGTGCAGTCAGGCTATCAGTATCGGAGAACCGATGCATTTGTAACGTACCAGTATCTATAGGAAGTATTGAGCTGTTTATAAACCCTACGACCCCAATTGTAAGCATTACAGAAAGCATAAATCCTTTATACCGTTTGGGTATTAAAAAATACACGAATAGACCAATAAAAAACACGAGTACGAATGGGCTCAAATTATTTTTAAGCAGCTCAAAAACGGTGTAACTAAATGATTCGGGCGAAGTTGAATAAACACCTACTGGATTCCAAATAAAAATAAAACCACAGAGGTAAAATAGGGAAAGAATATATAGTACCCAATGATTTTTAACCAATGGGGATATGCCATTTACCCTATACTTCCAATAAAATGGAACGATTATAAGCACCAACAGCAACCCTGCAGCCGACAGGCTTAGCAGGGAACTTTCGGCAATACTAAATTGAATACTAAATACTGAAAAAGCTATGCTGCTACTACTTAAAATAGACCACACATGAATAAGCTGAATAATATGAATAGAAACAAGAGCAAACAGAACCCCATGGTAAAGAACTTGATGAACATCCTTTTTCAGTCTAAAAAAAAATACCATGCCAATAATCTGCAAGGGTATCAGCAGGATTACTGACGTAACAGCTAACGCATTATCGATACCTGTAAAATGATATTTTGCAGCAAAGTAAAAATATGCTGACAGAAAAATAAGTGTAAAAAAAACGGAAGGTTTAATTCTGAGTTTGAAAAAATTAAGCTGAAATATGTTATAAATAGCGATAAACGAAACAATAATCACCGCAATTATTAGACCTGCTGCAAAGGCTACGGGTATTCTTATAAATATATCATTAAAAGTATGCTGAGATGCCCAGTAAAACTGGGTTGCCAAGGCTACTATTGTAGAAACAGTAAAAATGGTATAGAACTTAGGCTTCGCTAGCTTATACTGAGATTTAAAAGCATCAATGGTTAACTCCGGAACCCGTTTAATTACCTCAATAAGGTTTGCCATCAGCAAAATTACAAACCAGCTACCCGCAAAAACCAACGATATTCTTACTACAATATCATTAAATGTGTTTTGCATAGCCCAGTTGAGCTGAGCAAAGCTGAGCATAACCGAAAGGGTATAAAATGTAACCAGGTAACCTTTACCCAAGGAAGAAATTTTCAGCTTAAAATTACTGATTTGAATTGGTATCCTTTTTTGATAAGCTAAAGCAGCAAAAGCAAAAACCAAGGTTAACACTCCCCCAGCAGCTATAGCTATAGCTATTCGAATACCAATATCATTAAAATGGTGGTTAAATGCCCAGTTTACCTGAAAAAGAACAAGTAGGAAGGTTATAACATAAAAGGGAGCCCTAAAAACAGGCCACAACTCCAAAAATATTTCTTTTATGTTTTTACCCTTAATCGGAAAAGGAATAATGAAAACAATATTTAGTATTGCAATTAATGTGGTAAGTAAAACACCTCCTCCCACAGCCCACGCTATCCGCATAAAAACATCATCGAAATTATGCTGAAAAGCCCAGTTTAACTGAAAAAGGATAGCAATAACGGTAATTACAATAAGTGAACTTTTAAGCTTGGGGAGCAGTGGAGTAAGCCTTTTTTTATAAAAAGTAATGCTAAAAACAGTCTCCGAGCTAGGTTTTCTGTTTTTATTAAACACCTCAGGATTGGTAACAAACAAGCGCAAAAAGCTGAACACGTTGTTCATGGTCCAGTATAGCACAAGGCCCGATGGCAGGTTAAACAGCAGAATGAGGAATAGCGCCGCCACCACAACCATCTGCTTACGCTCGGCGGTATTCCCATTGCGGGTGTAGAAATACGCGGTAACCAAATTTACCACGGTCATAACAATGGGCAGTATATTTACTGAGCCCAGCAGCCCGTCGGGTGCGCTTAAATCCTTTATAAACAAAAAGCTCACACCCTCAAGAGGTGGGTAACCCTCCAGGAACTGGTAGGCCGCAATAAAAAAGGGAATCTGAAGGAGTAGGGTAAGAACAGGAACCAGAGCCTTTAGCGGGCTATAGCCATGCTGTCGGTTTAGCGTTTTAAGGTAGTAGTAGCGCTCCTGCCCCTTATAGCATCGCTTTATCTCATCGGCAAGGGGTTTCATCCTTTGCCTTATGGCATCGTTGCGTCTTTTGGTTTTCTCTATAAGAATAAAAATGGGCAGGAGAAGTAAGGAAACTGCAAAGCTTAGCAGGATAATGGATACCCCGTGGTTACCAGTTAAGCCATAAGCAAGGTGGTAAACCTGCTCAATAAAGTATAAAAATGGCGCAATTATTATATCAAAAAAGGTCATATCCTAACTGTTAATAAGAAGATTACTCTGCAGCCAAGCCATCAACAATTTGAAGTATCTGGTTTGCAGCAACTTCGCCTGCATGTCCAAAATTAAACACAGACCCGTTTCTTAGCTCTTCGAGCTGTATTAATGGGGGATTATCAAGCAGCTCGTTTACAATAGTTCCAATTCTCTCAATATCATCCTCATCGAATATTCTGCCTAAGCGTTCACGCTCACGCATTTCCCACATCTGGTAATCAAGCTCGCTGCCCTCAAAGCCCTCTATGGTTTCAAACTCTGTTTTAAGGAGTAGCACAGGCTTTGAGAAGAGAAAAGCGTAATCCCATATCACCCCAGAAAGGTCGCTTATCATAATATCCGACCTTGCCATGCTCGCAATACCCGAGGGGTTAGTATCGATGGATAATCTGGATTCATTTTTGGTAAAATCCTTAAGCTCATCCATAAGCTTAGGAAAACTTACAAACGACTGTGGATGCGGCCGAAGTATAACATCGAAAGTGGTGCTTTTTAATAAACTCTTAAAAAATGCAACCCCAAAACGGTTTATAATCGAATACTCTTTCCATGTGGGTGCAACCAGCACCACCGGGTTTCTTTCATCTTTTTCAGCTATACTCTTTAGCTCATCGAGCATTATATCGTAATAGGTTAACCCTGTTTCCAGCAGCAATTTCTTTTGCGTTCCACGCTTCTCTTCCAGCTTTTCAATGCCCTCAATTTGATGTGGTCCCGAACAAAAAACCGAGTCGAAATAGTCGAACGCAAATTTTCGGTAGGTAAATACATCAATGGGTGCATGAACAATATGCCCGTAATGCTGCACTTTTTTCGACCGCCGAATCATCATAACATCGAGTTGCGGCGTGGTCATCCCCACAAATTTTGCCTTAATTTTATTTAGATAGACAGAGGTCATGGTGATGTTACCAATATACTTACTGCTATAAAAATCCGATTTATAGTCTAACCCCGGGTCGTCTTTATCTGAAGTTAGGTAGGCGCAGAGAACCTCCTTTTGCCCTAAAGTCCGAATAATGGGCAAAAAAACGGACCAGTACTGCTTTCCCTCCGAGTAAAAAACGATATCAACCCCCTTTAGCTCATCACCTGCCACAAAACCTCTACCCAAAATCAGGTTTTTTAATCGGTAAAAATACCCTCGCAACGAAAACGCTAGGGTAGCCACAAGGGCAATAATGATGTAGAGCAGTGCGCTTGTTGAGGCGGGGTCGATGTACAGAATAATTGATGCCATTACATTATTTTATCGTTAATATTTATACGCTGTTTGTTCCCATTCATAGGCAACACTCATGATTATGATAAGAGCAGCAGCACATCATCCTTTGATACCTTTCTGGGATTATTCCCCAGTCTTTCAAGGTTAATGTTCTCTGCAATGATGTTTGGGTCAAAATCTTCAATCAGCTCCCGTAAGTTGATGTTTATTCCCAGCAAGCTGAAGAAATCCTCTAAAACGGGATAAATGCTTTGTACATCAGCATTTACAAGCTTAAACATTTTCTCAATACGCACCTTCACGTTCTCAGCACCCCTTGGATCGGTACAGTTTTCGTCGGTTAAAGCGTAGTTAAACTGCCAAAAATACGGTAGGCTTAAAGCTACGGCGTGCCCATGGGGTAGATTGTAGTAGGTTGTAAACGCATAGGATATAGCGTGAGGCGCTGTGGTTTTAGTAATATTAATAGCTTTACCTGCAAGGAATGAGCCCTCAATCATCTGCTCCATAGCCAATGCATCGCTATGCGCTACGACCCTGTGCAAATTGTTCCAAATAAGTTCAATAGCTTTTAGTGCGTAACCCTCCGATTCCGCTGTGGCATTAACGCTCCAGACAGACTCAACCGCCTGACAAAAAGCATCGAGCCCTGTACAAGCAGCTAGGTATGGGCTTGCAGTTTTTAAGAAGCGAGCCGACAGGTAAACTGAATTGGGCAAAATTGACGGACTGCTAACCGAGTATTTCTTATTATCTATATAAACTACAGAAAACATTGTTACTTCGGAACCAGTACCTGCAGTAGTGGGTATGGCCAGCAGCGGAGTTTTATGGTCTGTAATGTGGGCATTACCCGTTATCAAATCTGCCAATTCCGCTTGCTGATGAGATAGCACGCTAATTAGCTTTGCCATATCGAGCACACTACCCCCACCGATGGCAATTATTAGGTCGAATTCTCCCTTTCTGAAAACTTCAATACCTTTCTGTAAATCCTCAATTTTTGGATTAACGCTAAAGTTAGAGAAGGATGTAATTTCTGCTGTACCCAGCAAGTCCTCAATAAAGAGTCTTGCACCCGATGCTTCAAACGATTTGTTTCCCCTTACCAAAAAAACCCTGTTAGGGTTAAATCCCTTAACATACGATGCTAATTCGGCCTGTTGATTTTCTCTGAATATACGTTGCCCCATTAGTGTTCAAGATTTTGCATAAAAGCCCTCTTATTGTCGATGGGCTTAACCGTTGGCCTCCCTAGGTCATCGCGCGAACCCACCCTTACCTTAACCTCAATCAGCATTGGGCAGGCTTCTGGTGAAACATCTTTTAAAACCTTTTCCAATTCATTTGCTGTTGTAACCGTAGTGGCCTTTTTGTATCCGCTTGCCAGCGCAAGCGCAGGAATATCCATATTAAATGCCACGGTTGGTTGGCCACCCACAGACTCGTGGGCACCATTGTTAATTAAGATATGAACGAAGTTAGGTGGCCCCATGTTTCCCGTTATGGCCAACGAGCCCATGTGCATAAGTAATGCCCCATCGCCATCAAGGCAAATTACCTTTCGCTGCGGCTTGTTTAGCGCAATTGCTAAAGCAATTTGACTTGAATGCCCCATGGAGCCAACAGTTAAAAAATCGAAATGATGCGGTTGCTCTAAATTGGCACGACATTCAAAAAGCTCGCGAGAGGTTTTTCCGGTTGTCGATACAATGATCTCATCTCCTGCTAGCTGATTGAGCATCTGCTTAATCACATCCTCACGGCAAAATTCGTAGTCAGCTAAAATTTTCTCCTTTATGGTATACTTGCCGAAGGTTCCCTTTTTAACCACAATTGCGTATGATGTTCCGGTATTCCGTATTTCGGATATTGCCTCATGTACCTGCTGATAAGCATCATCTTCGTTATCACTAAGTATTTGATAAGGAATTTTCATGGTCTCAAGCAAGCTGAGAGTAATCTCACCCTGAGTAATATGCTGGGGCTCGTCCTTAACACCCGGTTCGCCTCGCCAACCAATTAAAAGGAGTATTGGTATTTTATAAACCTGCTTATCGGCAAGGGAGATTAAAGGGTTAACAGCATTGCCAATGCCCGAGTTTTGCATATAAACCAATGGGGTTTTTTTTGTGGCTATATGATACCCCGCAGCAAGAGCAACCGCATTGCCCTCGTTGGCTGCAATTATATGGCTGTTCTTTGGCGTATTATCGGTAATGTATGCACAAATATCCTTTAGCAAGGAGTCTGGAACTCCGCTAAAAAAATCCACCTGATTCTCTGCCAACCAATTGTAAAATACTTTAGGACTAATCATTACTTTGTACCAGGGATTAAGCTTAGTATTTCTTTTATCGACATGCACCTATCGTTAACCTCCAACGATCGCTCATGCTTAAGTATTGTCTCAGCAACATCAACCATTGCCGGATAGGCGCTACGAAGCAGATGGTTTGCGTATATAACGATGTTAACCCCGGCCTCCATTAGCTGCTTCTCGTATAAATGGTTGTAGCTAGACGGAACGGCTACCAACGGCATCCTTTTCTCAAACTTATTGTAACGCTCACAGAACTCAAGAATTTCTTTGCCGTCTTTCTCTTTACTATGTATCATAATGCCATCGGCACCGGCCTCGATATACGCAGCAGCGCGCGTAATGGCATCGTCAACCCCTTGCTTAAGAATCAGGCTCTCAATCCTTGCTATAATCATAAAATCCTTGGTAACCTGTGCCTTTTTACCAGCTGTAATCTTGCAGCAAAAATCCTCAATGGCCGATTGTGTTTGGGATACCTCCGTTCCAAAAAGCGAGTTCTTTTTCAGCCCGGTTTTATCCTCAATAATAATTGCCGATACGCCTAATCGCTCTAACGTTTTTACGGTAAAAACAAAATGCTCCGGTATTCCACCGGTATCGCCGTCGTATATAATTGGCTTGGTGGTTACCTCCAGTATATCGTTTAGGCTATGCAGACGCGATGTAACATCAACCGCCTCAATATCGGGCTTTCCCTTGGCAGTAGAGTCGGTTAAGCTGCTTAGCCACATGGCATCAAACTCCTTGTTCCTGCCATCCTGCTCAACGCTAGCATGCTCAACTATTAATCCGGTAAGTCCGTTATGCGCCTCTAAAACCCTTACGATTGGCTTTGACTCAATTAGCCTTCGGAAACGCTCCATCCTGATATTGGGCGTTGTACCAACCTCTTTTAAACTCTGATTTAGCTGGGTAGACGATATCCCTTTGGTATAGGGTACTTCGTGAAGCACTCCTCCCCACTCCTTTAGGGTATCGATAACCCTTTGGCGAGTTTGCCTTTGCACACCCTTCTTCCAATCGTCACCATGCACTACATAGTCGGGTTTAAGCTCGCGCAGATTTGGCACATAATCGAGCTCGTTTTGTGGCACAACCCTCTCTACACCCTTAATGCTTTCCACAATTATTTTCCGCTGCTCGTAGTTCAGCGCAGGGAGTCTTTTGTAACTAGCAATAGCCTTATCGGTAAGCAGTCCAATTATCACCTCGCCAAGCTTGCTAGCTTCCTTGATTATGTTTAAATGACCTGGATGAATCATATCGGCACTCATGCCAACGTATACCTTTTTTGTTAACATTTCGGGTTGTTATATTAGAGTAAACTCAAGAGTAAAAAAGTTAACCAAACCTACTTCAACAGCAAGTTAATCAAATAAAATAGCAAAGTTAGTAATTCCTATTAATTAATCAACCAACCAACCCATAATCCTAAAATATTGGCATACATCAAAATGAGAATAAGCAAAAAAAACCAACAATCACTTTTTTTTTCGAAAATGCTTGAATAAACCGTAAAATTGTGTAAAATTGTATGAAAATAAGTGAATCATAAAATGAGACGGAATTTACTAAATACGGCACTACTATTCCTGATACTCCTACCTTGGGGAGTATCCTTTGCACAAATAAACCAAAATGGAATACCCTTTATAACCAACTATTCGCATAAAATATACAATGCGGCAGAAACAAACTACTCTGTTACAAGAGATAATAGAGGCGTAATGTATTTTGGAAATGAGGAGTCTATTCTTGAATACGATGGTAAGAATTGGACAAAAATTCCGGTTCCAAACCAAACATTTATACTATCACTAGCTACAGCCCCCAATGGCAGGGTTTACGCTGGGGGTGTAAACGATTTTGGACACCTTGTACCAGACAATAGAGGGCAGCTCGTTTACCAATCGCTTGCCCACCTACTAAAAGATAAAAACGCTGAGATAACAAGGGTTTGGAAAATTTACACCAACAACGAATTGGTTTACTTCTGCACAGGATCAAATATCTTTTTATACAATACGCTCACTCAAACCATTAAAAACATTAATCTGCCAAAAGGTAGCCTATGGAGCTTTTTTGCTGAAGAAACATTATACACCAGCAATATTAATAAAGGGCTACTTAAGCTTGCTAACGACACCATTATAACGACTAAAGGGGGTGGCTTTTATGCCGATGGCGACATATTCTCTATTTTAGAATGGAATACAGACACCCTACTTATTTCATCAACAAATAAAGGGCTCACGCTTTACTGCAACACCAATGGCACCGTTTTAAAAGCAAACCACATCAGCAGCACTGCGCAACAAACAAGTAACACCCTAAGGGAGAACAATATATACGCAAGTGTAAAGATAGACAACAACCGCTTTGCCTATGGTACTCTAGGAAATGGCTTATATATAATAAACAAGCAAGGCGAAATTGAAACACATATCAACACCGAGCTGGGGCTACCTAGCGAATCAGTATCCAACCTTTACTATTCAAAGCACAACCCCACCGTACTTTGGCTAACCCTAGATAATGGCATCATCTCGGTTAACGTATCGTCGCCAATAAAACAGTTTGGTACAAAGGCTGGTTTAAATGGCAAAATTTACGATATAACCAAGCATAAAAACGAGCTTTACGTTTCAAGCTCAGTTGGCGTTTTTAAACAAATAAAATCCCAAAATAATAACACATCTTTTTACCAGATTGAAGGTTTTGGTGCCGAAAGGGTCTATGCCCTTCAGAATATTAAAACGGGCAAATCCGAAAAGCTTATAGCGGCTAGCGATAGAGATATTTATGAGATAATAGGAAAAAAAGCTTACCCCCTAAAAATAAACTTAGAAATCTACCGGTTAACACCATCAAACGCTAACCCAAACCAAATATACCTTGCCACATCCAAAGGAATTAGCGTACTAACAAGCAAGCAGAATAAAATTGTTTTAAACAAAAAACCATTTGCAGTAACCGACGAAATGGTAAATAAGATTACCGAAGATAAGCATGGGAACTTGTGGTGTAATACCCTAACAAAACCGAGAGTATATGACAAGTTGGGAAATCAAAAGGCAATTCCCGAATCAATAGAGAATGAGCAAGGAGACTTTTTTGTACTGAATAACGAGCTATACTTTACCAATGGTAGTAAAGTGCTACTACACACAGCAAACAACAACACCTTTAAGCTCGATCAGGATATGTGCAAGCTACTTACATCGGGCGAAAAAAAGTTGAAGGAAGTTTTCCCGCTCGATACCACTACAGCCGTTGCGTATTTCGAAACCGACGAAACAAAGTGCGTTTCAATACTTAGGTACAGCAATAACCAATGGACAATCGATAGCAGCGCACTAAATATTATTCCCCCAATGACCACTCAGAGCGTAAAAAAATTCGGTAACTTTATTCACATTGGAGGGCAAGATGGACTATTTATCTACGACAATAACATAAGTAAAGATTTTAAATCAAAACCCAATACCATCATTCGGTCCATAACCATTGGTGTCGATTCGGTAATATACAAAGGGGCCGACGATTTCTTTGAATCAACAGAACAACAACAGGTAAAGGTTGCACAGCTTCATACCCCCATAAAATTTAGGCACAACAACATAAAGTTTGAATTCACATCGCCTTTTTTCGAAGAAGAAAGTAGTACGGTATACTCAAGCTACCTGGAAGGTTTTAACAAAACATGGTCGCCATGGGTTTCTGAAAACACTAATAACTACACAAACTTAAACGAGGGAACCTACCGCTTTCATGTAAAATCTAAAAACATTTACGGTACAGAAAGTAATGAGGCAATTTTCGAGTTCAGAATTTTACCGCCATGGTACAACACCTGGTGGGCTTACATAGGCTACGTTATTATTGGGTTTGCCATACTATGGCTCTCCATTAAATGGTACACACGAAAGCTGCAAGCAGATAAGGAGCGACTTGAGGAGATTGTTAAGGAGCGCACCGCCGAAATTGTGGAGCAAAACAAAAAGATTGAGTCGCAAAACAGGTCAATTACCGACTCGATACGTTACGCAAAACGGATACAAACTGCTGTACTACCCGACAAGCAAACCTGTGAACTCTTCGACTACTTTATCTACTTTATCCCAAAGGATATTGTTAGCGGCGACTTTTACTGGGTACACCACTTCGAAAAGCATAATCGGCTTATATTTATTGCTGCCGATTGCACAGGGCACGGAGTTCCTGGCGCATTTATGAGCATGTTAGGAACGTCATTCCTTAACGAGATTGTGGCTAAGCTCGATGTAAACCACTCCGACTCAATACTAAACTTACTACGAAAGGATGTAATTAATACGCTTAGCCAAGGGCTTAAGGAAGGCGACCGCGACGAGCGAAAAGACGGCATGGACATGGCACTTGCATCCATCGATCTGGAAACTATGATTATGGAGTTTTCGGGAGCCAACAACCCCCTCTTACTAATTCGTAATGGCGAACTTACCGAATTTAAACCCGACAAGATGCCCATTGGTGCCTACGTAAAACAACATATTCCATTTAAACGAACCGAAATCCAACTTCAGTCAGGCGACCAATTCTACCTGTTTTCCGATGGTTACGTTGACCAATTTGGAGGAAAGCATGGAAGAAAATACATGAAAAAAAGGTTTAAAGAGTACCTCCTCTCCATATCAAACCAGCCCATGAATATCCAAAAAGCGCTTCTAAAAGAAGAGATGAGTATATGGATGAAAAATGAAGAACAAATTGACGACCAGCTTATAATTGGTGTAAAAGCAAACTTTTAACGCTACCAATTCATTATACTGTGTTAACGAATATGGCACCCAACCCGCAACCACCTCAACCTCAACCTTGCTGTTGGCCTTTGGCTTTTGGCTATTAGCTATTAGCCTTTGGTGCTTCGCAAAACCCATTCGGATGCGCAAACCCGGAACCTCCTTACCCCAACCCAGCTGTATTTTTACAACACTGACTTACAGCACCATAGACACTTTACATGCGCAAATAATCCTATTCACATCAATTGTTAATGCGCAAAAAATGCTAAATGTTGCGCAAAAAATACAGGTTGTTTTAGCTTAAGTACCCTACATTTGATTTTAAGTTTAGTGAATTATGAAAAATCATATTTTTGCTCAACTACTTATTAATATTATAACCAAGAGAATGTGTTTACTCAAAAAAAACCAAACACTAATTTATCTGTTAACAATAAAAAACAATAATAATAAAACAAGGAAACTAACGAAACACTATTGGTCATAGTCTGCCTTGTTCGTATCGGTCTCTACGTCAAAACTTACATCAGAGAAAATCGGGTAATCAAATACAAAGGCTCTGGATGTATCGAAAAAAAATGGTGCCAATGGTAACGATAACAGTAAATTTATCGCCAAAATTAAGGAGTTAAAAACGGTATCGATAAAATTTTTATGAAATATGATTTATGTTGCCAAAGGGAACTATTCTGATAGATTGAATCGATGCACAAAAAAAACTAAAAAAATGCTAATAACCATTAAACCGTATCAATATTTATTATAATTTTGATTAGGATATTGAAACACATTACGCTGTAATATTAATTAAACCCTATAAAACTATGAAAAGAACTATACTCACACTTCTGCTTTTGAGCTTAGGTTTAGTAACAACCATTGCTCAAACTGAACTTGGAATGAATTACCAAGCGGTAATCCGCGATGCAGAGGGCCATATTGTTGCCAACACAACGGTAGGAATTCAAATCCAGATTCTACAGGAAAGCACCTCTGGAACAGCGGTATACACCGAAACCTTTACACCCACAACCAACGAGTTTGGACTAATAAACTTGATTATTGGTCAAGGTCAAGCCAAGTATGGAAAATATGCTGATATCGATTGGTCGATGGCCAAGTATTTCTTAAGAATTGAGCTGGACATAACGGGTGGCACTACCTACGAGGAAATGGGCACTAGCCAGCTACTGTCTGTACCATATGCAAACTACGCTTTCGATGGGGTAACCGGCAAATCGGCCTACCAAGCATGGTTGGACCTGGGCAACACAGGGACTCAGGAAGACTTCATCAATTCGCTAACCGGACCAGCAGGTGAGGCAGGCCCCGACGGCAAATCGGCCTACCAAACATGGCTAGACCTGGGCAATACAGGAACTCAGGAAGACTTTATAAATTCGCTAACAGGACCAGCAGGTGAGGCAGGCCCCGACGGCAAATCGGCCTACCAAGCATGGCTAGACCTGGGCAATACAGGGACTCAGGAAGACTTCATCAATTCGCTAACAGGACCAGCGGGAGAAGCAGGTACTGATGGGGAATCGGCCTACCAAGCATGGCTAAACCTGGGCAATACAGGGACTCAGGAAAACTTTATCAACTCGCTAACCGGACCAGCGGGAGAAGCAGGTACTGATGGGGAATCGGCCTACCAAGCATGGCTAGACCTAGGCAATACAGGGACTCAGGAAAACTTTATCAACTCGCTAACAGGACCAGCGGGAGAAGCAGGTACTGATGGGGAATCGGCCTACCAAGCATGGCTAGACCTGGGCAACACGGGGACTCAGGAAGACTTCATCAACTCGCTAACCGGACCAGCAGGTACATCAGCCTATCAAGTATGGTTAGACCTTGGCAATATAGGTACCGAAGATGACTTTATCAACTCGCTAACCGGACCAGCGGGCACCTCATCGTGGGTTGATGCTGAATTAAATGTTTCAACCAAACAAAAGGTTGGGATTGGCACCAGTACTCCTAGCGCAATGCTTGAAGTGGTCTCTGATGGAAAATCACCTGATGTAGCCCTATTCGAGGTTAAAAATTCTAAAGGTGAAAAAGTATTTGCTATATACGAAAATAGGGTAGAAATAATTGTAGATGAAGAACCCGAAGGACTAAAAACTCGGGGAGGATTTGCTATTAGCGGTCGAACAACTACAAAGGCGACAAAAGAGTTAATGAGCGTAACTCCTGAAGAAACAACAATTTATGTTGACGAGCCCACAGCCAAAACCCGGGGTGGATTCGCCATTTCGGGACGTACCACTACAAAAACAGGAGGTGAGATTTTACTGGTTACCCCTAGCCTAACCCAAGTTTTTGTTGACGAAACCACAGGAAAAACCCGAGGCGGATTCGCCATTAGCGGTCGAACAACCACTAAGGCTCCAGTTGACCTGCTAAATATAACCCCAAGTCTAACACAATTCTATGTAGACGAGACCACAGCCAAAACGAGAGGTGGATTCGCTATCTCGGGTCGTACTACCACTAAGGGGGGTATAGCCGATATTTTTACCGTTACACCCGATTCAACGCAAATCTTTGTTAAGGAGTCAGAGAATAGCACAAAAGAGGTGCTTAGCATAACCTCGAATCTAACCCAACTCTATGTGGACGGAACCACCACAGGAAAAACACGAGGGGGATTCGCCATTAGCGGCCGAACAACCACCAAGGAAACAAAAGATATGATTAGCGTAACCGCCAACGAAACAACGATTTTTGTTGACGAGCCCACGGCCAAAACCCGGGGAGGATTCGCCA
>JAQVYY010000107.1 GCA_028708425.1 Bacteroidales bacterium
ACGGGTATCATAACTATATGATATTTCTTCCCCATTAGATTTTGAAATTCCTTCCAGACGATTTAAATCATCATATTCATATTGGGTTGTTACCCCATTCTCTGTTACAGAAGTAATGTTCCCATTGAGGAAGGGAAAATTCTGGTTTCACAGGTTGAATTCTTTGTCTTTGACCCCGAGGAACTGGAAGGTGTAGTCCGAAATCCTATTGTCTTGGAGGCTCAGCGGCTGGTTACCACGTTCCCCGTTAAATCCGCAAACTGCCGGAGGTGCGTCCACGTCATCGCAGACAAAGAAACCTACGAAATATTGGAAATTGTTAAGACAGTGGACGAGTGACAGAAAGAAGGAGGGTTCCTCTTACGAAGAGGGACCTTTCTTTTTTTCACTTCCACTTTGCGCTGCCAAATGGGGTGAAATTCTTTGCAAAAGAGAAAAAGGCCAACAGACTTTTTCGTCCGTTGACCTGCGTTTGGAATTTTTCAATTTTCCTGTCCAGCCACACTCTCTCCCGCAAACGGCAAGAGCGGCATTTGCGGAACTGACGCTTTTGTCGCTTCTGACGCTTTTTTAGGCAGGTCCAGGGGTGCTCGCTGCAAAATTTGAATTCTGCGGTCGGTTTTGTTGCTACCGTTTTGACGGGTTATGATGTCGCTGAGCAGAAAAACCTTTTTACTAAAGTGCCTTCGAAGTTTTGCAGTAAGTATAGACGTAGTTTTGCAGTTAGCTAAAACTAATGGCAAATATTTTTGATTAATTAAAATCCCGATTGTTTATATGCCACAAGATCAATTCGTCCAAATCGCAAAGTTACCTTTTCCCCAGCAGCCAACCCATAATTCTTCACATCCGACTCACTAAGCAACAAAGTCCCAAAATCAGTTTCAAGGCCATACCATTTTTGCTCAATGAAACAATCTTTTTGGTTATTCCAATCTTGTTTCGAAACCAATACTTCTGAGACAACTGTTCCGCTTATTTCTTGCCCAGTCTTATCATTTTGAATAAACCCTGCAAGCAAAGCAACTTCAATAGAACTGTTTTCTTGATTTCGCAAATCGAAAGGCACGTCATCAAAAACTTTCAATACTTTTCTATTATGGGTTTGAAGACAGAGCCAAAAACCAAAGATATTGCCTTCATATTCTGCACCGTTTTCCACTTTTAAGACTAAAACTCTCATTTGTATCCTCCATGTTATCTTGAATATGGATGTGCGGTAACGACAAAACCATTACTGCCAGTTACTACTCTTATATATTTTGTCACCCCATTAACAACAACTTCATATACCTTGACACCTGAACCAATCTTTGTTCCTGCTTGATTTGATACAGTTTTCTTAATTAGCTCTGATACAGCTTTTTCACTTTTATAACCCCAACTAGCAAATTCAGTCGAATGTCGCAACATAATATGCTTTAGTCCCGCACTCATTGTCAGCTTCTAACCAAGTAATATTATTTAATGGAGTTTTTGTAATCCACTTAGTTGCTTCCCTGCTAAACTTTATGCCCGAGGACTCTAATTCAGCAAATAAGGAATCAACTTGCGGAGTTTTGCCAACAAAGTTTTGCACAGCAGTCTTTATTTGATTAGCCTTTTCCAATCCCTTTTGTGCAGTGTTCGCCATCTTATTTAACTGCATTATTAAATAAACTTGTGTAGTCATAGCCGCTTTATAAAGCGTATCTTTTGGAGACTGTCCATCTGGGTCTGTATACCTAACCGGGTTGTTCCAACAATACGTGTACAGATTCAAGCTTAGCGGATTGCCAACCTTGCCTTCTTCGCTGTCCTCCGAAATGAACCTTCCGATGGAGGGATCGTAATACCCTTAATTAGATAATAAGTCGGCAGAGAATTGAAGATATGCTTGTGCCGCATACCTTCCTTGCATTAATCCATCTTCATTTTTTGTTTATCATTCCTCTGCACAATTATGCCCAGGAAATTATCCAAAGCAACGGTTTCGTTATCTTAGGCTCCTGACGGTACTGTCGCTTTTTTAGGCAGGACGGGGGTGTGCTCGCTGAAGAATTTGAATTCTGCAGTCGGTTTGGTTATTCACGTTTTGATAGGAGGTGATGCTGCTGAACAAGACGGCTTCAGCGGCAGCCTTCTTCCGCAGTTTCGCAGCCAGTCTGGCAGTTATTTTGCAGTTAGCAATCTACTCCAACTTTTCATGTTCTTTTTATCACCAAATGCAGTTGTTCAGATTTATGTAGTCGATAGTTGCATAGCCTCCCTAAAAGCCTTTGCCAATTCTCCAGTTTTAAGCTCCTTTCCAAGCTTGATTGTTTTATCTTCTTGATGAACAAATCCTTGCCTTGGTTTTTTATTTGTTGGAATAACGACATATCCAGAATTTAAAACCCAATCATAGTTAACCAATCTTCTACTCTTTACTGCTTTTGCGTAGCCTTTTATCCCTAGATGTTTTTCCAAAACGGTCGGCCCTGGAGTATCATCTGCTTTTAGTGAATAGCATTTATCCATTGCAGCAATTAGAAATTGCTCTAATTGACTGTCGTTATATGGTGAGCTAAGTTGGAATACGATATCTAAATTCTTTAGCCCATACTTATCCGATTCACCAGTAGGTAATGCTAATAAGTTATCCTTCTCATCAACATATACGTTTACAGTTTTATAAGTAATTTTCATATGTCTGCTCCTTACTTAATGTACTTAATTTCAATTTTTATACCAATTTTTGCAGCATCTTTAATAGCGTGGTAGATCTGATTCATTTGAGCACTAGACGCATTTTTAGTAATAGCTAACTCAAGTATACGCTTAGTGTTTGAATTTACATTTACCGTTATATCACCCCATGTTTTGGAATTGAAATTCTTTAAACTATTTGAATAATTCATAATTGTATTGTAAACTTTATTGCCGTCTTGGTATGACTTAGCAAACAAGTCAATTGATTTAATGCTTGTTATACTGGTCCTAAAACCATCCACTATTTTACCTGCCTTATCAATCACAGGGAAGTTATTGCACCACCCACCTAATGTCTTTTCAATTAAATTTCCACGTTGCACCGGGTTTAACTTCCATACACTTTCTGCTCCTTTAATAGCAATAGGTCTAATAGCATTCAGCATTTGTGTTGCTCTCGATGCAATTTCATAAACCT
>JAQVYY010000108.1 GCA_028708425.1 Bacteroidales bacterium
GACCTGTACTACAGCGATCGCAATAGAGTTGAACTTAGCCAGGGCAAGGTAAGGAATGTGCAAACCCATATTAAGATTGGCATGGAAATACTCGATTGGATTAGGCTAAACTTTAGCAAGGGTGGGCTTATGTTTATGAATATAGCGCTTGCCTTTATAATGTTTGGTGTTGCCCTCGAAATAAAAGTTGAACATTTTAAGAAAATAGTTCTGAAACCCAAATCGGCCTTAGTGGGTATCTTCTCTCAATTCGTTGCGCTTCCTGCCTTAACATTCCTGCTTATTCTAATTATTAAACCTACACCCAGCATAGCTTTAGGAATGATACTAGTTGCCGCCTGCCCCGGCGGGAACATATCGAACTTCATCTCATCATTAGCCAAAGCCAACATTGAGCTATCCATTAGCCTTACCGCATTTGCTACTCTATCGGCAATAGTGCTAACCCCGCTAAACTTTGCCTTATGGGGAAGCCTGTATTCCGGAACAGCCGACATGATTATTCCCATTAAAATTGATATGTGGGAGATGATGCAAACCGTTTTCATCCTGTTAGGCATCCCAATAGCATTGGGTATATGGTTTGCCCATAAGTTTCCGAAAACCACTAAAAAAATCACTAAACCACTAAAAAAAGCGTCGCTCCTCATATTTTTTGGCTTTATTGCTGGTGCCCTAACATCAAATTTCAACTTCTTTTTAGACTACATCCACGTCATTCTGCTTATAGTATTTATTCATAACCTGCTTGCCCTGGCAACTGGTTTCACGCTGGGCTCATTATTTAGATTACCACGCCCCGACAGACGAACCCTAACCATTGAAACGGGTATTCAGAATTCTGGTTTAGCACTCGTGCTAATTTTTAATCCCAGCCTATTCAACGGGCTTGGTGGCATGGCGTTTGTTGCCGCTTGGTGGGGTGTTTGGCATATAATATCGGGGTTAATAGTAGGTGGTATTTGGGGGAAAAAGCCATTAAGCTAAACAAGGTCAATAATCACAAATTTATATAGATATGCCCACAACAATTGATAAGGTTGAAAAATGGTCGTTCTCGTATTTTATTCTAAAAAAATATGTTGATTGGGCCTTTCACTTTTACTTTAGAACAACTGTAAAGGGTTTTGATAAGCTACCGAAAGACAGCTCGTTAATTTTTGCACCCAACCACCAAAATGCGCTTATGGATGCATTGGGCATACTGTGTGTAAAAACTTGGCAACCCGTTTTTTTGGCTCGTGCCGATATTTTTAAGCAACCCGCAACTAGAAAAATACTCCTCTTTCTAAAAATAATGCCCATTTATCGCATCCGCGATGGGTACGAAAACCTTCAGAACAACGATAAAACATTTAGCAAAACCATTGACGTGCTTAAAAACCAAAATGGGCTTACAGTAATGCCAGAAGGAAATCATGGCGAGCTAAAAAAACTTCGTCCTCTAAAAAAAGGGATTGCGCGAATTGCCCTCCAAGCCATGGAGGCCGCCCCAGAGCTCGATATCGAAATTGTACCCGTTGGGTTAGACTACACCAACTACATTAAGGTTCGTAGCAAGTTGCATATACGCTTTGGTGAACCCTTCAGCGTTAAACCATACGTAAGGATTTACGAAGAGAATCAGGGCAAAGCCTACAAACTTTTAATGAAAAAGATTGAAACCGTGCTAAAGCCCGAAATGATTAATATTGAAGACAAGGAGTACTACTCGGCACATAAGGTTCTTATTGACTCGTTTGCTAATGGGTTGCTGCGAAAAAATGCCATTCCAATAAATCATGCAAACATCTTTAATAAGCAGAAAAAGATAATTGATGCTATTGACAATTTTAGTGCAAATAATAACGATGATTTTTTACTCTTAGCAGCCGATGCGCTAGAGTACAAAATGCTTTTAGATAAACAAAAACTTGACCCCACTGTGTTTCCAATGACAAAAAAGCAACAATTTAACCTGTTCCCCGCAACGATTGGACTTGCAGTGCTTTCCCCCCTGTTTTTAGCTGCCTTTATAAACATTTTACCGCCTGTGGCTTTTGCCAAACTTATTAGCCGAAAAATTAAAGACAAACAGTTTATTAGTAGCGTAAGGTTTGCTATTGCATTAATTTTAGCCCCCTTGTTTCTAATTATTCAGCTCACAGTTTTTGCCCTAATAACCAAAAGCGCTGCCTATACTCTAGCCTACACAGTAGCTTACCCCCTGTGCTTTTATATAGTTTTTATTTGGAAAAACTGGACAAATACAGCGGCCCATAGACTTAACGAGCTTAGCTTAAAAGTTTTTCGGAAAAAGAAAAGTAGAAGGATGTACGAGCTATACGATAGTATCTTTAACCAGCTGCAGCACCTGCTAAAATCGCAGCGCTAGAGCTTACGATAAGCTTCGCAATTCATTATTATAACAGGGGGCTCGCCGTAGGCCCTTATGTGGTTAATCTTGGTGATATAAACTATATCGGCATTCATAGCAGCAGCCTGCTTCATAATCACAATTTCGGCACCACGCTGTAGCGCAATGGCACTTCGATATGTTTTTCGGTCTTTCGCCTCAAACCTAACATCAATATCGTTCACTTTAACAAGGCCCTCAACATCTTTCGAGAACTTCGTGAGTTTTACAGAACGCCAATCCTTTTCCTCTTGCACTTTAGCCCCTTGGGCTCCAAGGTCAACAACTTCACCACTTTTATAGCGAATACTCTGTACCTCTCCCCTTTCAATCCAATCGGGAGTAGTTGCGCCTAATTTGGTATAAAAAACAAACTTATCCGTTACCTTTTGTACATTGCATACCATCTCTATTCCATTCTTCAAAACTACTCTATCGCTATCGGATTGTGTTTGTAGCGAAGCATATAGTTCTACTATATGATAGTATTTATTAGACGTATTTACCTTGTAACCTAAACTCATAAAATCTGCATTAGCATTTGTAGCCACCGCAGAGGTTTGACTAAAAATAGCAAGGCAAAAAATTGTAACAATATGGTACTTAACCTGCATCATAAATTTAATTTCATTGGTGTCCAGTTAATATTTACAGATTCCTCCCTACGGTCGGAATGACAGGGCGTTGAGTTGTATTTGGGAGGGGAGGGCTTGGCTAGCGGCTTCGCCGCTAGCCAAGCCCTCCCCTAAAA
>JAQVYY010000109.1 GCA_028708425.1 Bacteroidales bacterium
GTTCACTTACCTATCCACAACGTTTCTCAGAAAAAGATCGCACAGTGCAACTCTCCGGAGAAGCTTATTTCAAAGTAGTTTCCGATAAAAAACACCGTTTTAATGTGGAAACACCTCAAAAAATGATCGTGAGTGCATATGGCACGGAATTTAACGTGAATGCATATGAAAGTGATGAAAACTATGAAGTTACTTTGGAAAGCGGGCAGGTAGAGGTCTCTTCTGAAATCGGTTCAAAAGCAACAGAGTCATTGGTAGTTGATGAAAAGGCAATCTTGCATATTTCAACCGGCAACATGCATGTGGTAACGGCAGATACCTATGTGGAAACGGCCTGGAAAGACGGGAAAATGGTTTTCCGTCGAGAAAAACTGGTTAAAATTGCAGAAAAACTTTCAAGAAAATTCGGAGTAGATATATGTCTTGAGGGAGACAGACTTAAAGAGTATGAATACACGGCCACGTTTACCGACGAAACACTCGAAGATATCCTCGACCTGCTGAAAAGGTCAGCACCCATTACCTATTCCATATGCAAACAAAAACAGTTAAACAATGAAACATTCACACGCAGGAGAGTAACCATAAAATCACAATAACTTACACAGTTTTCATAAAAGGAGGAGGAACGCCTATGATAAGATAAATACAAACTGAAATAAAAAAAGGCGGGAGAGGGTTTTAACTCTCCCGCTCATGACTTATAATTACCCTCGCGGAAAATCTCACCTCACCGCCAGGCAATAATTACTAAACCCATAAAATGAATTTAATAACATTGTAAAAGTATGAATAATAAATCAATCAACCAAAAAGCAGATATTTTTTATGCTTTATTAAAAAAAATCCCTATTGTTATGAGAATAACGCTTTTACTGCTGTTCGTGCTCACTTTTCAACTACAAGCTGAACACATCTATTCTCAAGACGCCAAAATTTCGCTGGACATGAAAAATTCAACCATCGAAAAAGTATTGCAAACCATTGAGGAGAAATCCGATTATTACTTTCTGTACAACAACCGGTTAATCAATGTAGACAGGAAAGTTAGCGTCAGGGTAAGGAATGCCGCTATTTCAGCCGTATTAGAGAAGCTTTTTAAATCGGAAAATGTGGAATATGAGGTAAAAGGCACGCAGATTATCCTGCATCCGAAAGAAATGCACCGCCAGATTACTGCCGTTAACGAAGCTTTACAACAGCATAAAAAGGACATTACCGGGACCATTGTCGATGCGGCTGGTTTGCCAATTATTGGAGCAAATATTGTTGAAATCGGAACCAACAACGGAACCGTAACCGATGTGAATGGGAAATTTTCGTTAAGCGTTGAAAACAATGCCACTATTCATATTTCTTATATCGGTTACTTAGAACAGAATATCAATACAGAAAGAAAAACAATTTTTAATATAACGTTGCAGGAAGATATGAAGGCTTTGGATGAGCTTGTAGTTGTTGGATATGGAGTGCAACAAAAAGCTACAGTTACAGGAGCTATATCATCTGTTAAAGGAGAGTTAGTATCAAATTCAGGCTCCTTAAACGTAAGTAACTCAATAGCAGGCAGAATTCCCGGTGTAATTGCAAATAATCGTTCGGGTGAACCCGGATCAGACTGGTCTAGCATTTTAATACGTGGAAAGGGTACACTAAATGATAACTCACCATTAATTGTAATAGATGGAGTAGCAAATAGAGATGGAATGGAACGTATCAATCCAAACGATATAGAATCAATTTCAGTTTTGAAAGATGCTTCAGCTGCTATTTATGGTGCACAAGCTGCAAATGGCGTTATTCTAGTAACAACAAAATCTGGTATCCAATCTAAACCGACTATCGAATACAATGGTTCGATAAGCCTGTCACAGCATACTCGAACACCTAATTTATTAAATGCTTATGATTGGATGGTTTATGATGATGAGATTAAAGGTCATATGAATCAAACTAAATTATGGACAAATATCAAAGAAGGCTATAAAGATGGATCTATTAATAAAAGCAAATATGGTGATACAGATTGGATGAATGTTATGTTTCGGACAGTTGCCCCTCAAACAAGACATTCAATTTCTCTACGTGGGGGTAGTGAAAGTGTAAGCTATTATGTCTCTGGTGACTTAACATACCAAGAACCTCTATATAGAAACACAGTTTTTAATTTTAAAACGAATCAAGTTCGTGTAAATATTGATGCAGAGGTTACAAAAGACCTATTAATAGGGGTTAATGCATCTGGACGTAATGAGAATCGCTACCAAAGTCCGATTTCTGCAGGGACAATGTTCTGGGAGGCATTTATGGCATACCCTTACTTATATGATTATTATCCGAATGGTTTACCTGCACCCGGAATAGCATGGGGGAATAATTTAGCGATACTAGCTTCTGGAAAAGAAATCGGGTACGATAACATACAAGACTTTTTTCTTAATACAAAATTTAACTTTAAACTTGATTTAAATAGTTTAACAGAAGGGCTTGCTCTTTCAGGATATGCAGCATTTGATCCACATTTCAGAAACCAAAAGATTTTTAATGATGTTTGGGATACTTACAATTATGACGAAATAAATGATGAATATATAAAACAAACAACAAATGCTGTAAGCAATATTATAACTCTGAATCAATCTAATGACAAGAAAATATCTACAACCTACAATGTTAAATTAGATTTTATTCGACAGTTTGATAAACAAAAATTTAGTGGATTCATTGCTTATGAACAGAGTAAAAATAATGGAGAGTTTTTTGATGCTTGGCGAGGTTATTTTCTAAGTAATCAATTTGATTATTTAAACAATGGTGGTGATAAGGACAAAACAAATAGTGGTTATGGGTATGTACACGCTCGTCAGAATATTTTCGGTCGTTTAAATTATAATTACTTAAGCAAATATATGATAGAGTTTACTCTCAGACACGATGGTTCTATGAACTTTGCAAAAGAGAAGCGATGGGGTACATTTCCAGGAATATCAGCGGGTTGGAGAATAAGTGAAGAGAATTTCATGAATTCAATCAATTGGGTGGACGATTTAAAACTACGAGGATCTTGGGGTAAGCTAGGCAATGATAGAGTATCACAATTTCAGTATTTAAGTACTTTCAATATGGTTAATGGTGCAGTTTTA
>JAQVYY010000026.1 GCA_028708425.1 Bacteroidales bacterium
GATAGTTTTGTGCACCCAAATGGTGAAGTGTTATTTATTAGTTTTGACACCTTTAAATTACACATTATCAGGGTATTAAACAAACTATCTTTTATCTTTTTTTGCACAAATCGCTCAATTTAGGTAAAAGTAATCAAAACAAATTTACAACATTTTTTGTACTATCAAATTTTTACATTAATCACTTTATTAAACCTTTCTGTAATGTTACCAACATCATTACACATAAATTTTACTATCAAAGAATTTGCAACCATTAAATCCTGTCATTTTTTACGGTTTGTGCAATTATCGGCAAAAAATTATAAAGAGCTCAAGCACTATGATACCGAACCTTTTTCAACCCCAATTATTCATTCGAATAATTGCTGTCTCCGACCCCGCATTTACATTCATCTTTTACAGATTTGATGAATAATGCGGGTTAACAGTAAGGTAGCTAGCAAAAAGTTAGAGTTTAGAACAGCTTATAAACCACACTGACCCACGGCAGAGAGACCAACATACAGAGAAAGGCAAGGGAGTCTAATTATCAGACGAGTTAGCTGAAGAACTATCTTTTATACTCTTACCATCTGAAAAATCATGGACTTCAAACCTATGGGCATCTACTAAACTATCGAGGTTAAACTCAATAAGGTACATATCATTAAAACCGTAACTTTGTTCCATTACCCTTGAGATATAGCCCGATGAGCCATTACCAATGGGCTGGTAAAAAATATCGTCGTCGGGGGTATTAATAGGGGCACCTAGGTTTATGGGCTTCCCCCATTTTGAGCCTTCGCGTTTCGACACAAAATGATCGAACCCGCCCATTGAGCTATTCCCATTGGATGAGAAGAAGAGGTATTGCCCATCATGGGATATGGTTGGTGCAATTTCATCGAAAGGGCTATTAATGGTAGATAGGTTAACAGGCTTAGACCACCCGTCCTCACTTTTAACGGAGTAATATATATCGAATTTCCCATGCCCACCAGGCCTATTGCTCGAAAAGAATAGGGTATCGCCCATGGGGCTATACGACGCATAGTTCTCCCAGCTGCGCGAATTGATTTCCTTAGGTAATCGAGTTATTGCGCCCCACTGCTGTTTGGTAGTATCGTATACACTAATATACAAATTAAATACATCGTAATCATTTCGCGCCAGTAGTAGAGATTTACCGTCGGATGAAAGGCCAACGGTATAGATCTCACCATCGGCATAGGTCTGGCTATTAATATTCTCGGGGTAAGACCAAATACCAGCACGCTTAACTGATACCATTAAGGCATTATAAAACTTCTGTATCGAGGTAAAAAGCAGTATGCTTGTATCGGCTGACACGAGCGGGTTTATATCTGGAAACCTTGTATTTACAGCTCCTCCCAGGGATGTAAACTTAACTGGAATAGCATTCTGCTTCATCTGTTTTGCCAATTGTATAGCCTGTATTTCTTTAGCAACAATCTCCTTTTCTTTAGTATCAGAATCAGTAAGGAGATGGGCATATTTTTGAAAAGCTATACCTGCCTCTTCAAATTTTTCGGCTATCCGCAAGGCTCTACCATAATGCAAATAAACCTCACGCGGGGCTTTATCTTCGGTAAAATGCCCTACTTTATAATCCTTAGTAATAGACTGTTTCGCTTTCTGAAAGTAAGATATCGACCTTTCCTTTTCGCCTGGAATATTCAGATAACAAAGGCCTACACGGTAATGTATGTTAGCGTTGTTGGGGTATTTATTCAAAAGTTCATGATACAACGGAAGCGCATCCCGATAATCTTCGTATAGCAGGTAGTACTCAGCATCAATAAAAACTCGCTTAAAATACGAAGCACACTGAGCAGTTCCTGGCGCTGATAAAAGAAATAAAGTTACAATTAGGTAAATAAATTTCCTCATAAAAGTACATTATATACGTGAACTAAACAGATATATAATTACTTACAAAAGTAATTAAACTCGAAAATAAGATAAAATACTGCTATCTGCAAAACAAACTACAAAAAACTAATAAAACTGCATTAACCCCAATTATTCATTGGAATAATTAGGGTCTCCTACAGCGACTAGGCCTCACAACCCATTTTGTTGCCCAAAATTGGGCTTCACCAGGTCGAGGTAACCCGCATTAGCATTCATCTTTAACAAATTTGATGAATAATGCGGATTAAACTGTTCAGTACCTTCCCAAGGCATTGAAACATCAAAGTTTTTCGAACTCATTTTTAAGATGCTGGTTTACCAAAACCGCATTCCTATCGGCCACGGTATAGTAGCGAACCGTTGCCAGCTTATCGCCATCTTTCTGCTGCTCAACCTTTACATTTGGCTCACTACTGGGAGCTATCCATGGCAGCAGAAGCAAAAACCTTGAAATATCCTCCTCTACTTCCTGAATTGGCTTCTGGCCCGATACCCTAAAAGTAAACTCGTGGCTATGGGTGTACTCATTCTGGTTAAAAAAATGAATGGAGCTTGCTGCTAACTTTGAGTATGGTATTTTAACACGCTGGCTATTTGTGGTTTCAATTTCTAACGATCGGTAACCCACATTCACCAGAACACCATCAACGCCATCGATTCCAATTCGTTTATGTTTTTCGAAAGGTGTCTCGGTTTTTAGAATTATGCCTGAAATAAAATCGCGCAAAAAATACCAGCCCAAAATAAGCACCATGGCAAGGGCAAGCATTACAACGATTACATGGTAATACGAATAATCTCCTAGTAGCTTGTTGAATACCCATAACGCAAAGGCAAACCATATTGCAAATTCGATTAATGGAAATAGCCTCACCAATAAATTATGCAGCCAGCTACTTGTAGGCACATTAGCCAGCCAGCGTGACAGATAACGTAACACGACAAAAATAACGACAGCAAAAAGTAATAGGTATAGCCTCATAGCAACATTTTTTTTACATTAACACAATCCCTTTTCTTGCATAATAGATACTAAGAAAGGTTCAAGTAATGAATTAATGGCGAACACATTAGGAATCCGCTCCTCAACCAACCCCGAGCGCTTTAAATCCATTATAAGCTTTTGCGCCTGATCGGGGGTCAATCTAAGGGATTGGGCCAATCGGTTAATATCGGCCCTACGGTGCAGCATTAGATGAAGAATATACATCCACAGCTTATCGTCAATATTCCTAAGGCTCGATATGCTTGGCATTGTAGGTGGCTTAATGTAGAGGGTTTTACCAACCACCTTGGTTATATTGGCAAGCCAAAGCTGTAACGCTAGACCTGGAATTCCGTCGGATATATTAAAATACTGATTAAATAGCCGTGCAAAATTCCATTGGGTCAAATCGGATTCGCGCTTACCCCTTAAAACCAGAGACATCCCTCCGGTTTGATGGCGAGCCATAACCAAGTCTTTAATACCTTTCGCATCGAATGGCTGGCACTCGATACTAGCCATAAAAATTGAATCGAGATTTGCCACACGATTAATTAGCGGGTAAACTAAATCGCCACAGTTTATAATGAAAAATATTTTTCCAGTATACGTTTTTACACAATCGGCTATATGATCAACAACCTGCATGCCTTTAGGATGGCGAGCCCACCACAGCTCGATATCGTTAATAATAATAACTGTTGGACTAGGAGTAGCTTTTAGGTATAGGTACGGATCGCCTCCAGTTGCCAGCGCTTTTTGCAACGATTCAGTAAAATCATCAACATTAACCGACCCTGCCATTGGAGCATTAACTGAAACAGCGGTATGCTTAGGAAAATATTTTTTTGCGATATGCTGAGAGAGGGTAGTCTTACCCGAATTTCGTCTGCCGGTTATAAGCAACCCACCCACGTACCCTGCAGAATATCTTTTGGCAACCATCTCAGCCACACGCTGCTCATAGGGGCGCTCTATCAATAAATCTTTATTTAGAATAGTGCTTCGCGAAAAGAGGTTTGCATAGTAAAAGGGTATTTTTTTAAACACCTCAGCGTTATAGGACATTGAAACCAATACTTCCTGAACAAGCTGGTTGTTAATCTTATACTCCTTTTCAAAAGTTGTAATTTTTTGCGCAAGTAATAATCCCTCGCTCTGCGAGTAGAGCAAACCTACAAACTGCCTATTAAAAAAATCTGATATGGCTAATATATTCTTCCTAAACCAGCCAACCCTTACCTCGGTTTTTCTCTTCCGTTTTGCTTTGGCATCGTTTACAACCACGCTATGTATTTCCTGCTTTAGCGGTTCAAACGATTTGAGTAAGTAGCTATGAAGGTCGGGTTCAATTGAATGCGTATAGCTAAGTATACTATCCTCTTCATGGTTAATATCCTTAAGCAACTCTTTCACAAGTTTGCTCCGTAGCTCATCAATGGTTAAATCCTTATCCTGTTCAGCGGCAACGGTAACGCTTAAATTTTGCATATTAAAAGCAGCCAACCTAACCTTATCGCGCAATAGCTTAGAGGTTTCTGAAAGCACCTCGGCAAGTTTTTCCATTGCCAAGCGGGTTTGGTTTATAAATTCGGTGCCTAAATACAGCTGAACCCTACGCCTAAAGTTAATGGTTCTGACCCCACTTTTGGTAAACTCGTTCTGTTCTAAATCATTAAAAAACTGATCATCGTTAACCTCGACCTGCTCGGGTAAGTCGTTAATAATGGCATTAACATCCTTGAAAAAAGTCTCGAACTGCTCTTGCACATAAAAGGTTTTAACCCCCTCAATCTGATTGCTAAGCGCATCGTAATCGAGCTCTACATCGCTTTCGCCAAAGGTGTTGAGTATATTTTTTGCATCGTTAATTGATTTGAGCATATTATTCTTAACCCAAATGGTAAGCTCATCAACCTGACGGCCAATTTTAACGTGCAACCTAAGCCTAAAGGATTGTAATACTAGCTCGCCAAATATCTTATTGGAATAAAGTCTGATATTCTCGTGCCATCGCTCGGGCCCCCGCAGCATATCTTCTTGTGGGGTTTTTCGTTTATTAATCCGCTTTATATATGGTCGTAAAAGGTATTTTGCCTCGGGCTTATCGGTTATAAAAACGAGGCGTTGCAACGACTGCTCAAGCGATGAATCGAGCTCCTCAACCAGCTCAGCGGATGCATTATGGTACTCATTTATTGCTTCGGAAAGGTGTAGCTGTATTTCAGAAGTAAGCACTGAAAAGCTATCGGCGTTCAACTCTTTATTATCAAGTATTTGCTCTACCCCCCTGCTTAAATCAAATACTACCTTGCGCACATTTGTAAGATAGCGAAACGATAGCACACCCAAATTATTGTAGAATTTGGAAAAATCCTCAACCCTATCCTCTTTAAGAAGTATATGGGTTGCCCTAGAGATACCAACCCGAATATTTACAGGCCAGCCTAAGAATCTGCCTTTGACTCTTGCATTAAATTTTAGTAGTTTTACTCGAAATGAGTCTCTCTTTTTAACCTTAAATTCACTTTTAGCAAAGGTTAACGCCATTTTATCGGGCAATTTACCAAGGTACTCATTCGATTTATCCTGATATATACTTAAGGCACTATTCAGCGTTTCTTCACCATCAACAAGCTGCTTCTCGATAAAGTTATTCATTTTGTTTTTACACTGAAAAACAAAATCTGAAAGCGCTTTGTATGCAATTTCTTGGTTAGCTACCGCGCCATCATCCTTAATCACAGTAAACAACCGGTTGCAAATACTCGAAATACTCTTATGAAAAGATGAAACCTGATTTCGTAACTCGTAAACAGAGTTTGTAACAAAGGAGTCCTGGGATTGGGCAAAATGTTGCGCTGTTTTTTGCAAAGTATTAGCTAGCAGCTCCTTGGAGGGATAGGAAATGCGCTGGTCAATTCGCATTTTTTGAGCATTGGCATCATCAACCAGCTTGTACTCCCTAGCCTCAACCGTTGTGTGAGCATCAATATGTTCAAAGTTGGTTCCTGCCTCTATTACTAGGGATGAGCACGGCAAATTGGTAGTAGTATTAACATAATTAAACCAATCGGTGCTGTTAGTGAACTTACGATAATTGAGTTCGAGTATAGCGAGACTTGAATTTGCCGACTCTGTGCTGATAATATCGTGTTCGGCAAGCTTTTCGACAGAATTATTAATAACCTTTACCCTACCAATAAGCCTTGAGTTGTCGAGAGCCTGATTGGCCAAAGCATAAATACTGTCGGTTTTAGCGCTATTGTAGTTTATAATATTTAGATGAATGGTTGCACCTCTCCACTTATTATCTACAGTTATAAACTTAAGTAGCCCAAGGGCAAAATTCAGATTACGACTATTACCTCCCCACCATATATCAATGCGTTTTCTCACTGGCTTTACGTTACTATCTTTAACCAGATTGTGGTACACCAAGTTATAGTCTAACCCATGAAGTACACCTGCGGTTTCATGAAGTTTTTGCAGATTTGTTGTTTTGCGTGCCCATCCCTGTAAAATGGTGTTGGGTTCAAATCCTGTAAAACCATACACCTTCGATATGGTCTGCATTCCCTCGTATATATCGCTACAAGAATAACGACGAGTAATTATTTTCTTACCCCAGTCGTCATCTGCAACATAAACTTTTGACGATGCCTCAGAGGTACTTTGAGCAGCAGATTTTGGAAGCAACTCAAAGTTTGTAAACACCCCATGTTTACCAACAATTGTTCTGCCCAAATCGATAAGATGGGGTCGGGTTTTAGGATTGCCACTAAAGAGGATGACGTTGGGTGTCCAATTACGCTGATTTTTTGCAGATGGGATTGACAACTTGGTAAGCCCATATTTCACCAACGACGACCATATACCTCCCCACGTATCACCCGATTGTAACTTCAGCTCCTTGCGTTTTAACAGTAGGAATATGGCACCTAGTATAATCGTAGCAACTATCATTGCTATCAGGTCGAGCTGTATCATCACCACAAAACAAGCGATAGCACCAATAATGCTAATCCATCCTGGAATTCGGAAAGAGGGCCTAAAATCGGTTCCAGCCCAATTCTCAATGGCACAGGTAAGGTTCAAAAATCCATATGTAATAATAAAGAAAGTAGATACCACACGGGCAATTACGTTCAGCTCGCCAATCATAATCCCTGCAAAAGCAATAACGAATGACAGCAAAAGCGCATTGCGAGGTTCGTTACCTGTACCAACCCCTTTGGCGAAAATTTTGGGGGTAATTCGGTCCACAGAAGTTGCCTGAAGTATTCGAGGAGCACCTAGTAATCCTCCTAAAGCCGATGAAAGGGTTGCGCCCCATATTCCGGCAAGCACCAAAGGCGAATAAAATGAGATATTCAGCAGTATGGAGGGGTCGTTAAGTAAAGCTTGGCGGTCGACAGTATAGGAGAGAAATAATACAAGCCCACCGTAAACAATAAAGCCTACTAAGATGGAAAGAATGGTTCCTAAGGGTATTGATTTTTTAGGGTTTGCCAAATCGCCCGACATGGAAACTCCTGTTGTAAAGCCCTGCACCGCTGGAAAGAAAATGGCGAATAGAGCAATCCAGGGGAGTGAGCCTACAGCTGGGCTGCTAAGCGAAGATTGGGGAACAAATTCGTGCTGCCCAAATAAAATTGAAACGATGGAAAGCACCACAATCGCCAAAATTAAAAACTGCGTTTTAAGTGCAAGGTTTGTACTTATAAATGAAATAATGGTTATGATTAATAGGGTTATTGCCCCTGTCAACCTAATTACATTTAGCGTTATCTCGATACCAAAAGCCGTAAGTAATGTTTCTGAAAAACCAATAATGTAAAGGCTTATGCTAAACGACATCCCAACAAAAAGTGCCAAACCCAGTGCCCCCCCAATAGGTAAACCTAAGCTTCTAGAAATCATGTAGTAGATTCCCCCTGCCTCAACTTTTTTATCGGTTGCCACGCTGGCTACGCTCAACCCCGTTGTTACCGAAATAATATGTGCTACCAACACTATACCCAAGGTAGCCCAAAGGCCTGCCTGTCCAATAATCCAGGGCAGCCTAAGATACATTATAACGCCTAAAATAGTAAGAATAGAGGGAGTAAAAACGCCCTTAAATGTTCCAAATTTATTACCCTTTGCACCCATCAGATTAATTTTAAACAGTTCTTTAAACTAGGATATCAAATATACACAGAGTTACGGATAAATATATTATAACATGAAAAAAATTTATACCACCGCGTTTTTATATAGTAACGAGCCGCTATAGTTCTCTAAATAGCCAGGCTAAGATATAGTTATATATACTTTTATGATACATGGAAAGAGAATTATTTACAATAATAATGAATCAAGGAAATAGAAACATGTACTGAAGCAATATGAATGCCCCAAAACCTCGTCTAAACATTATTTTGAGTTGCAACAAACGCCTTAACAGAGAACATAAACGGTAGGATAAAAACGGTTCATCAAGATTAACCCCAATTATTTATTCGAATAATTGGGGTCTGCGACGCGACTAGGTTTCACAGGCATTTTTTTTACCCAAAATTGAGCTCAACTAAGTCGGGGAAATCCGCATTCACATTCATCCTTATACAAATTTGATGAATAATGCGGGTTAATACAGGTGCAAGGGGTAGGCAGTTTTTCTACCCCAGGTTACGAAGCTATTTTACGTAGCACCTCAAAATAATATATAGCCCATTTTTGAAGCAGAAATCCCCAAAACAAAAAGTTTACAGCAAATAAAATTTTCTATTGTACCTTTGCAGCACATGTTGCCAAACAATTGAGAACTGCAAGTAAAGCCTAACGTTTTATGAGCCAATACAAACATATCTTTTTTGACCTAGATCGTACTTTATGGGATTTTGAGCAGAATATGCGAATTACCCTTACCGAGATTTATAAAAATCATAACCTGAATAAAACCATTCCCAGTCCCGAAGTTTTTATTGATGCTTATATTGTTAACAACGATAGACTTTGGGCTAGCTATCAGCGGGGCGAGATGAAGAAAGAAGTGCTTAGGTATAAACGATTTGAGCTAACCCTGCGCGATTTTGGAATAAAGGATAAAGTGCTGGCATCGGTAATTGGGCATGAGTACCTGAGCGAAAGCCCTAAAAAAACGGTCCTGTTGCCCAACACGTTACCCGTGCTAAACTGGCTTTACACAAAGTACAAGCTCCATATTATTACCAATGGTTTTAACGAGGTACAATTTACCAAGCTCAAAATGTGCGGAATAGAAAAATATTTCGATAAGGTACTTACATCCGAGATGTCGGGTTACCATAAACCACGAGCCGAAGCCTTTGGCTATTCGCTGTCATCTGCAAATGCTAAGAAAGCCGAAAGCATCATGATTGGCGACGACCTAGAAACCGATATTATTGGTGCTAAAAATTTTGGGATAGACCAAGTTTACTTTAACCCATCGAAACAACCCCAACCAAAAGTGGAGGTTACGCACGAAATTAGCAACCTAATTGAATTGAAAGATATTCTCTGAAAAGGGTTATCATTAACTTGGATCAGAATGACAACACTTCCGCCCCCACTAAAATGGGGGTTCATCGGAAGAGGTTGTATTAGATAAAAAGTCGAAATCCGAATCACCCGATGCTGAAGGCAATGGGTCCTGATTCATTTTAGAACCAAGGGTAACTGCCTGCTTACCAGTAATGCCAAACTCAGGATATGCAATTCCGTCGTAATCCATAAATTTGGCCTGTTCTTTTCTGAAACGCAACTTAATATCACCTGTTGCACCATTACGGTGCTTAGCCACAATTATTTCGGCAAGCCCTGCCAAAGAATTTCCGTCCTCATCAACATCAAAACCATAGTATTCGGGCCTGTGGATGAACAGAACCATGTCGGCATCCTGCTCAATGGCACCCGATTCGCGAAGGTCGGATAGCTGAGGGCGCTTATTGCCGCCTCGGGTTTCAACAGAACGGTTAAGCTGGGATAAGGCTATTACTGGTACGTTGAGCTCCTTTGCAATCGCTTTAAGCGAACGGGAAATATTACTCACCTCCTGCTCGCGACTGCTTCTTGAATCGTTCGGCCCGGTCATAAGTTGCAAATAATCAATAATAACAATATCAACATCATGCTGCGCTTTTAGCCTACGGCATTTTGCCCGAAGTTCAAAAATTGATAGCGCTGGCGTATCGTCGATAAAAATTTTAGAATTTTGCAATTCACCTATTTTTACGGTTAGCTGGGTCCACTCCTGAGGGGTAAGCTTACCATTTCTAATCTTTTCGCTTGATATTTCCGACTCGCTAACAATTAGCCTGTTTACAAGCTGAATGCTCGACATCTCGAGAGAGAAGAAGGCCACGGTAATATCGTGCTCAACAGCCATATTACGCGCCATTGAAAGCACGAAAGCCGTTTTACCCATCGATGGCCGAGCCGCAACAATAACGAGGTCCGAATCTTGCCAACCCGATGTCATCCTATCGAGTTCCGAAAAACCACATGGCACACCGCTAAGGCCATCCTCACGCTTTCCTGCCTCTTCAAGTTGTGCCAACGCCTCCTTTACAAGCGTACCAATGGGTGCCGATTCGCGCTTGATATTACCTTCGGCAACCCTAAAGAGTTCCATCTCAGAATAATCGAGAAGGTCGTTAACATCAATAGAGTCATCGAATGCCCGATTCTGAATATCGGTTGAGACACGAATAAGCTCTCGCTGTATATATTTTTGGGCAATTATTTTTGAGTGGTACTCGAGGTGAGCAGCCGATCCTACACGCGAGGTAAGGTGCGCAAGGTAAACCGCTCCTCCAACCCCTTCCAGCTCATCAGTTTTTCTTAGCTCTTCCGAAACGGTGTACAGATCGATGGGCTCGAGCTTTGTGGAGAGCTCAACAATGGCTTTAAATATTTTTTGATGAGCCTCCCTATAAAAACTTTCAACCTTTAGCACATCAAGAACCTCGATAACCAAATCTTTCTCAATCATTAAAGCGCCCAGCACCGCCTCTTCGAGTTCAACTGCCTGTGGTGGCACTTTCCCCAACTCAATTCCTGCAACACTTGTGGAACTTCCCTTTTTGTTATACTCTCTTTTCTCGGCCATGGATTATTTTTTACAAAACTAACGAAGTTGAACCAGTTTTTGAAGTAATAATTCAATAGGTTTTCAACAAAATTTAATATTATAATGGAGAGGGCAGGAAAAGCATATTATGCTATTTGTAAACTTATCCTAAAGCAGCGCATTTAGCACCCTAAACTCCCTTTCCCTTAAAAACCGTGATTATTGTATAAATCAATATCTTAAAATCGACATATAACGACATATTCTCAATGTATATCAAATCGAACTTAAGCCTTTCGACCATCTGGTCAACATTTTCGGCATATCCAAACTTAACCTGTCCCCAGGATGTAATACCAGGCCTAACCTTCTGTAGATGTAAATAATGGGGTGCTTTCTCAACAATCTTATCAATGTAAAATTGCCGTTCGGGGCGTGGCCCAACCAACGACATTTCGCCTTTGAGTACATTCCAAAAATTTGGGATTTCATCTAAACGTGTTTTACGTAAAAACCGTCCGATGCGTGTAATGCGCTTATCATGTTTGGTTGATAAAGCTGGGCCATCCTTTTCTGCGTCAATAGTCATTGTTCTGAACTTATAAATGTTGAAGGGCTTGCCATACTGACCTACCCGCTCCTGCGAATAAAACACAGGGCCTCTTGACGACAACTTTATAGCTATAGCAATAATAGCATTTAGAGGGAAAAGTATAACCAACGCCAATACTGAAGAAGCAACATCTATAACCCGTTTGATGCGTTGCTGCCAAACCGGCATTAAATCGAATGAGATTTGCATTAAGGGAACCCCAAAAATTGCCGACATCCTTACCCTTCCGATAAGAATATCGTACATGCTTGGTATTGCCTTAACAACTACATTTAGGTCAAATATATCATTTACTATCTTGCCCATCAACTTGTTATCTTTCTGGTCTATAGCAAGAATCAATTCTTCAACCTGATGCTTTTTAACCACGCCCCTTAAATCACTCAAATTACCTAGGCATGGCAACAGCTCGATTAACTTTTCGTTCGTAACCTGCCCAACTGAAATATATCCAACCAAATGATTCCCCTGCGATTTCTTTGCGCCTAAAACTTCATTAAGCACTTGCAGCGCCTTATCGCCGTTGCCCACAATAAGGGTTGGGAAATATATTTTTTTCGATCGAATCTGCCGAATGGTATACGACGTTAATAACAACCTTGGGATATAAGTAAAAAAGAATTGTAAGGATAGCAGGGTAAAAAATAGTCGATAATAACCTCGATACGACGGCACAAAATCATCAAGCAGTAAAAGGAAAAAAATTAGAATTACCCCCAAAAATGTAACGCTAATTGAAACACCTAGCTCCTTAAGCCTTGATCGCTGAAAAACATCACGGTAAAACCCAAAAAAGAACAAAATCATTACCCAAAACAAAGGGATAACAATAAGCCCAATAATAACATTTGTATCAAGCAAAACGCCAACATCATCGCCTAATATAGGTTTCTCAATTATTTGTTTCCGATACAAATGAAAAAGAAACCAAGCAGTAAAAGAACCGATTAAATCGAAGAATATATATTTAAATCTCAATACTTTTTTACTCGCAATCATTCTGGTAAGTATAAAAACACAAAATTAACCTTTTAGCCTACAAAAATACCATCCTTCCACCTAATTAACAACATTATTTTGCTGTCACTAAATTCCCATTGACAAACATCAAAATTGATAACAACATAAATTCATCTTTTCAACAAAAAAAGGAATGCTATAGCCTAAAAAGTGTCAGCTAAATATTGAATTACTTATGCAGAATACAAACCCCCTTATTTTTTAGCACATATTTTAATAACTATATTTGTAAAAAATATTGCTGCATTTACTTTTATCATCAAAATGGAAGATTCTTATAGACATAAAGGGTTGCGTAAAAAACTGGTTAACGAGCTAGAAAAAAAGGGGATAACAGACCAGAATGTATTAAGCGCAATAAATAGTGTGCCACGCCACCTGTTTATGGAAAGTGGTTTTTTAAACTTCTCTTATAAAGACTCTGCTTTCCCTATTGGTGCAGGCCAAACCATATCGCAACCCTACACGGTAGCGTTTCAAACCCAACTACTAAAACTAAAGCCTCAGGAAAAAGTTTTGGAAATTGGAACGGGCTCAGGATATCAAACAGCGATACTGCTGGAAATGGGAGCTAATGTGTACACCATTGAAAGACAATATGAGCTTTTTATGAAATCTAAGTCTCTGCTCGAAAGCTTAAAGTATACCGCTCATTTTTTTTACGGAGATGGATACAAAGGAAAGCCAACCTACGGCCCATACCATAAAATACTCGTTACTGCTGGGGCATCAGAAATACCACAAAACCTAATAAGCCAACTTATGGTCGGTGGACTAATGGTTATCCCATTAGGCGACAACACTGGGCAAGATATGGTGGTAATTGAAAAAGTTTCGGAAAATAAAACAAAAACCACGAAACATGGTAAGTTTATTTTTGTTCCTATGTTAAAGGGAACCAATAAATAGTTAATAATCCGCAATTAAAAGTATATGATTACAATTAAATCTTTCGTATTTAACCCTTTTCAGGAAAATACCTACGTGCTATTTGATGAGACAAATGAGTGCGTAATAGTTGATGCTGGTTGCCATGGCCCAGATGAACAGAAAGAACTAGCTGATTTTATACAAAAAAATAATTTAAAGCCCGTACTCGCCATAAATACTCATGGCCATGTTGATCACATACTAGGCAATGCCTTTGTAAAAAAAACCTACAACATAGATATTGCGGGCAATCCTGAGGATTTACAATTAATACAAACGGCCACGCAGCATGCCCTTATGTACGGGTTTACGATAGATGATGTGCCCCTTATTGATAGGTATTTGAATGATGGCGATGAGATTACTTTTGGAAATAGCAAGCTAAAAGTTCTGCATACACCAGGGCACTCAAAAGGTGGCATTTGCCTATTAAATACCGAGAATGGGTTTATTTTATCGGGCGACACGCTCTTTCAAGGTTCTATTGGACGAACTGATTTGCCTGGAGGGAATTATGACCAGCTTATAGATAGCATTAAAACAAAACTTCTGGTTTTAAACCCAAACACAAAAGTTTATACAGGGCATGGTGAATCAACAAGCATAGGATGGGAAAAAGAGAACAACCCCTTTCTGTCTTAGCATCAATCAGATACATTATACCACTTTCTAAATAAAAATTAACAACAAAAGCATCATTAAGTATAAGCAATTTCCTAATTTTACAACAAGTTTGGTGTACGTAATGTAACACTAAAACGTTTTTAACTAAATTATACTAACTAAATAAATTAAATATTTATGTCGACTGAACGCTTTGTTACCCGCCACGTTGGGCCTCGCGATAGCGAGATTGACGAAATGCTAAAAGCAGTTGGGGTAAAAACTCTTGACGAGCTAATTGACCAAACTGTTCCAAAAGGAATTAGAATGGCAGGACCTCTTAACCTTCCTGCTCCTCTTACTGAACAAGAATACCTTGCTAAAATTAAGGGCTTTGCATCACAAAACAAGATTTTTAGCTCTTTTATCGGTATGGGCTACTACGGAACACATACACCTTCGGTTATTCTTCGTAATATTTTCGAAAACCCAGGATGGTACACCTCTTACACTCCATACCAAGCCGAAATTAGCCAAGGAAGGCTTGAAGCACTGCTAAACTTCCAAACCGCAGTTATGGATTTAACCGGAATGGAAATGGCCAACGCCTCGCTACTCGACGAGGCAACCGCAGCTGCCGAAGCCATGCTAATGATGCACAGCCTTCGCTCTCGTAAAGCGGTAAAAGAGGGTCGTAACATCCTATTTGTTGATAGCGATGTATTCCCACAAAACCTTGAGGTGATATGCACTCGTGCCGAACCATTGGATATTGAGATTGTAACCGGTTGCTACAGTGAATATAAATTTACCGGAAAAGAGTTTGGTGTAATTGTTCAGTACCCATCAGCCAAAGGTAATATTCGCGACTACTCCGCATTTGCCGCAAAGGCAAAAGAGAACGATGCTCTGGTTACAGTAATTGCCGACATTCTTTCCCTTGCGCTACTAACTCCACCAGGTGAATGGGATACCGACATTGTAGTGGGTAGTACCCAGCGATTTGGTATCCCCATGGGATTTGGTGGCCCACACGCAGGTTACTTTGCAACCAAAGAAAAATACAAGCGTAATCTTCCTGGCCGCATTATTGGTGTATCGGTAGATAGGCACGGCAATAAGGCACTACGCATGGCATTACAAACCCGCGAGCAGCATATTAAGCGCGAACGTGCAACCTCAAACATATGTACTGCACAGGCACTACTAGCAACAATGGCTGGTATGTACGCCGTGTACCATGGCCCCGAAGGTATTAAACGCGTAGCAACCCATACACACAGCGCAGCGATTGCTATTGCTAACGGGCTAACCCAGCTTGGATATAAGCAAAATGTTAAAAACATTTTTGATACCCTCGAAATTGAGCTTCCTGCAAATGTAAAGATTGAGGATATTAGAAGTAAAGCGCTTGCCAAAGAAATTAACTTTAACTACAAAACAAATGGTACTATTGGTATCAGTACCGATGAGCTAACCACCCTTTCCAACATCAACAATATTATTGAAATATTTGCTGAGGCAGCTGGTAAATCGGCAGCTAAAATTGATACCATTGAGGTTACCAATACAATTCCAGAGAATCTGAAGCGTAAATCGGAGTACCTAACCGATAAAGTGTTCAACGTGTTCCACTCAGAAACTGAGATGATGCGCTACATAAAGCGCCTAGAGCGTAAAGATATTGCGCTAAACCATAGCATGATATCACTAGGTAGCTGCACCATGAAGCTTAATGCTGCAACCGAAATGTTGCCGCTTAGCTGGGTTGAATTTGGAAATATACACCCATTCGTTCCAGCAGAACAAGCAAAGGGTTACCTTACCCTTATTAGTGAGCTAGAGCAACTACTTGCTGAAATAACTGGTTTCGATGCGGTTTCGATGCAACCAAACTCGGGTGCTGCTGGCGAATATGCAGGATTGATGGTTATTCGTGAGTACCACAAAAGCCGTGGTGAGGGCCATCGTAACATAGCGCTTATACCATCATCGGCTCACGGAACTAACCCCGCAAGCGCGGTAATGGCAGGTTTGGACATTGTTATTGTTGATTGTGACGAGGATGGAAACATATCGATTGATGACCTTAGAGCCAAGGCTGAAGAGCATAAAGATAATCTGGCAGCATTTATTGTTACCTACCCATCAACTCACGGCGTGTTTGAACCCGAGATTATAGAGATGATGAAGATTACCCACAACAATGGCGGACAGGTATATATGGACGGTGCAAACATGAACGCTCAGGTTGGTTTAACTAGCCCCGGACTTATTGGTGCTGACGTTTGCCACCTTAATCTTCATAAAACTTTCGCCATACCTCACGGTGGTGGTGGTCCTGGTGTTGGCCCAATTGGCGTTGCTAAGCATTTATCTCAATTTCTACCATCACATCCAGTTGTTAAAACTGGTGGCGAGAATGGAATTACCGCTGTAGCAGGTGCCCCGTGGGGTAGCGCAATGGTACAACCAATTACTTATGGATACATTCTTATGCTTGGTGCCGAGGGTCTTAAAAAATCGACCGAAATGGCTATTCTTGGTGCAAACTATATAACAGAAAAACTAAAGGGTTATTATGATGTTGTTTACACCGGCAAAACAGGTCGTGTGGCACACGAAATGATTCTTGATTGCCGCCATTTTAAGCAAACCTACGGTGTTGAAACTGGCGATATTGCACGCAGGCTTATGGACTATGGATTCCATGCTCCTACCCTTTCGTTCCCAGTTAACGAAACGCTTATGGTTGAACCCACAGAGAGCGAATCGGTTCAGGAACTCGATAGGTTTATTGAGGCAATGATATCGATTAAAAAAGAGCTCGATGAGATTAAGGAAGGTAAAGCAGATAAGGAAGATAACGTGTTAAAGAATGCTCCGCACACCGTTGCCGAAGTAGCAGCAAATGAGTGGACACATGCTTACGATCGAGAAAAGGCTGCATACCCACTACCCTGGCTTATCATCAACAAGTTCTGGCCTTCAGTTAGTAAAATTGACTCTGCCTATGGCGACAGGAACCTAGTTTGCTCTTGCGCCCCAATTGAGGATTACCTATAAACGCTAATTACGCTAAATAAAAGGGGTTATCTCAAAAGGGTAACCCCTTTTATATTTAAAAAACTTAACCCCAATTATTCATTCGAATAATTGGGATATCCGACAGCGACTAGGTCTCACAACCCATTTTGTTGCCCAAAATTGGGCTCGACTATGTCGGGGTAAACCGCATTCGCATTCATCTTTTACAAATTTGATGAGTAAAGCGGGTTAAAGTAAATCTATTCCCCTCGGCTTACCTAGCTTTTTGCCTTGCAATGGCATCATCAATCACCATTTCGAAAACATCGTTCATGGTAAGCCCCATTGCTGCCACCTGTTGAGGAACTATGCTGGTTTCGCTCATACCGGGAACGGTATTCACCTCAAGGAAATAGAGCTTTTTGTTACCAAAGATATAATCGATACGCACAATGCCCCTACAGTTAAGCCTGTCATATATTTCGGATGAAACCGATTGGATATAGTCTGCCAAATCATCGGGAATTCTAGCTGGGGTAATCTCCTCAACCTCATTCTCGTACTTTGCACCGTAGTCGAAATACTCGTTCTTGGGAACAATTTCGGTAACAGGAAAAACCAACGATTTGCTTCTCGTTTTAACCAATCCACAGGTTAGCTCCATCCCGGGAATAAACTCCTCAATCAGTGCTACTGGATCTTCGGTGAATGATTTTTCGAGGGCAGAGATTATCTCCTTAGCCTGCTTTACCTTAGTTATTCCGTAGCTACTTCCGCTCTCGTTGGGCTTAATAAAAAGGGGTAGTCCAATATTTTTAGCAACATCCTGCGGGCTAACAGCCTCCCCTTTGTGTACTCTTAAACCCTTAGCTAAATGAATATTTATCCCATCAAGCATTCGCTTGGATGTATCTTTACAAAAAGTAAGCGCGCTGTTTAGTACCCCACCCGTTGTGTAGGGTATATTCATCATCTCAAAATACCCTTGTAGCAAACCATTCTCACCTGGGGTTCCATGAATAACAACCAACGCACAATCGAACAGCAACTTATCATTGCCAATTTTTGAGCTAAAAGTATCCCACGACACAGGGATATCACCATGCTCTGAATGCTTAAGGGTCATACTATTACCCTTTAAAATTATGGGAAAAGCTTTGTACTTATTGGGGTCGAGCCATTTTGCAATTTGCGCTGCACCCTTAAGCGAGATTTCTTCCTCGGAAGAATTACCTCCTGCCATTATGGCGATGTTGAGCTTACTATTCATGGGAAAGATTTTATAATGCAGACCAAAAATAATCAGAAATATTTAAGGTAGAAAGGCAATAGCAATAATTAACCCCAATTATTCATTCGAATAGTTGCGGTCGCCGACAGCGACTAAGCCTCACAGCCAATTTTGTTGCCCAAAATTGGGCTCGACCATGCCGGGGTAACCCGCATTTGTGTTCATCTTTTACAAATTTGATAAATAGTGCGGGTTAATTGATCGCGGGCATTACCTAATCATTTGGACGCGCCGAGGTGTAGGTTTGCCAACGCTCTGCCACCTGTACCATATCATCGGGCAGTTCGGTTTCAAAAAACATTTGTTCGCCCGTTGTAGGATGAATAAACCCTAGTGATTTGGCGTGTAACGCGTGCCGTGGGCATATTGAAAAGCAATTCTGAATAAACTGTTTGTACTTAGTAAAGGTTGTACCCTTTACAATGGTATCGCCCCCGTAACGGTCGTCGTTAAAAATGGGGTGGCGAATATGCTCAAAGTGTACCCTAATTTGGTGCGTTCGACCTGTTTCCAACTTACACTCAACAAGGGTTACGTAGCCATATCGTTCCAAAACTTTCCAATGGGTTATGGCATGCTTACCCTCATCGCCATCGGGGAAAACGAACATCTTTATCCTATCGCGAGGGCTTCGCCCAATATGCGCATCAATAGTTCCCTCATCGCCCTCCATATCACCCCAAACCAGGGCAACATAATTTCGCTCAGTAGTGCGATCGTAAAATTGGCGAGCCAAATGGTTCGTGGCATGCTCCGTTTTAGCTACTACCAAAATGCCAGAGGTATTCTTATCTATTCGATGTACCAATCCAGGTCTAACTTCGCCTGTGCTAAAAAGCGGAACATCTTTTAAATGGTGCATCAATGCATTTACCAATGTGCCCGTAAAATTACCATGCCCGGGATGTACAACCATTCCAGGTTCCTTATTTACCACCAACAGGTCATCATCCTCGTAAACAATATTAATGGGGATATTCTCCGGAATTATATCAATTTCGCGTGGCGGGTAAGCCATCACTATAGAGATGCTATCCAATGGTTTTACTTTATAAGATGATTTAACCGCCTTACCATTTACCAAAACATTACCCGCATCGGCAGCCGATTGAACCCGGCTTCGGCTTACATTCTGAATCTTTGTGGTAATAAACCTATCAATACGAATGGTGCTTTGCCCCTTATCAACATCGATATGAAAATGCTCGAAAAGCTCTCGCTGCTCTTCACCCTCCTCCAGCTCATCATCACGGCATGGGGTAATATCTTTTACCATTTGGAAATAACTATTTTCTGTGTTCCTACAATTTTATTGTTCCCAACAATCCTAATAATGTAAGTACCATTGGCTAAGTGTTCTAGGCTTACCATGTTATTTACTAGCTGTTGCCTCATAACAAGTTGCCCAAAAATATTGTAAACATAAACCGAAACATTTTCCGTAACATCTGGATGCCGAATATTTACAATGCCACTAGAGGGGTTTGGAAAAACACAAAGGGATTCATTTGATGTGTGCTGGTAAACTATTGTTGGGGGTTCGGTAAGCGCGCCAAAAGCGGGGCGAACCATAAGCGACCCATAAAACTGGGTTGTATTCCACGAACCGCTTATGTTGTAGAACAAACGATTCTTACTATTATTGTTTCTATCGAAACCAACATTAAGCATGTCGGTGGTTGTTTGAATCCACCCAATGTAAAACGTTCCTGCACCTAGCTCAATCTCCTCTTCTAATTTAAAGAGCGTAAAGCGATTAAGGCTATCGGTGAACAATGGGCGTAAGCCAAGTTGCTCATAAATAATATTTCCAGGTTTACCGTTATTATCGTCCCAAACTGCCAGCTTAAAATATTTCTGGTTCGCATCGTTAAATGTTCTGTTAAAGTACATGTAAACCCCAACCAGCTTATCGGGCTTATAGGTTGTGTACCTTAGGGCAACCTGTCCGTTTTGCGTTCCCTCGCCATACAAGCCATAACCACTCTCAGCTGTACCATCGTCGTAAGCATAATAATTTTTAAAATCCTGAACATATCTCAGGGTATCGTTCCACCGCAAATGGCTAGTATTTTCGGCAATATCAGTTATTAGGTAGGATGTAAACGTAAAGCGAGCCGAATCGCTCCAATCAGATTCGAAATCATATTGAAAGTACCTTTCGTAGTCAATCTCTTCAAGTTCTGCAATATTCTCGGCCCCTCCCGAAAAAGAATAAACCTCTCCATTAGAATGATTCTCGATGCTAAACATTCGGGTTATATTCCATGAAATCAACCCCAGGTTTTTATACGTTACATTGAAAACCAATGGGTTATCCAGTTCATTCTCTATGGCGGCACTTGTAAAGTGCGACCAAGGTATTTGCTGATAGTTATTTAGGATAGATTTTAGTGGTTTGGCAAAAGAGATATCATTCAGCAGTGTGTCTCTATAGGTTCTGCCACGATTAAGATAAACCATATCGATATGCCAATGGTCTGAATTACCCCTTAAGCTGGGCACATCAGTATTTGCCGATAGCGAAGCTATATTCCTGAATCTAAATTTAAAATTTGAGCTAAGGAATCGCTCCTCTGTGATAGGCATATGAACCAAAAAGAATGTAGAATCGAACTTTGCTGTTACTTTTTCGGTAATACTACCTTTTAATTTATTTACCTCATGCAAAGTACTGTCGGAGGCCGTAAGCCAAACAGCCCATGCACCTTCCCATGCATCAAGATTGGAGTTGTAAAACTCTAACAAAAGTGAATCGCGGTCATCGGGTCTATTACCCAAACCCTGAGGTTGATAGTAAAAACTAAGGTATATTGTAGTATCGGCTGGGTATGACAAATTTATCGGGTTTGAAATTAGGGTATCCGACGAGAAAGGAAAGTTCGAAGCAACAGAATGCAGCTTGCCCGAATTGTCAATTGCATCGAATGTAACCACCCCTAGATTAGGAGGGTTAACTGCATATCGAGTATTTAAAAAAACATGCCTTGCATCCCAACGTTCGGTGCTAGGGTATGGTAAATCTCTAGAAAAATCATCGAAAAAGGGTAACTCTATTACCGATGGCTCACTTTTCTGTATCGGTGTATTTTTACCCGTAGGAAGTGATTCTAAATCAACCATTACCTCTTTACCTACCTGCGAAAAAAGTATGCAGGGTAAAAATATAAATATTACAACTAGCAGATGCCTAAAGTTTATCATTCTAAAATCTATTCGACCAGATTATTCTTTGTCTGTATCATTATCTTTACCACCATCGGGATTCGGTAAAACAGGTATTCTCGACTCGTTCTGGGTTAACCATAAATCAACACGGGCGCCAAAATTAATTGCAGTTTCGCCCGTTGGGTTAGGATACTGACTATACACACGGGCTTGCAAAGAATCCAGGTTATCTATAACCGTTTCATCGTACGTGGTTTTCCCTAAATTTAACGAGGCTTCGAGCAAAAGATTGTGTGCCTCTGTCAAGGTTAATCCAATTATGCGGGGTAAAACTGTTTTTTGATTACTTAATCCCCTCCCCAGAAGCAAATCTATTGTTGAGCCCTTGGGTATTTTTGTGTTGGGTTCAACCTCTTCACCACGATAATGCTGTTCGAGCACATTATTAACCGCTATATCATATTTAAAGGCAAGTACACCCGTTTTAAACCCCTGTAAATTTAAGGTTGATATGGCTTGTCTAAGGGTTAAACCAACCAGGTCGGGCATATCAACTAGCATGGGCTTATTGGCATTTGTAGTAACAAACACACGTCTATTAGCTTTTACATAGGTGCCAGGCAAAGGATTCTGCTCAACCACAGCGCCTGGTTTACGGGATGTTATATACACCGAATCGGTAACCTCAAGCCTAAGGTTACTTCGCTCTGCATATTGCATGGCTCGCTCTATGTGTAAATCAGTAAAATCGGGAACAGGAAAACTTCTTCCGTGCCTCGTAAAAATATGTAGGAAAGTAAAGAAAACCACTATCGCCAGCGCCACAATACCCAACGCAAGCAATGGGGTTTTTACATAAGGATTTAAGAATATTTTTTTAAGCCACTGTTTAACCTTTTCCCAAGTCATAATTGTTGAAATTTGAATTAAAAATCTATAGTGGAAACGTTATGCTATCGACTTTCATATACGAAACCATCGCTTTCTTTGGCAAATTTAAAATTAAATCGTGTAAACAAGCCAATATTGGATTTTAAAACCAATAAAAAACGATGCCTAGCACTTTCAGCTAAAAAACTCTGATTGAATTATACAGCGAATCGCGCTCAACAGGCTGCCGACCAACCGCTCTAATCATTGCTTCCACTTCGGAAACAGTCATTGAGGGTCGTTGCTCTTCGGATCCTGCCATGCTATATATTTTAGTCGAATCATCAACGGTTCCATCAAAATCATCGGCACCAAACTCCAAGGCCAACCTTGCCTGCTCTTTACCCAGCATTGGCCAGTATGCCTTTATATGATCAAAGTTATCGAGAAAAACTCGTGATACGGCAAAATTTCGCAAATCCTCGGTTGAAGCAACCTCTCCAATACTGCCTAGCTCGTTGTTCGTTGCCTTAAACTTAAGGGGAATGAAACTGTTAAAACCATGGGTTCTATCCTGCAACTCCCTGATATCGAGCATGTGCTTTACCCTATGCTCATACGACTCAATATGCCCGTATAGCATGGTTGCATTAGATTGAAGTCCCTCGTTATGCGCAGCCTCATGAATCTCGAGCCACCGTTTCCAGGATGTTTTAGTTCCACAAATCTGTTTGCGTATTGCTGGGTCAGCAATTTCAGCTCCTCCCCCAGGAATAGAATCGAGTCCAAATAATTTTAGCTGACGTATACCATCACTCAGGGTAACACCGGCTTTTTCAATAACGTAATCAATTTCGATTGCTGAAAATGCCTTAACATGAATACTGGGTAATATCTCTTTAATAGCCCGAATTATACGCCCAAAGTAGTTAATATCCCAATTGGGATGCACCCCTCCTGTGATATGTACCTCGGTTACCCTTGTATCCTTATACTCACCAACCTTCTGCCTTATATCGTCTATGCTCATTTCCCAGCTACCCTCTTCGCCCAAAGCCCGCCTGTACGAACAAAAAGTACAATTATGCACACATATATTGGTAGGCTCAATGTGGAAGTTCTGATTGAAGTAAACCTTTCCCGAATTTTTAACAGCATTAACCCTGTCGGCAAGCATACCCAGCAAACCTAAATCAGCCTCTTTGTATAGAACTGCGGCTTCATCGAACGAGATACGCTGTAAAGCCAATACCTTCTCAGCAATTTTTCGCACAACAACAGGCTTACTATTTAACACTTGCGATGCAATGCTATTATTTTCTACCATCTTTATTCAGCTTACAAAAGCGTAAACGAAAACATTGCAAAACTAACCCTTTTGCTTAAATATTTCAACAAGCTGCTGCGTTATAGAATAGTTTAAAACAGAAAAGCCGACCAACAGGTCAGCTTTACGTATAAAGATGCACACTTGCAAACTATCTATACCTTGTGCCTGGGCTCGTCGGATACGCTGAGTCTCTTTCTACCCTTTGCTCTGCGGGAAGCAAGTATCCTACGACCACTAACTGTTGACATACGCTCACGAAATCCGTGCTTGTTTTTTCTTTTCCTATTCGATGGTTGAAAAGTCCTTTTCATCGCTATAATTTATTTATTATTAACTTATTACAAAATATGACAGGTGGTTAATCGTCCTTATTTTAGGTTTGCAAAGATATGAAAGTTTTTGAAAGCGAAAAAGATTTTTCAAACTTTTCAGGCATAAAAAATTGAGATTAATTCTGCATTTTACAAACCCCTGCCGTCACAAACGCTATATTTTTCGTTTAATCGTGAGAATAATAATAAAAGGTAAAATTAAACATATAAATAAAAACCCCTAATTTTTTATGTTTAAACAAATTCCATCAAAATTTAACCCACATTATTCATCAAATTTGTAAAAGATGAATGCAAATGCGGGTTAGCCCAATTATCCGAATGAATAATTGGGGCTAAATGAAGTTGACAGTAAGGCTGATTGTTACTTTTCTACAAACACCACCTGCTTACCCTCAAAATATTCCTCCTCAAAAAAGGTTGGTATTCTCCAACGTTTAACCCGTTTCCCAAAAGGAGCCAGCTCCTTACTAATATCGCCACCCTTAAGAGCGATTATACCATTGGGCAAACTATTGTACCCACCAGGCTTAATAATATTTTGTGTCCAGCCTACAATACGAGGCATTGGAGCAACAGCGCGGGTAACCGCAAAGTCAAACGTACCCTTAATCTCCTCTACCCTCGCTTTTAATGTTTCAACATTTTTCAGTTTTAAGGCCTCGGCAACTGCACTAGTTACAGTAATTTTTTTACCAATCGAATCGACTAGCAAAAAATTAGCCTGGGGGAAAAATATGGCCAATGGAATGCCTGGGAATCCTCCTCCAGTTCCTATATCGAGCACCCGCGTGCCCTTGACAAACAAAATAACCTTTGCAATTGCAAGTGAATGTAACACGTGGTGAACATATAGCTTGTCGATATCCTTGCGTGAAATCACGTTTATCTTAGCATTCCAATCCCTGTACAGCTCCTCCAGCATCGCTAGCTGTTCTCGCTGAATCGAGGTTAACTCTGGAAAATATTTAGCAATAATGTCCATTGTAAGCTTAGGGCCTATGCGGACTATTTGAGAGAATATTCGATAGCAACTCACGAGCCCTAAATAGTTGGGCTTTTACTGTGCCTAGAGGCAATTCTAATTCAACAGAAATCTCCTCGTATGAATATTCCTTAAAATATCGTAGTTCGATTAACCTTCTATATCTAGGCTTTAGTTTTGAAACCAACCCCTTTACAAGTTCAATATTCTGCTCCTTAATAAGGCTCTCCTCTGGATCAAGCGAACTCGACTGTAAATTTGATGCGGGAATGGACAGTCCTCCCTCCATATCCTCGGTAGGATGGTCAATAGAAACAATTATAGTTCTTCGTTTTCTAATAAAATCGATACAGTTGTTGGTTGCAATTTTAAAAAGCCATGTACTAAAAGCATAATTAGGCACATACTGGTGTAAATTTTTAAAAGCCTTGCCAAAAGCCTCAATGGTAAGGTCTTCAGCATCGCTCTTGTTACTAACCATCTTAAGCAACATAAAGTATATCGCATCCCTATAGCGCTCAAGTAGCTCAGTGTATGCACTCTGATCACCTTTTTTAGCTCTCTCAACAAGGATAAGGTCGTGTTTCGCTTTATCGGAAAGTTTTGAACCTAATTCCATTTAATTCGCTTTTTGGTTACGCTATTTGCCAAAACTAATGTTCCTATAACAATCGGAGACAAGATATCATAAACTAACGAAAATAAAAATATTTTTCTTTCGCTCAAACGAATCATAACAATTTTCACTATAATCAGCATCACTAAAACCCTTAAGGCCATTGCACCTGCTACAATTTCGATGTGTTGAGAAGATGTTGTAAGCAAAATAATTCCCGATGCCCAAAATAGGAGCCGAGATACGGGTTCTAGTCCAAGCCAAAATTTTATCCCCCCTCTATACAAAGGAGCCGTAGTTAAATGCCGGCGTTTTTGTTTTGCCCACTGCTTAAATGTAGTGCAAGCTACCGAACGGGTATGACTTTGTAGGCAGTACTCAACAGTAGTGTTTTTTGAGCGAGCCACCTTTTGCACAAAAAGGTCATCATCTCCAGAGGCTATGTGATTATACCTAGCAAACCCTTTATTTTTGAAAAATATGTCCTTTGTATAGGCCAAATTTCTACCAACGCCCATATAGGGCTTACCAAACAAGGCAAACCCCATATACTGCATTGCAATAAAAAATGTATCGAACCGAATAAACTTATTAAGTAATCCCTTGGTTTCAATATACCCACCATAACCTAAAACGACCTGATTTGGCGACCTAAAATTCGCAGCCATGCTTGCTAGCCAAAGGCTACCCGAGGGTTTACAATCGGCATCGGTTAACAACACCCAGCTATTTTTGGCCGCTTTTATGCCAACCGTTAGCGCTAGCTTTTTACCATGAAAAAAGTTATTATCAACCTTTATTGCTGTTGTCTTCAGGTTAGGATACCTAGCCGACAACCTTTTTAACACCATATCGGAATCATCAGCAGAACAATCGTCAACAACAACAACCTCAAAATCGGGATAATCTTGCTCTAACACCAGCGGAAGAAACTCTTCAAGGTTTTTCTCCTCGTTACGGGCACAAATAACAACCGAAACGGGAGGAAGATTACTCGGGGTTACTTTTTTTTTCTTAGAGCGATTAGGGGTAACCCTAACATATACTACCAAGTAAAAAAACAGCTGAATTAGTATCGATAAGACTAAAACTATCCAAAGGGTAAATTCGTAAGTTGTTAACTGCGAGACAAAAGCATTCACTTTAGAGGTACGTTAATTAGGTTACAATTTTATTAAAGTTTTTTGGCATTAGCAAGGTAATTTATCAACATAAATAATAAAACATTTTCCACTATCTTTGAGTTTTAATAAATTGCTACTTTTATAACAAAACCACAAAATATACGTCAGGATATGCAGCAAGATAATTCAGTAAAAATTTATGTTCCCTTGCAACATACACATCATATCAATATAGAATAAAACCTTTTATATCAAATGTTTACTTGCTGAAAAATAGTGCAACTCATAACATTTAATTCAGATTCATTCACATGAAATTTAGCGTTAGCAAAAAAGCCCAAAACAGCGATGCCCGAAGCGGATTAATTACAACCGACCACGGTGATATCTCCACCCCAATATTTATGCCCGTAGGAACTGTTGGTAGTGTAAAGGGAGTTTTTCATAGAGATTTAGAGCACGAAATTAATGCTAAAATAATACTTGGCAACACATACCATTTGTACCTGAGGCCAGGGGTAGAAATACTAAAAGAAATCGGAGGCTTACATAAGTTCATATCATGGAATCGCCCAATACTAACCGATAGCGGTGGTTATCAGGTTTTCTCGTTGGCCAATAATCGAAAACTAACGCCCGAAGGTGCTCATTTCCGTTCGCATATCGATGGGTCGAAGCACTTTTTTTCTCCAGAAAACGTAATGGATATCCAGCGCGTTATTGGTGCCGATATTATGATGGCTTTTGACGAGTGCCCTCCTGGGGATGCCAGCTACGAATATGCCAAAAATTCGCTCGATTTAACCGAGAACTGGCTCAGCAGATGCATTGCACGATTCGATGAAACGGAACCTCTTTATGGATATTCGCAAACACTTTTCCCTATTATACAGGGTTGCGTTTACCCTGATTTACGCCGAAGGGCGGCCGAGTTTATTGCAAAAACAAATCGTGAGGGATATGCCATAGGAGGTCTATCGGTTGGTGAACCAGCCGAGGTTATGTACGAAATGATAGAGGTTGTAAACGAAATACTACCGGCCGAAAAACCTCGCTACCTTATGGGCGTGGGTACTCCTGAGAATATTCTTGAAGCAATTGACAGGGGAATTGATATGTTTGACTGCGTTATGCCAACCCGAAACGGGCGAAATGGTATGCTCTTCACCAGCGAAGGCATTATTAATATCCGAAATAAAAAATGGAGCACTGACTATAGCGCTATCGATACAAGTGGAACAACTTTTGTCGATAAGCAATACAATAAAGCCTACCTTAGGCATCTTTTTGTTTCAAATGAAATGCTGGGAGCACAAATTGCCAGCTTGCACAATCTAGGCTTTTACCTATGGCTTGTAAATGAGGCAAGAACCAATATCGAGAACGGAACGTTTAAAATTTGGAAAGAATCAATGGTAAAAAAATTATCGGTAAGATTATGAAAAAGTTAAAATTAAAGATTTTAGACGTTTACATAATCCGAAAATTTATTGGGACCTATTTTTATGCCATTGTGCTGATAATTGGCATTGCTGTTATTTTCGATTTGGCAGAAAAAATGGACGATTTTGTATCGAAAGGGGTTACCCTAAAAGAAATCGTTTTCGACTATTACCTCAACTTTATACCATACTTTGCCAACCTATTTAGCTCCCTTTTCACGTTCATCGCCGTGATATTCTTTACATCAAAAATGGCCTACAACACCGAAATAGTAGCCATCCTAAGCAGTGGCGTTTCCTTTAAACGAATTATGTTCCCCTATTTTGTATCGGCAACAATAATAGCCGTTTTCTCATTCCTACTTACCAGCTTTGTAATTCCCCCCGCAAACGAAATTCGACTACAATTCGAAAACAACTACACTAAACGCAAGGTTAGGAATACCAGCAGGAATATCCACCGACAGGTACGCCCTGGCATCTACATATACATGCACTCATACAATTCCTACAACAATATGGGGCAACAGTTTTCAATTGAACACATTGTTGATGGGGAGCTAAAATCGAAACTAATTAGCGACTACGTAAAATGGGATACAACCATAAACAAATGGGTAGCACATAATTACCATATTAGAGAGTTTACCGAGAAAGGAGAGGAAATCTCATTTGGTGAAACAATTGACACCACCATATACCTATATCCATCAGATTTTACCCAAAGATTAAATATTGTTGAAACAATGAACATGTTTGAACTAAACGAATTTATTGAGGATCAAAAAATGCAGGGTACCGAAAATGTTGACTTTTATCTTATAGAAAAATACAACCGATTTGCCAATCCCTTTTCAACGTTTATTCTTACAGTAATTGGGGTAGCCCTTTCATCGCGTAAAGTACGTGGGGGTATTGGTTTACACATAGGCATTGGTTTGGCACTCAGCTTCACTTACATTCTATTTATGCGATTCTCTACCATGTTCTCGGTAGGTGGAAGCATCCCCCCGCTTGTTGCTGTTTGGATTCCGAATATACTTTACACAATAATCGCAATATTTTTATACAGGTTAGCACCAAAATAACCTTTACTACGGCTTTAGCCCCAATTCCTTTCATCGTTAGTTAATTTGATGAAGAGTGCGGTTTGAGTAAATGCCATAAAACGGGTGAATACCGTGCGCCCTTGGGGTTAAGTTCACTTTTATATAGTATAATCCTATCAACATGAACCTGCCAACGGATTTTATCGTTGAAACTTTTTAGCACCTGCGAAAATTCATTAAAAACACTTACACCTTTTATTCTTGCCAGGGTGATATGCGGATTAAACCCTTGGTTACTAACACAAAAACCATTTTTGGTTGCAAAATTTGAAATCTTATCCTGTATAAGATTTAGCTCCTCATTGGGTTCTGTTCCCAGCCACAGAACCTTTGGTTTATTTTTTTGTCCAAAAAAACCCAGGTCCTTAATAGATAAATCGAAAGAATTAATCGCCGAAGCTAAATCCTGTAAAAACAGGTTTAACCCAGCTACAAACGCTGGGGAGCTCTCCCCAAAAAAGAAAAGCGTTAGGTGAAGTCCATACCAATCAACCCATTTTATCGATTGGTTGGCCATACTCAATTTAACTGCTTCGAGCAGGGCGTATTGCTCGTCCTTTAGAGGTATCTTTATGGCAGCAAATGTTCTCATATCACAACTGGTAATATTTGGTAAAACTTAACAAAATTTACTATATTTAGGGTTATAACCTAAAAAACAATAAACAATGACAAAAGAAAAGAAAAAATTTGCTGTAGTAATAGCTGGATGCGGGGTTTACGATGGTGCCGAAATTCACGAAGCAACCATGGCCCTTTATGCTATTGTTCAGCAGGGTGCTACATATCAAATATTTGCACCTAATATCGATCAACATCACGTAATTAACCACATTACGGGCGAGGAGATGAACGAAAAGCGAAATGTGCTTGTTGAGGCAGCACGAATCGCCAGAGGAAAAATATTGCCGCTTTCCGATTTTAAGGCATCTGATTACGATGCGCTAATCTTTCCGGGAGGATTTGGAGTAGCAAAAAACCTATGTACATTTGCTTTTGATGGTGCAAATTGCAAGGTTAACCCCGAGGTTGAGCGGGTAATTACAGAAACTCATCGAGCAAAAAAACCCGTTGGGGCTTTATGTATCTCACCAGTTTTATTGGCCAAGGTTATTAAGGGCTCAGTGGTAACCATTGGGCACGACAAAACAACATCAGAAGCAATAGAATCATTTGGTGCAAAGCATAAAACCACAACCCATGGCGAAGTAGCAGTTGACAACGAAAACCTGCTTTTTACAACACCCTGCTACATGCTCGATGCAACCATAGTAGATATAGCAAACGGAGCAATGGCTATTGTTAAGGAAATGCTCAAAAACGTTTAGCTTCCGAAAAATAAAAAGATGCCGTTACTAGCCCCCAATTATTCACCCGAATAATTGGGGGTTTCGCCAGCGACCAAGTCTCACAACCAATTTTGTTGCCCAACACTGGGCTCAACTATGTTGGGGTACCCGCATTTGCATTCATCTTTTACAAATTTGATGAATAATGCGGGCTAACGGTGTCTCTTTTAAAGTAATCCGTGCTCATATAGAATAATAAGCTCATTAAGAATTTTATCTTCCTTAACCTCGTCAAACTCGGTTTTAAGATTCGACCCAAACATTCTGGCCACCAGCTGCCAAAAGCCAGCAGAAAAGCCACCTTTCAAATCCCTTATTACGCTATAGGTAGTTTTTCCAACCTCCCTATCGATTAGCTTAATAAGCAACCTTCCCTGCGAAATTGTTAGCTTAACCAATTTTCCTTCAAACTCGTCTCGTAACTCCTTCTCAATCTTATTTATATATGCTTTGCGTTCGATATCGGTATTTAACGTTCTGTAATGCGTTTCCATTTCCGAAATTTTGTACTTGGCAATCTGTGCATAGGGATAAACGACCTTTAAATTACGAACCATTCGTCTATAATGTCTATAATCCCGCTTAGTCGCAAATTTTCGCTCAGGGAAAACTACAATCTGAGGAATTAACACATTAGGTATAGTATCCCCGTCAATTATTGTTATGGGAACAAAAGTAATCCCATCTTTTTCTATTGGTCTCGTCTGCGCATCTACTTTACTTGAGAAAAGCAATCCAAGTAACGTGAAAAGAATAAGATTTCGAACAGTAAAAAATTTCATAGTAATTCACTCCTGGTTTTTAAACCAATGCACTCATCTTAAACAAATTTGATGAATAATGCGGGTTAAAGTATGTTTTATCAAAAAAGGGTTCTAATATTATTACCATAATACAATAATTATGCCCAATTTTAAGATTTTAAAACACTATTGTCCAGTAAAAATAAAGCTAAACATTATAGATTCTTCACTTCACTGCGTTTCGCTCTGAAACGTATGTTCGACAAAACCGTTGAAAATAGAAATGGCTTTGTCAATGACAAATGTTTAGTTTTTAGGGGAGGGCTTGGCTAGCGGCTTCGCCGCTAGCCAAGCCCTCCCAAATACAACTCAACGCCCTGTCATTCCGACCGTAAGGAGGAATCTATAAATATTAACCGGACACCAATGATTTTAAAACAAACATTATCTATCTAACTAAAACCCAAAGTTATGGAAACAATTGAAACTAAACTAACTAAACAAACCGAATATGCTGGTTTTTGGCTTCGCTTTGCAGCCTATATTATTGACTCGCTAGTTGTAAAAACAATATCATCTATAATTGCCATCCCCATTATTGTTATTATAGCATTTATTGCAATTGGGATGGATAATATCTCCAACTCTATTGATATACTTACAAATAGCAACCTGCTAAAAATAAGCTTAATTATTGGGAGCGTATCCATCCTTTCGCTATTCAATATTGCCGCATGCTGGCTATACTACGCTCTGTTTGAATCATCAAAAAATGGAGGCACACTTGGAAAAATGGCGGTTGGTATTAAGGTAACCGACCTGAATGGCGATAGAATCTCGTTTACTCGGGCCACTGGTCGGTATTTTGGTCGCATTATAACAAACCTAACCTTGCTAATTGGATATATCATGGCTGGTTTTACCGATAGGAAACAAGCTCTTCATGATATGATTGCCAGCTGCCTTGTGGTAAAAAAGTGATGGTAGCAACTACGAAAAAATTACAAAAACACCGTTCCCTGAATAAATAACAACGTTTACCTTAATGCCAAACACAAGAGTGAAAATCAACTAATTATTACAAAACCGTAGTCGGTAAATACGGATTTAGGCTAACCCACAATTGCATTCATCTTTAACAAATTTGAAGAATAATGCAGGTTAAAATAAGAGCTTGCTTTTTTTTAAACACAACATATATTTACTTGTACTTACCGCCCGATTTGTTGGTTGCGGTTACCTCAATTTAATTCCCCCGTCCCTATTAGAGCGTCTATAAAAAATTATATCTTTGTGCCAATGCTAAGGGGTACGTTTTGTAATTTATTTCCTATAAGCACACAAAAAGGTTTACCCCCATTAACGATAAATGAAGTATTTTTTGTTTCACTAAACAACTGTACAGCAAGCCAAATGCTACTGCACCAAAATCAGCATTTACTATTAAAACCTAAATCGCAATCAAACCAAAAAAGCCTAAAAATCGTTATATACGCATCCTGCTGATGGCTGCTGGCATTATATCCGTTGGTCTCGGCATTATTGGTATTGTGGTTCCAATACTTCCCACCACGCCCTTCCTTCTTCTCGCTGCGTACCTTTTTGTACGCAGCTCATCCCGCTTATATCGCTGGCTACTTACACACAAAATACTAGGAAACTATATTAGGAACTACATACAACATAAATCAATAGACCGTAATATAAAGATATTTACCCTTATTCTTCTGTGGGGAACAATACTGCTGAGCGTTTACCTAACAGGAGATACTCCCTGGGTACAAGCCCTGCTTATTGCAATTGCCGTTGGGGTATCAATACATATACTAACCCTAAATACCACCCCAAAGCATAAAAAGAATTAGCCCAAATTATTCATTCGAATAATTGCTGTTTCCGACAGCGACAAAGTTTCGCAACCAATTTTGTTACCGAAATTGAGCTCAACTAGGTCGGGGTAACCCGCATTTGCATTGATCTTTAACAAATTTGATGAATAATGCGGGTTAGTGCTACTGGGCCAATATCTAATATACATAGTGGGAAAGCTTAAAAAATAAAAAATCGGCTATATTTACATCTTCAACATAAAAACAAGCACAACATGCCGCTTAACACTTTTAACAATTGATAGTTTTGTTCTAAAGGTGATTATATTTGTAACTCCATACAGAAAAATAATAACCAATAAAAATATATGCCTATGCGTGGCAAGATGAATGTTTGCGTTAATTCGGAAATTGGAGAGTTACAAGGTGTAATTCTTCATACCCCAAGCGAAGAGGTTGAAAATATGACTCCAGCTAATGCTCACAGAGCGCTATATAGTGATATTCTTAACCTGGATGTTGCCCAAAAAGAATACTCTCAGCTTAGCGGGGTATTATCAAAAATCACAAAAACGTTTCAGGTTTGCGACTTGCTTTCCGAGGTGATTAGTAAGCCCAATGCACGCGAGGACCTTATAAAAACAATTTGCAAACGCGAAAATGCGATGCATCTATACGATGAGCTAACAGCTATTTCACCAAAAGAATTAGGATTATTGCTAATTAAAGGGGTACCACTAATAAAAGATACCCTAACCAATTTTTTAAGCAATGATCGATACGCCTTGCCCCCGTTATATAACTTCTACTTTACCCGCGATGCGTCTATGTCAATGTACAACAAGGTGCTAATAGGTAAAATGGCAAGTTCGGTTCGTAATCGTGAGACAATTATAATGGAAGCCATTTTCAACCATTCAGACATTTTCGAAACTAGCACCATGAACCCCATTGCAAGTGTAATGCAAGGTGATATTTCTATTGAAGGTGGCGATGTTCTTATTGCTCGCGACGATATCCTTTTAGTTGGTAACAGTACAAGAACCACATCTCAGGGCATCGACTTTATAATTAACCAAATATGTTCATCTAACCTTGGAAAAGAATTTCATGTAATTGTGCAGCAACTACCCTCTAAGCCCGAATCGTTCATCCATCTCGATATGGTTTTCACTTGTCTTGATGTTGATGCGTGTATGGTTTTTGAACCGGTAATCCTCAAGCCTAACAATTACCAAACAATCTCAATTGCTATAGAAAATAACAAGGTAACGAAAATAAGGAATGTGAAAAACATACCTACAGCTCTTAAGGCTCTAGGAATGGATTTAAAACCAATTTCCTGTGGTGGAAGAAATGACATGTGGACACAGGAGCGGGAACAATGGCACAGCGGTGCCAACTTCTTTGCAGTTGGACCAGGAAAAGTGATTGGCTACGCTCGCAATACAAACACCCTTGAAGAGATGAATAAAAATGGGTTTAGTATAATCCCTGCTAAAGACGTTGTGAGCCATAAGGTAAACCTAAACGATCACAATAAATATGTAATTACTCTCGACGGAAGCGAACTTGCTCGCGGTGGCGGTGGCGCTAGATGTATGACAATGCCCGTAAATAGAAAACCCGTAAATTGGTAGGTAATCCCAATTATTCGTCCGAATAATTGCTATCTCCAACAGCGACAAGTGCTATCTCCAACAGCGACAAGGTTTCAGGACCAATTTAATTGCCCAACATTGGGCTCGACTATATCAGGGTAACCCACATTATTCATCTTTACTAAATTTGATGAATAATGCGGGTTAACTAGAAAAAGAGTTTAACTTGTAGTTCAATCGAAATATAAAATTTGCACCCCCTTTAATATATAGTATCAGTGGTAAATAGAGCCCGAAAATTACGGATGGAAGAGTTGAAACGCAAATCAATTGAAGAATTTGAAAAATCGAAAAAGCTATCGGTTACAATTATTCTTGATAATGTTCGAAGCTTGAATAATATCGGCTCTATATTCAGAACATGTGATGCGCTAAGTATCGAAAAAATAATTATTTGTGGCATCTCGGCCACCCCACCAAATGCCGAAATACACAAAACCGCACTAGGTGCCGAAAATTCTGTTACCTGGGAATATTACCAAAATACCTGCGATGCCATTAAACAACTAAAACTAGATGGGTATCTAGTTTATGCCTTGGAACAAACTACAAATAGTATAGATTTGAGAGTCTTTAATCCAAATAGTAACAGTAAACATGGCTTTGTGCTCGGAAACGAGCTAAAAGGGGTTTCGCAAGCAGCTATTAATATGTGTGATGGAGCATTAGAAATTCCTCAATTCGGGACAAAACATTCATTTAACGTAGCCATTACAGCTGGTATAGTGCTATGGGATTATTTTTCGAAAGTTTACAAAGATTAACCCCAATTACTCATTCGAATAGTTGGGGATAATTGGGGTTAAATTCGAAAAACTAAATAAAAAGGGGCGCTAAAAAGCGCCCATTTTATTTTTATCTGTGCATGTACCACCTACTGAACAATAGCTTTAAATGCTTCATTCTGTAGGTAATTACGGAATTCCATATCCTTTAGCGCACGATTTTTAAGACTAGCATCTTTACCAATAGCGGTACGTAAGTTATTTAGAACCATTTGCTCATCACCAATACGAGCACCTACAATAGCTAAACCATAATACGCTTTTGCCTCGTCAACCTTTTGGAAAGTATTCTTAGCGGCATCATTTTTATTGGTTAATAGCATGGCCAAGCCTTGGTTGAATGAATCGGTACCAGCTAGGTACTCAACAGCTGCTGGGTACTGATTCTTAACAATTGCAATGCCACCTAGATTGTACTTAACCTCAGGACCAGCATTACTAGCTTCTACAAATAAAGATTGAGCTTTGTCAATATCACCTTCGTGCATTGCGATACATCCTAAGTTGTTCTTTACTGCGGCGTTGTTAGGATCAATACTGCTAGCAGCATTAAATGCCTTTTTAGCCTCAGCTAAATTATCATTGTTTAGATTAATATACCCTTTGTTATTATATGCGCGCATATCTTTATGTACATCAGCAGCCTTAGTATATATTGAAAGCTTTGTATCGTTATCTTCGCAAATAGAAGCAGCATATAGCATTTCCTCTACATTCAGATCGTCAATGTCATTATTCTCAACCATTTCAAGAAGCTCGTCATCAGAATAACCAATAAGCTCTACATTGGCAACCATTTTTGAGCGGCGAAGTTCGGGTAAAATCTTCTCTTGTAAAACAAGAAAAACTTTACTCATATTCCTAATTTCTTTCTCCCGTACATCGGGATCGGAGTGCATTGAAAGAACACGTAGAATTAGTTCCTTGTCCTGAATATCAGATTCTTGAACGAGTTTTTGGAAACCAGCCCAGTCTTCCGCAGTGGTTTCAACAGAAACAAAGTCTTCAGACTCTTTCTCAATTTTCGACTTTTTAAATACACCGCTCAACCAGTTCTCGGCACTCTTACCGCGAGCTTTAGAAAGTTGTTCGTTAAAAGACTGTGGTCCCTCAGGGGAAGCGTACGCCGAAATTTCAACGCCTTTAAACTCTTGCCTTTCGTCTTCTGCTGTTTCGCCAATAAAATCTTGTAGGGTTTTAATATCGTCTTTTGTGAGCTCTGAACGACGAACATTTGAACGATTTACAACGTAGTTAATTTGGGCTTCTTGATTCTTAGGTATAATGCGCTGGAACTTATCTTTAAGCATAATTGCCTTTGGAGTAAGGTCAACTAGTTTTGAGGTTGCAATTACGCCAACACCTATCTTATGAGGCTCATCAAATGGAATTTCTTTCTCCTTGTGTATAATAACAAAACGTAGCTCAAGATCAGATTTCAGCATCTGATCCTTATACTCAAACTCTATATCGTGATTAACCGAACCACCAGCATCGTATGAAATAACCTGATGATTGTCCTGAACATCCTCACCTTGCAACATTTTTGGTTCAAGCTCAAGTTCTCCACCTTCGTAAACCAAAACGGGGGTTACTTTAAGCAAAGCTTTCTTATTGAAATACTTGGCAGGGAAAGTTGCACTGATAGTACCTTTCACCATATCACCATGAACTTCAAGAGGATTCGGAGTAAGCTTTAGATCTGTACCTTCTGCTAACTCTTTCATTTTGTCGGCACCTCCACAACCACTAAGCACAAGGGCTGCTAGGGTCAATAATGCCAATAGGTTAAATTTAATTTTCTTCATAAGTATTACTGTTTAGTTTAGTTTTCTTTCAAATTGGTCAACAATTCACAAATTTAACACTTCTCATCAAAATAGAAAAAAAAAGGGGAGAAAAAAAAATTAAAAGTTAAAAAGAAACCCTTTGTACCCCTTTTTTATGCGTTTCGTCAAAAATTACAGCTTTAATTTTTAAAAAATCATCGCGATTTAACACAAAATCAATGTTGCTGGTATCAATAATCAAAAATTTAGAGTTGGGATGTTGCCTAAAGAACTGAAAATACCCTTTTTGAATACTATTTAAGTACTCTAAGGTAATTGATTGTTCATAATCTCGTCCCCGTTTCTTAATATTATCCAAAAGCCTTTGAGGGGGCAAATGTAAATATACATACAAATCGGGAAATGGTACGGAACTATAAATAATTTCAAATATTTGTCTGTAAAGTTTGTACTCATCACTTGTGAGAGTGGTGCCTGCAAAAATTAGCGATTTCATGAAATAGTAATCGGCTATTAACAACGAATTAAAAAGAGTACCGGTACGCAGCTCGTTATTAAGCTGCTTATATCTTTCCGCCAAAAACGACAATTCGAGAGGGAAGCTATAGCGTTGAGGATTACTATAGAACTTGGGTAAAAACGGGTTCTCCGAAAATTGCTCAAGTACCACCTTAGCGTCTAAATCGCCTGCCAGCATTTTGGCAAGGGTGGTTTTACCCGCTCCAATATTTCCTTCAATTACTATATACCGCATAACCTATGCTAAAAAAAAGAGTTGGAACCTCCAACTCCTAAATTTTCATGCATTTCAACTAATTAGTACGCAACTGTTTCATCCATAGTATATAGAATAAACGAGTAGATATCGGCTGTTTCTTGTATAACAAGTGATGTTGGCATACCAGCACCATGGCCTGCACGCGTCTGAATTCTGATTAACTTTGGATTTGCCCCACATTTCTGCTTCTCTTGAACGGTTGCTATATATTTAAACGAGTGCGCCGGAACAACCCTGTCGTCATGATCGGCAGTTGTTACAAGCATTGCAGGGTAGCGTCCTTTGCTCGTTACGTTATGTAAGGGTGAATAGTTGAAAAGATTTTTAAAATGAATGGAATCCTCGCTCGATCCGTAATCATTTACCCAAGCCCATCCGATGGTAAACTTATGGAATCGAAGCATATCCATCACACCAACCTGAGGAATGGCTACCTGAAACAGATCGGGGCGTTGATTTACCACTGCGCCAACAAGCAATCCACCGTTTGATGCGCCCTGAATGGCAAGTTTCTTATTTGAAGTATAGCCCTGCTCAATTAGATGCTCGGCACCAGCAATAAAATCATCGAAAACATTTTGCTTGTTTAGCTTTGTTCCTGAACGGTACCAGTTCTCGCCATATTCTCCGCCACCTCTAATATTAGCTATTGCGTATACGCCTCCATTTTCTAGCCATACCAGTCTGGAAACGCTAAACCTTGGTTTTACCATCGCATTAAAACCACCGTAACCGTATAGAAGCGTGGGATTATTACCATCTAGCTCAATTCCCTTTTTGTGAACTATAAACATAGGTATATCGGTTCCGTCTTCGCTTTTATAAAAAACCTGCTTGCTTTCATAATCACCAAAATTGAAATCAATTTCGGGTGCAAAAAACTCTTCAGACAAGTATGTGTCGGCATTAAAACTATACACAACAGGAGGTACTGTAAACGACGAGAACGAATAAAATACCTGATTACTTTTTAGCTGAGCACTAATACCCGAAACGGTTCCCAAGGTAGGTAGTTCTAACTCATGAAGCATAGTACCATCAATATCGTAAACCTCCACCTTGCTCTTAACATCCTCTATATATGATGCAATAATTTTACCCCCTGCCAACACACAGTTTTCTAGCACATCCTTTTTCTCGGGAATTACATCGCGCCAGTTGCCCACATCGAGGCTATTTATATTAATCTTTATCAGCTTATACTTTGGCGATTTGTAGTTAGTTAGCACGTATAAATGGTTGTCAACATGGTCTAAAACGTGGTAACTATAATCGAAGCTAGTAGTAAGCTGCACAAAGCTGTGCTCTTTTGTTAGATTTTTTATGTAAATCGAATTCCCATGGGTTGATTCTGACTCGGAAATGATAAGGAATTTTTCATCGGAGGTAACCTGCGCGGAGTAACTACGCTGAGGAAACTCTTTATTGCTAAAAATCAGCTTATCCTGAGATTGTGGAGTACCAACTTTATGGTAATATACCTTATGAAACTGGTTTGAACTACTTAGCTCGCCACCCTTTTGAGGTTCATCGTAACGGCTGTAGAAAAACCCATCTTTATGCCATTGAATTCCCGAAAACTTAACCCACTTAACCTCATCGGACAGATCTTTACCTGTTTTAATATTTCGAACCTTTATGGTTTGCCAATCTGAACCGCCTTCGGACACAGCGTAGCCAATATATTTGGCATCACGCGAAATGCCAATTGCGCTTAATGCCACTGTGCCATCATCCGAAAAGGTGTTAGGGTCAATAAGCACTCGTGGTTCATCGTCAAACGAATCCTGAATGTAAAGCACTGCTTGATTCTGGAGCCCCTCACGTTTAAATGTGAAGATTTTCCCTGCTTTCATAAATGGGGTTGAAACTGTGGTATAGTTCCAAATTTCGCTTAGGCGATTTTTTAAAGCATCGCGAAAAGGTATTTGGTTAAGATAGTTAAATGTAACCTCATTTTGGGCATTTACCCAGCTAGCTACATCTTCAGATTGGTCATCCTCAAGCCAACGATATGGATCGGGAACATCGGTACCAAAGTAATTATCAACCACATCGCCCTTTTGGGTTTTAGGGTATTCAACTTTGCTTCTATTACAAGAAGTTCCAAGAATAAAAATGCTTGAAATAAAAATAATAATTATTTTTTTCATAATCAGAAATATTTCTGAGGTTAAATTTGAGGTTATACAAAAATACACAAATGTTTACATAATCTGCAATGCAAAAGTAGTGTTTTTTATTTCAAGTAGCTATAAATGCGTATTTTTAGGTTATCCGGTGCAAAGAACTAATTCAAAACGCTTACATATCAAGACTCTGTAAAAACTGTAAAAAGAGAATATGCAAAAATAAAAAAGCATCACCTTATGCTTAGGGTGATGCTCCTTAACCCCAATTATTCATTCGAATAATTGTTGTCTCCGACAGCGACTAGGTCTCACAACCAATTTTGTTGCCCAAAATTGGGTTCAACTAGGGCGGGGGTAACCCGCATTTGCATTCATCTTTAACAAATTTGATGAATAATGCGGGTTAATATTAAACGTGCTCATAGAGCAATTTACTACCTTCTATTTTCGGGCTTGGGTAAAAGAGCCTTACGAGAAAGTTTAAGCTTACCTGTCTTCCTATCTACCTCAATAAGTTTAACCTCAACCATATCGCCCTCTTTAAGGACATCTTCAACCTTTTCAATTCGTTTCCAATCTATTTCGGAAATATGTAACAACCCATCTTTACCTGGAACAATCTCGATAAATGCTCCAAAGGGAAGAATTGACTTTACCCTTCCGGTGTAAATTTCTCCCTCTTCGGGTGAAACGGCTATGCTTTTAATCCACTTAACAGCGGCATTGCGTGCCTCAACATTATCGGCAAATACGGTAACAGTACCCTGATTATCTACCTCTTCAATATTAATTGTGGCACCGGTTGTACGTTGAATTTCCTGAATAATTTTTCCGCCAGGACCAATAACAGTACCAATCATATCGCGAGCTATGCTAAATTTCTCGATTCTAGGTGCATGAGCTTTAAGGTCGTCATTAGGTTCGGCAATAACAGCCGTCATCTTGTCTAGGATGTGCATTCTGCCCTCGCGAGCCTGATTTAGAGCTTGGAATAGTACTTCGTATGGCAATCCATCAACCTTAATATCCATTTGGGTTGCCGTGATACCATCCTTAGTTCCGGTAACCTTAAAGTCCATATCGCCCAAATGGTCCTCATCGCCCAATATGTCGGAAAGAATTGCGAAACGCGCTCCCTTGGGTTCTGAAATAAGGCCCATGGCAATACCCGAAACTGGTTTTTGTAGCTTTATTCCTGCATCCATAAGCGCAAGGGTACCTGCACAAACGGTTGCCATTGATGATGAACCGTTTGACTCAAGAATATCGCTAACCACACGGATGGTATATGGATTATCCTCGCCGGTTGGCATCATTTTTTTAAGGGCACGATGAGCTAAATTCCCGTGTCCAATCTCTCTACGGCTTACGCCTCTATAAGGTCTTGCATCGCCAGTTGAGAATGGAGGAAAGTTATAATGAAGTAAAAATTTATCCGTTCCCTGGTGCAAAACCTCATCAACAATTTTCTCGTCGAGCTTGGTTCCCAATGTGATGGTGGTTAACGACTGGGTTTCACCACGTGTAAATAGGGCCGATCCGTGAGCCGAGGGTAAAAAGTCAACCTCACATTCAATTGGTCTTATCTCATCAGTTTTACGGCCATCGAGGCGAATTCTCTCGTCAAGAATCATATTGCGCATTGCAAATTTTTCTACATCGTGATAATAGCGCGATACCATAGAGGCTTTCTCCTCGCGTTCATCTTCGGGTAGGGTTTCTAAAAATTCCTCCTTGATGGCAGCAAAAGCTTCGCCACGTTCATGCTTCGATAGCGTTGATTTAGCCACCTGATATACCTTGTCGTAACAAAACTCTTTAACCTTGTCGCGCAGCTCCTCGTCGTTCTTTTCGTGGCAATACTCACGCTTAACAACGCCGAGCTCTTTGGCAAGGTCCATTTGAACCTGACAATGCTTCTTAATCTCTTCGTGAGCATATTTAATTGCCTCAAGCATTTCGGCTTCCGAGATTTCATCCATCTCGCCCTCAACCATCAAAATATTATCGTAGGTTGCCCCTACCATCATATCGATATCGGCCTCTTCGATTTGTGAGAAGGTTGGGTTGATAACAAATTTGCCATCAATACGCACAACACGAACCTCAGAAATTGGCCCGTTGAACGGCACGTCGGATATGGCTAAAGCTGCCGATGCAGCTAGGCCTGCCAAGGCATCGGGAGGAGTATCCTTATCGGCTGAAATTAAATTAATGGTTACAAAAGTATCCGCATGAAAATCGCTTGGAAACAGTGGACGAAGTGCCCTATCGACTAAACGGGCAACAAGCACTTCATAATCGGTTGGACGCGCTTCCCTTTTAAGGAATCCTCCCGGGAATCGGCCACCAGCAGCAAATTTCTCCTTATAATCAACGCTAAGGGGCATGAAGTCAACATCATCTCTAGCTTCTTTTGCGCTTACAACATTTGCAAGCATCATGGTACGACCCATGCGGATAACAACAGATCCGTCGGCCTGGCGGGCTAGCTTACCAGTTTCAATTGTGATGGACCTTCCATCACCTAAATCGATCGATTTCGTTACAACATTAAACATACAGTATCAATATATTGATAAATAAAAAAATAGACATTTTGAGAAACAACAAATCAGAGGAGAAAATGTTACCCTCTGATTTGCAAAAAAAGAGTACAGAATATTCAAAAAAAGACAATTGTTAACAATTGTCTTTTCATTATTTTACCTCCTAAGATTTAAAGCCTTAATGATTGCACGATATCTTTCAATATCTTTTTCTTTAAGGTAATCTAATAACCTTCTACGCTTACCCACCAGCTTTAGTAACGAGCGCTGAGTTACATAATCCTTACGATTTTTCTTCAGATGCTCAGTTAAATGGCTGATACGGTGGGAAAATATCGCGATTTGACCCTCTGGAGAGCCAGTATCGGTATTAGACTTTCCGTACTGCTTGAAAACTTCCTGTTTTTGTTCTGCTGTTAAATAATTCATAGCTAATCAGTAAATTAGTGGGTATTTCTGTAGTTTGTTTCAAGCCGCAAAGTTAATAACATTTTTCTAACTAATATTATAATTACAGCATTTTTTTAGTTTAACCATATCGTTTAACAGAACATTTACAACAAAAAAATCGGATAAAACAGATCCTAAAACAGCTATAGATTTAACCATACCTAACCCCAGTGATTTATTCAAATAGCCACTATCTCCGGCAGCGACTAAGTTTCACAACCAATCTAGTTGCCCAAAACAGGGTTCCACATATGTTGGGGTAACCCGCATTTGCATTCATCTTTTACAAAGTTGATGAATAATACGGGCTAATATGAATGCCAATACAAAAACAACATACTAACACTTTAGTAAAACTCTTTTTATCTTTGCAACTTAGTAAAGTGTATTATCCACCCAATAGAATTGTAAAATATTTATCAACCAGGTTAGACAATGCAAAATATTTATCCGAATAATTTTGAAGAAAAAATCGGTTTCGACCATATACGCACCAAGGTAGCCAACCTATGTCTTTGTGATATAGGCAAACGAAAAGCTGAAGAAGCAACTTTCTCCACCAATTTTACGAAAATATCGAAGGCCATTGAGCTATCAGCCGAAATGAAAACCATTTGCCAAATGGAGGATTCATTCCCAGTAGATGGATATTCGGATACAACCCCATTTTTAGAACGCATTAAGCACGATGGAACTTGGCTAAACGAAACCGAACTTCTAAGCCTTAACCGCTCGCTTAACGCCATAAAGTCTGTACTATCATTCTTAAAAAAAGGGGAGAAACCTAAATACCCTCACCTAGCAAAGCTGGCAAGCAACGTTGACTATTTCCCGTACGTAACTCAACGCATTGATTCTATTCTCAACCGATTTGGTAAGGTTAAAGACAACGCCTCGCCAGAACTAGCTCAAATTAGAAAGGAAATTTCAGCAAAGCAAGGTTCCATTTCAAAACGGATAAGCTCAATACTAAAACAGGCTCAACACGACGGGCTTGTTGACTCCGATGCAACCACTTCGATACGCGATGGACGCCTTGTTGTTCCTGTACCCGCAGCAAACAAGCGCAAGCTAAAGGGTATAGTACACGACGAATCGGCCACTGGAAAAACAGTTTTTATTGAACCCGTAGAGGCGGTGGAGCTAAATAACGAGATTCGGGAGTTAGAATACAACGAACGAAGGGAGGTTATTAGAATACTGGTAGAATTTGCCGACTCCATTCGACCATACATACCTGAGCTCCTTTCGTCATACCATTTTTTAGGAGAAATCGATTTTCTCCGTGCTAAAGGCCTATTTGCCGCCAACGTAGCTGGAGCAAAGCCTATTATGCATAATACAACCAAAGTATACCTACGAAAAGCGGTGCATCCGCTGCTGGCAACTGTACTTAAAAGAGAGGGCAAGGAGGTTGTACCTCTTGATATTGAGCTCGATGAAAAAAACCATATTCTGCTAATTTCTGGTCCAAACGCAGGAGGAAAATCGGTTTGCCTAAAAACGCTTGGTATAGCCCAATACATGCTGCAATGCGGTTTTTTACCGCCGGTACTAGAAAACTCGGAGATGGGTATTTTTAAAAAGATATTTATTGATATTGGTGATGAGCAGTCGATTGAGAACGACCTAAGCACATACAGCTCGCATCTTCTTAGCATGAAATTCTTCCTAAAAAATGCCGATAACCAAACCCTAGTACTAATTGATGAATTTGGGGCTGGAACCGAACCGCAGATTGGCGGAGCAATTGCCGAATCGATGCTTCAACAGTTTTCAAACCAAGGAACCTACGGTGTGATAACCACCCACTATAGCAACCTAAAGCATTTTGCTGCAACTACCAACGGGGTTGTAAACGGAGCGATGCTTTTTGATTTGGGCAAAATTGAGCCCCTCTTTAAGCTAGAGATTGGGGTGCCAGGCAGCAGCTTTGCTTTTGAAATTGCCCGTAAAATTGGGCTCCCTGAGGATGTACTAAATCTTGCTGAAAGCAAAACTGGAACAGACCATGTTAGCTTTGAAAAACACCTTAAAGAAATAGCGCGCGATAAGAGATACTGGGAGCGTAAACGTAACCAGATTCGCAAGGCCAATAAAAAAGCGGAAGAGTACGAGCAGAAACTAACCGAAGAACTTAACAACCTTAAGCAGCAAAGGAAGAGTATCCTTAGTAAAACGAAAAGGGAGGCTGAGGAAATTCTATCTAAATCGAACAAAATAATTGAGAACACCATTCGCGAGATAAAGGAATCGGGAGCCGAAAAAGCACGAACACGCAAAGCACGACAAGTTCTTGATACCCAAAAAAGTAGCATTAGAAGTAGCTTTTCGGAAGCTGACCCCACTATTGCAAAAAAAATGGAGCAAATCCAAAAACGACAGGAGCGTAACGCTAAACGAAAAAAGCAACAGGGTGAAAAAACAAAAACAGACACACAAAAACAACGAACACCAAAGCCATTATGTGTAGGGGATAAAGTGAAAATTTCGGGGCAGGATACTGTGGGTGAAGTTATGAAAATTGAGGGTAAAAACGCAACTGTTGCCTTTGGCAACATGATTACCAGTATAAGTACTACAAAGCTTAAACGAATTGCAGTATCGGACTACCGCCGCGCCGAAAGAACGGTTCGAACACCACAAACAGGCATTGGCTTCGATATGCAAAAAAAGAAGTTAAACTTTAAATCGGAAATCGACATTAGAGGATACCGAACCGACGAAGCGCTAGAGGCCGTTCAGGATCTGATTGATGAGGCAGTAATGATTGGGATTGGAAGGGTGCACATTTTACATGGTAAAGGAAACGGCATATTACGGCAAGAGATTAGGTCGTTTTTAAAAACGATTCCCTTTGTTCTGTCGTTTGCCGATGAACACATTGAATTTGGAGGCTCGGGAATAACCATTGTGGAGATTGACTCATAAAACAAAGGTAACAATCCACTTAAACGAAGCTTTCACACAAATGATTTCTAACTAGTTTAGCCCCCTTGCCTTTTGTAATTTAAAAATAAAGAACTAAATTTGATTAGGAATTGCTTAACCCACTATATTTCAAGTTAATTATAGGCTTGATATAACAATACTAAAACCATAACATATGAACATTTTCCTACTCAATGCCCCAACGTTTAAAGTAGCCACTCAGCTTTTTGGGTTAAATGGAGCAGGTGTTTTAATCATTTTAATGATCCTGCCATTCTTGGGATTTTTAAGGTCAGTAGCAACGGGCATAAAGCCATCGTTTATTCTTGATCAAAAACAGGTCCAAGATGAATGGTTAAACCGTAGCCCTTTTTCGGCCATTCTTTTACCCATTATGGGTTTCTTTATTTTCATATTCAATGCCTTTGCTTGGGCCATATACAGCCTAATTTCAATTATTGAATTTATTGGCTTTATATTTAAGGCAATCTGGTGGGCCATACTCTGGCTGTGGAACGAATTTATTCACCCAGTCGTTTTTTTTATTGCAAAATTAGTATGGCACTACGTTATTGTTTGGAGCTGGAGATTTTTTAAACTTGCCATTACCCGAATCCCTGAGGCGTTTAGCGTACAAACCTTTAAAAAAGGTTTTCTTTCGGTACTATCACTATCATTTATTGCCTTTTTCTTTATATACCTAAGCAACATGCTTCAGCAGGAGTGGATACTAATAATAATGGTATTTGCCCTACTTTTCGGGGTTACCTTTTTCACTCTGTACACCCTTTATGATGATGAAAAAAGACATTTTGATGATTTTTGGACCAAAACAGTACTATCTAAACTAGGGATAATGGTAATTGCCTGCATAGTTAGCGCATCAATAATAGTTGCACTGCATATGTTTGCAGGAACAGCAATACAAATACCCTTACTAGGCATTGCCTACCCCGTTTCAATTATTCTACTCGTAGTAGGAGCTGTTGCTATGGTTTTAGCAATGGTAACAAATGCCATAGCACCCGCCTACACAAAAGAAAACAAAGGTAATTTTGAAGAGAAAGGTTTTTTAATAAATACAGGCATTAGACTACCCCGATTAGTTGGTTCTACCCCATTCCTTATTATTGGTGGAATAATAACATCATTACTAACCATTATTATTGGTTCTTTTTTGTGGTGGTCAACCAACACAATTAAGGAAACATTTTGCTTAGATGCACAAGATAACGTACAATCGGAGCTTTCGATAACCAACGAGCACTTTAACACCTTTTATAATACTAATACAAAGGCAAACATCGCATTAGATTTTACAAATAAACATTTAAAAAGAATTGCAACCCTCGAATCAAGAGATTATGCCCTTAATTTACTTGTACAGGACTGGTTCCAAATAGTACAGAACCTCCCCGAGGGGCTTAGAACCACCCATTATGAGAAGCAAAACATTGAGCGTTTACAACAAACCTATGCGAGCAAATCGGTTGAACTATCAAAAATGATAGGCAAAGTTGAAAAGAATATCACACAGTTACGATCGAATAAAAACCATGACCCTAGTGATGTTGAAGCGCAAATTGAGATGGAAAAAAGTAGGCTCGAAAACCTGAAAAATCGGCGAGGACTTATAGAGTCGCAACACATACTCAGTACAAGCCTAACCGAATTTCGCATTGGTTCAATAAAATACACCAATGTGATGTGGGTTATAGGTACTTTTTTTGCAATGCTCGGTTTGGTAATACTTGCGGCCATAGTATTTACACCATACTGGATCTATAGAACAAAATTTTTCTTCGATCTATATAGCTATCACCACAAAGGCAAATCGTATCTACAAGAACAAATTGACTTTTACAAAGCCAGAAATAAGAATCAACCTTTACTGGGATTTTTTGTCCTGCTTACCTTAATTATTATTGGTGTTATTCTGCCATTAATACTGATTATGTAACCAGGAATAAACCCGATAAATTTAACCCGCATTATTCGCCAACTTTGTTAAAGATGAGTGCAAATTCGGGTTGCCCCAACAAGATTTTTCAATACCTTTTTAAACCTTATTCAAATTAGATAGTCTTAAGGTAGGAAATCTCATAATCTTAGGGTAAGTAAAAAGTTTCACTAATGGCTCAACTAATTATTCAGCTTACCAACTACAGATAAAGTACTTGCCAAGGCGAAAATAGCCTTGCAGTTTTGGTTGTTTTTAGGTTTAGTTTATGATTTGCTTGTGACCTTGGGGTAATTCTCAGGGTCACTTTTTTTACGGCAAATTAGTTATAGCAGAAAAGGTTTTCCTACTTATCAATCTCCTCTTCAATAAACCTTTCGAGCGATTCGATGCCAATCCGTTTGGCAATAATTTTCTTATCCTTATCGAGCACATAGATAACTGGCGTGCTGTAAATATCATACAGCTTGTGGTAATTTGTTGTGCGCATTGGATCCCAAACGTTTATCCAATCCAGCTCATTCTTCTCAATATACTCCTGTTTTCCGCACTTTCTTGCAACACCCATCTATATGCCTGATAATCAGTAATTATTTATTATATTTGGGTGTTGCAAAATTTCCATTATGTTTGTTAGAAAACTTAAGAACCGCTCTGGAAGC
>JAQVYY010000027.1 GCA_028708425.1 Bacteroidales bacterium
CCAATGATTGAGTAGTCGTAATAAGGGAAACCGGTGGCAATTAGGGAGTCATTCACGTTTTTGGTATTCGAAACCCTAATTTCGTTTCCGTTAAGATATGCTGTTCCATTTCCCCATGCGAAAAAACATTCATCAAGCGTTACCTCGTATATCACACCTAGTAGCACAGTGTTTTTGTTGGTTAGCGCAATGCTGATGGAGTAGGGCGGAAGGCCATGAATAAAGTTGGTTGTTCCGTCGAGCGGGTCAACTATCCAGTTATACCCGTTGGGCTTGGGCTCGCCAGTTCCCTCTTCGGCAATAAATCCAGCATCGGGTAATATTTTTGATAGTCCGTGCACGAGCAGTTTTTCTGCCTCTTTATCAACGTACGAAACAAAATCGTGCTGCCCTTTAACCTCAATCTTGTCGGAGCTGAAATGTTTACGTTGTTCACGAATAAACTCACCCGTGTTAGTTGCTAGTTCAATAACGTTTTTACAAATATCTTCAGAATTCATACTCATTTTATTAGCTTATTAGTTTGGCGGTGCAGTTGCCCGTATTTGATATTCCTGTTATCTCAATTTTATTAATGGTGCCAACCAGCTCCTTGGCGTATGGATACTCAACCCTTACGTAATTTCGGGTATAGCCATTCATTAGGCCTTTTCTTTTTGTGGTTTCAAAAAGTACCATATCGGTATGTCCAATATGTTGTTCGTAAAAGTTTAGATGTAGCTTGTCCGAAAGGCTATGTAATTTTGCTGCTCGGGCGGTAATAGTATTTGATTGTACTTTGTTTGGGTAATTTATGGCCGGTGTGCTTGGTCGTTCTGAGTACGGAAAAATATGTAGAAACGCAGGTTCTAATTTTTTTAGCAGATTGTAGGTTGTCGTAAAATCATCATCACTTTCTCCAGGGAAACCAACAATTACATCAATACCAATAAAGGCATGGGGGATGGTTCTTTTTATAAGTAAAATTTTTTCAGCAAAAAGCGTAGTGTTGTACCTCCGTTTCATAAGTTTAAGCACATTGTCGGAACCCGATTGTAGGGGGATATGAAAATGAGGTAAAAATTTAGCTGAGTTTGCTGTTAGGTCAATTACGCTATCGGTAATTAGGTTTGGTTCAATTGACGATATTCTGTAGCGTTCGATACCGTGAACCTTTTCCAGAGCTTTTAACAGGTCTATAAACGATTCGTTTGTTGTACGTCCAAAATCGCCAGTATTTACTCCGGTGATAATAATCTCCTTAATGCCCTTTGCGGCTATTTCTTCGGCTTGTTCAACTACCTTTGCTATTGGAATGTTTCGGCTTTTTCCGCGTGCAAGCGGAATGGTGCAGTATGTGCAATGGTAGTCGCATCCGTCTTGTACTTTAAGGAATGAACGGGTACGATCGCCCGATGAGTACGCCGAGAAAAAATTGTTCACTTCATCAATATCACAGCTAAAAATTTTAACCTGCGATTTTTTTGTAGTATCGCCAACATGTACAGGCAACCCTCCCTTTTCCGAAGTGCTTAGTATTAGGTCAACCCCACCAATTTTAGCAATTTCATGGGGCCTTAGCTGTGCATAACAACCTGTAACAGCAATAAAGGCGTTGGGCGAAAGCTTGATGAACTTACGAATTGCCTGACGGCACTTTTTTTCAGCATGCTCGGTAACCGAGCAGGTGTTAATTACATACATATCGGCAGATGTCGAAGGGGAAACCCTCTCGAAACCCAATTCGTTGAGTTGCCGAGCAATTGTTGATGTTTCCGAGAAATTTAGTTTACATCCGAGGGTGTAAAGCGCCACCGTTTTTTTATTACCTTGCATTGCTGTTGTATTAAAAACTTTACAAAGTTAAAAAAAACAGGATATTTTACTGGTAGTTTGCCAGTTTGCTTTAGTAATCGGTTATGTTTTATTTTCATTTTGAATCACTATTGTCCGGTAAAAATATAGTTAAATATTATAGATTCTTCGCTTCACTCTGAAAGACAAATGCTTAGTTTTTAGGGGAGGTCTTGGCTAGCGGCCTAGCCGCTAGCCAAGACCTCCCCTCCCAAATATGACTCAACGCCCTGTCATTCCGACCGTAGGGAGGAATCTATAAATATTAACCGGATACCAATGATTGTGAATAAATATTTGTTGGGGTTTCCGACAGTGACTAAGTCTCACAACCAATTTTGCTACCCAAAATTGGGTTCAGCTAGGTAGGGGTAACCCGCATTTGCATTCATCCTTAATAAAATTGATGAATAATGCGGGTTAAGCCTTGTTTTATAATTTAACGCGAATATTTTTAGGTAAATTATACTACTAGTTTTATGATGTTAAGGTACAGCTAGTTTGTAGGCGTGCGTTAAGTCAACTTGCAGTAATACTATATTGCTATGGTTTTACCCTTAAAACTCGTATTTTTAGCTGTACTTTTGTAAGTATAATTACGATGAATGCAAGTAAGCAGTATGCAACAATATATTAACAACAAGGTTTTTAGAGCGATCTCAGAGGTTGCTGGGCAAATAAATAGGCCTACCTACGCAATTGGTGGGTTTGTTCGCGACATATTTTTAGGGCGAGTTTCAACTGATATCGATATTGTGGTTCAGGGTTCAGGCATTGAGCTGGCTCAATTGGTTGCTAAAAAGTTAGGAGTAAAAAGGGTAAACGTTTTTAAACGCTTTGGTACTGCACAGCTTAAGGTAGGCGATTGGGAGGTTGAGTTTGTTGGTGCCCGGAAGGAGTCGTATAGCAGCGATTCGCGAAAACCCATAGTTGAGGATGGAACCATTGAAGATGACCAAAGACGCAGGGATTTCACAATGAATGCGTTGGGTATAAGTTTGCACCCCCATACGCTGGGACAGCTGATAGACCCTTTTAACGGGGTTGACGACATCAGCAATCGAATTATTAGAACACCACTTGATCCAAACCAAACCTTTTCCGATGACCCACTCCGAATGATGAGAGCCATTCGTTTTGCTACTCAACTTAGATTCGATATTGAGGCGAATACCTATAGGGCATTAAGCGTAAACAAGGAGCGATTAAAGATTATTTCGGTTGAACGCATTACTGATGAGCTGAATAAAATTATCCTGTCTAAAAAACCGTCAATTGGGTTCATGTTACTAGAGGAGACAGGGTTGCTTGAGCAGTTCTTCCCCGAGTTTGTAGCCCTAAAGGGGGTCGATAAGGTTAAGAAGCATAACCATAAAGATAATTTTTACCACACGCTTCAGGTGCTCGACAACGTGGCAGAAAAATCGGATGACCTATGGCTTCGATGGGCTGCAGTGCTGCACGATATTGCAAAACCCGTTACTAAAAAGTATGTAAAAGGGCAGGGATGGACATTTCATGCTCATGAATTTGTTGGGAAAAAAATGGTACCGGGTATTTTCCGGAAACTTAAGCTCCCCTTAAATGAAAAGATGAGGTATGTGCAAAAGCTCGTGCAGCTGCATTTACGCCCCATAATCTTATCGAGTGATGATGTAACTGATTCGGCGGTTAGGCGGTTACTTTTTGATGCTGGCGACCATATTGACGACCTGATGATTCTTTGTGAGGCCGATATCACATCAAAAAACGATGCGAAAGTTAAACGATACCTGGCCAATTTTAAGCTGGTCCGAAAAAAGCTTATCGAAATTGAAGAGAAGGATGCGGTACGTAATTTTCAGCCCCCCATTTCGGGCGAAATTATTATGCAGGTTTTTGGTATTGCCCCAAGTAAACCGGTGGGTAGCATTAAAGATTCGATAAAAGAGGCGATACTCGATGGTAAAATTAGTAACGACTTCCATGAGGCGTACGACTTAATGCTACAACTAGGTAACGCTCAGGGATTAAAACCCCAAAAATCGAAGGAGTTTATATTAAATCAAGCTAACCTACAGGTTTCATCTGATAGTAGTAATAAAGAGTAGGTAAAAAGTACTACAACCGTTTGCATTTATTTATGTTATCTAAACCTCGGGTTATTAACCTTTTGCATTTTAATTTAGTATATTTGTAAGGAGTTTGGTTCTTAGTGAAGGACTAACATTATTTTACTAATCATTAATTCGTATAGTTATGAAAAAAATTAAGGTTGCCATTAACGGCTTTGGCCGAATTGGGCGCAATGTTTTTAAAATTGCACTTGATCGTCAGGATATAGAAATAGTTGGTATTAACGATTTAACCGATACCAAAACATTGGCTCATCTTTTAAAATACGATTCTACACAGGGTAAGTTTAATGGAACGGTTGGTTTTGATGAAACCTCGCTTATTGCCAATGGGGTAAAATACCCAGTATATGCAGAGCGTAGCCCAATAAACATCAAATGGGAGCAAACTCCCGATGTGGTTGTTGAAGCCACAGGTATTTTTACCAAGCGCGATAGCGAAAAGGGTGGCTATGGTGATCACATTAAGAATGGGGCCAAAAAGGTTATTCTTTGCGTACCTGCTAAGGATCAAATTGATCGTATGGTTGTGCTGGGTGTTAACGATACCGATTTAATGGCCGATGACAAATGTGTGTCGAATGCGTCGTGTACCACAAACTGCTTAGCTCCGGTTGCTAAGGTGCTAAATGATACTTTTGGTATAGAGAGCGGGCTAATGACAACCATACACGCCTACACCAACGATCAAAGAATTTTAGATGCGCCTCACAACGACCTTCGCAGGGCCCGTTCGTGCGCAGTTTCGATGATACCCACAACCACTGGGGCAGCAAAAGCGGTTGGCACTATAATACCCGAACTAAAAGGCAAGCTCGATGGTATGGCGGTGCGCATTCCTATTCCCACAGGATCCCTTGTCGATTTGGTTGTTAACCTAAAAAAAGAGGCTACCAAAGAGGAGATAAATACAGCCATGAAAAAGGCATCTGAAGGCCCTATGAAAGGTATTATTGAGTACACCGAGGATCCAATTGTTTCAATTGATATTGTACATAACACTCATAGTTCTATATTCGATGCCCAAAGCACAATGGTATCCGGAAAAATGGTTAAGGTACTCGCATGGTACGATAACGAATGGGGCTACTCATGCAGAGTAGTTGATTTGGTCCCAATGCTGTTCAGTTAAACTGGTAATTCAAAATAAAATGAGGGGTATAGAAAAATCTATACCCCTTATCTTTTTAACCCGCATTATTCATCAAATTTGTCTTTCTGCACTTCTTTCACAGCTAAATAGACATTTTAAGCAGCTGTTAACTATTTAATTACATGTAATTATGAACGACGATTATAAAAGCCTTAACGGATATGGTGTTGTTCCTTCTGAGATACTTTTTAATGAGAATGAATTTTTTATTCAAAGGCAATTTTACGGTCTTTATTTGAATATTATGCTGTCCGTTCTACTTATTTTTAGTAGTACAGCTAGTCTGATAAGTGCAGTTGGTAAAGAACTATACGATTGGTTTTTTTACCTTCAGGTTATAATCGTGTTTTTAATGCTAATAGTTTTAGTGATTGCTGTTTATCACTTACTTATCTATCGGGAAAGAAATAAAAAAACGTATTCGTATAAAGACATTAAGCATTTTGAGGCGAATAAAAAGGATGTGTACATTAATTTATTATTTGAACTGTCCGACAATTCTACCGATAAAATAAAACTTTACTCGAATATGAAGAGTAGAGATTTTATAACGTTTTTAACAGCAAAGGTTAAGAGGTAGTGAGCAGTAATTTACCCCGCATTATTAGTCAAATTTGTAAAAGATGAATGCGAATGCGGCTTAGTCGTTTTCGGAAACAGCAATTATTCAGATGAATAGTTGAGGTTAAGTAGTTGGTTGCGGGTTACGAGTTTGTAAGCCTAAATTTTTATCCGTTTTTACGAGTGTTTTTGCGAAGCAACCGAGAACGAAGTTCGAGTAGGACGCAGTCAACCGAGGAGGAAGGACGAGCTCGACGAAGCCAACCTGTTTTTAGTTGATGTTAGAGAGTAAAAAGTGTACGCATTCGTTCAACTTAAATCGGATAGTTACAATGCTTTGCGTTTTTTTTTTAAAGAGTTTAATAGACAAATACAACTAATGGCTTGATAGTCTGCAGCTTGCCAATAGTCAAAGGCTAATTTCCAACGTCTATCTTCCTTGCCCCCTCAAAAAATCCTCAACAGAAGGTTCTTGTATCTTTCCAGCATTTTTCAGCAATTCTTCCAGCTCTTTTGTTTCGCGTTCAGCTATTTCATCATGGTTAGCAGCTTTGCCCATGCTGTAACTAATCTGTTTTGCAATATTGCCCGCTAGGTCGTAAAATTTCCAGGTCCCATCCTTTAGCCCATCCTTGTACTGGCCCTCAAGTCGAAAGTTTCCATCGGTGTAGTATAGCCTAATGGGGCCGTTCGCCTTGCCATTTTTATAAAATAGCATCGACTTTATTTGTCCGTTTATAAAGTATAGTATGGTTGGCCCATCTTTTATACCATTTTTCCAGCTAATTTCCTCAAATACCTCGCCAGTAGAGAAGTAGTTGGTAAATTTACCGTGCTTTTTACCCTCTTTATACTCTTCGGAGAAGATTATTTTGCCCGAGGCGTTTGTGTAAACCCATTTACCATGCTTTTGTTGCTTGTAGTATTTTCCGGTAGCCACTTTTCGTCCTAGTGTATTGTAGATAATGGCTTGCGCTGTATCGCCACAATGGCTGAAATCCATCTTAATACTCATTATTCCATTTTCGTGATAACGAGTAAGTGTTTTCAGGGGTTTATCATTTTTAAAGTATCCCTTGTATGCCGTATTTCCGTTTTTATAGTGTTTTTTCCAGTACCCTTGCTTCCTGTTTAGGTGATCGGTTTGGTTGAATATGGTATCGGTTTGAGCAAGACAGGTCATTGACCAAATGGTTAGTAGCAGAAGTATTATGAATCTTTTCATGTTTTACTTAGTTGGGTTTACATTATTAAACGGTAAATATATACAAACATTGTAAAAAAAACCTCTGGTTTTGCCAGAGGTTTTTTTCTACTGTGTTACGAAGCACGTTTTACTTTACTTCTTCAAAATCAACGTCGGTTACTTCTTCGTTATCAGCACCTTGTGCGGTATTTTCGTCTTGTGCTTGTTGCTCACCGCCGGGCTGACCAGGTTGCCCCGCTTGCCCTTGCGCTTTGTACATCTCTTCCGAGGCTGCTTGCCATACTGTGTTCAGCTCGTTGGTAGCTGCATCAATCGCATCAACATCCTGTTTTTGGTGTGCATCCTTAAGCTTAGCAAGCGCTTGCTCAATAGGTCCTTTTTTATCTGCAGGTAGCTTATCGCCAAACTCTTTAAGTTGCTTCTCGGTCTGGAATATCATGCTATCGGCAGTGTTTAGCTTATCAACCTTTTCGCGGGCTTTTTTATCGGATTCTTCATTCGCTTTAGCTTCCTCTTTCATCTTGGTAATTTCCTCGTCAGTAAGCCCCGATGATGCCTCAATACGAATGTGTTGCTCTTTGCCCGTTCCCTTGTCTTTAGCCGAAACGTTTAGTATACCGTTTGCGTCAATATCAAAGGTTACCTCAACCTGTGGCACTCCTCGTGGTGCTGGTGGTATGCCATCGAGGTGGAAACGGCCAATGGTTTTATTTGCGTTGGCCATGGGGCGTTCGCCCTGAAGCACGTGGATTTCAACCGAGGGTTGATTATCCGCAGCCGTGGTAAAGGTTTCGCTCTTGCGTGTGGGTATGGTGGTGTTCGACTCAATTAGCTTGGTAAAAACGCCTCCCATGGTTTCAATTCCTAGTGAAAGCGGAGTAACGTCAAGCAGAAGTACATCCTTAACCTCACCGGTTAAAACACCTCCCTGAATTGCAGCACCAATAGCAACTACCTCATCAGCGTTAACACCTTTACTTGGTGCTTTTCCGAAGAATTTTTCTACTACTTGTTGAATTGCAGGGATACGTGTTGACCCTCCTACTAGAATTACCTCATCAATGTCCGATGCGCTTAAGCCGGCGTCCTTAAGAGCTTTTTGGCAAGGCTCAATGGTTGCTTGCACCAGGTTGTCAACCAGTTTTTCGAATTGCGCACGGGTTAGCGAACGAACCAAGTGTTTTGGAATACCATCAACTGGCATGATATAGGGTAGGTTAATCTCAGTTTGCGATGAGCTTGAAAGCTCAATTTTCGCTTTTTCGGCAGCCTCTTTTAGCCGCTGAAGAGCCATTGGGTCTTTCCTAAGATCTATACCTTCGTCCTTTAGGAACTCTTCTGCTAGCCAGTCAATAATTTTCTGGTCAAAGTCATCACCTCCTAAGTGGGTATCCCCATTGGTCGATTTTACTTCGAATACACCATCACCTAGCTCAAGTATCGATATGTCGAATGTTCCTCCTCCAAGGTCGTAAACAGCAATTTTTTGATCAACGCTTTTCTTATCAAGGCCATATGCAAGTGCTGCTGCAGTTGGTTCGTTAATAATTCGGCGAACCTTTAGTCCAGCAATCTCACCAGCCTCTTTTGTGGCCTGTCGCTGTGAATCGCTAAAGTAAGCCGGCACTGTAATTACTGCTTCGTGTACTGTGCTTCCTAGATAATCTTCAGCAGTTTTCTTCATCTTCTGAAGAACCATTGCCGAAATTTCTTGAGGTGTATACTTGCGATCGTCAATTACCATGCGAGGAGTGTTGTTATCTCCTTTTTCAACTTTATATGAAACACGATCTATCTCGGTTGAAACCTTGTCGTATGGCTCTCCCATCATGCGCTTAATGGAGAATATGGTTTTTTGTGGATTGGTAATTGCCTGACGTTTCGCAGGGTCTCCAACCTTACGCTCACCATTTTCAACAAAAGCCACAACGGATGGTGTAGTTCTTTTTCCTTCGCTATTGGGAATAACAACAGGTTCGTTTCCTTCCATAACGGATACGCATGAGTTGGTAGTCCCAAGGTCTATTCCAATAATTTTGCTCATTGTTTATGTTTTTTTTAAAGTTTTAGATTATTCTAGATGTTTTTCTGCTATCCATTGCTCAATGATTATGCCAACGCCCAAAAGCACCTTTCTGCGATGTTATAATGGCATTGTATAAATAGTATAGCTCTAGATAATATAATTGTTTTTTTAGTAAGTTGCTGAAAACAAACAATATACCAACTAGTTATATGCGTTTCCCTTTGTGTGCCAGCATGCCAATGCTAAATCTGTAATGCTGTCAAAAAGGCAGTGTTTGGCTCATCGTTTTCATAACCAAGTTTATTGTGCCATTTGTATTGCTCTTTTTATGGCCAACTTATTTAAACTGATAATTGGGCATTCTATGTTATAAACTTTTATCTTTGTGTTTTTTAAATGTAACATATAATAACACAGTATTATGTCATCCGAAGGAAAAGCAAAAATAGTTACCACCCACGTGCTTCAGGAAATGAAGCTGAAGAAAGAGAAAATAGCGATGCTAACCGCTTACGATTATTCGATGGCTCGAATTATAGATGGGGCAGGTATCGATATTATTTTAGTTGGCGATTCGGCCTCGAACGTGATGGCTGGATTTGATTCAACGCTACCCATAACCCTTGAACAGATGATTTACCATGGACAAAGCGTTGTGAAAGCAACCAAAAGAGCTTTTGTGGTGGTCGATATGCCATTTGGTTCCTACCAGGGTAACTCAAAGCTTGCGCTTACTTCGGCTATTAGAATAATGAAAGAGACCGGTGCCGATGCTGTAAAGCTCGAGGGTGGGCGCGAAATCATTGAGTCGGTTGATCGTATTCTTTCCGCTGGTGTTCCTGTAATGGGGCATTTGGGTTTAACCCCCCAGTCAATTAACAAGTTTGGGACCTATGTTGTACGTGCCCGCGACGAGGATGAGGCCGATAAGCTCGTTGAGGATGCTCATATTCTTCAGGATGCAGGGTGTTTCTCAATAGTTCTCGAGAAAATTCCGGCCAAGCTTGGGGCACAGGTTGCCCGCGATTTAACTATTCCTATAATTGGTATAGGTGCTGGCCCAGGGGTCGATGGCCAAGTGTTGGTTATTCATGACATGCTTGGAATTACTCAGGAGTTTTCTCCTCGATTTTTACGCCGATACCTTAATTTGGATGTTGCAATGACGGGGGCAGTCAAATCCTATATTAAGGATGTGAAAAATGTTAGCTTCCCTAACGAAAAGGAGCAGTACTAATACCATTTTATGTAGATGTCAGGTATTCATAACCGAATTCTTTTTGAGGATAACCACCTAATCGCAGTAAATAAGCTCTGTGGCGAAATTGTGCAGGGTGATAAAACTGGCGATACTTGTATGATACAAGCAATTCGCAATTTTATAAAAAAGCGTGATAGTAAACCAGGAAACGTTTTTCTTGAGGCGGTTCATCGTATCGATAGGCCCGTAAGTGGGGCAGTGCTGTTTGCTAAAACAAGTAAGGGGCTTAGCCGTATGAGCAAACTCTTTCACGATGGCGATGTGGAGAAGATATACTGGGCTGTTGTGGCGAATGTACCCCAAAAAAATGTTGAAACGCTTAGGCATTATATGGTTCGGAGTCGTGAGAAGAATAAGTCGTTTGCCTACACCCAATCTAAGCCTAGCAGGAAAGAGGCTCGGCTCACCTATAAACTAATAGGAAGTACAGGAAGGTACTATCTGCTCCAGGTAGAGCTGCACACCGGTCGGCATCATCAAATTCGCGCCCAGCTTGCAAAGATAGGCCTAACAGTTAGGGGCGATTTAAAGTACGGTGCTCCACGCTCAAATCCCAATGGAGGTATTAACCTTCATGCGTATTCATTGCTGTTTACTCATCCGGTTTCGAACGAACCGCTGCATATTTTGGCACCCCCACCAAACGATACGCTTTGGAATGCATGTGCTGAGCTGGTAGTTTAGTGATTTTAACCCGCATTACTTCATCAAATTTGTTAAAGATGAATGCGAATTCCCTTACATAGTCGAGTCCAACTATTCGAACGAATAATCGGGGTTAAGCCCTTTTGCTAAAATTTTAGGTTATTTTTGTCAACTCCAACGAGAATAGTTTATAAAAAAGAATAATCTTTTTAACTTTAACCGTTGTTAAACATTACCTGTAAAATGAGCTATAAAGTTTTATGCTTTTGTAGTACATCCAATTTAATACAAAGTATTAACTCATGTCTAAAGGAATCTGATACCGGCTTTAACTTTCAAAATGTGGAGTGTAATGGTCAAACAGATTTTAGTGCAAGCATAGGCAAAGTAGCTCCCCATTTGGTAATTGTCGATTTTTCTGTTGGCAAAAAAACAATAGCTAGGATACTTCAGATAATTAGCTCTAGTTTTGTTACTAACCGTATACCCTTAGTTTTGGCAGTGCCTGATATTAAGGTAGTGCATTCGGATGTTGACCTTTTAGCAGGTTTCGAAGATTATATTGAGTATCAAAATGAATCCTTGTTGTTACCTCGGCTAAGATTGGTTATTGAAAGGAGGATGAGAACGAATTTACTTCTCGAAAAGGGGGAACTGTTTAATGATATAGCTTTGGGCGCAAGCAAAACAGGAAGTTCCATACTTGTTATTGATAGCAAGGGTGTGATAACTTGGGCAAATCAGGGCTTTGAATATTTGTATGAATGTACCATCGAAGAGTTCCTTGAAAAGTTTGGGCAAAACATGTTTGAACCAATAGAAAGGGGCGTTAATGCCGATGTTATAAAAAGCTGTATTGAATCGGGCGAGCACGAGGTTTACGAATCGGTTTGGTTTACAAAAAGTGGTAAGCGTAAGGATATACAAACGGCTATTACGCCCATATATGATGCTGAGGGTAATTTTAGTAAAATTATTGCTATTGAGAGCGATATTACAAGCCTGAAAATGGCTCAAAAAGCGTTGGATGAGAAGCATGAAAACTTGCTATCTATTACCGAGCATTTAGAAGAGGCCAATCGTTTACTCGATGAGCAACGCCAAGAGATTGAAAAGCAGAAAATATCGCTAGAGGAAGAGAAAAACAGAACCGATGCATTACTGCTAAATATTTTACCAGAAGTTGCAGCTCACCAGCTTAAAAAGAAAGGATTTGTTAGGCCTAAGAAGTACAATCAGGTATCGGTACTTTTTGCCGATTTTGTTAATTTTTCCAGCTTATCCGTATCGTATAGCTCCATCGAAGAGTTTTTAGCAGTTCTTACCTACTATTTCGAATCGTACGACGAGATTACCACAAAACGTTTTATTGAAAAAATAAAAACTATTGGCGACTGCTACATGTGTGTGGGAGGGGTGCCCCAAACAAATAAAAGCCATGCTTTCGATTCGGTTTTGGCTGCGCTCGAAATTCAGAAATTAGTTGAGGAAAAAGCAAAGATTGATCAAGCACAGGGTAATCCGGTTTGGAGAGCCCGGATCGGTATTCATACAGGTAGTGTTATGGCCGGGGTTATAGGTAAAAAGAAATTGGCCTACGATGTTTGGGGCGATACTGTAAATGTAGCAAGCCGCATGGAAAATAGAGGTGAGGCCGGAAAGGTTAATGTTTCTGAATCAACCTATTTGGCCATTAAAGATTTTTTTAAATGTACATATAGAGGAAAAGTTTTAGCAAAAAACATTGGCGAAATAAACATGTATTTTGTTGAGCGTATTTTACCCAAGTATTCCAAAGACAAGGAGGGAAATATACCCAATGCTGCGTTCCGTAAGGAGCTGGCTAAGTACTAGTTGTTGGTTATTACTCTTATGGCGGTACTGTCCAAATTTCGATTATTATTGGTATATGTGCGTAATGCTAGGTATATTTACATTTTAATGTAAATAATAGTATATATGTTTAGTTACACCTTAGGTACAATAGCTCAGGAATTGAATGCTAGGCTGGTTGGTGATGCCAGCACAACTATTAGCTTAGTGTTAACCGATAGCCGCACGGCTTCACAAAATGCCAATGCTCTGTTTTTTGCTATCGTAGGAGACCAGCACGATGGGCATGACTATATTGTCGATTCATACGCTAGAGGAATAGGCTCCTTTGTGGTTTCTAAGCTATCCGATTTAGAGAATAGTTGTCCAGATGCTAATTTTTTGGTAGTCGATGATACTCTAAAAGCGTTGCAGCAGCTGGCAGCTTTTCATCGTAAGCGTTTTACTTACCCAGTAATTGGAATAACTGGAAGTAACGGAAAGACAATTGTAAAGGAGTGGCTCTCGCAACTATTAGCACCTAGTTATAGTGTAATCCGAAGCCCTAAAAGCTACAACTCGCAGGTGGGCGTTCCGCTTTCGGCACTCTATTTATCTTCCGACCATAGTTTGGCTATTCTCGAGGCTGGCATATCTCAGGTTGATGAAATGCAAAATCTTCAAGCTATTGTTGACCCTACCATTGGTGTTTTTACAAATATAGGTTTTGCTCATCAAGAAAACTTTTTCGACCTTAAACACAAGGTGCGCGAAAAAATGAAGCTTTTCAGTAATGCCGAAACACTTATATATTGCACTGATTACGAGCGAATTCATCAAGTGGCAGTCGAGTATGCCTCTAGTGGAGCCTTGAAGCTGTTTGGTTGGAGCAGAAGTAGTACTGCCAACGTAAAGTTACACCAAGTGTATGTTACTTCCGGAAAGTCAACGCTTACCGTATCATATAAAAACAAAAATGTTGATATGGAGATTCCCTTTACCGATGAGGGATCCGTTGAGAATGCAATGCACTGTATTTGCACAATGCTGGTTCTTGGGTTTAGCCTTCCTACCATCGCCTTGCGTATGGCAAATCTTCAGCCTGTTGCTATGCGATTAGAGCTAAAGGAGGGAACCAACGGCTGCACAATAATTAACGATAGCTATAACTCCGATTTAGGTTCACTTTCTATTGCGCTCGATCATTTAGCCCAGCAGCTACAGCATTCCGTAAGGGTTCTAATCCTATCCGACATACTACAAAATGGCCAGTCTTTGGAAGCACTATATACTGAGGTGGCAAACCTGTTAACGGTTAAAGGGGTGGATCAATTCGTTGGTGTTGGTCCCGAAATTTCTCGCTTTACGCATCTCTTTCCTAAAACCAGCATGTTTTTTGCAACAACCGAGGAGTTTATACAATGGTATACCCGAAGTGCATATCAGGATGCAGCTATACTACTCAAGGGGAGTAGGCCGTTTCGTTTTGAGCGCATTTCTGCACTCTTAGAGCAAAAAACGCATCATACAATTCTTGAGATAAACTTAAACTCATTGGTAAGTAACCTAAACTATTTTCGTAACCAGCTTAACCCAAATGTTAAGGTTATGGCAATGGTTAAAGCCTATTCATACGGAAGTGGATCACATGAAATAGCCAGCTTGCTTCAATTTCATCGGGTCGACTACTTAGGCGTTGCGTTTACCGACGAGGGTATTGCCCTCAGAGAAAATGGAATTGCCATGCCCATAATTGTGCTAAACCCTGCCATTGACGATTACGAGCTGATGATTGAGTATAATCTTGAGCCCGAAATATTTAGCTTTACAAGCATTAAAAGCATTATCAGTACCGCAAATAGGCAAGGGGTTAGTGGGTATCCTATTCATCTAAAATTTGATACGGGCATGCATCGCTTGGGTTTTATAGAGGATGAGGTTGACGAGCTAGTTTCTATACTAAAGTCGAACCCCTCGGTTAGGGTGCAGAGCATTTTTTCGCATTTGGCAGCAAGCGACGATAGTAACCTCGATGATTTTACCAATCAGCAAATTCAAATTTTTACGCGTATCAGTAAAACTATTGCTCAAGGTGTTGGTTATATGCCCATCAGGCATATCCTTAATTCGGCTGGTATAGAGCGTTTCTCTGATGCTCAGTTCGATATGGTTCGCCTGGGAATTGGCTTATATGGCATCAGCACCTTGCCAAAAAAACAGTTGCAGGTTGTTAATACGCTAAAAACCTACGTTGCCCAAGTTAAATCGTTGGATGCCGATCAGACCATTGGGTATAATCGCGCCGGAAGAATTGAGCGCCCCTCAACAATAGCCACTATTCCTATTGGCTATGCCGATGGCTTAAATAGGAGGTTGAGCAACGGGAAAGGACAGATGATGATTAATGGTAAGTTTGCCCCAATTGTAGGTAATATCAGCATGGATACGTGTAGTGTTGATATTACTGATATTGAGGGTGTTAAGGAGGGAAGTGCTGTTATTGTTTTTGGAGACGAGCCTAGCATTGTTCAAATAGCAAATCAACTTGAAACAATACCATACGAAGTGTTGACCTCAGTATCAAGAAGGGTAAAAAGAGTTTATGTGCAGGAGTAATATTATCCCGCATTATTCATCAAATTTGTTATAGATGAATGCAAATGCGGGTTACCCCAACATAGTGAAGCCCAAATTTGGGTAATAAAATTGGTTGTGAAACTTAGTCGCTGTCGAACACAGCAATTATTCGGATGAATAATTGGGGTTATGGGTTTCTCAGTCTTATAAGCGATTTTACCCTAGTTCGCTTATTCTTTCTAGTTTGTAGCTGTTTATAATTTTAATTTTCCGACCATCAAGTTCAATTATGCCTTCTTTTGAAAATGCCGATAGGGTTCTAATTGCATTGGAAGTGGTCATGTTCGATAAGTTTGCCAAGTCTTCTCGCGAGAGGTAAACCTTTATTGTTTTCTCATCATCCTCGAAACCATAAGTATCGTGCAGGTAAACAAGCGATTCGGCCAAACGGCCCCTAATATGTTTTTGTGTAAGCGTTACCGTACGGCTATTCGATAGCCCTAATTCGGTGGCCACCGATTTTAAAATATGGTAGGTTAGCTTGGCGTTAGATTTTAATATTTTTATAAAGCTGTTTTTATCTATCGTCGATACAATACAATCCTCTAACGCTTCTGCTGAAGCAATATGGTTTTCATCGGCCAATAATGCTCTATATCCAATAAAGCCAATGGGCTTTGCCATTCTCACAATTTGATCCCGACCACCAACGCCTTCTTTAAAAATTTTTACCTTACCTTTTGTTAAGCAAACCAACCCTTTAGGCACATCGCCATCGCGATAAATAATTTCTCCCTTTCGATAGTACGAGCACGAAAATTTTTTAAAAAGTTGCTCTTTTTCTCTGGGTTTCAGATTATAAAACAGAGAACAAACGCCATCAAATGCATTCTGAGTATCAATAGTGGGATTAGCCATTTGTGAGATTTTATTTTAAAGTGAATTGCTAAAATGCTTGTAGCTAGTGCGTTAAACTAAAAACAGGATTGAGAGCTTAAAAAAATTTTACGCAAAGATAATAAAAATGTTTTACAGCAGGAAATTAACATGGCTTATTGAAGCTACGTTTTGGCTACAAGAGGTAATAATCGGCCTATACCAAAGGCTTTTGATGATATCCTTAGTACGGGGGCTGTTTGGTACCTCTTGTGTTCGCTTATTTTTACCAGCCTAATGATCTTGCTAACTTGTTGTGCATTAAATCCCATTTTCACAATTTCCTCTTTCGATTTATTCTCTTCTAAATAATAATATAGAATTTGGTCTAGTATTTCGTAGTCGGGAAGCGAATCGGAGTCCTTTTGGTCGGGTCTGAGTTCGGCCGATGGGGGTTTTGTTATGGTATTTGTGGGTATAATTTCTTCGCTCCTATTAATGTAGCGTGCCAGCTCAAAAACCTGGGTTTTGTAAACATCACCCAAAACCGCTAATGCTCCACACATATCCCCGTAAAGGGTTCCGTAGCCAACCGCCGCTTCGCTTTTATTTGATGTATTTAACACTAAGTGCCCAAATTTATTCGATAGTGCCATTAGCATAACGCCCCTGGTACGGGCTTGTATATTCTCTTCGGTTAGGTTTTCTGGTTGCCCCTCAAAAATATTTGCTAAGCTGCTTCGAAACGAGTTGAATACGCTATTTATGCTTATTATATCATACTGAATGTTAAGGTTATCGGCTAGTTCAACAGCTTCGCTTACACCATGCTCCGATGAGTACTGCGAGGGTAAAAGTAAAACCCGAATATTTTCGCTGCCCAATGCTTTTTGTGCTAGTGCAATGGTAACGGCCGAGTCAATTCCACCCGATAGCCCCAGGGTGGCTTTGGTGAAGCCCATTTTGCAAAAGTAATCTTTAATACCTAGCACTAGGGCATCGTGAATAAGCGCAATGGTATCTTCTTTTTCTATTGATATTGATGTAGCATTTGCCTCTAAATCGTTACTGTCAACATAGCAAATATCTTCTTCGAAGATATTTAGCATTTTCGCAACCGTCCCGTTGGAGTTTATTGCTAAGGAACGACCATCGAAAATAATATTGGTATTACCACCAACCTGGTTTACCGAGATAAGTGGAATGCCATACTGTTTCACATTGTTTTTATAAACCGAAACTCGTTGATCTATTTTGCCCTGTACAAATGGAATCGCAGCAATATTAACTATTAGCTCGGGGGTTTGGGTAACGAGTTCTTGCATGGGCGGCTTTGAGTATAACTTTCTGCCATCTGCTTGCAAAGTATCCCAAATATCTTCGCCAATGGTAATGGCTATGGTTTTCCCATTAAGGGTTACAGCTTGTAAGCTATCGCTTGGCTCAAAGTAACGATGCTCGTTAAGTATGTCGTAGGTAGCTAGTAACGATTTGTTATGGATACTATCAATTTTTCCATTTTTCAGAAAAAATGCTGAGTTGTACAGGGCCTTGCCTGTTGGGTTTGGGTTACAACTTGGGCTACCAACTATAGCAGCTATTCCGTTACAATGCGTTGCTATTGTATTTATGCTTTCCAGGCACTTGTTTATAAAGTATGGGCGAGTAAGCAGATCATGGGGCATATTACCACAAACCGAGAGCTCAGAAAAAATAATAAGTTCGGCATCATTCTGTTTAGCTTGCGCTATGGCCTCAGTAATTTTATGTGTGTTAAGCTCAAAATCGCCCACTATATAGTTAAGCTGAGCCAGTGCAATTCTCATTTTTTTTGAATTATAGTTTGTGTTTCTCTTACTATGTTGAGGGCTGTTCCTGTTAGGTTGCGAAATCGGTGTTTGTTTAAAAAATAACTCCCACTCTAATTCCTGCTGTGCCTATATTTAAAGCATTGTAATTGTTTTTCAGAGGATTTGTTAAGCTTTGCGAGAACGTTAATCCTGCCTGTATAGATGAGGGGCCACCTAATGAATACTGAACTCCCGCACTTATAAAGTACGACATGTAGGCGAAATTAAAGTGTTGTTTCTTGTCTAAAACTTCCCTTTCAATATTATATTTTTCAATCCAAGTATATCCTTTTAGTGCCAGGTTGGCCTTTACGCCCACATTGGCATAAAAGGTTGTGTAACCAATTTCGTTAGTCTTAAATTTGAGCCCCAACGGAACCGAAATGTATTGCCCCTTAATTTTAGCCGATGTTCCGCTCTCAATGGTGTACGTGTTGTCAAGAGTAATTATTGTATCCCCGCTGTTACTAAATAGTATATTCCCACCCATGCTCGCTATCGAGGCACCTGTGGTAATGGCGTATCGGTCTGCAAAATATTTCTCTAGCGCAAAACCAGCATTAAACCCCATGGTCATGCCATCGCTTTTAAATGATTTGGTATCGGATGTGAACCACGATATTTGGGGCTCGCCAAATACGCCAAAGGCGAGTCTTTGTGTATAAGCATTATTGAGTCCTATAAAGAGGATTGTAATAATAACTAGAGAGATTTTTTTTCTCATCATTTTAGTATTGATAGTTGTTTACAAAGTTATTCGAAAAAAACAGGCTTAAAAAATCTTATGAAGCAAATATTACACCAAAGTTTGTATTCTAGTTACCCCGCATTACTCATCAAATTTGTTAAGGATGAATGCAAATGGGAATTATCTCGACTTAGTCGAACCCAATTTTGAGAACCCAAGTGGGTGTGAGGCTTAGTCGCTGTGGTAGAAAGCAATTATTCGGATGAGTAATTGGGATTAGTGTTACAATAAAAAAATGGCATGTAAAAAGCATGCCATTTTTCTGTGTCTTTAATATTTAACCCGCATTATCATCAAATTTGTAAAAGATGAATGTAATTGGGGTTAAAACAGTCCGCTAATATGCCCATTATTATCAACATCTATTTTTTCTGAGGCAGGTTCGGCTGGTAAACCAGGCATACGCATAATTTGCCCAGTGATGGGTACTATAAAACCTGCGCCTGCTGCAATTTCGATTTTTCTAACGGTAACCACAAAGTCCTTGGGCCTGCCAAGTAGTTCGGGATTGTCTGAAAGCGATTTTTGTGTTTTTGCAATACAAACAGCGAGCTTATCGAGCCCAAGATTGTAAACCTTTTGTAAATCATTTTTGGCTTGTTGGGTATAGTCAACAGCTTCGGCACCGTATATTTTCTTTGCAATGGTTTCAATCTTCTTCTCTGGAGTCCAATTCCAATCATACAAAGGTTTATATTGACAATCACATGACGACACTATTTTAGAAATTTGCTCGGCTAAATCAATAGCTCCTTCGCCACCTTTACCCCAAACATCTACAACTGATACAGGAACTCCCATATCTTCGCCAGTTTTTTTAACAAGCTCAATCTCCTCGTCGGTATCGTTGCTAAAACGGTTTATAGCTACAATGGGGCAAATGCCAAACAAGCTCATATTCTCGATATGCTTTTGCATATTGGCTACACCCTTTTTAAGTGCCTCAACATCGGGTTTTGAAATATCCTTAATCGGAACGCCACCATGATATTTCAACGCCCTAATAGTGGCCACCAAAACAACTGCACTTGGCGATAACCCTGATGATTCGCATTTAATATCAAAGAATTTTTCGGCACCTAAATCGAATCCAAAACCCGCCTCGGTAACAGTAATATCACTAAGCGAAAGCCCCATTTTTGTTGCCACCACAGTATTGGTTCCCTGTGCAATGTTGGCAAATGGCCCGCCATGAATTATGGCTGGGGTGTTCTCGATGGTTTGAACAAGATTTGGCAGCATCGCATCTTTTAGTAGTGCGGCCATGGCACCCTCGGCCTTGAGATCGCGCGCATAAATCGGTTTTTTATCTAAAGTAAAACCTACAAAAATATTTCCCAACCTCTTTTTCAGGTCATCCATATTTTCTGCTAAACATAGAATTGCCATAATTTCCGATGCTGCAGTAATATCAAAACCTGTTTCACGTGGAATGCCAGATGTTGTTCCGCCCAAACCCACAATAATATTACGCAACGAACGGTCGTTCATGTCCATTACTCTTCTCCAATGAACTGTTCGAGGGTCAATGTTTAGCGTTTTGGTTTTACTCTGAACATTATTGTCAATTAGTGCGGCTAGTAAATTGTTGGCTTTCTCTACTGCAGCAAAGTCGCCTGTAAAATGAAGGTTTATATCCTCCATTGGGAGTACTTGCGAATACCCACCGCCTGTAGCGCCACCCTTGATTCCGAAAACAGGACCTAAAGATGGTTCACGAAGTACAACGGTTGTTTTTTTGCCAATACGGTTAAGGGCTTGTGCCAAACCTATTGATACGGTAGTTTTTCCCTCACCTGCAGGGCTTGGTGATATGGCCGAAACCAAAACCAGCTTACTCCCTTTTATCTTTTGCTGGTCAATAAGCTTAAGAGGAAGTTTAGCCTTGTACTTTCCGTACGGTATTAAATCGTCCTGATTAATACCAATGCTAGAAGCAATTTCATTAACAGGTTTCATGTTAGCTCCTTGAGCAATTTCAATGTCTGATTTCATATTAGTATATATAAATATTTAGTTGATTAATGAACACTCCATCCCAAATTTAACAGTTAAAAGTACAAAAGGTTTTATTCTTTCCAAATTCCGATCGCGGGGTATGTACTATTTGGATACCATATATTGTTATTAACCTGTTTGTTGTGGCTGATAAAAAAGGTGTTCTTAGGCCGCATTATTCATCCAAATAATTGGGGTTTGGGCTTTTATTCAACAAAAGTATAGATTTTATTTTTTTACACCTATTCTTTTTTCCCTTATTGGGGTTAATATCATTTTTTGCTTATATTTGCACTGTTTGCGGTTTAAGGGAATCCCGTGCCCTAACTAAATTTTTAGTAAAATTAGGAATTCGGGAGCAGTACCCGCTGCTGTAATCTCCATTAATCTGCTAGGCATCCTTGCCACTGTCTTTGTGAAAGTAAAAAGATGGGAAGGCCGTCCTAGTGGTGGAGTAAGCCAGAAGACCTGCCGTTAAACAACTTCAACTGTAAGCTTTCGGGTTATGAAGCTGAAGATTTTGGTACCAATCTTCGTTTATACACTTTCAATTCGCTCGTTTTTACAGTTTGAAGGTTTTAATGTTTAACCATTTTAATCTTTAAACAGATGCAAAAAATTTCAAAACTTTTTCTTGTGGCCCTGGCATTGGCTTGGACTTTTTCGTTTACCTCGTGTAAGGAGGATGATCCGTATGTAAAGAAAACAATCGATTTCCAATCCGTTACCCTAAACGATGATGGCTATTGGAATGGTAGCGATGGTTCTGGTTCGCTAACAATCGACATGGCCACTTTCAATAACGAGTATAATGACGAGTGGGGTGCGTGGTCAGGGTTTGCTTTTAGCAACAATACCGATATTGAAACCCCAGGCTTTTCAAACCAGTATAGCGCTTACATTCCTGCTGGTGCCGATGAAAGTAGCGCTTACGCTGTATCGTATGTTAGTGGTGACGTTGCGACAATTACCTTTTTAACAGAGGTTAATATTTTAAGTGCTGAATTTACTAACTCAACCTATGCCTATTTTACAATCCTTAATGGTGATGCTTTTACCGACCCATTTAAGGATGGCGATTGGTTTGAACTTACAGTGGTTGGTTTTGATGCCGCGGGTGAGCAAGTGGATGAGGTTACTTACCGTTTGGCCGATTATACAAATGGCAGTGAGTTTATAGCCGAAAGCTGGACTGAGGTTGATTTAAGGCCCTTAAAGGGCGTTACCAAGCTTGTGTTCAACCTCGAATCTACCGATGTTGGCGATTGGGGCATGAATACTCCAGCGTATTTTTGTATGGATAACCTTAGGTTTGAGTACTTAAAGTAATTTTAAAAGAAGTAAAAGTCGTTGTCTAAAGAGTATTAAAACGTCATTGCGATCGAAGAGAAGCAATCTGCATTTTTTACAACTGTTTAATTTATTTGTTATGCCTCTTCGGCATGTTTAAAAATTATAAACTTTTCAGACAACCACTTTTACTTATAGTGTCACATTAAACCCGGTGCTATGCGGTGGTTACTTTCTTTACTTTTTACTTTTTTTAGTCTGCTCATGCTTGCCAATAACTTAGCGGTTACCAATGCTAGTGTCGAAGGCAAAATGGTTCGCTTTGATATAAGTTGGGATAATAGCTGGAATCTAACCGATGAAGGTGGAAACAGGGATGCCGTGTGGCTTTTTTTGAAAGGAAGAACTTCTTCGGGCATATGGGAGCATATTAATTTAGCGAGTGAGGATGCGGTACACTATGCAGGCGAAGATCTAGCCATTGAGCCTGTAACCGATGGCAAGGGTGTGTTTGTAATGCTAAATGCAGGTGTTTTTGGTAATGTTAGCCCCACACAAATATCCATAAGCGCAACACCTGATTTAAACGAATATAACCAGATTAGGATATTTGCCATCGAAATGGTTTATATACCCAAAGGGCCATTTTATTTAGGCGATGGGGCATCCATTTCATCTCTTGTAAATACCAATGGCGAACCCGTTTTAGTATCATCCGAGGAAGCTTTAGACCCCCTGGGTATTTATATACATAATCCCAATACAGAGTTTACTCCTACCCAGCTGGCAGCAGCCTTACCTTACGATTTTCCCAAGGGATTCGATTCTTTCTACGTAATGAAATACGAAATATCACAGCTTCAGTATGCTGACTTTCTGAATACCTTAACCTATAATCAGCAAAAAAACAGAACGTCTTTACCGCCAAGCGATGCCAAAGGAACTTTTGCCATGGTAAACCCATATGCACCCGATAGTCTTTATCGTAATGGGATTGCTATTTTTAAATCGGGTAAAGAGGGCTCACACCCTGCTGTATATGGTGTAAACTATAATGCAAATTCTACCTACAACGATGATGAGGATGGGGTACATAGGGCAGCAAACTTTTTAAATTGGGCCGATTTAAGCGCCTACCTCGATTGGGCTGCACTACGACCCATAACCGAAATGGAATACGAAAAAATTTGCCGTGGTGCCAATATCCTGCCTGTTGAGGGAGAGCTTGCATGGGGAACCAGTTTAGCTGTTAATGCCAATACGGTTATGAACGATGGTACGATTTTTGAAACGGTTACCGAGAAGCCTACCGAAAATAGTGGGCTAGCAAATTTTGGCAATGTAGTAGCTATCGACGGTTGGGGCTTGCGGGGTGTGCTTCGTACTGGTTTTGCAGCAACTACCAGCACTTCGCGTATTGATGCTGGTGCAGCCTACTATGGTGTGATGGAGATGAGCGGTAATGTTTGGGAGCAAACCATAATGATAGGTGCTGGTGGTGAGCTGTTTACTGGATTGCTGGGAGATGGTAGTATTGATGAAAACGGAAATGCAAACCAGCAGGGCTGGTGTAACCCTAATACTGCATTAGGCGTATTAATAAAAGGTGGAGCATGGGGTAGTGCCATTTCCGATGTGGGATCGTGGCGCGATTTAGCCGTATCCGATAGGTTCTACTCGCATTTAAAACCATCAACCCGACGAAATACCTTGGGAGGTAGAGGGGGGAGATAACATTTTTTTTACTTTATCAGCTTGTGCCAATTTGTTTTTTAATACGAAGCACAGCTTATTGGCCATAGGTGGTGTTAGTAAATAGTTGGTAAATAGTAGCGTGATTTAAACAAGATAGTGTATGAAGAATTTATACAAAATACAACTAATATTTTGCTGTTTTATCCTTCTTTTAGGATTCAGCTATAGCGCTGGAGCGCAACTACAGTATTCAGGTGGTGCAGGTGGAGGCTATGCCTCTACATCAATTGGTGCTGGTATGCATGTTACACCTGCCGATAGTTTGCCTACACCCACTTTTGGTGCAACAGTATACCCCAACCCTTTAAGTGTAAACGATGTGTTTAAGGCAAAGTTTACGGGAGTAAATGATGGCGAAACAGTTTCTGTTGTTGTTTCTAACCTAATTGGTTCTAGGTTGTTTGCCGATGACCTTGAGGTTAGCAGTGAAACTACAATTAATTTACCGCACGAAAGATTTTCAAAAGGTATTTACCTTATTACATTTACCTATAAAACCAGCAGAATTACCCGCAGATTTAGCTATATGAATTAGCTTCTGTTTTTGCTACTTGTAAATTCCACAAAAATCATTGTTGTTTTGCATGAAAGCCGTTGGTTTATAATGAAATAGAGTAAGTCTGTAAATTATTCTAGAATCTCCCCTTTTTTACCTCAGCTTATTTTTCTGCCTTTAACCCGCATTATTCAATCAAATTTGTAAAAGATGAATGCAAATGCGGGTTACCCCGACATGGCCGAGTCCAATTTTGGGTAACAAAATTGGTTGTCAAACTTAGTCGTTGTTGTAAACAGCAATTCTTCAGACGAATAATTGGGGATTAATGGTGAATTAATGGTGAATATCACCGCCTTAACTTGATTTAACCGTACTTTACATAGGTAAGTAACAATTTTATTTCCCCTTTTAACAAAATAGTTGACAATTTATTTGCTTTATGAGCATATGTTCATTAGTTTTGCATTAAGCAAATGTTCATAGTCTAATTATGGCACCACGGGCACGAAAATTTCGAAAGATTCTAAATCCCCCTCCAATGAAGGGGTTTAAACCTTATGGTTACGATTTCGATGGAACCAATAAAGAACCTGTACTCATTCATTTTGAAGAGTATGAAGCTTTAAGGTTGTGCGACTACGATATGCACAACCATCATCAAGCATCGGTGATTATGGGTGTGTCCAGACCAACATTTACTCGTATATACGCATCTGTTAGGAGAAAGGTGGCAAAAGCTTTTGCCGAGAATAGGCAAATTAAGATTCAAGGCGGTAAGGTGTATTTCGATAGCAACTGGTACAGCTGTAGTACCTGTGGATGCTTTTTTAATAATCCCAAGAGAGGTATTGATGCTGTTAATTGTCCCTTGTGTGATAGTAAGGATGTGGCTAATTACGATATTGATACAGAGAGTGTTGATGCAGATGTCATCGGGGTGAAAAATATGGAAAAAGGCGCAGAAAGTCCTATAGATATGTGCGTTTGTGTTGGTTGTGGTTACGAAAAATTGCATAATCAGGGAGTCCCTTGTAAAACAGAGGTGTGCCCACAATGTGGGCAACGATTAACGAGAAAAATAAAGACTAATTAATACTAACCAATAATAAGGAAAATATCATGAAAGTAGCAATTACATCAACAGGAGATAGTTTAGATTCGATGCTCGATGAGCGTTTTGGACGTTGTTCGTATTTTGTAATATACGATACTGAGAGTAAATCAACTGAATTTATTCCAAATCCCAACAAGGAAGCCCAAAATGGGGCTGGTCCAGCATCTGTTCAACTTGTAGCAGAACGAAGTGCGAATAAAATTGTTTCGGGCGAATTTGGGATTAAGATTAAATCGTTAGCTGATAGCTTAAAAATTCAGCTTATAGTTGTAAAAGAGAAGAAAACAGTGCGAGAGATAATAGAAATGTTTAACAAATAAATAAAACGAGTTATGCCTAGGCTTGATGGAACAGGACCCGAGGGCAAAGGAGCCCGTTCGGGAAGAGGAATAGGAGAATGTGCAAAAGCTTCGGAAGAAGAGAAATTGAAAAAGTTAGGGAAAGGAATGGGTAAGAAGCGCAAGGGCGATTGTGGTCAGGGGCAGGGAAAACGCTTAAGAAGCGGTGAATAGTTACCGCTGAATTAGTGATTAACCTTTTGTTTTTACCACAGCTCTACTATTTTGAAAGTTGATATACCATAACGTGTTGTCAGCTATCGATGTAAATCCTAACTGTAAGCGCTAGGTTTACTTGTTCGTATTGTTTAATTATATTTTTAATCATTTAAAAAGGAGGTAGTTATGCCAGGTTTTAATCAACAAGGTCCAGCAGGGCAAGGCCCAATGACAGGCCGTAGAATGGGGCGCTGTACTAATTATGGCGCAGGGCAAACAGCTCAGGCAGCACCTGAACCAAATATAGGTCCAGAAAATATGCCCGAAGATTTTGCCCGAGGCTTCGGATTTGGCCGCGGAGCTCGCGGTGGTCGCGCAGGACGTGGCGGTCGCGGTTTTAATGGTCGCGGTCCAGGTCGGGGTCTAGGAATGCAGAACAGGTTTAGATCAAGGTTCTAATGTTATGCGGGGCTGTTTTAACCCCAATTATTTGAACGAATAATTGGGGTTAAACAGCCCCGTTTTCTTTCAAAAATCATGATTCAATAAACTTTATTACTTATGAACAAAAAAATTGCTTTGCCGCTTCAGAACGGAGTTCTATGCGAACACTTTGGCCATTGCCAACAGTTTGCAATTATCGAGGTTGAAAATGGTGCTATTGTTAATATCGATACGCAAACCCCACCAGCCCACGAGCCAGGCGTGTACCCTCGTTGGGTTGCTCAGTATGGGGTTACCGATGTAATTGCAGCGGGAATGGGCCAAAGGGCTATCAATCTTTTTCACGAGCAAAACATCAACGTGTTTATTGGTGCTCCATTAATTGACCCTAAAGAGATTGTAACACAGTTTATGGATGATAAGCTGCAGCTTAGCGCCAATTATTGTGGCCAGGGCGATAAACCCAATAAGGGTAGCAGTAATAAGTAGGTATGGGTAGTATTGACAAAAGGTGTGTTGCTTGCATAAAAAGAACTTACAATCGGCTTTTTGAAAAGTATAATGTTACCGAAAGTCAGCAACGAATTTTTCTTGCATTCTTAGAGCATGTTATCAGCGGCGAGTATACAGAATCAACCCCTGATATTCAGCGAAATCTAAGTAAAATGCTTTACCGAATTATTAATATCGACGATCCGTTTAAAGAGGAGAAAGACGAGAGCAATAAAATTGCTCTACAACTTTACGATGAGTGGAAACCAAAGGTACTGAACGCCGACGACCCCTTTAAATTGGCGCTCAGGCTCGCCCTTGCGGGTAACATAATGGATTACGGTGCAAGCACAAGCTTTGATATACATAAAACTATTGACAAGGTATTGAATTCTAGTTTTGGCATCGATAAAACAGATTTGCTTAAACAGAAATTGGGTAGCGCAAAAAGCGTGTTGTATCTAGGCGATAATGCTGGCGAAATAGTTTTCGACAGGCTTTTTATCGAGGTGATGATGCACGGCAATGTTACCTACGTGGTAAAGGGTGCCCCAGCGCTTAACGACGCCACGGCCGAAGATGCTGTTCAGGTCGGGATGTACTACGCAGCCGATGTAATTTCCAATGGTTACGATGCGCCTTCAACAGTTTTAGAGAGGTGTAGCGATGAGTTTTTAAGTGCATATAGCTCGGCAGACCTAATTATATCAAAGGGACAGGGGAATCTAGAGGGGCTGATTAACGAGAAAGACCCGCGCATATTTTTTCTGTTGATGGTTAAGTGCGATTTAATTGCCGAGATATTAGGGGTAGTAAAAGGCGATTTTGTGGTTTGTAATTTTAACCCGCATGATTCATCAAATTTGTAAAAGATGAATAATTGGGGTTAATCCTTAAAACTTTTGATATGAAAAAGGTTAAAATCGGAATAATAATTTGCGATAGGTATCATACCTGTGGTGGTGGAAAGTGCTTACGAGCTTTGCAAAACAGGGAGGGGGCTTTTGCTCGCTATAAGGATATGGATGTGGAGCTTGTTGGGTATTCCACCTGCGGAGGTTGTCCAGGAGGCAATATTGAGTATGTACCTGAGGAGATGAAGAAAAATGGGGCAACTTACGTACACTTAGCAACTGGCCTTATTGTTGGCTACCCACCCTGTCCGCGATTAAAACATTTTTCGGAGTTTATTCCCGAAAAATTTGGGTTAGAGGTTGTGTTTGGTACGCACCCAATTCCACAAAAATATTTTATAACACATTCTAATTTAAATACATGGGGTTCGACATTCTATAAAGATGTGATTAAGGGTACCCTTGTTAATGAAGAATTAAGGCTTAAATATGATTAGTAATAAAAAATTACGTATTGCCATTGCAAGCGGAAAGGGAGGTACGGGTAAAACGCTCGTGTCTACCAGCTTGTTTTATGCATTACAGGATCAGGGGGTTCCCGTAACGCTCGTCGATTGTGATGCAGAGGAACCGAATGATATGATTTTTTTCGATGGCCAGCTGAAAAAATCTGTCGATGTAACGCTGCGAATGCCAGTTATCGATACGGATAAATGCACTTACTGTGGCAAATGTGCTGAGTATTGTGCTTATCAATCAATTTTTATTGTTCCGCAACAAAAGGTAATAAGGGTAATAGAAGATTTGTGCCATGGTTGTGGTGCATGTTCCGTAGCTTGTAAGTTCGACGCCATTACCGAGAAGGATGTATCGCTGGGCAAGGTAAACCATTACGATATTACACCCACTTCAAATATTGTTGAAGCGCGGGTTCGTGTAGGTGTATATTCATCTGTTCCAGTAATAAGCAGGGCAATTAAAACAGCTGGATTAAACCATATGGTTTTAATGGATTCGCCCCCAGGTACATCGTGCCCTTTTATTGAGGCCGTATCGTACGCCGATTTTGTTGTTCTTATAACCGAACCCACGCCTTTTGGCGTGAGCGATCTAAAGCAATCGGTTGATACCCTACGTACGATGAATAAAAAGTGTGGTGTTATTATAAATAGGGCAGGTTTAGGCGATGATAAGGTGTATGACTACTTGAAGCAAGAGAAAATCCCATTGTTAATGGAAATTCCTTTCGATAGGGAGATTGCATCTATCTACTCAAAGGGAAAAATTCTTGCTAAAGAGAAAGTTGAAATAAAGGAGCAGCTGCTTGCTGTTTTAACCAGCATTATTCATCAAATTTGATAAAGATGAATGCGAATACGGGTTAACCCCACATAGTCGAGCCCAATTTTGGGTAACAAAATTGGTTGTGAGACTTAAGTCGCTGTAGCAAACAGCAACTATTCGAATGAATAGTTGGGGGTAAGCACCACAGGTAAAAACATGCAGCTAGGCGTTAGGCTGATTTTTGTGTGTTGCGATTTTGTAAACGTCAGCGGTATTATTATTAAAAGATTTTCAAAAATAAAATTATGGAAATAGCCATTATAAGCGGTAAGGGAGGCACAGGAAAAAGTAGCATTACAGCGGCTTTTGCTACCATGTCGCAGAAGGTATTACTCTCCGATTGTGATGTTGATGCAGCAAATCTTCATATAATTTTCAATCCAACTCACGAGGAGGAAGAGATTTATATAGCAGGCCAAACTGCCGTTATCGATTACCAAAAGTGTACCAGCTGTGGTTTGTGCATGGAGTATTGTAGGTTCGATGCCATTACTAAGGTAGATGATAAGTTTGTGGTATCGGAAACGGCATGCGATGGTTGCCAGCTATGCTGGCGAATGTGCCCCGAAAAAGCCATTTCGATGCTCGATAATGACAAAAGTCGCATGTACACGGGGAGCTTTAGAAATGGGAAGGTGGTGTACGGAAGGTTGGCTCCAGGCGAAGAGAATTCGGGTAAATTGGTGTGTATGGTTCGCGAAAAGGCTAAACAGGTTGCCAAGGATAACAACCTAGAGCATATTGTAATTGATGGCCCCCCTGGAATAGGTTGTGCCGTAATAGCATCAATAACAGGAACCGATCACGTGTTGATTGTAACTGAACCCACCATTTCGGGTTTGCACGATATGAAGCGAACACTTGAGCTGGTATCTAAGTTTAATTTAAAGCCTTGGGTGCTAATTAATAAGTTCGATTTAAACGAGGATATGGCTCAACAAATTGAGCAGTATTGTAAGGACGAGAATATACTTTTTGCGGGTATGTTGCCGTTTAGCACTAAGGTGGTCGAAGCAATGGTTAATTGTAAAAGTATTACAGAATGGGCACCCGATTCGGAGCTAACCGCTACCCTTAAATCAATTTGGAATAGAATTATAAATAGCTAGCCATGATATGCTTTGGACCAATACCGTCGCGCCGTTTAGGCAAAAGTTTAGGGATAAATAATATCTGCGACAAAAAAATTTGCACCTATTCCTGTGTTTATTGTCAGGTGGGGGCAAAGCAGCGGTATAGCATCGAGCGTGAGCTATTTTATGAGCCAAAGCAAATTTATATGGAGGTCGAAAGTCATTTAGGCAAGCTGAATACTAACGATATTCCCGACTTTTTAACCTTTGTGGCCAATGGCGAACCCACTTTAGATAAAAATTTGGGCGAGTCAATCCAGCTGCTTAAAAAATTTAGTATTCCAATTGCCGTTATTACCAACGGCTCGTTGCTTTACAATGCCGATGTAAGAGCCGAATTGGCGCAGGCCGATTGGGTATCAGTTAAGTGCGATACGGCCAACCAGCGTATTTGGAGTAAGCTAAACAGGCCGATTTCGAAGCTGAATTTTAATACGATGTGTAGCGGTATGCTGTCGTTTGCAAACCAGTATAGGGGAACGCTTGTTACCGAAACAATGCTTGTTGATGAGGTAAACGATCATGCAATTGCATTAGAACGAACCGCCTGTCAGGTGTATGGGCTAAGCCCATCAATAGCTTACCTGTCGATACCTACTAGGCCTCCCGCAGTTTCAACCGTAAAGCCATCAACCCCTGAGGCAATTAATGAGGCGTACCAAATTTTTGATAAGCGAGGGCTTAATACCGAGCTAATACTGGGGTTTGAGGGTACCGATACGGGGTACACAGGCAATGCCGCTGAGGATATTCTTAATATTTGCGCTGTACATCCCATAAGGGAGGATACCATGCGCGAGCTGTTGGCAAAAAATAATTCAGATTACTCCGTACTATATAAACTTATTGAAGAGGATAAGGTTGTAGAGCTCGAGTTCGACTCAAAGAAATTTTACCTTCGCAAACACTAGGTGGTAATGAGCAAGAAAGTGTTAATTTATGGTTTGCCCGTGTTACGCAAAAACGCTGAGCGTATTACGAAAAAGGATAATATTTTGGAGTTGGTTCGTAACCTGTTTAGTACGCCAGAAGTTGAGGGCGGAATACTATTTATTGATAGGGATTACCGCTATTTGCAAAGCCTCACTTGCTTTTAAACCCCATTATTCATCAAATTTGTAAAAGATGAATGCAAATGCGGGTTACCCCGACCTAGTGGAGCCCAATTTTGGGCAACAAAATTGGTTGTGAGGCTTAGTGGCTGTGGTATACAGCAATTTTTCGAATGAATAATTGGGGTTAAACTAAAACGATTACAATGGATATCAAAAAAATCAAAAAAAAATAAATTTGCCATGAACAATTTTATCAAGTTTTGTAGAGATAGGGCTAAGATAAACCTCGTGGTCGACATTATCCTTTTTTTACTACTAATGGGTATGGCGGGTATAGGTTTCCTTATTAAGTACACGCTACTTTCGGGCGAAAAACGAAATTTACTATACGGTAAGAACGTGAATTTAGAGCTTCTCGGGCTCGACCGCCATCAGTGGGGAACTATCCACCTGATTGTGAGTATTGCTTTCATCGTTTTTATTGTGATTCACATCATTTTACATTGGAAGCTTATTGGCTGTTTCTTTAGGCGACTTTTCCCCAAGAGAACGCCCCGTATCGTTTTTATTTCGCTCCTATCGGTGGTTAGCCTCTTCCTTTTCGTTTTTGCATTTTTAGTGACACCCAATGCTGTAGAGTATGGTAATTTATATAGGCACAGGGTTGATAATACTAGCGTATCTATAGATAATGTGTTGAATAGCACTAATTTACCAGAATTTAATGCAAGCCCTCAACAATTGGAAACCGAAGAGTTACAATCCGATTTGACCCCACAAGAGGTTGCTACTACCCAGCCAAAGCAAGAGGTAAAAGCTAAAGCGCAAAAAAACCGAATTGCAATAGAGGACTATGAGGTGCTTGGCATGGAGTCTTTAGCTTATGTGTCTGTTAAGTACGATGTGCCTTCCGAGTTTTTGTGCAACGAGCTAAATATTCCTAAGCAGTATGCTAATGAAAGGTTAGGAAGGCTTAGGAGACGATACAATTTCACCATGTCCGATGTGAGTAGGGCAGTGGCAAAGTATGTAAAATCTGAAAACAAATGATTTTAGAGCTAAAGAAACAGTTCGGGCCCAAATGCTTAGGCTTAAAAGTTAACTACAACAACGATTTTAGCTACTCGCCAGCTAAGCCCATTCGGTTTTGCGAGGCGGTTAACGATGCTTTTAAAACTCCACTTCTTTTTAATCCGTTAAATCTGGAGTGTATAGGGGCAAAGAGAAGCATGGGGCTTTTGCGAGACGATAAGGAGCTGGTTAAACATATTGCTGAGGATAGCAATATTGCCAAGCAAACCATAAAAAAAGCCCTTAGCGATATACCCCAAATGAGTACTCCAATACACAATGTTTTGATGGGTATTGATGAAAAATTTGAGAGCCAAGAGTGCCCCGATATGTACATTATGTACATTGACCCAAAGCAACTAACCGATTTAACCCGAAGGCTTATACTTAAAACCAACGAGTACCCAATATCGCAGCCTTTCCCCTTTTTGTCAATTTGCGGTAATGTTTTTATCAGCACCTTTAAATCGGCTTGCATGAGCATCTCTTTTGGGTGCCCCGATTCTAGGGAGTATGGTGGATTGAAAGATAATCAGCTGGTTGTGGGTTTGCCCTACAATCAGGCAGTGCAAATTTTAAGCTAAAATATTATGAGTAGTAAGGGTTATATTCATCTTTATACAGGCAATGGCAAGGGCAAAACCACAGCCGCCATTGGGTTGGCCATTAGGGCTACGGGAGCACGAAAGCGAGTGTTTATAGCTCAGTTTGTAAAGGGCATGCACTACGCTGAGCTCGATGCGTTGAAACGGTTTCCCAATATTGAGATTAAGCAGTATGGGCTCGACTGTTTCATTGAAAAAGAGCCAACGCAAGCCGATATCGATGCGGCTAGAATAGGGCTTGATGAGATAAAACAGGTTATTAAGGATAATAAGCACTCCTTGGTTATCCTCGATGAGGTTTGTATTGCATTGTACTACAAATTGTTTGGGGTACATGAGGTTTTGTCTATACTAAAGTCAAAACCTGTTACCATGGAGATTGTGCTTACTGGTCGGTATGCTCCCACGGAATTAGTCGAAGCCGCCGATTTGGTAACCGAAATGAAGGAGATAAAGCACTACTTTAATAAAGGGGTTGAGGCCCGAAAAGGAATTGAATTTTAGCATGAAAATAGGAGTAAAACATATAGGTTTACAGGTGGTTGAAGCCGATGTGCTTAATTTTTACGAAGGCATTTTAGGGTTTAAATCCACCCGGTCGTTTTCGTTAAACAGGAACGATTCGAACGATATTTTTGGAATTGATAGCGATGTAAACATCATTTTTGGCAATTGCGGAGAGGTTGAGTTGGAACTTTTTGTGAGCAGTAATCCGAAGCAACCTGATTACAACCATGTTTGCCTTATGGTTAGCAATGCCGAGCAGCTATTTAAGCTTGCAGCGCAAAAAGGGTACAGGGTTTTTGTTAGGCAAGGAAAACTGGGGCTTACCTATTTCATTACCGATTCGAACCATAATATTTTTGAGATAAAGAGCTTGTAGTGATGTTTAGCTAGAGGGTTTAATTCTTCTAGCTAAATAGGTAAAACCTCTTAAAGCATTTAGTTTTTATCGATTGTGATTAGGACACAATTTTGTAACTTGCGCAGTTTTTAACGCGCATTATTCATCAAGTTTATTAAAGATGAATGCAAATGCGGGTTACCCCGACTTAGCTGAGCCCAATTTTGGGCAACTAGATTGGTTGTGAGGCTTAGTCGCTGTAGGAGTCAGCAATTATTCGAATAAATAATTGGAATTAAAGGAGTTGTACTAAATATAGTTCGAAATAATTTCCTAATTAATAATTTAAACTAAAGAAAGGATAAAACAACGATGGCCGCTTTTGAAAAAATTGATCTCCCAACAGTTAAGCATGTAATTCCTGTTTCGTCGGGTAAGGGTGGTGTTGGAAAATCAACCGTTTCGGTTAATTTGGCTATTTCGCTTGTGCGACAAGGTTTTAAGGTTGCATTGGTAGATGCCGATATTTTTGGCCCCTCGATACCCCGTATGTTTGGCATCGAGGATGCTCAACCCGAGGTTATTACCAAGGGCGAAAAGGATATTATGTACCCCATTGAGAAGTTTGGGGTTAAAATTATGTCCATTGGTTTCTTTGTTAAAACAAATCAGGGCCTAATTTGGCGTGGCCCCATGGCAGCCAACGCCATAACCCAGCTGCTCGAGAATACGGAGTGGGGCGATATTGATTATATGATTCTCGATTTCCCTCCCGGAACCAGCGATATTCAGCTCACCGCTGCGCAAAAGGTGAAGATGAGCGGGTCGGTAATTGTAACAACACCTCAGGAGGTTGCTCTAAACGACGCGCGAAAAGCAGCATCGATGTTTACGAATAAGAGCCTGAATATTCCTATTTTGGGTGTAATCGAGAACATGTCGTGGTTTACCCCGGCACCACATCCCGAGGAGAAGTACTTTATTTTCGGGCAGGGTGGAGGCGAGCGTTTAGCTAACGAGCTGGGCGTTCCATTAATCGGGCAAATTCCACTAATTGCCGAGGTTGGCGAAGCTGCCGATAAGGGGCTTAGCGTTTATAGCCAGAGCAACCCCGCAGCCGTTGAAGCTTTCGATAAAATTGTTGAAACTTTTATACAGATGGTTACGGTATAAACCGATTACCCCACACTATTCATCAACTTTAGTAACGATGAATACAAACGTGGGGTAAATCATTAGTTTGTGTACTCGTAGTTCAATGCTGGTTGGTTACCTTTCAGCACCCCTCGATTCTGCTCGGGTAGCTGTCAGACTAAACGATCGTCAGAGTGAGCAACCGTCAGACTGAGCGAAGCCGAAGCCGAAGTCGAACCCGAAGCCTGTTTTTAGCTAAACAGCGTTGAATAGTACACAGCATAAACTGGTAAAATCAAGCGCTATGAACCACGAGCTTAACGAGCTAAAGGAGCAGATTTTACAATGTACCAAATGCGAGCTATCGAAAACACGCAATAGGGTAATATTTGGCGAGGGCAATGTAAATGCCGAAATTATGATTATTGGCGAGGGGCCTGGTAGAGACGAGGATATACAGGGAAGGCCCTTTGTAGGTAAATCGGGACAGCTTCTCGATAAAATTTTGGCGGCTTGTGGTTTTAATCGTACCCATCATGTTTTTATCGGCAATATCGTTAAGTGTCGCCCTCCTCAAAACAGGGTGCCCTCACCCAGCGAGGCCGCTATCTGTATGCCCTATTTGCAAAAGCAAATAGAACTTATCGACCCCAAAATCCTTATCCTGCTAGGGGCCACATCGTTGAAGTATATGGTTGGCTCTGAGTATCGAATAACCCGCGATAGGGGCAAGTGGATTAACCATGATGGAAGGCTTGCTATGCCCGTATTTCATCCCGCAGCGCTGCTCCGCAACCCCGCATTAAAGCGCCCCACATGGCAAGATTTTAAGAATATAGTTTATAAGTACCGCGAGCTGGTTGACCCAGCCCACAAATCCGATCACGTTTAACCCGCATTATTCATCAACATTACTAAAGATGAATGAAAATGGGGCGTAGAGCAACTACGAGGGTTACCGTGGTTTTTTTTTGAACTATTTACCACCAGCAAGTGTTTGTATACAAAATATTTGTGGTAATATATTAATTGCTTTATGTCAGAATATCAACATAAATACAGCGAAGAAGATGATTTTAAGGAGGAGGTAGGCAGGTTAATCGGCGAGCAAAAGTTTAACGCGGCTATAAACTATTTACTACAAGTTATCGAATACGATAGGGGTAACACCCAAGCAAAGGTGCTTCTTGAGCAGATTAGAAAGATTAATCAGTTTCAGAATCGAGAAATTTTTGCCCAAACAAATCTTGATATGGACCCTTGGTTCGAGTAGCGCTCGTAGCCCTTAACCCCAATTATTAGCTCAAAGGGCGAATCTTTTCAGACCCACCCTTATATCAGAATTCAAGCGATTTACTTTTTTATATCGAAAACACTATTGTCCGATAAAAACAAAGTTAAACATTATAGACTCTTCGCTTCACTGCGTTTCGCTCTGAAATGTATGTTCCACAAAAACCGTTGAAAATAGAAATGGCTTTGTCTATGACAAATGTTTAGTTTTTAGGGGAGGGCTTGGCTAGCGGCGAAGCCGCTAGCCAAGCCCTCCCCTCCTAAATACAACTCAACGCCCTGTCATTCCGACCGTAGGGAGGAATCTATAAATATTAACCGGACACCAATGTTTCAAAAACCTACCTTTTAAAATAGGCTATTATTCTGCGTAAGTTCTCCGCAAGGTCGGTTAACGCCATTGCATTTTGATTCAGTTCCTGCGCTGCATTGGCAGTTTGTTGTGTTACTTGGTTTAGGCTCGATAGGGCATTATTTACCTCACCGGCACCTGTTTTTTGCTCATTACTTGCCGAGGTTATTTCGTCCATCACCACAACCGTTTTTTCCAATTCCGATACAAGCTCGTTAAACAGGTGTTCGGTTTTTTCGCTTAGCTCTACGCTGTCTTTCGATAAAGCATCAATTTCATCGGAGCTCACCTTGCTTCGCTCGGCCAGCTTTTTAACCTCGGCTGCAACCACTGCAAATCCTTTACCATGCTCACCTGCACGGGCAGCCTCAACGGCCGCATTTAGCGCCAGCATATTGGTTTGCTGCGAAATCTCATTTATTATGGTAATTTTCTCAGCAATAGCTCTGCTTGCCGATAGGCTGCTATCCGAAGCATCTTTTACCAAAGCCATTTTTTCCTGAGTTCCCTTAATTATTTTATTCCCATTTAGGGCATTGTTAGTATTCTGTTCAATGTTAGCGTTTATTTGTTCCATTGTGGCCGATACCTCCTCGGTAGACGAGGCCTGCTCGTTAGCCCCTTCAGCCATCTTATTCGAATTGTCTGTTAGCTGGGTGCTTGCCTCGATAATATTATCGGATTCGCTATGCAAGCTCTCAACCACCTGATTTAGTGTATCTATCAGCTTATTCATCGCTTTACCCAGCGTGCCCAGCTCATCCTTGCGCTCAAGCATTTGCGGCGATAGCTCTAAATTGAGCCGCCCCTCCGAAAGCTCCGTAACGTTACTAATTGTATCATGGAAGGGTTTTTTAATAATCCGAACCACTAAATAAAAACAAAGGGTTGTGCTAACGATGTCGAAAATTAAAGATAAATATTGCGGAAAAAATTCCGGAAACTCTGATGATAGCCTTGTAATCTCAACAACAAAAATGAGGTTAATACCCCATATTAAACATATTTTAAATAGTATCGAGTTTTTAAAAAGTAGGCGTAAAACTAAAATCAAGACAGGAACAACCACAAAAATTGCCAAGAGTACTGATACAAAAAACACATTCATAGTATTTATCTTTTAAAGTTTATATTTATAAGGCTACGCCAATCTGCTAACCATGCTTTAGAATTGTAAGGTATTAGATGGAAATTTAGCCGAAGATATAGGCCTATTATAAGTAATACGTATTCCTGCTAGTTTGGTTACTATTAATAGGTTAGCATTTGTATACTATGCCGAATTATTCGTGTTGTGGGGTAAACGGGGATGCTTTGTTTTGCGAGCTTTATTGTAACGATTGGAATAATTGGTGGCTTTTCCAGCCTTAGCCACCGTGCAACCCGTGCGCTGGGTTTCCCCACAAGGGGGATAGTGGGTAGCGTAGGCAAGCCACAAAACTACCCACGCCCCTATGATAATACAAATACTATTTGTAATTTAACCCGCCTAATTCATCAAATTTGTATAAGATAAATGCAAATGTGTGGGGCCAACCAACCGAAACAAATAGTGCGATTAATATGAACCTAAAACAGCTAAAACCCAGAAAGGCGCTCAATAAAGCATTTTTAAAGCTTAAGCCCAATCGGTCTGAAATTGAGGTGTTTAAAACGAACCTAATTCAGCTGCTCAACAGGATAGACGAGCAGGAGTCGGAGGAGTTTCATAAGTTTTTGCTGGTCGATTTTTTAAAAAAAACCTACTACGAGCCCCACCATTTTATAAACACCAAGGGGCGCAACGATTTGGTTATTCACAACGGGAGCAAGGCAAGCAGCAGCGTTGGCGTAATAGTTGAAACCAAAAAGCCAACCAACAGGAGCGAAATGCTAACCCAGCAAAATATCAATACTAAAGCCCTGCACGAGCTGGTGCTGTACTACCTGCGCGAACGCATAACCCAAAAAAATCTGGAAATCCGCTACCTGGTTGCAACCAATATATACGAATGGTTTATTTTTGATGCCAATACCTTCGAAAAGCAATTTGCCCATAGCAAGGAGCTTGTAAAGCAGTTTAACGAGTTCGAAGCGGGGCGACTGGCGGGCAAAACAACCGATTTTTTCTACAATCAAATAGCGCAGCCATTTATAAGTAGCATTACCCACGAAATTGAGTTTACCCACTTCGATGTGCGCAAGTACGAAAACCCGCTGCGCAACAACAGTAAAAAGGACGACAACAAGCTTATTGCCCTTTACAAGCTGCTATCGCCCGAGCACCTGTTAAAGCTGCCCTTTGCCAACGATAGCAACACCCTCGATAAGCGTTTCTACGGCGAGCTGCTACATATTATTGGGCTGGTTGAAACAAAGGAGAAGGGCAAAAAATTATTGGGCGCAACCGGGAGGGCAGCCAGAACTTTGGCTCAATTCTCGAGAACGCCATAATTGAGCTCGACAGCCTGGATATGATTAGCCGCCTTGAAAAACCCAACCAGTTTGGGCGCAACGTGCAGGAGCAGCTTTTTAGCGTGGCGCTGGAGCTAAGCATTACCTGGATAAACCGAATTCTGTTCCTAAAGCTGCTCGAGGCCCAGCTCATTAGGTACCAAAGGGGCGACCAGTTGTATAGCTTTCTGAATTTGGAGAGAATTCAGAATTATGACGATTTAAACAGCTTGTTCTTTAAAGTTTTAGCCCGAAAATACGACGAGCGTGTTGAAAGCGTAAAGGCAGCATTTGCAAAGGTGCCATACCTAAACAGCTCGCTGTTTGAACCCTCGGATCTTGAGCATAAAACCCTGTTTATTAGCAACCTGCGCGACGATAAAACCCTGCCAATATACAGCGCAACCGTGCTAAAGGATAGCCACGGCAAGCGCCGTACTGGCGAGCTGAACACGCTGGAGTACCTGTTCGCGTTTTTAGATGCCTACGACTTTACCAGCGAGGGCTCCGAAGAGATTCAGGAGGATAGCAAAACCCTTATCAACGCCTCGGTGCTGGGGCTTATATTCGAGAAGATAAACGGCTACAAGGACGGCTCGTTCTTTACCCCCGGATTTATAACCATGTACATGTGCCGCGAAACCATTCGCAAGGCCGTGGTTCAGAAATTTAACGAGGCCAAGCAGTGGGATTGCAAAACCATTGATGACCTGTACGATAAGATTGACAACCGCAACGAGGCCAACCACATTGTAAATAGCCTAAAAATTTGCGACCCCGCCGTGGGCTCAGGGCACTTTCTGGTTTCGGCGCTAAACGAGATAATTGCCGTTAAAAACGATTTACGAATCCTGCAGGATCGCCACGGCCGCCGCCTAAAGGAGTACCACGTTGAGGTGGAGAACGACGAGCTGATTGTAACCGACGAGGAGGGCGCTATTTTCGAGTACCACCCCAAGAGCACGGAGAGCCAGCGCGTGCAGGAGGCGCTGTTTCATGAGAAACAAACCATAATTGAGAGCTGCCTCTTTGGCGTTGATATAAACTTTAACTCGGTAAAAATTTGCCGCCTGCGCCTGTGGATCGAGCTGCTGAAGAATGCCTACTACAAAAACGAAACAGAGCTCGAAACGCTACCCAATATCGATATTAACATAAAGTGCGGCAACTCGCTGGTAAGCCGCTTTGCCATTGATGCCGATTTGGGGCAAACCCTAAAAAAGAGCAGGTGGAGTATCGACAGCTACCGAATGGCGGTATCAACCTACCGCAACGCCCACAGCAAGGAGCAGAAGCACGAAATGAAACGCCTTATTGCCGACATAAAGAGCGACTTTACGAGCGAAATATCGGCAAACGACCCCAAGCTTAAGCGGTTAAACACAACCAGGGGCGAGCTGTTTACCCTTACCAACCAAACCACCCTTTTTGAGCAAACCAAAAAGGAGAAAGCCGAGTGGAATAAAAAGGTACAGAAGCTCTCTGACGATATTAAGAAGCTAGAAGCGGAGATAGAGGGGATTAGGAGCAACAAAATTTACGAGAACGCCTTCGAGTGGCGCTTCGAGTTCCCCGAGGTGCTGAACGAAAACGGCGATTTTGTTGGGTTTGATGTGGTGATTGGGAACCCGCCGTATATGCGAGTGCAAGAAATTCAGGTAACGCAACCAACAGAAAAACTTTATTACGAAACACAGTATCAAAACGCTAAAGCTTCCTATGATTTAGCCAATATCTTTTTTGAATTAGCAGTAAATATTTCATCTATAAACAGTAACAATGCCTATATTTTTCCGCACAAGTTTTTTAATGCAGCATCCTCGCAAGTTTTTAGAAATTATTTAAAAGAAGGTCAGCTAATTGATGAAATTGCCCACTTTGGTGCCAATATGGTTTTTGAAGATGCAGATACTTACACATGCGTAGCGCAATACAGCAAAAGACCGAGTGAAGGGTTTTATTTCCAGCGGTTTCCATTTAAATCAGACTTTAAAGAGCTGATGACAGACAAAAATAAGTACACTTTTGTTACCTACGAAATGATTGATAAGGCTTCGCAACTTTACGGTAGCAATCAATGGATTTTGTTTAATAGCAAAATAGGTTTTACAATTTTTGAGAAGATTTATAAAAACGCAAAACTTTTTTCAGATGTATTTGAAGGAATTTTCCAAGGAATTGCAACAAGTAAGGATGACTTGTATATTTTAGAATGCATAGATAATAATAGCTTTAGGTGTAAAGTTCCAATAAGTGGAAAAGAATATGAATTAGAACCAGATTTATTCAAGCCTTTTTTAATGGGGAAAGATGTGCAGCGTTATAGCTATTTAACAACTAATCGATATGTTTTTTTTCCTTATGAAATAATAAATGGAAACGCTGAAATTGTTTCAGTTGAAGAAATTAAAAAACGGTTTCCGAAAACATTTTCTTACGTTGAGGACCACGAAATAATATTTAAGGCCCGAGAAAGAGGAAAAGCAAGTAAAATGAAGCATTGGCATACATATATCTACCCAAAAAACTTGAATAAATTTGAGCAGCCAAAACTTACATCAATGGAGATTTGTGCTAAGCAACCCAATGTGATATATAATCAAGATAACTTTTATCATTCAACAACGGCCTATAGTTGGATAAAAAAAGAAAGTGCAAAAGAAAACTATGAATACCTACTTGCAATTGCCAACTCAAAGTTGCTTTGGTGGTTTTTAAAAACCACAGGAGACACCTTACAGGGTGATGCACGAAGGTTTAAAACTAATTACCTAAACCCATTTCCTTTACCCAGAAAAGTCGCTGAAGATGATGAGATTAACATTACAAATAGGGTGAGAGAAGTATTATCAATTAAAAAACAAAACCCCACCGCCGACACCACCGCCCTAGAAGTCCAGATAGACCAGCTGGTTTACCAGCTTTACGGGCTAACCGATGCGGAGATTGAAATTGTGGAGAACGCCACAAAATAGGGCAATGGCTTCGCTACCGCACGACTCTGTCGTGTGGTAACGAGAAAAAAGCTAACGATTTTAAGCCGCAAGAGTTGTTTTTTTGGCATGGGGTGGTGTTATTAGTAAGTTAGCAAAAATGGTTAAAAGAAAACCCTGAAACCCAGAACATTAATTTTTAAACGATATGAAAAAATATCAGACCAACATATCAATACTATTCCTAGTTTTGATATTTAGCATGTTGGGGTGCTGCAAGGACGATCCCGCACCCCGCAAGGGAAAATCTACAGCCGTGTTTAACCCCGACAAGGAGTACGGCACCGTTACCGACATTGATGGCAACGAGTATAAAACAATTGCCATTGGCACCCAAACGTGGATGGCTGAGAACTTGCAGGTAACCCGTTATAGCAACGGCGATTCCATTATATTCCTCCCACTCTCGGCTGGCAAAGGGGTTTTCCACCTCCAGACCCAAGGCGTTTACTGCGCCTACGATGACACCGCTGACCCCGACAGCCTTGCCACCTACGGGCTGCTGTACAACGGCCACACCGTGGTGGACCAGCGCAACCTGTGCCCCGATGGTTGGCACGTACCCAGCGATGAGGAGTGGATCACCCTGGTTACGTACCTAGACAATGGCGAAAACGCCTTTGACCCCAACGGAACTGGGACTAATGGCGTGGTTGGGGGCAGGCTCAAGGAGGTCGGCACCCTGCACTGGAACGCGCCCAACCCCGCCGACAACAGCAGTGGCTTCACTGCGCTCCCTGGAGGGATCAGGTATGGAGACACATACTATTATAAGAGCCAACAGGCTCTTTTCTGGTCATTCACAGAGTATGTAAATGATACCATTCCTAACATTCAGGGGAAGGTTCTATGGATGCATAGTATCAGCGATCTATTTACATCCATTATTCGCCAGCCTTTTCCTAAAGTGGCAGGGCAAAGCGTTCGCTGTATTTCTGACAACTAATTTTTAACCTTTAGAGGACTTCTAAAATTTAAAGTATTGTAATTCAATTGATTATTTGTATTTCTAAAATAGAAATGGCAAACATTTATAAAACCACAGGAAACAGAGGTTTGTTTGATGAGCAAGAAACAATTCAGAAGTTATCAGCGATAGGTAATCCTCTCGAAAGAATAAGTCAAGTGCTAGATTTTGAGGTGTTTAGAAACAGCCTTGAATCAAAGTTGCTGAATACCAATAAAAAAAATAATGCTGGTGCAAAACCATACGATGTTTTAATGATGTTTAAAATTTTGATCTTGCAACGTTACTATGGATTAGGAGACACACAAATTGAATATCAAATACTTGACAGGCTTAGCTTTAAAAAAGTTTCTTGGTTTAGAAAGTGGTGATAAAGTTCCTGACGAGAAGACTGTTTGGCTATTTAGAGAAAGGCTTACCAATGAGGGTTTGGTAGAAGCCATATTTTCTCAGTTTACAAAATCGCTTGAAGAACAAGGTCTTATAATGAATGAGGGTAAAATGATAGATGCAAGTTTTACAGTTGCACCACGTCAACGAAATAATCGTGAAGAGAACCAAAAAATAAAAGCAGGTAAAGGCGATGAATTATGGAATGACAAGCCAAATAAAAAGAAGCACAAGGTTATAGATGCTCGCTGGACAAAGAAAAACGGAGAAACATTTTTCGGATAAAAAAAATCATGCCAAGGTTGATACGAAAAGTAAATTTATTGACAACTATACTATCTCCGATGCTTCGGTACATGATTCACAGGCTTTAGATGATTTGCTAACAGAAGAAGATAAAGGGCAAGATTTACATGCTGATAGTGCTTATACAGGAGAGGATCAAGATAAAATAATTGAAAAATATGAAGTAGTTAACAAGGTTCATGAAAAAGGGAACCGCAACAAGCCATTAACTGACGAGCAGAAAGCAAATAATAAGGAAAAATCAAAAACTCGTGCAAGAGTTGAGCATGTATTTGGATTTACGGGGCAAAGCATGAATGGCTTGACTGTTAAATCAGTAGGGATAAAAAGAGCAACAGGAATTATTGGACTAATCAACCTAACATACAACTTGTTTAGATACGAGCAAGTAAAGTGATTAAATATCTTAAGTTAGAATTAGTTGTCTGTTAATTAGTTGGCTGCCTGAAATGATGATTTTATGAAGTGAATTGTAAAAGATATTGTGCTTTTAAATTGATTTGATAATCTTGCTAATGGGTTCTGCATCTTTATCAAGTCAAAAATTGGAAAAACTGAATTTTTAGAACCCACCTTAAATACTATTACTATGACTAAGAGACTAATTGGCGCAGCGATGCTGCTACTTATGGTGTTTACCACCACTGCCCAAGACTTGTTGGTTACGATTCCCAAGACGGACTCCACCCTTTACAGGTGCTACCCTATTAAAACTTATACAAGTTTTAATTTGGAAACGAGGGTTAAATGTAATGCTAACGGCCCATTCAGCGTCAGCGTTGATAAGGACATGTCGTTTATTGGTTACAGTGGCTGGGTATCATTAAACAATACCCCCATAACCATTAATACCGAGCAAACGGCCATCTTCAACCTGATCGTTCAGCCCCCGATGGGTACACAAGATGGAAAGTATAATATGGCCGTAAACATAGAGGCGTACAAGAACGGCAGCTCCGTTAATGTTTCCTCCTCTGGATTGTTTGAGGTTATCGTAGATAACACCCCGCCCACCGGTATTACCCTAGCCAAGTCTGGTGCGTCCGGCAGCAACTCGGTTACCTTCGAGTTCGATGCCACCGATGCGATGTCGAAACAATACTCCGATGTGAACCCCAACGTGGGGCGCAAGGGCATTAAGCAGTTCTCTATTGCACTTAAAGACCAACAAGGCATAACAAAAGCAACCGAAACGTGTAATGGTACCGAGAGTAGCTGGGTTAAGACCGTGAGCAATTCCAACCTCCTCCCGGGTACTGCTTATAACGCCTACGTAACTGCCACCGACCTGGCGGGAAACTCTGCCACCAGCGAGGGGTTGAGCGTTACCACTGCTCCCGCAGCCCCCACAGGTCTTGCCGCCACAGGGGTAGAGTACTTTAGCGCCATGCTTTCTTGGGATGCCATGCAGGGAGCAACCAGCTACGAAGTGTACAACGTGACCTCTGGGAGTACCCGCATTGGCACAACCACCTCCCCCTCATTCGCGCTTACGGACTTGCAAGTCGGGAGCACCAACCTGTTCGCAGTGAAATCGGTATCCAGCGCAGGGTCGTCGGGACTGTGCGGCGCAATATCGGTAAAGACCCCAATGCCCTACATCAATGGATCTAGCTCCGTTTGCTATCAGGAAGTTTTCAGCATTACAAACTTCCTTCCCGGTGCTACAGCGCAGTGGAATGTCAGCGGTAGCCTTACCCTTGTGTCGGGACAGGGAAGTGGTAGCGCGTTGATTGCGAAGAGCAGCAACGGGATGGGGCTGGTAAGCGCAGTGGTAACCTATCAGGGAAAAAGCATTCCCCTATCAACACTTTCAGTAAGTGTTGGTATTCCCCTTCGCCCATACATTAGCAACGGTAGTGTTACCAAAACGACTTCATCAGTAAGTTACAACCTAACCTATGGTAGCCCCACCACCAGCCTGCAGCTGTTCTTCATTAAACAGCCTGATAGTGCTGATGCCAGCTGGATTGCGGAGAAGAACTCTGGCTCCTCCTGTTTTAACCTTGTTGATAACGGCAACTTTGTTTACGTAAACCCAACCAGCGTGGGTACAGGTAGTTTCACCGTGCAAGGAGAGAACGAATGTGGTATGAGTTCTTACACTACAGTCTACCTTACCATCAGAAGTAGCGGAGGGGGAATAATTGACCCACCAAGCCTACCGATAGAGTTCTCCATTTTCCCTAATCCCTCCTCCGATCAGGTAACGGTAACTTTGACAGGGAAAGAAAAACTACTTGGTACGACCAGTAGCCTATCATCAGAAACCACCTGTGAAGTGCAGCTTTGGAGCAGCATGGGTATTGTTAAATCTGTTAAAACCAGAGGGAAATCGGTTCAGCTCTCGCTTGGGTCACTTCCAACTGGAACGTATTACATTAAAGTAATTTGCAAGGACAGGGTGGGCAGCCAGTTATTCTTTAAACGCTAATGAGACGGCCATATAGTTGTGCTATTGAAAAAACGGGACGGGGTTAACTTACCCCGTTTCCGTCGTTTTCTTCAAGTAGGACAATTGGTCGTTGATCCCCTAAAACTTCTTCTTTACGAATAGCCAAAACCACATTTGCTAACAAACGGTATATTTTACGCCCCGATTGCTTGGTTGGGTTAGTGTTCGTTTTATTTGTTACTTTTAGCGTTAGATGAATACGCTGTTTCAAAGTGGGGCGCAAACATACCGTCAACCGTTGTGCGTCATTAAACACAATACTAAATCAATAGATTTACTTTAAATAATAAATAAAACATATGGCATTAGACTTTTCTGAAATATTAGTTGTTGGAGTTTCTTCTAGAGCACTTTTCAACTTAGAAAAAGAAAATGAAATTTTCGAGAAAGAAAATATCGAAGGTTTTAGAAAATATCAATTAGAACACGAAAATGAACTATTAACGGAAGGAACTGCATTTCCTTTAATTAAGAGCTTATTAAAACTGAATGATATTGCTTCAAAGCAAATTGTTGAAGTTGTTGTTATGTCAAGAAACAGTCCAGAAACTGGGGTTAGAGTTTTAAAGTCTATTAAGCACTTTGAACTTCCAATTACAAGATGGGCTTTTGCAGGCGGAGAACCGCTCTCGCCATTTATAGATGCATTTGATATTGATTTGTTTTTATCAAAAGATGAAAAGGAAGTTCAAAAAATAAGCGACACATCGAATTGTGCTACTGCCTTGATTTATGAACCACCGACAGATTATGTACCAGAAAGTGACAGAGTAAAATTCGCGTTTGATGCAGATGCAGTTGTCTTTTCAGAAGACTCAGAGCAGATTTATAAGGAACAAGGAATGGAAGCATTTCATAAACACGAATTAGAAAATGAAGATATTCCATTGAATGACGGACCTTTCGCTAAATTATTAAGAAAACTATCTAAAATCCAAGAGTTCTTACCAACGACAATCGAATTGACACCTTTAAGAATAGCTATTGTAACAGCAAGAAATGCACCTAGCCATATGCGAGTAATTAAAACTTTAAGACATTGGGGAGTTTACGTTGACGAAGCTTATTTTATGGGTGGTTTGTCTAAGGATAAAGTTTTGAAAGCATTTGGTGCGCACATTTTCTTTGATGACCAAGAAACTTATTTAGATGGTTCAAGTAAAGTAGTTCCATCAGGGAAAGTACTGTATAAGACAGATTCACCTCTAAAAAAGTACGACAAAAAAAGGAAGAAAAAAAATAACGAACGCACAACAATGTATATATAAAATAGGCGAAACAGTAATAAATTCAACAGTTGTAGCCCGCTTCAAAATTGTAACGGTTTGATAAGTTTGAAGCTCGCAATCGCCCACTTTGCATACGCCGCTACCGCACGACTCTGTCGAGTGGTAACGAGAAAAAACTACGACGTTTAAGCCACCCGCGAAGGCTCGTGTGGCCAATGTAATTTAGTTAAGGCTATGTGGGCTTCGGCTTCGCCCAGCCTGACTGTCAGCCTGGCCGAAGCCAAAGTGTAGAGCTATAGTTGAACAGCAGGGTAAGTTTTGCTTAGCTTAATGGCATTGCTCGTGCGGTAACGAGGTAAAAAAGCTAACGAATTTAGGCCATATGAATTGGTTTTTTTTGAGCGTGGGTGTGCGTGTGGTTATTGGTAGGTTGCGGGCAAAACACCACAAAAATTATTACCTTTAACAAAAACAGTAAATTTAACCAACGAGCTTACAATGAGAAAAAAAGCGATATATATATCCACCGCATTTTCATTCTTCATTATTTGTCCAAGAATGGCCGGTATGCTACACGTTATATGCGCCAACTCGGATTTGCCACTTTATAGAATTGCACTATTTGGGTCGATAATAGCCGTGCCCTTAATACTATTAATGGTATGGATGTTTAATAATTTTAAGGTAACAGGCGCCTTACTATTTTGTGTTGGCACCGATCTGTTTGCTGCCTTTTTATTGTCCGATATTGGTTACAAAGCTGCGTTAGAAACCGCAATTATTGCACTATTTGTTTTTGTCTCGGTTAAAGTTGCACCCAAAATCTCAAATTTAATTTTTAAATCGTAAAAATATGACTTCAGAAATAGTAGTAGCATCCATAGCTTTTGCGTTTTTTATCGTATGCCCGCGAATGGCAGGAATGCTGCATGTTATTTGCGAAAACTCGAAAATGAACCTGTTCAAAATAGCCTTTTTTGGTTCTTTAATAGCAATCCCTCTGGTTTTACTAATGGTATGGATATTTGCACAATTTGGAGTTGTGGGGGCATTGCTATTTTGTGTTGGCACCGATATGCTGGCAGCCTACTTACTAAAGAGCATAAGCTATAAAGCAGGTTTCGAAACTATTATAATAGCCCTTTTTGTTTTTGCAGCCGTAAAAGTTGCACCTTTAATTTCAGGAATGGTTTTTTAATCATAGCCCCCGCTGCCTCAAAAGCCGAGTACGAAGGACGGGTTCGACGAGATCAATTCTGGCGTGTGACAACGAGGTAAAGAGCTAACCAATTTAAGCCACACGAGTTGGGTTATTTTTGAACGGGGGTATGTATAATAAGTTGTGTTTAATTTTGTGAGAAACGCAACCTAAGCAACCTTAAATCAGTCAATAAAGAAAACCTTAATCAAAAATTCAATAAATATTTTACAGCCGATTGTAATAATGAGTAACCAGTATTAATACCTAAATTTAATAAAAATGAAACACCCATGACAATTTTTAGACACACACGAGCATGATTATTTCGCAATAACGTAACTTTGCAAAAAAAAAGAGCCATGACAGCGACACAGGACAAAATAGAGTTTGACCAAGTTAT
>JAQVYY010000028.1 GCA_028708425.1 Bacteroidales bacterium
GTGGACCCGGCCGATCAGAAACTGGGGATTGATTCTGAATCAATTTTTGACTATTTTTGCGGAAAGGGTTCAACTATAAAGTCAAACCCTCTGATGTATACTTACACACTTTACGGGATAGTGTCACCAAAAGCAAACTTTCTCAACCTAATTTCAGCATTTACACTTACTCTCTTTTAGTTCTTAGCTTTTCGCTTTCAACTTTATAAACTTCCACCTCCTTCTCCAAATAATAACCCAACCACTTCAAATAATAAATCAAACCCTGTAAATACTATTTACACCTTTTAAATAAAGGGTATTCAACATTACTTTAGGTTAAAATTAATTGAGCCATGCCTAAAGTACTCATCGTTAATTCTAGTTTACCCACTTTGCAGAGTGAGCAAATTGAAGATTTACCATTAATAGCATGGTTTAACTCAACATGCTTTTCATCAAGCGTATTAGAAATAAAGCAATGGGGTAGTAACACCCCATACACGCTAAAGAGCGACGATAATATTGAGGTGTTGTTACCAAACGATTACTACGTGGTGATTCCTATTACATCCATTGTACGAGTGAAATGGCAGAGCAACGAGTGTTCGTTCCTGCTTAATGAGGGCGACTATTTTTCAGCGCTTGTACCTCTACCTATTATTGCCGAAGATTTCAGCGATTACCAATTTATTCGCATCCACCCAAACCATTTAATCAATTTAAATTACCTGAAATCATTTGTACAGTGCGATGCATTTGTAACCCTAACTAATACCGACTCTATTCCGGTAAGTAGCGAGAATAGTGAAAGAATAATTGAATTCCTTACCAAGCAAAATATCATTTAAGTTAACTTTTTTACCTGAAATTAGAATAATTGAGAGCTGCATAAAAAAATCATACAGGAGTAAACTGAAAATCCTTAAAAGAGTAAGTTTATTTAAACACTATTTATCATGAAAAAAATCTTAGCTATCACATTAATTTTTGGTTGTATTCTAACTTCTTATGGACAAAAGAGAAAGAAAAATCCTTATCACACAGAAGGGACAAAAGAATACACAGAAGTAACTTCTAAGCTTATTGGACTCTGGAATATTGATTCTTTTGGTAAAAAAAAGGATGAGAAGATGGGAACGCTTTATGACAAAGCAACCGTAGAATTTAAGGCATTTAATGATAGGGAATATGGTGGAAAGGCCATTTTTCGATTTGATATACCAAGGTCTATCATCGATGAAAGAATTGCTGCCTGGAATAAAAAAGATGCAACACTAGCTGTTGATAGCTACGTAGTTGTTGTTACAGTTGACTATGGAATACATAAAAAAGGGGATCTTGTATATTTCGAAAGTCACATTAATCAGCCTGAAATTAAAGGAAGTGGAGAACAGTTGACAAATTTTCAAGCAACAGAAACCGGATTTATTACCTCGCAATCTGAAATGAAGGAGAGTGGCGGCCTTGGAAATCTTGCTGCTGCAAAATTTATGAAAGCTGTAACAGGGACCGATTTTGTTCCCAAAATACCAACACAAGTAAACTATAAAAATTTAACCGAAACCAGTGTTGATCTGGTGTCTTTGCAAAAGCTAAATTTTAAACTAACAAAATAACACGCTGGCTAATACACATAACAACAGTAAAGGGAGGAATCCGAGTGGATTGTTTAGGGATTGGTTCAACCAAACGGTTTAAGATCAGAAGCAATGCAAAAATGATCTTGTTGCAACCTATTAATAGCTAGCTGGTAAGCTGTATTAAGACCCTAAATAATCCGCTCGTAAAATAATGGAATACTAAATATCCTTATGAACACTTTAAGGCAATGTTAACAAAACAAACAAATAGACCTATGAAAACAATCAACTACACATTAAAATCGGTGCTTTTTTTGGTTGCTATGCTAGTAGTATCAACCTCATTACAAGCACAGCGCAAAGCAAAAAAACACAAACACGCCCCCGAGGAGGTAATTGTTTTAGTAGTGGGTAAGGTTAACCCCTCATTTGATGAGGCACAGTTTCCTCATCTCAAATTTTACTACTTAAAAGATTTGGCTTTTAATGTAGCCGAAAATCCAAACCCTAACAGCTTTCTCGCACGCTGGGATTCTAAATGGGGGCTTGTAAATCCCTCGTATATAAGTACCCTACTACTCGACAATAATGGGGTTGTTGCATACCAGCGCTCATATCACAAAAACTTTGGTGATAGACCTTACGAGGATGCCGATTTATATGGCAACATAATTGTTAGCGATCAGAAAAAACCAAAGAAAAAACCTTTGGAAGAATACCTTAAGAACCATGTTACAAAAGGAAAGCTAGCTAAGGTAAACCCAAATAAATCATACACCGAGGGCCAAGAACCCAATTTTAAGGGCTGGGATAAAGGGAATATCGAGGGTATGGAACTTCCCAATTTTGACGTGGAGGATGCTAGCGGAAAGAGTTGTAGCATTAAGGATCTAACCAACGGTAAAGCCTCGTTCATAGTATTTATGGGTATGGACCCTAACGCAAACTATAAAAATAGCATTCACCCAATACCAATGCTCTGGCACATTGAGAATACCTTCTATAAATATTATCAACCTAGAAATAGACGTTGAGTAGATGGATGCACCTAACTTACAGTATAATATTACTTTATTATTAATTAAACCCTATAGCTATGAAACGGATTTTACTGAATATGTGCATGATGCTTCTCATGCTGATGGCTTTTACGTATTCGTATTCCCAGCAGAAAGGAGATTGGGACTTAAAAGGTGGTAGCCCAACATTTACAACGTTTGCTACAACCAACACAGGGTCAAATGCAATTCCAAACAATAAGGTGCTAGCCTTATTGAAAGGTTCTGACGGAAAACTATGGATAGGCACTAATGAAGGTCTTGCGGTGCTACTATCAGATGGTGAAACTTGGGAGAACTACACAGAATCTGATGGTATAGTAAGTAACACAATTAACGCATTGATTGAAACTATCGATGGAAACATCTGGATTGGAACCTCTAATGGGATATCCAAGTACGATGGAACATCATTTACTTCCTATGAGAGTTTGCCTAACAAGAACGTCCAGTCATTCGCTATGGAAACTGATGGTACCCTATGGGCTGGCACTATTGGCGGCGTAGCCTATCTTGACGGAAATTATTGGCAAACCCTTTACGGCTTGCCGAGCAGTTCGGGGTACGATGTTTTAGCCGCTAGCGATGGTACTATATGGATTGCTGGTGCAAATGGGCTATCGGTTTACGATGGGACCAATATTGTAACATATACAACCGAAAATGGATTGCCAAGTAATTATACCAAAGCACTAGCTGAAGATTCGAATGGTAATATCTGGATTGGTACTGGTTGGAGTGGTTTGGTAAAATACGATGGAACCAACTTTACTGCTTATTCAGAGACCGAGGGATTAGTAGGTGATGGTGTAAAGGATGTAAAGGTCGATGAAAATGGCGTGATATGGGTTGCCACACTTGGAGGTGTTAGTAAATACAATGGCACTTCATTTACCAACTATACTAAAACCGAAGGTTTAGCACACAATGCCGTAAACACTATTCTGGTACAAACACCAACCTCGTTATTATTTGGAACTGATAATGGTATTTCCAATTTTACAGATAATACATGGGTAACGCTTAACACCGCCGATGGTTTAATAAACAATTACCTTCTTGCTATACACGGGAACTCCCAAGGATTAATCGCATTTGGAACATATACAGGAGGTGCTTCTATTTTCAACGGTACAACTTGGACTGAGGTTTCTACAAATAATGATAAACTACCTAGCAACTGGGTCAAAAGTGTTTTAGTTGAGGAAAATGGTAATGTTTGGTTTGGTACAAGCCAAGGTGCGGTTCTTTTTAATGGAACAGAATATATATTGTATAATAATACTAATGGATTACCTGATGATGATATTGAAAGCCTAGCTCAAGATTTAGACGGAAATATTTGGTTCGCTACTAGCAAAGGCATTTCAAAATTCAACGGTACTACATTTACAAATTACAGTGAGGGTAATGGTCTTATCTCCAAATTTACCAAAAGGATTTTTGCCAATAAGAATGATATTTGGATAGGAACCTCTTCAGGAATATCGGTATTTAGTGGTGGGGTTTTTACTAATTATACCACTGAAGATGGACTCCTTAAAAACATTGTAAACTCATTTGAGTTTGATGATGAGTATGTTTGGATTGCATCTGACGATGGCTTAACCCGATTTGACGGAACAAATTTCGTAAACTATACAACTACCGAAGGGCTTCCTGCAGGAAAAGTTAAAACAGTAACATATGATGCGAACTCTGTTTTATGGATTGGTCTTTCTCCAGATTGGGGCGATGGAGGAGGAGTTGCCTACCGGAACGGCGACCAGTGGATAGTGTATAATAAAAGTAACAGCGACATTATAAGCAATACTGTTGAGGCTATTTTTGCTGCTGCCGATACTGACCTTTGGGTTGCTACTACGGTAGGGGCATCAAGATTATCACAAGAATTGGTGTTTCAGGAACCTCAGGTTACCACAACTACCATCACCAGCATTACCCAAACCACAGCCACGGGTGGCGGTAATATTACAGATAATGGAGGTGCAGATGTTACCGCCCGCGGGGTTTGTTGGAGTACATCCCCAGCCCCAACAATTACCGACAGCAAAACGGAGGATGGTGCAGGAGTAGGCGAATTTACTAGCAACCTAACGGGGCTAACTGCCAATACCACATACTACGTAAGGGCGTATGCTACCAATAGCGCCGGTACGGGTTATGGTAATGAGGTGGTGTTTACTACCGAGGAAGAGTACTCAGGAGAAACTGTCACTGATATTGATGGCAACGTTTACCCAGTGGTTGAGATTGGTACTCAGAAGTGGATGGGAAAGAATCTTGAAACCACCCAATTGAATGATGGGACAGCAATTGATAACAATACTGGCACAAACTGGACAACTGATGTAACTCCTGCATACTGTTGGTACAATGATGATATTATCAACAAGGATCGTTATGGAGCACTCTATAATTTCCACGCAGTAGCTACTGAAAAACTTTGTCCTGTGGGCTGGCATGTGCCTACTGATGAAGACTGGAATATCCTTGAAACATTCCTAGATCCATTAGGCGATGATAATGCTGGAGGGAAAATGAAAAGTCCACGCACTGAACCTGAGGCTCACCCACGATGGGATAGTCCCAATGAGGGTGCAACTAACGAAAGTGGATTTAGTGCATTACCAGGAGGTTTTCGTTCAGTAGGTGACGGGTTTCAATATGTTGGCCATCATGGAAGATGGTGGTCCTCATCACCTGTTGCAAATATTCCTAACCGTGCTACATACAAAAGCATGTACCATAATAGTGTCCGGTTAAGTGGAACTTCAAACCTAACAAAAGAACTTGGGTATTCGGTTCGGTGTGTTGAGGGAGAAGCCACAATTGTGTCACCAATTGTAACAACCAATGCCATTACCAACATTACCCAAACCACAGCCACAAGTGGCGGTAATATTACTGATGATGGCGGTGCCGAGGTTACCGCACGCGGGGTTTGTTGGAGTACATCCCCAGCCCCAACAATTACCGACAGCAAAACGGAGGATGGTATAGGACTAGGCGAATTTATCAGCAACCTAACGGGATTAATCGCCAATACTACCTACTACGTAAGGGCATATGCTACCAATAGTGCCGGAACGGGGTATGGTAATGAGGTGGTGTTTACCACCTTGGAGGATGCAACTGCTGATCCACTACCTCTTCCATTTGTTGATGGTTTTGAGGGAGATATTTCGCATTGGACAATTAGGGACGATGACGGGGATGGATACTCATGGGTAATATCTAGCGATGACCCTCACTCGGGAACAAAACACTTAAAAGTTCATTGGAACCCAAGTGGAAATGACGACTGGCTAATTTCTCCTCTATTGAGTTTCCCCGCTGGAGAATCAATCAGTTTTTCACTTTGGGCAAAATCTGAATATAGCAGTTTACTAGAATCGTTTGATGTGAAAGTCATCTCCAATAATGGACAGCAAATTGACAACATATCCTCTGAGGTAGACATACCGAATGCATATACCGAATTCTCATACAATTTGAGTAGTTATGCCGGTCAGAATGTAAAGGTGGCTATTGTATGCGTATCGGTTGATCAATACTATTTATTTGTTGATGATTTTAGTTGTCAAATAGCCGAACAAGCTACAGAAGCACCAACAGTTACTACAACCACCATATCTAGCATTACCCAAACCACAGCCACAGGTGGCGGTAACGTTACCAGTGATGGCGATGCCGAGGTTACCTCACGCGGGGTTTGCTGGAGCACAACCCAAAACCCAACAGTTGCCGATAGCAAAACGGAGGATGGTACAGGGGTAGGCGAATTTATCAGCGAGCTAGCTGGCCTAACCGCCAATACCACTTACTACGTAAGGGCGTATGCCACCAATAGTGCTGGAACGGGCTATGGCGAACAGAAAGAGTTTACCACCTTGGAGGATGCAACTGCTGATCCACTACCTCTTCCATTTTTTGAAAATTTCGATGGTGAAATACATAATTGGATAGTGTTAGATTTAGATGGGGATGGTAATAAATGGGAGTTTTTCGAGAATACAGCTGAGGTAGAAGTTGCATATAGTGGAGTAATTTGTGCTGGTGTCAAGTATAACCCAAATGGCAACAACGATTGGTTGATAACACCATTATTAACGCTTCCTGCTGGTGAAGAGATAGAGTTCTCTTTCTGGGCAAAGTCTCAAGATCCAGCTTATCTCGAATCATTTGATATTCAGATTTCAACTGATGAAGGAGTAAGCTTCACAAAGATTGGCTACGAAACAGATATTTCAGCCTCTTATACTAAGTATAGTTACGATTTAAGTGGCTATGCAGGGCAAAATGTCCATGTGGCTATTGTTTGTGTTTCTGTTGATAAGTTTTATCTACTTGTTGATGATATAAAATGTGTAGTTGGCTCATCCGCTGAGATCCCAACACTGGTAACAATGAATGTTACCAACGTTACCCAGACCACCGCATCGTCCGGCGGAACGATTACCGATAGTGGTGGGGCTGATATTACCGGCAAGGGCGTGGTTTGGAGCGCAACCGCAAATCCAACGCTGGGTTCCAATGATGGGCATACAGAAAACGGAACGGGTGCTACTGAGTTTACCAGCGAGCTAGCTGGCCTGACCGCCAACACCACTTACTACGTGAGGGCGTACGCCACCAACAGCGCTGGAACGGGCTATGGCGAGCAGAAGGAGTTCACCACCAGCCCCGCAGCGGTCGTCCCAGCATTGTTAACGATGAACGTTACCAACATTACCCAGACCACCGCATCGTCCGGCGGGGCCATTACCGATAGTGGTGGAGCGGACATTACCGCCAAGGGCGTGGTTTGGAGCGCAACCGCAAATCCAACGCTGGGTTCCAATGATGGGCATACAGAAAACGGAACGGGTACTACTGAGTTTACCAGCGAGCTAGCTGGCCTGACCGCCGGCACCACCTACTACGTGAGGGCGTACGCCACCAACAGCGCCGGAACGGGCTATGGCGAGCAGAAGGAGTTCACCACCAGCCCCGCAGCGGTCGTCCCAGCATTGTTAACGATGAATGTTACCAACATTACCCAGACCACCGCATCGTCCGGCGGAACGATTACCGATGGCGGTGGGGCCGATATTACCGGCAAGGGCGTGGTTTGGAGCGCAACCGCAAATCCAACGCTGGGTTCCAATGACGGGCACACAGAGGACGGAACGGGTACTACTGAGTTTACCAGCGAGCTAGCTGGCCTGACCGCCGGCACCACCTACTACGTCAGGGCGTACGCCACCAACAGCGCCGGAACGGGCTATGGCGAGCAGAAGGAGTTCACCACCAGCCCCGCAGCGGTCGTCCCAGCATTGTTAACGATGAACGTTACCAACATTACCCAGACCACCGCATCGTCCGGCGGGGCCATTACCGATAGTGGTGGAGCGGACATTACCGCCAAGGGCGTGGTTTGGAGCGCAACCGCAAATCCAACGCTGGGTTCCAATGATGGGCATACAGAAAACGGAACGGGTACTACTGAGTTTACCAGCGAGCTAGCTGGCCTGACCGCCGGCACCACCTACTACGTGAGGGCGTACGCCACCAACAGCGCCGGAACGGGCTATGGCGAGCAGAAGGAGTTCACCACCAGCCCCGCAGCGGTCGTCCCAGCATTGTTAACGATGAATGTTACCAACATTACCCAGACCACCGCATCGTCCGGCGGAACGATTACCGATGGCGGTGGGGCCGATATTACCGGCAAGGGCGTGGTTTGGAGCGCAACCGCAAATCCAACGCTGGGTTCCAATGACGGGCACACAGAGGACGGAACGGGTACTACTGAGTTTACCAGCGAGCTAGCTGGCCTGACCGCCGGCACCACCTACTACGTCAGGGCGTACGCCACCAACAGCGCCGGAACGGGCTATGGCGAGCAGAAGGAGTTCACCACCAGCCCCGCAGCGGTCGTCCCAGCATTGTTAACGATGAACGTTACCAACATTACCCAGACCACCGCATCGTCCGGCGGGGCCATTACCGATGGTGGTGGGGCCGATATTACCGCCAAGGGCGTGGTTTGGAGCGCAACCGCTAATCCAACGCTGGGCTCCAATGACGGGCACACAGAGGACGGTACGGGTGCCGCCGAGTTCACCAGCGAGCTGGCTGGCCTGACCGCCGGCACCACCTACTACGTCAGGGCGTACGCCACCAACAGCGCTGGAACGGGCTATGGCGAGCAGAAGGAGTTCACCACCAGCCCCGCACCGGTCGTCCCAACATTAGTCACAATGGCTGTTACCAACATTACCCAGACCACCGCATCGTCCGGCGGGGCCATTACCGATGGTGGTGGGGCCGATATTACCGCCAAGGGCGTGGTTTGGAGCGCAACCGCTAATCCAACGCTGGATTCCAATGATGGGCATACAGAAAACGGAACGGGTGCCGCCGAGTTCACCAGCGAGCTGGCTGGCCTGACCGCCGGCACCACCTACTACGTGAGGGCGTACGCCACCAATAGTGCTGGAACGGGCTATGGCGAGCAGAAGGAGTTCACCACAACATCTACAGGTAGCATAATTATGTCAACCACAGACTTAAATGTTTACCCCAACCCATTTGCTGATAACTTAACCATTAAAAGCGATAAGGGCATGAAGCAAATTGTTATTACAAATATTAGCGGGCAGATGGTTATGCAAAAGTTGGCTAATGGCAAAATTAGCAAGCAGATAAATACCGAAAAATTAGGTAGTGGTTTGTACCTACTTCAGGTAATAGACATAAATGGAAAGTCTACGCATATCAAGCTAGTTAAACCATAGCCATTTAATCTGTTATCAATGTATCAAAAAGTGGGTTGCAATATTGCAACCCACTTTAATAAAGCATATAGATAAATGTAATCAAGAACATTGGAGAGTAGCACCTGTTCAAAACCAATGCTTTGGCATATTGAAAATCCTTTTGATAATCATTATAAATCAGGGAATAGAAGCTAAGTATTTAATTAACAGATTTATGTACATCTAATTATTAACTAAAACTTTAACGATTATGAGAATTTTATTTGTATTGAGTTTAATGTCAATTGTTGTTTTAACAACATCTTGTAAAAAAGACACACAAGTGGGTGCTAATCTTACTTGGGATGATAAAGGTTTTGGATTAACAGAAAACTGGAAAGCTTCATTATATGAAGACATAGTTACTTTTAAAGATGATGGTGATTATGATGTATCGCCTCTTGAAGCAAAAAGTATTAAAGTTGGCGATAAAACAGTTTTTTATGATGTTTCTATTTCGGGCTACAGTAATTTCACTATTTTAGTATTTAATGATGTAAACAAAAACAATAAATTTGATTTGGAGGAAATAAATTATACGTATGGCTTTGATGGCGTGGATCCCGGTGAAAGCGTATCTATTGATATTACAGTAAGGTATTAGCAGTATTTAATGAGTTTAAACAAGGGAGCCAACAGAAGTGGTTCCCTTGTTTAGTATTTGTAATGATTCCTAAATTCAAACCCACACTTTTAACCCGCATTATTCATCGAATTTGTTAAAGATGAATGCAAATACGGGTTACCCCAACATAGTCGAGCCCAATTTTGGTGACAAAATTGGTTGTGAAACTTAGTCGCTGTCGGAGATAGCAATATTCAAATAAAAAATTGGGTCTAGGCATTGAATACCCAGATTTATATTAAAAAAGGTCTTACGCTTGATTAGTTGTATAGTATTCACTATATTTAAGGCGTTATTAATAAATTATTTAACCTAAAAAAAAACCATGAAAACTATTGCTAAACTATTTACAATTGCTACTGCAAGCTTACTAATTGTTGCTTGCGCTGGTCAGGAACAAAAAAAGGATACAACCAAAGAGGATGTGAAAAAAGAGATAAATGAAGCTGCCACAACCACCAAGGATTTTATCGAGGGAGAGTTTGATGAATTTATTAACAATTTCGAGAACTTTACTGCCAAAACCGAGGAGAATATTGCCAGCATGAGAAACAAAGCCGACAATATTGAAGGCGAACTTAAAGCTAAACTTGATAATAAGCTTAATGATATTGAGCAAACATCGGAACAGCTTTGTAATAAGGTGGATGAGTTTAAAGATGCCGCAGGCGACAAGAAAGATGAGCTGAAAGCGGAAATAGAATCATTAAAAACAGCGCTAGACGAGAGTATAAAAGCTTTTAATGAGGAAATGGAGAAGGAATAAGCATAATAAATAAACAACAATAAAAAAAAGGGTCTCAAAGCATTTTACTTTGAGACCCTTTTTTGTTTAGCAGGATGACTTAAATTTTTTACAGTAAAAAATTTGCAGCAAGGTTAAGGATGAGGTTAATAAATTTGCGGATTACGTGTTGCGAGTTGGCGAATCGAACACGCAGCACGTAGCTCGAAACTTGTGCCGTGGGTTTAACCTTTAGAGCTTGTCCTAATACAATCAGAAAGTTAGGGTAGCAGAGAAAACACAAAACCCGTAACAATCACCATTTTACCAGTTCAAACTTTAAAACTCAGACTAGCACATGTGGTCTTAGTTTTAAAGTAAAAACCTTTGTAACCCCTTTGTATAGTATATTTGCAGTAAACAACGAAACTAAATTTTACTGCAATGAAAAAATATTTTTTAACCTTACTTTTTTCGACAATATTCTGCTCTTTTGTATTCAGTCAGGGGCTATTCGATAACCTTACATCTCAGTCATCGGATAGCGAGGAGAAGAAATCGTCGCTTGAATTCAATGGTTTTACCCGAGGAGTAGTTTACGGAGGATCTAAGGATTTTGATTATTCCAATGTGTTTGGCGAATTTGCCCTAAAGGGACGCTTTGAAAAACAGAAAGCATTTCTGTACGCCGATATGCGTATACGTGAGGGCATATTTTATAACGATAGAGAGCTGCAGCTGCAGCTAAAAGAGGCATATGCCGGTTACCGAAGCAATAAAATTGACCTGTTTTTGGGTAACCAAATCGTTATGTGGGGGCGTACTGACGGGTTTAACCCAACCAATAATATAACCCCCAACGATTACTTCTTCCTTACGTACGATCCCGACGATCAGAAAATGTCGAACTTTATGCTTCGTGCAAAGATTAAACCCACCACTACTATTGATATTGAATTAATTGCAATACCTTTCTATAAACCATCGGTTTACCGTTATGACCTATTTAATATGGGTCAATTCGGATCGTTCGATATAGGTGAATCCGTTTCCTTTGCTCAGGTTCAAAACCCCGAGGTGAAATTCGACAAGGGTTCGCTAGCAGCACGGTTTAATCTTGAGTCATCGTTGATAAGCTTCTCAGCATCCTATTTTGTTGGTTATAATCCATTCTACGGGTTTAATCTGGAGAACTTTACATTCAGCCCACTATCTGTTAGCTTTAGGCCCGAGCCATACTTTATGCACACCATTGGTGCCGACTTTGCTCTGCCCATTAAATCGTGGATTTTTCGTGGTGAGATGGCGCTAAATCTTACTGAAGACTATGAAAAACAAATGAATATACCCAATCCCGATCTCTCATACGTTGTAGGCATCGAAAGAAGTTTTTGGGATATTATGGCCATTTTTCAGTATGTTGGAAAGTACACCTTTGATTTTACTGAGCTAACAGAACCCGCCTCTCCTGATTTTAGTGATTTTACTGCCATACCGCAGTATGCTGCCGATATGGCGATGTTTGAGTCACAAAACTACAACCGTAAAATCTTTAATCAGCAAGAAAAAACAAACCATATGCTGTTCCTTTCGCTTAATCGCTCATTTTTATACGATGAGCTCAATATTGAGCTAACAGGCGCATATAATATTACTTCGGAGGAGCATATGATAAGGAGTAGGGTTAAGTGGAACCTAACCGATGCCGTTTCGGCAAATATAGGTTGCAGCTTTATGCTCGGTCCTGATGGGTCTATCTATAATATGGCCGGAGGAGTAATGAATGGCGTATTTCTTGGACTTGAGGTAGGATTTTAGGAGATGAAAAGGTTGATGCTAAGAAAGTTATGAGTTGTGGGTTACGAGTTTGCATAGCACCGCAAAGTGCTCACAATTAACAGCCAACAGCCAAAAACCAGTAGTAAACAATAAAAACGCAAATTATAAAAAAATGAAAACCAACGAATTTATAACCCGTTACCGCCGATGGCTAATAATAGTGCCGGTAATAATTACTCTACTTATGCTTATCCCTCTGTCGAGGGCGAAGATAAATCCAGATTTAATGGATTATCTACCCGATGATATTGAGGCCAATATAAATAATGAGCGGTTGGAAGAGATTTTCGGAAAATTTGAGCCTATTCTCATAATATTTAAATCTGATGATGTATTAGAATCTAAAACGCTCAACAGAATTTACCAAATAAACAACGAGCTAATCTACTCCGAACTGGTTGATGATGTGATGTCGCTTTTCGAAACCAAGTACATTAGGGGCGAGGATGGTGCCATGCTGGTCGATCCGGCGATTAAGTTTTTACCTGAAAACGATGATGAACGAGAGCAACTACGGCAGGAACTTGTTGATAATCCGCTGGCGTATGAACTAATGGTGTCCGATGATTTTAAGTATACCTCAATAATTCTTAGTGCCAACGAGGGCGTTTCCGATGAGGAAATATTCGATTTCATACTAACAACCCTCGACGATAACCCTGGTAACGAGGAGGTTTACCTTAATGGTTTGCCGTACTTACGGTACGAGGTACAGTCAATGGCCACACGCGACATAGCCATCCTTATGCCTCTGGGGCTTATCATAATGCTTATCTTTTTATACCTCTCGTTTAAAGAGCGTAGGGGAGTGCTACTGCCTTTTACAGTGGTGGTTATGTCAATTATTTTGGCAATAGGGCTTATGCCTCTGCTGGGATACGATTTAAGCCTGGTTGCCGTGCTTATACCCATTATGATGATTGCTATCGCTAATAACTATGGTGTTCATATTGTAGCTCGATATCAGGAACTTAATGCCAAAAACCCCGATTGGACCATGGTACAAATAGTTACCGAGGCGCTAAAGCAGCTATCAAAACCCATTCTGCTCACCGGGTTAACTACCATCATTGGGGTAATGGGCTTAATCGTCCATATCATGTTGCCAGCCAAACAAATGGGTATTGTAAGCTCTATAGCCATCGGGTTTGCCCTAGTGTTAAGCTTGCTTTTTATTCCGGCCATAATGATAAAAATGAAGAAAGGAAAACCAATTAAAGCTTACACTAAGGGTAAAAAGTCAATTGTCGATAAGCTGCTTAAATGGTCGGCTAGTATTGCAATTAATAACCCCCGACGGGTAATATATATATTTGTAAGCTTCATGATTTTGGCCGGTTTGGGTATTACCCGATTGCAGGTTAGTATTAATCTCGAAAAGATGATGCCCAAGAAACACTCGCTCCGGATATCAACCGATATTGCCAACGATAAATTTGGGGGCACTAAAAATATCAACGTACTTTTCGAGGGCGAAATAATGGAACCCGAGATTATGCAAACCATGGACAGGTTCGAAACCCAGCTAAAAGAGGTTGATGGTGTTGGCAATGTAACCTCTTTGGCATCGGTAATTCGTATTATTAGCCAATCGCTAAACGAACCCGACAGCGAGTATTACGATAAAATTCCCGATTCCCGTCAGGCCATTGCGCAGTACATTGAGTTTTATAGTATGAGTGGCGACCCCGAAGACTTCGAAAAACTGGTGGACTTTGACTATACCAAAGCTATCCTGAATATTCAGTTTGCAGCAAACAATATGGAGGAATTTAATAGGGTCGAGCACGCAATTCGTGATATGGTTAATGAAACGCCATCGGCCACACTAGTGGCTGGGCAGTGCTTAGTTGAAAAAGAAATGGCCAATGCCATTGTTAAGGGGCAAGTCTATTCGCTAATATTTGCGCTGCTAGCCATTGCTTTGCTTCTATGGATTATTTTCCGCGCCCTTTCGGCAGGACTTATGGGCAGCATCCCGCTACTGGTTACCCTAATTTGTAACTTTGGACTTATGGGATGGTTTGGTTTTCAGCTTGATATAGGAAACTCATTGCTCTCATCAATAGCCATTGGTATTGGTGTCGATTATACAATCCACCTTTTCTGGCGATTGAAGTACGAATTAAACCTAGGGCGCAACTACGCTGAGGCCATTCAGAATACACTTGCAACAACGGGTAGGGGAATTGCTATAAATGCTATTTCTGTTATCATTGGTTTTGCTGTACTATTTTTCTCTGGAATGATGATTCTAAAAACATTCGCGTTCCTAATCATCTTCTCTCTGCTAATGTGCTTACTATGCGCACTAATTCTTGTACCTGCCATTACCATAATTACCGAGCCTAAGTTTTTACTAAAAAACGGTAAGAGCATTAACTTTATTAAGGAGTAAACAGCAAGTTTTAATAGAAAGAACAATTATTTTCAAAATACTAATATCAATATAATCAGAACATTATGAGAACAATACTTATTACATCAATTGCATTTTTAGCCCTTACTTTTCAGGGAGTAGCTCAGAACGCCCACGAAATTACCGTAAAATCAACAGAGGCCATCGAGTTTGAAGCAATGGAAATGGCTTCAAGCCTATATATTCACGATAACCGAGGTAATACACGCGAACGAGAGGTTGCCGTTGCCACCAAAAAGTTTGGTAGTACCACCAAAACGCTTATGCGTTTTCTTTCGCCCGCCGATGTGCAGGGCACCGCAATTTTAATACACGATTACGAGGAAAAGTCCGACGATATGTGGATTTATCTGCCCTCAATGCGCCGAACCAGAAGGATTGTTAGCACCGAGCGTGGCAAAAGCTTTATGGGTTCCGAATTTTCCAATGCCGATATGAGCCGCCCTAATGTTAACGACTTTACCTACAAGCTACTAGGCGAAGAGACCGTTAACGGCAAACCCTGTTGGATAGTTGAGTCCCTAGCAAAATCGCGTGAGGTAGAAACCGAGTATGGTTTTAAAAGACGGGTATCATACATCGAAAAAAGCACCTATCTTATCCAAAAAAGCGAGATTTACGATAGGATGAATAAGCTGAATAAGATAATGACCCTTAGCGATTATCGTAAGCAATCCAATGGTCGATATTTTTCGTACGGAATGCAGATGGAAAATGTACAAAATAAGCGTCGCTCCGAGATGAGGGTGAACAAGTTCCAAATGGGTACAAATCTAAATGAGGGTAGCTTCACGGTATCAGCATTAGAAAACTAGGCGATAAGCAAGTAAATTATAGGTATAACTATTTTCATTTTTATGGTCTGGGGATTATTTCTCAGGCCATTTTTGTTTGTACTTTTTTTGCTGTCAATGGGTACATTTTCTATAAAAAACCTAGAAATGATGTAGGTAGCAAAATAGGTTGTGAAACTTAGTCCTTGTCGGAGACAGTAATTATTCAGATGAACAATTGGGGATAAATATTTTCGTCTCAACTTTTTTGCTTAGTAACATCTCTGTAATTTTAAGCAAATCAGCGTTTAATAGAACGCAAAGCACACGAAAAAACAGCTCTTCGAATGTGCTATCGCTACTCTTCGGATACGCTCAGAATTACGCTATAGTTCGGATTAACAAGGGCCTAACAGGGCGAAGCAATCCTTAGTCAAGCTGAGCGAATACGAGGTTTAACGACCTAGCTCAGCGTTATGATTTTATCATGCTGAACAGCCTGTCGAGGGGGAAACCTCCATCAAAAACAATTCTAATCATACTTCAGTCTCGATAATTAAAAATAATTGTGTAGTTTTATACAAGCAATTCTGTAACCTATTTTAATAATGGTATAATTACATACATTGGCGTCCGGTTAGTATTTATAGATTCCTCCCTACGGTCGGAATGACAGGGCGTTGAGTTGTATTTGTGATGGGAGGGCTTGGCTAGCGGCGAAGCCGCTAGCCAAGCCCTCCCCTAAAAACTAAACATTTGTCATTGACAAAGCCATTTCTATTTTCAACGGTTTTGTAGAACATACGTTTCAGAGCGAAACGAAGTGAAGCGAAGAATCTATAAAGTTTAACTATGTTTTTACCGGACAATAGTGAATTGCATATATACATAAGGAGCAAGATGATGAGTAACCTATAATAATTAACCTATATATTAATCTCTAAAAATAGCTTATGAAACCAACCCTATTTTTTGCAACAACGCTAGTGCTCTTTTTAGTGCTACTAGGCTGCACAGGTAACAAAGACATTCCGTTAATCGATAGAGAAGATTTTTTTGATGACCCAGAGGTAGCTGGAATGCAGCTCTCTCCCGATGGGGAGTTCCTATCGTTTTTAAAACCCTATAAGGGTACTCGAAACATCTGGATTAAGGGCATTAATGAACCCTTCGAAGAAGCTATACCAATTTCAAAAGATTCTCTACGACCAATATCAGGCTATTTTTGGTCACGCGACGGGAAATCTATCCTCTATGTTCAGGATAATGGGGGAGATGAGAACTACAACATTTACGCAATTGACCCTACAGCAGCTTCTCAGGGGGTAATTCCTGAGCCAAGAAACCTGACCAACCTGAAGGATATTAGGGTTATGATTTATGATGTTCCTCGCAGTAACCATGATTTAATTTACCTGGGAATTAACGATAGGGATAAGGCATGGCACGATTTATACAGCCTTAAAATCTCCACTGGTGAGCTTACTCTAATTCGTGAAAACACCAACAGGTATACTGGATGGATTTTTGATAATGATGCCAAGTTACGCTTAGCTACACTATCACGCATGGATGGAACAGCTGAGCTGTGGCGGGTTGACGAAAAGGGAGAAACCCTCCTTTTTAAATGGACCATGTTCGAAACTGTTTACCCGCTGTCCTTTTTAAAAGATAACAGGCATTTCTATATAATATCTAATGCTGGCGATGATGTAAATCTTACCCAACTTTACCAAATGGATATTGAAACGAGCGAAATGGAGCTAATTGAAGCAGACCCTGAAAATAAGGCCGATTTTGGCGGTCTTGTAATTTCCGATAAAACTCTTGATGTACTCTATACATCCTATACCGATAGTTACACCCGCCGTTATTATAAGGATAAGGATTTTGAAGAGCATATTAAGGGTATCGAAACTCAATTCCCCAACGATGTGGTTAGCCGTTATGGTTCAACTGCCGATGAAAAAACATGGTTAGTTTCTGTTAGCTCCGATATCAATCCAGGTGAAATATATATATATGATGTGGAAACAAAGGAGTTAACCTTTCAGACAAGATTTTGGGAAAATCTGGATAGAAACCACCTTTCGCAGGTTAAGAGTATAAGTTACAAATCATCCGATGGGCTGGAAATTCAGGCCTACCTCACGATACCCAAGGGTACAAACGGAAAAAATCTTCCTCTGGTTGTAAACCCACACGGAGGGCCATGGGCACGAGATCATTGGGGGTATAATCCTTACGCTCAATTCTTGGCAAATAGAGGGTACGCAGTTTTACAACCAAACTTTAGAGGATCAACAGGATTTGGTAAGGATTTTCTTAATGCTGGCAACAAGCAATGGGGCGATTTAATGCAAGATGATATTACTTGGGGTGTAAAGCATCTTATAGAGCAGGGAATAGCCGATAAGGATCGTGTTGCAATTTTCGGTGGTTCGTATGGTGGGTATGCAACCCTAGCGGGATTAACTTTTACTCCCGATTTATATACTTGCGGCGTTTCTTTGGTTGGACCATCAAACCTTATTACGCTCCTTAATTCGTTACCCCCATATTGGGAAGCTATTCGGAAAACTTTTTACGAACGCATGGGCGATCCCAATACCGAAGAGGGGTTAGAGCAAATTAAGAGGCAATCACCACTATTTTCGGCCCATAGGATTGCTTCACCACTACTAGTGGTTCAGGGGCAAAACGATCCACGAGTGAATAAGGCTGAATCGGATCAGATTGTGATTGCATTGCGCAATAAGGGATATGCTGTTGAGTATTTGAATGCACCCGACGAGGGGCATGGTTATGCCCGACCAGTAAATAATATGGCCTTTATTGCGGCCATGGAAAAATTCCTGGCAAAACACCTGAACGGACGATATCAAGAGAGCATGACCGATGAGGTGGCAAAACGCCTCGAAGAGATAACTGTAGATATTAATACGGTTGAACTAGCTGAATAGCATTGATTTGTTAATATATGTAAGCGCAGCAAGCTATTTGCTGCGCTTTTTGCGAGTACAGCATGGTTTTACTTTACCCGTTAGCCCGCATTATTCATCAAATTTATTAACGATGAATACAAATACGGGTTACCCCGACATGGTCGAACCCAACTTTGGGTAACAAAATTGGTTGTAAAACTTAGTCGCTGTCGGAGATAGCAATTATTCGAATGAATAATTGGGGTTAAAGCATACTTTTTCTCTCGGACAGTATTGAATCTTTTTATACCTTTGTTCGCGTAATTAATTAAAAACTAACTATGAAACTATTAGAGGGAAAAACAGGACTAATTACTGGTGGTGCACGTGGAATTGGACGTGCTATTGCCATTGCCTTTGCTAAGGAAGGTGCCAACGTGGCATTTTCTGATATGAAAGTTGATGAGAATTTTCAAAACCTCGAAAAAGAGCTAAACGCTCTTGGTGTTAAGGCAAAAGGGTATGTATCTGATGCTAGTAACTTCGAATCATCGCAAACCCTTGTTGATGAGATTGTAAAAGATTTTGGAAGGATTGATATCCTGGTAAATAATGCCGGTATAACCCGCGATACCCTTTTAATGCGAATGACCGAAGAGCAGTGGGATTTGGTTATGAATGTTAACCTTAAATCGGTATTCAACCTAACTAAGGCTGCTCAAAAATATATGCTTAAGCAAAAGTTCGGTTCAATCATCAATATGAGCTCTGTTGTTGGTGTATCGGGTAATGCTGGTCAATCAAACTACTCTGCATCAAAAGCAGGTATTATTGGGTTTACCAAATCAATAGCTCGCGAATTGGGTTCCAGAAATATTCGCTGTAATGCTATTGCCCCCGGATTTATCATTTCCGAAATGACAGAGCAACTTCCCGAGGAGGTTCGCAATGATTGGGTTCAAAAAATACCATTGCGCAGAGGCGGAACACCCAACGATGTGGCTGATGCTTGCATTTTCCTTGCATCCGATTTATCAAGCTATGTTAGTGGTCAGGTTATTAATGTTTGCGGTGCAATGAATACCTGATTATAAAACTATATCAAACATTCAGGGGGTAAATTGCTTTATGTGATTTGCCCCCTGTTTTGTTTATAGCAGCCTATCGTAAATATGGTCAAGCATTCTAATAATTTCCTTTACCTCAATGGGGTTTAAACCCTCTGTACAGCGTTTCAGCGTTTGCTTATCAATTTCTTGCAACTTTTCTATAATACTACGGGCGTACTTGGTCATTACTATTTGGTACGAACGCTTATCGCTAGGGCTTGTTACTCGAGTAGCCAAATCATTTCGTTCCATTCCATCAATAATTCGCGAAAGGGCAGCGTTATCCTTACTGGTTCGCTTAGCCAGTTGCCCTATGCTAACATTATCTTCCTCTGCAAGCCACTCTAAAACTATCCAGTAATCGGGGGTAACATCGGCAAATCCTTGCGAGGCAAACCTTTGGGCTAATTCAGTTCTGTACCGTGAAGCTACACGGGTAAGCGTAAATACAAATGATTTTGATGTGGGAAACATAGCTAGTTTAATTCAAATATTGTAGGTTCACTGTCTAACCCGCATTATTCATCAAATTTGTTAAAGATGAATGCAAATGCGGGTTACCCCGACTTAGTTGAGCCCAATTTTGGACAACAAAATGGGTTGTAAAACTTAGTTGCTGTCGGAGACAGCAATTATTCGAATGAATAATTGGGCTAATAGAAAACCTACACGTTATTAGTTTGACAAAAATATGAATTATTTCGCTTACACACACAACTCATATATAATAACGCATTTTCTAGTTATATTTGCATAATAATGTGGAGGATAATAACCCCTATAGTATCTACAAACTAGAAAAAACAAATCGGATACTATCATCAAAATATATCATGCGAAAAAAGTTCAAGAATTTTATCGAAAAACAATCACTACTCTCATGCAATTCTAAAATAGTACTTGGCGTTAGCGGTGGGGTCGATTCAATGGTTATGCTTCATCTGTTTCATGTTTGCGGGTATAGCTTTGAGGTTGCCCACTGTAATTTTTCACTACGTGCCGAGGAGTCTAATTGCGACGAGGCACTGGTAAAAAAGGTGTGCGACGAGAAAGGTGTTAAGCTACACTTAAAATGCTTCGATACAGTTGGTTATGCCGAAAAGAATAAGGTTTCTATCCAGATTGCTGCTCGAGAACTTCGATATAATTGGTTCTCAGAACTTTGTAAGAATAATGGTTTCACTACGGTGGCCATTGCCCACAACAAAAACGACGTGGTTGAGACCATGCTCATCAATTTAACCCGAGGCACAGGTTTAAAAGGACTTACAGGAATAAAGTCATCGGCGAATGGCGTTATTCGCCCAATTATTTTTGCCTTTCGCAAGCAGATTGAAGAGTTTGCCCATAAAGAGGGCGTTGCATACCGAAACGACTCAACGAATAGCCAAATAAAATACGCCCGAAACAGAATTCGGCATAACGTAATTCCCGAGCTCGAAACAATTAACGAGGGGGCAGTTGACAATTTTTACAACACATCAATTTACCTAAATTCCACATGGCAAGCCATCGAAAAAATGAATGGGGAATTTGCCAAGCAGTCCAAAGTTTACAAGAACGATGAGGTGCACTACTCAATATCACTGCTCAAGGGTTATCCTTTTAGGCAGGTTTTTATGGTGGAGGAGCTAACATCGTATGGGTTTCCGCCAGCCCTGGTACTCGATATAGAAAAATCGTTATCTACCCAAGCGGGTAAAATATTTTACTCGTCAAGCTACCAGCTTGTGCGCGATAGGGAGTGGCTAATGCTCTCAAAGCTAGATAAAACCACCAAAGAAACAGAGGTTGAGATTGATGCCAACGTAACTCGTATTGAAGAGCCTATCGCTTTAACATTTAAAAGTGTTGATGTTACAGCGGATTTTGTAATCGCCAAAAAATCGTCTGCTGCAGTATTTAATTTAGGTAAGCTTACCTTTCCATTGGTGCTTCGCCCGTGGCACCAGGGCGATTGGTTTGTTCCTTTTGGCATGACGGGGCGAAAAAAAGTTAGCGATTTCCTTATCGACCAAAAGGTGCCGCTTCATCACAAGCAAAATGTTTACGTTTTAGAGTCGGGTGGGCAAATTATATGGGTTGTTGGGTACAGAACCGATAATCGGTATAGGGTGAACAAAGAGTGTAGCAAAGTGTTACAGGTTAATGTATTGTAATTTAAAGTGTCTGTAAAACCATAACCTAGTCACACATAAAAAGTAGGGGTAAGCCACTTCTCTTTTTCTGTATAAAATTATTACTTACAATCCTTTTATTTATTGCTTTTTAGCATCAATATTTACAGTATAAAAACACATAGAATAGTAATTATGTCAGCAATTATAGCATTTACCATGGTATCGTGTGGCGATACCAAATCGAACCAAAATCCTTTGTTAGCAGAATTTTCAGCACCGCACAGTGCGCCACCATTTAGTTCAATAAAAGTTGAGCATTATGTGCCAGCAATAGACTCGGCGATAGCCGAAGCCCGTGCCGAAATAGATGCACTTATTAACAGCACGCAGGAGCCTACTTTTGAGAATACCCTAGAGGCATTGGCTTTTTCGGGCAAAAGGTTGGATGACGTGGCATCCATAGCCTTTAATTTAAACCATGCCGAGACCAATCCCGAATTGCAAAAGGTTATTCGTGAAATTGCACCTAAGCTTACCGATTTTCAGAATGATATAAATCTAAATGAGAAGCTATTTGCAAGGGTTAAGCATGTTTATGACCAAACCGATAGGGCAGCGCTAAACCCAGAACAGCTAACGCTGCTCGATAAAACATATCAGGGTTTTGTACGTAGCGGAGCCAATTTAAGCGACGATAAAAAGCAGGAATATCGCAGGGTTACTCGTGAACTCTCTGAGCTATCTCTTCAATTTGATGAGAATGTGCTGGCCGAAACGAATGGGTTTTATCTGCATCTTACTAATAAAGAGGAGCTAGCCGGATTGCCACAGAGCCTTATTGATGCAGCGGCTATTGCAGCTCAACAGAAAGAGCTTGAGGGCTGGGTTATAACCCTTCATGCACCCATGTATATACCATTCCTAAAATTTTCGGAGCAAAGAGATTTACGCGAAAAAATATACAAGGTTTATACCAAACGAGGGCTAAGTGGTAACGACAACGACAATACGAAGCTAATAGAAAAAACGGTAAACCTAAGACTCCAGCTAGCACAAATTTTGGGCTATAGTACCTACGCCGATTATGTTCTGGAACAACGCATGGCACAATCGCCCGATGAGGTGCTTGATTTTCTAAATCAGCTGGTCGATGCGTCGTTGCCTGTTGCAAAAAAAGAGGTTAAAGAGGTTCAGGAATTCGCAAAATCAATTGGTGTAGGCCATCGAATCGAAAAATGGGATTGGGCATTTTACACCGAGAAGCTAAAGAGTAAGCTATTTAGCCTAAACGAGGAGGAACTTAAACCATATTTCCAGCTCGAAAAGGTGCAGGAGGGCGCTTTCTTGCTAGCCAGTAAGCTGTACGGCATCTCTTTTAAACCTGTATCAAACGTACCCGTTTACCACGAAGATGTGAAGGTTTTTGAGGTGTACGATAAGGATAATTCGTTGCTCTCATTGCTTTATCTCGACTTTTTTCCACGCGAAAGCAAGAGCGGTGGAGCATGGATGACAAGCTACCGTTCGCAATCCATTAAAGACGGAGAGAATGTACGTCCATTTATTTCGGTTGTAACAAACTTTACCAAGCCAACAAAGGATACACCATCACTGCTTACATTTCAGGAGTTTACCACTTTCTTGCACGAATTTGGGCACGCACTACACGGAATGCTTGCAAACACAGCCTATCCAAACCTTTCGGGCACATCGGTTTACCGCGACTTTGTAGAGCTACCGTCACAAGTGCTTGAGAATTGGGGACTAGAGAAAGAGTACCTCGACCTATTTGCTGTGCATTACCAAACAGGCAAGCCAATTCCCGAGAAGCTGGTTAAGGCCATTACCGATAGCAAAAATTTTCTAACTGGTAACCTGTCTATTCGCCAGCTTGGCTTTGGTTTAGTAGATATGGCATGGCATAGCATTGGCGAACCCTTTACTGGTAATGTACTCGAGTTTGAGAATAAGCTAATGGAACCTCTTAGCGTTCTGCCAAATGTGGAGCAAACAGCGTTTTGCCCCGCATTTAGCCATATTTTTGCTGGTGGCTATGCTGCCGGATACTACAGCTACAAGTGGGCCGAAGTGCTCGATGCTGATGCTTACTCTCTATTCAAAGAAAAGGGCATTTTTAATACTGACGTTGCCGATGCATTCCGAGAGAATATCCTTTCAAAAGGTGGCAGCGAGCATCCCATGGTGCTTTACAAGCGTTTCCGTGGTCACAAACCCACTATTGATGCTTTACTCGAAAGAAGTGGGTTGAAGTAGCTGATAGTTAGCATAAAGCTATAGCCGCAATGGGTTTGCTTGCTGCTTTTCTTTTGCGGTTTTTTTGTTGCCTATTCAATTTTAGTTCGCCGGAATACAGGGGTAAAATTATTCGTTTCAAATTCGTACCTTTGCAGACTAACCCGCATTATTCATCAATTTTGTAAAAGATGAATACAAATGCGGATTACCCCGACATAGTCGAGCCCCAATTTGGGCAACATAATGGGCTATGAAACATAGTCGCTGTCGGATACAGCAATTATTCGAATGAGTAATTGGGGCTAATTAACAAGACACTATATCCATATGAGGTTCGAGCAGTACAACTTTATTCCAGCACTTAAGGCAAATCTACAATCGCTTGGTTACAAGCGGCCTACCGATATTCAGTATAAAGCCATTCCACCTACGCTTAAGGGGCAGGATTTGCTTGCTATTGCCCAAACCGGGACGGGAAAAACCGGAGCATTCGCAATACCCACCATACAGCTGCTGGTAACCAAACGAATCCCTTGCGAGCCATATACAACCCAATGCTTGGTAATGGTGCCAACACACGAGCTGGCCATACAGGTAGCCAATGTGTTTAAAGATTTAGCAAAGGGCACCAACCTACACATTGTTGGGATTTATGGTGGTGTTGAGCAAGATACACAAATAGGGTTACTTAAAAAAGGTGCCGATGTGCTAGTCGCTACGCCGGGTCGTATGTTCGATTTGGCTAGTCAGGGTTACCTTAAATTTTCAAATGTTTCAATGCTTATTATTGATGAGGCCGACCATATGCTTGAGCTAGGCTTTATTAACGATATGGAGCAGCTCATTAGGCGCATTCCGCGTCATAGGCAAACGCTGTTCTTTTCTGCTACAATTAACACGCATATCAAGGATTTAGCCTATGGTTTAGTTAACCATGCAGTCCGAATACAAATATCACCCAAAGACCCCATTTCAAAAAATATCGACCATTCGGTGGCTTTTATCGAAATGGACGATAAGCGTTTTTTTCTCGAAAATCTAGTTAAGGAGAATCCCACTAGCAAAATACTGGTTTTTGTCCGTACTAAAGTTCGTGCCGAACGGGTTGCCAAGGCTCTCGAAAGGGTCGAAATTACGTCTCAAACCATGCATGGTAGCAAAACCCAAGAGGAGCGTTCTAACATTTTAGATAGATTTAAAAGCGGGCAGAATAGAATACTAATAGCTACCGATGTTAGTGCAAGGGGCATCGATATACCCAATGTAGAGTTTGTGGTTAACTACGATTTGCCCGAAATAGCCCAAAACTATGTGCATAGGGTAGGCCGGACAGGAAGGGCTACCCAACGCGGAAAGGCAGTATCGTTTTGCAGCATTGAGGAAAAACCAATACTTAAACAAATCGAGTACTTTTTAAATGCCCCAATAGCAGTACTACCAATAAGTAAGACAGATTACGAGGCAACCATCGATTTTTCTGAAGCATCTTCGCACGATTGGCAATCGTTGATTAAGGAGCACAAAGCTTTTGAGCAAACAAAGAAAAAGAGGAAGAAAAAGAAAAGGTAAACCATTCATAGATTCCTGCTTTTATTATCCCGCATTAGTCATCTTTTTTGTTAAGGATGAATGAATAATTGGGTTATATTGCTTCGTATTACTACAAACATGTAAACACCAGAACTGTGACATTTGAAGAACTAGGCCTGAAAAAACCATACTTACAAGCTCTAAACGATTTAGATTATTTATACCCAACCCCAATTCAGCAAAGGGCTTTCCCCGCAGTAAAATCGGGTAAAAATGTAATTGGTATTGCCCAAACCGGCACTGGCAAAACATTTGCATACCTATTGCCATTGCTTAATTCGCTTACCTATTCCGAGCAAAGAGATTTCCGCATTTTAATATTAGCACCCACAAGGGTGCTGGTGGTTCAAATTGTGAACGAAATAAAAAAGTTAACCAAGTACTATGGTATTCGGTCGGCAGGGGTTTATGGCGATACTAATATTAATACCCAAAAACAGATGGTGTACAATGGGCTCGACATACTTGTGGCTACACCAGGCAGACTAATAGACCTAGCTTTTACAGGCGTACTCAGGCTAAAATCGGTAAAAAAAGTGGTAATCGATGAGGTTGACGAGATGCTTAGCATGGGGCTAAGACAACAGCTGGTTAATGTGCTCGAAATGTTATCGGCAAAACGTCAGAACCTTATGTTTTCGGCTACGCTTAGCCCCGAGCTCGAAAAATTGGTATCCGAAATAGTTTACGACCCCATAAAAATTAGAATCCATCCGCACGGAACGCCCATTGCTAAAATTCAGCAGACAGCGTATCATATACCAAATTTTAATACTAAGGTAAACCTGTTAGAACTGCTTCTATCAGAAAACCAAAACCTTAGCAAGGTGATGGTGTTTGTGAAATCAAAAAGGGTTGCCGACCGCCTTTTTGAATTGATAACGGGTAAACTTCCCGATGATATAAGCGTAATCCATTCAAACAAAGCCCATAACACTCGTCTTTCTGCATTAAAACAGTTCGAAGAGGGAGCTCATCGAATTCTAATTGCCACCGATATCGTAGCTCGAGGTATGGATATTTCCAATGTTAGCCACGTAATTAACTTTGATATGCCCGATGTGGCAGGCGATTATCTTCATCGAATTGGTCGTACGGGACGGGCCAATAAGCATGGCGCAGCCATATCATTGGTTGTCGAGGCAGAACAGGAGTATAAGCTTGAAATAGAAAAACTTATATCTAAAGAAATTCCCATTGCCCCTTTGCCAGAGAACCTAGTAATATCCAATGTGCTTACTGAAGAGGAGTTAGCCCCTAATTTAGGCGATAAGGAGTACCTTGCTGTTCCTAAAAAGAAAATAAAAGGAGGCGAGGGTGCTGCTTTTCACGAGAAAAAGGCAAAGAACAAGAAGGTTAATCTAGGTGGACCTAAAAAACGTAAGGAGAAATACGAAAAGTTGAAACGCTCACAAAATCCCAATCGACCAGGGAAAACGAGGTTTTAGTTTTTAAGTAATTAGTGGTAAGGAGTAAGGAGTAAGGAGTGAGGAGTGAGGAGTAAGGAGTAAGTAGAGGTCGAACTCGAATGGGTATCGCAAAACCCAATCCACCAACAGCCATCACCTTAACATCTCAATATCAACGGTATAATCAAATTGCAAATCAGGATGAAGGGAGTTGTATATTTTCATAATTTTCTGGTGCTGCCTAAAGTACATGTTACCAATTACAGTATTCAATTTTATGGGTAAACCGGTACGCCTAAGCTGATTGCAGAAACATATCAGTAATTCGATTTCTGTTTGCTTTTTACCCGAGTACTTAATCAGCTTGTTTGTGGTTCGCAATGCCTTTCGGATAGTCTTTTTTGCCAGATAGGTGCGGCTCTTATTCAGGGTGGAGAACTCGCTCTTTATCGTTTCTTTCGATTTCCGCACGTAGCTCTGCTCGTCCTGCGATTCGAACAAAAGGTACGTAAGCAGCTCCTTATTTTCTAGCCTAAACTTCGCTAATCTTATACAAGCAGCAACTAAATCGGTGGGGTGCATAAGCTCCAATTCGGTTTTAATCTGTTTTATCGAGGCAGCTTTCATAAATATTTTAACTTTTATTATGATTTTTATATCAACATCAACCTAAACCTACATATCATCACAAAACTAATAAAATCTAACATCTCTTAAGCCCAAACGATATGGAAACACAGGGGTATTAATAGAAAGGGCATTTTGATTGCTTTTGTATTTTTTGTAAATTTGCATAAATTCGTGTACAATGGCTGTTTTACATACCCATGAAGTAATATTCTACTACTTAACCCGCATTATTCATCAAATTTGTAAAAGATGAATGCGAATGCGGGTTACCCCGACCTAGTCGAACCCAATTTTGGGTAACAAAATGGGTTGTGAGGCTTAGTCGCTGTCGCAGACAGTAATTATTTGAATGCATAATTGGGGTTAAAAAACAGCGATTGTTTAACCAAAAAAGATTATATGTTAAAAGTAAGGCAAATTAACAACGAGCAAGAATTAACAGACATTTCCCGAGACGATATTATTAATTTTTTATATGCGCACCTAGACCGTTTTCGCGACGATAAGGTTTCTATTGGCAAATGCCTCGATTATGCTTTCAAAATAAATGGGGGTACAGGAGGATTTGTACTTGCAGGGTACGTCGATGGTCGTTTAGCGGGAATAGTAATAATGAATAAAACTGGTATGCAGGGGTTTATTCCAGAAAATGTACTTGTTTACATTGCCGTTGATGCCGATATGCGTGGTAAAGGTATTGGTAAACGGCTTATAGAGGAAGTCATCAACAGGGTTGATGGTGATATTAAGCTTCATGTTGAGTACGATAATCCGGCCAAAAACCTTTACGAACGCGCAGGTTTTACAAATAAATACGCCGAAATGCGTTTCACTAAAAACAAGTAAAAATGGCCGAATTAGTAGTAAAATCGGATGACATTATTGAAAATGTCGAAAAATTAAATAAGTACCTTGATAAGCATAATGTTACTTGGAGCCTTGTGGTAAAAGTGCTGTCGGGTCATCAGGAATTTCTAGAGAAACTTCTTTTTCACCCAGTTGTAAAGGGGTTGCATAGCGTTGGCGATTCGCGTATATCGGGCCTTCGAATTATTAAAGAGATTAATCCCGATATCGTAACCATGTACGTAAAACCTCCAGCAATGGATATCATTGAACCGCTTGTTAGCTATGCCGATATCTCATTAAATACATCTTTTCAAACCATCGAAGCGCTTAATGCCGAAGCAGGACGACAAGGAAAAAAGCATAGGGTAATCATTATGATTGAACTAGGGGAACTGCGTGAGGGGATTCTACGCGAAAAGGTTATTGAGTTTTATAAGAGGGTGTTCGACCTAGAAAACATAGTAATCGAGGGGATAGGCACAAACTTAGGCTGCATGTACGGAATTCAGCCAACCTACGATAAGCTGGTGCAAATGTCACTTTACAAACAGCTAATCGATGCTAAGTTCAACACGAATCTTCCCATAATATCAGGGGGCAGCTCCATTACTTTGCCCTTGATGGGTAAATCGACAATGCCGAAAAATATAAACCATTTACGTGTTGGCGAAACCGCCTTTTTGGGTATATCGCCATTAGATGGCGAAGTTTTTCTCGACCTATCAACCGAGGCTTTCGAGTATTTGGGAAATGTTATTGAACTTGAGCTTAAAGAAACAAGCCCCGATGGAATTATTAGCGAAGGCAATATTGGCCAAACGGCCGAAGACGTTGACCGAGACCATAGCTACAGGGCTATTCTCGACTTTGGAATCCTCGATGTTGATGTACATGAACTTACTCCAAAGGATAAGGAGATACGTTTTGCTGGAACCACTTCCGATATGAGTGTTTACGATTTAGGCTCCGTTGATAAACGGAAGCAATGTCGATATAAAGTGGGCGATAAGGTGCGGTTCTCGCCTTCGTACATGGCCGTAGCAAGGCTTATGAATTCAAAGTTTATTGATAAAACAATTCTGTAGTGTATTAACCCGCATTATTCATCAAATTTGTAAAAGATGAATGCAAATGCGGGTTACCCCCACATAGTCGAGCCCATTTTGGGCAACAGAATTGGTTGTGAGGCTTAGTCGCTGTTAGAGACCCCAATTATTCGAATGAAACATTCATGTTAACAACGTTAACACTCAGGAGAATGACTACTCCATGAATGTTCCATGTGTTCCTTTGAAAATAAATAAATAGACATATGAATAATTGGGGTTAAACCATTCTAACAAGGCGTTTCGGAATTTATTTCGAGGCGCTTTTTTATTTCATAGCCTATATTATCAAATATATCCGCTATTTTTGCAGCAAATACAAATCATCAATATTACTACTGTATAGAGGTAGTTTTAAAGTTAGTTAAAATAGCTATGTTTGAAATAGAGGTAAATAACCTTGCAAAATATTTCGATGAGCGCATAATTTTCGAAAACCTTAATTTTGTTGCTCAAAAGGGACAAAAGGTTACCATTACAGGCGCTTCGGGCAAGGGCAAAACCACATTACTACGCATACTTGCCGGTATAGCGGCACCAGATAAAGGCAGCATAACCTTTAATAACCAGATTTTTAATGGCCAAACAGCACGAGCACTTCGCCAGCAAATTGCTTACCTACCGCAAGGAATCGATTTAATGGTAAACAATGGGGTAGAGCTAGCTCAGCTGCTACACATTGATTACAAGCTATCCATTCCGTATCTCGAAAAGCTCTTGCTGCAACCTAGTATTATTGAACAGCCTTTTGCTGCTGTTAGCGGTGGGGAGAAGCAACGAATACTTGTTTCGCTTATTCTATCGCTACAACGGCCCATTTTACTGCTCGATGAACCAACATCGGCTCTCGATAAGAATTCGGCTGAAAAGTTAATGAACCTTATTTGGTCTAACCCAAAAATTACCATGGTATCAACTTCACATAATCCCGAGTGGGAGAAAAGATGTGAGCAAGTAATACGACTATGAATGCAATTCAGGATATTTCAATACTAAATCTTTGCCTCAGCTTTATTGCGCTAACAATCCCCATTGCAGGGTTTTGGTATTTTCGTGTGGGGCTTACCAAGGCAACCCTTATTGCAGTAGCCCGTATGGTAATTCAGCTTTCGGCCGTGGCGCTATACCTAGAATACATTTTTGAAAAAAATAACCCCTACCTAAACTCTGCATGGGTAGTAGTAATGATACTAGTGGGCGTTTTTACAACGCTTAAGCGAAGTAACCTTAACCCCAAAATGCTTGCGCTTCCGCTAATTATTTCGGCGGTTACAAGCATAGTGGTTATTGATGCATTCTTTTTGGGGGTAATAATCAACTTGCCCTACGTATTCGAATCGCAATATTTTATTCCCATATCCGGAATGATACTTGGTAACGCAATGAATCACAATATCGTAGGACTAAATGCCTATTTTGAAGGGTTAACCACAAATCAAAACCTGTACTATTTTCTTCTAATAAATGGAAGCAGTAAAAAACAGGCCGTTAATCCGTTTATAGTACGAGCCCTACGGAAAGCGCTTAATCCAATGATTGCCAACACCTCGGTTATGGGCTTAATATCGCTTCCGGGTATGATGACAGGGCAAATTTTAGGAGGGAGCTCACCTGCCACCGCCATACGCTACCAGATAATGATTATGCTTGCCATCTTCACAGGATGTAGCATAAATCTAATGCTCAGCATTATTCTGGGCAATAAAACAGCTTTCGATCGAATGGATAGAATCTCTTCGCTCGTGATTAGAAAAAACAGGTAAGCAAAAGTAATTTAGGTCTTTAAATAAATACCTTTAATCTTATTTGGAAAAACAGAATACATAGATTATTCGTAAGCGTAATTTGCTATTATTCAATCAATAGTAAAAGGTTAACTCTATAAATACTTCAGCCATGGAAAACAACTTAAGCGTTGGATTAAGTCACACATTATCGTTAGTCGTTAAACTTGAGCATACAGCCATATCCCATAAATCAGGAACGTTACCAGTTCTAGCAACCCCAGCAATGGTTGCTTTTGTTGAAAATGCCGCTATGTGTGCCGTAATGGATGGTTTGCCAGATGGTGAAGCTACAGTAGGTACAAGGATTGATATCAGGCATCTAAAGGCAACACCCGTTGGCATGAAGATTGAGTGTAAAGCAACCTTAGTTCAGATTGAGGGGAGAAAGCTTACCTTTGAAGTGTTTGCTGCCGATGAAATGGGGCAAATTGGGGTAGGAACTCACGTTAGATACATGGTTAACAAGAAAGATTTTATGGAAAAGGCTATCAGGTAGAGAGCTAAACTAATCTATATTACTATGATTAAAACTTTAATTCAAGCTATCGCCTTTACACTAGCATTACTCTTGGTAAGTAGCTGTGTAAACAAAGGCGATTCCAATTCGTCGAAAAGCTCGTCCGATGTTTTAAAGAGCTATCAAGAACAAGAGGTAGGGAGGATAATATCAGTTCCACCTGCCATGGCTGCATTATTATTAGATAAAGCGCAACCTGGAAATGATAGCCTCGCAAGCTTGCTAAGCAACACCCAAAAGGTTTTATTTCTGATTGCTCCCCTTGATTCCAAACCGAAAGAACAAAAGCTACGTGAAGATATAGCCTCGCAGCTAAACGAGATAAACTTTCGTAGTATAGCCACAATGGATAATGGGCATGAACAAGTTATTGTTAAAACCCTAAGTTCAGAGGGCGAAAACTATTCAGAAATGGTTGTAATCGTTTCAAACCATAAAGCCCTTGTTTGTGTCAGCTTCTTGGGGAATTTCTCTCAAGAAACGGTTGCTAGCCTTACATTACCCAAAAATATTGATATCCTACCTGAGCTAAACAGGTTTTTACAGTAATTTTTATTTTTCAGATTATACGCAAATACTTACATAGCATAAAGGCTTTAAGCTCAGTTTAAAGTAGCTAATCTCTATCGGAATAATCTTTCAAATTGTGCCACTCCGCAATGTTTCCGTATTATGCAGGTCGTAAATATTTACGAGTTTACCAACAATTATTCTAAAATAGTTATAACTTTAACCGCATTATAGTTGAAGTGCTATGCTAATAGATTTCCTGAATTCTATTTTACCTCCATACCTGGCTTTTATAATACTATTGCTATATCTACTTACTGTGTTATCAACAGCCATAATGGTAATTCACGAAAAGCGCGACCCAGCAAAAACAAGCATTTGGGTGCTTATCCTTATACTATTGCCTGTACTTGGGCTAATATTCTACATCTTTTTTGGACAAAATCATCGAAAGGAAAAGATGTTTAACCGTAAAGAGATTAAAGATCTTAAGCACATTGAACTTCTAAGCAAAACCCAGCTATCCGATATAAAAACCGACGCTTTTTATACGGAACCCAGCATCGTAGATAACTTAAATATAATTACCCTGCTACTAAACAATAGTAAGGCATTGCTTACTATTCACAATCAGGTTGAAATTTTTCAAACAGGAAAAAAAACATTTAATGCAATAATTGACAATATAGATAAAGCGCAAGAATCTATCCATTTGGTATTCTATATTATTGCTAGCGACAACATTGGTAATATCATTAAAGAAAAACTTATTAAAAAAGCTCGCGCCGGGGTTGAAGTACGCCTAATATACGACGATGTGGGCTCATGGAAAATATCGAAGAAGTTTATAACCGAGCTTAAAGAGGCCGGTGTAGAGGTGTACCCCTTTATGAAGGTTAAATTCCCGCTTCTAACCAGTAAGTTTAACTACCGTAATCATCGTAAAGTTATTGTAATCGATGGTAAAGTGGCGTTTATGGGCGGTATGAATATAGCCGACCGGTACCTTAAAGGGGATGAGTCTTTAGGAATGTGGTACGATACGGTTCTCCGAATTCGGGGCGAAGCGGTTAAGGTGCTCCAGCTCGTATTCTTTGTCGATTGGTTTTTTGTGAGCAAAAAAATTGTATCCGATAGCAACAAATACTTCCCTGAGCATCCTGTACCCGAAGCTCATCCCGTTCAGATTACGGTAAGTGGCCCCGATTCCGATTGGGCATCGATAATGCAAGCATTTTTTGCTGCCATAACCCACGCAAAGAAGCATATTTATATTTCTACACCCTACTTTGTTCCCAATCAGAGCATTTTAACCGCCCTTAAAACGGCATCGCTTAGCGGGGTTGATGTTCGGATAGTGCTCCCCGGAAAATCTGATGCTACCGTTGTTTACTGGAGCTCAATGTCGTACGTTTCCGAATTGCTCAAAGCTGGCATCAAGGTGTACCTGTTTCAGAATGGGTTTAACCACTCAAAAATTTTGATGATCGACACCAGCTTTGCCTCAGTGGGTTCAGCAAATATGGACATCAGAAGTTTTGAGGATAATTTCGAGATTATGGCTATGATTTACGATCCTGAAGTAACGCAAAAACTAGAGACCCAGTTTCTTCGCGATATAAAGCGTAGCAAAAAGGTAAATGTAAGCCGATGGAACCGTCGCCCCATACGCCAAACGTTCAAGGAATCTGTGGCCCGAATGTTTAGCCCACTTTTTTAGGCACGATGTTTGTTTTAATGATAAAATATTAAATTTACAGCGAAAATATAATTATTTATTCAACTTAAACTGCATACTATGAAGAGATTATCATTAGTTATTATCGCAACCCTACTTATGCTAGGGACTACTAACGCTCAATTTATTAAATTTGGGGCTAAGGGTGGGGTTAGCTCATCAAATGTTTCTATCGATAAAACAACCATTACAAACATTCCAACACTTGATGGCGCAAAAGACTTTATTATTGAGCAAGGTGATTCTCAGTTAGGCTTACACTTTGGCTTATTTAGCCGCATTCAGGTTGTGGGTTTATTTATTCAACCAGAGTTGCTTTTCACTCAGTCCAGAGGTGAGTTCGTTTTTTCTGAGCAAGATGTATCGGACGCCTCCAGCATTACCCAAACGCTTACTAGTCAAAAATTTAATAAATTCGATATTCCGATTATGGTAGGATGGAAATTTGGCCCTGCACGCATAGGATTAGGGCCTGTTGCATCATTTACTTTGAGCGAAAAAGATGGGCTAAAAGATAAAATGAGCGATCTGTATGATGATGCAGGCACCGTTGATAATGCTATCAATAAGGCTGTTTTTGGATACCAGGTTGGGGTAGGCCTCGATATTTTAAAGACACTAACCCTTGATATAAGGTATGAGGGGAACCTAAGCAAGCTTGGTGATAACATTAACATTGGTAACAAAAATTATTCTTTCGACCAGCGTAACCCACAATGGATTTTTAGCTTAGGAGTATTCTTTTAAATAAAATGATTGATTTATATCATTTGTTTTAAAACAGCCTGTCAGCCAGATAATTAATTAATTGTCTGGCTGATTTTGTTTGATTGATGCTTGCAAATTAAATATTTTGTATAACTTTATAAGTAGTAAGCGGAATGCACTATAATTCAATAATTAGTTTTAAGCAATCTGTTCATACCCCTAAAAGCAATGAGCGTACTATCAGTAAATTGTATGAACCTATCAATCATTTATTTTAATGCAAATATACTTGCGGTAAACGTTGGCTCCCTCAACTTATTTACATCATCCCTTATAGTCTTCCTATCCATTCTGTTAATGGGTATTCTAGTGGCTTTCTTTATTCAAACAAAACGTTCTAAGTGCCTAACTATCAGCTTAAAGCAATTTGCCGACAAGCAAGTTAATTTGCTAAAACAGGTTGACGACCTTAACACAAAAATAGCTAGTCGCGAATCTGAGTATAGCCAGCTTTACGGGTTTTATACAAAAAAAACAAATGAGCTTGAGCGGGTAAAAAAGGAGTTACTGACTGCTAAAAGGGTTGCCAATGAAGCCGATATGCTAAAATCGAATTTTTTAGCAAACATGAGCCACGAAATTAGAACACCGATGAACGGTATAATGGGGTTTGCTCAGCTGCTTAAAGATGAGGGTTTGGATAAAGGTTCGCAGCTTAAATATTCAGATATAATATGCCATAATGGCGCAATGCTGGTTAACCTAATTGACGATATCATGGATATTTCTAAAATTGAAGCGAACCAGTTTGCTCTTTCTAAATCTGAAGTGAATATCGACAATCTGATTTTCGAACTTTACACATTTTTTAATGAAATAAAGTTCAAGCAAGAAAAAGATCATATCGATTTACGCCTACTAAATCTAAATGACGATGAGAATAATATTTTTTATACTGATGAGCTTCGATTAAGACAAGTCCTCTCAAATTTAATAGGAAATGCCATTAAGTTTACTAACACGGGGTCGGTTGAGTTTGGCTACATTAGGAGTGAGAAAGAGCAACATATAAAATTCTTTGTTCGCGATACGGGTATAGGTATTCCCGATGATAAGAAGGGTATAATATTCGAACGCTTCAGACAGATAGAGGAATGCTCCACACGAAAGTATGGTGGTACAGGTATCGGACTCTATATTAGCAAGCATATTGTTAGCTTTCTAGGGGGTAAAATTTGGGTTGAATCTGAGGAGAATAAAGGTTCAACGTTTTATTTTACACTACCTTATTCGGAGGTTAAAAAATCGGCTGACAATATAACTATATTCAAAACTAGCGACAAGAGTTACAATTGGAATGGTAAGGTAATTCTGGTTGCTGAAGATGTGGAGGCTAATTTTAGGTTACTTCAGGCCATTCTATCAAAAACCAATGCTGATATAAAATGGGCGCGCGATGGCCAAGCTGCAGTTGACTATTGCCAACAAAATCCAAGTGTAGACCTAGTGTTAATGGATATTCAGATGCCTAAACTAAATGGTTACGAAGCAACCTCACTAATTAAGAAGAACAACTCCGCCATAAAAATTATTGCGCAAACGGCTTATGCTATGCCTAATGATAATATAAAATGTATTGAGGCGGGTTGCGATGACTACATTTCCAAACCAATAAATTCGGCACTACTACTTTCCAAAATAAATGCACACCTACAAAAGAGCCAACACCTTAATTGATAGGTAACCATCTACCTATATTTATTTTCCCACAACTTTTCCAGCCTACGTTTTATTTCATTTTCTTTCGGGTTTCCTTGCGGAGTGTAAAGTGTTTTCCCCGATAATTCAGAGGGTAAAAACTCATCCTCAACAAAATTTTCCTCGTAATCATGGGCGTACTTGTAGTTTTTTCCATAACCCATTTTTTTCATGAGCTTAGTGGGGGCGTTGCGTAGATGAAGAGGTACTGGAATATCGCCCGTTTCTTTAACTAGATCCTGTGCATTGTTTATGGCCATGTATGCCGAATTGCTTTTAGGGCTTGTTGCCAAGTAAATGGTTGTCTCGGAGAGTATTATTCTAGATTCGGGCCAACCAATCATTGAAACAGCCTGAAAACAGCTTGTTGCAAGCAGTAGGGCATTAGGATTTGCTAACCCAATATCCTCCGAGGCCAGTATAAGTAGCCGTCTGGCAATAAATTTTGGATCTTCACCTCCTTCAATCATTCGTGCAAGCCAGTATACCGAAGCATTTGGGTCGCTGCCCCTTACCGATTTTATAAAAGCTGAAACGATATCGTAATGCTGCTCTCCGCTTTTGTCGTAACGGGCAATGTTTTCTTGTAACTTTTCGGTAACAATTTTATTGCTAATTGTAACATTTGAACCCTGTGAGTTTACAACAATTTCAAGAATATTTAGCAGCTTTCTGGCATCGCCTCCAGAGTAACGAAAAAGGGCATCAGTTTCGGATACAGTAATGTTTAACTTTTTATAATCAGAGTCGGTACTTATAGCCCTATTTAAAAGGGTGTTTAGCTCATTTTCATTCAATGACCTGAGTATGTATACCTGACAGCGGGATAGGAGCGGGGCAATAATCTCAAACGATGGGTTTTCGGTTGTAGCCCCAATTAGGGTTACAACACCCTCTTCAACCGCGCCAAGGAGTGAATCTTGCTGTGATTTGCTGAAACGATGAATCTCATCAATAAAAAGGATGGGTGAGGGGTGGTTAAAAAAATGCTGAGATCGAGCCTTTTCAATAACCTCGCGAACATCCTTTACGCCCGAGTTAACAGCACTTAGCGTATGAAATGGCCTATTTAGCGTATTGGCAATAATTTTTGCTAAGGTAGTTTTACCTACGCCTGGCGGACCCCATAGAATAAAGGACGATAAATTACCCGATTCAATCATTCCTCTTATAATCTTACCGCGCCCAACCAAATGCGATTGTCCAATGTAATCGTCTAAGGAATTAGGTCGAAGCCGTTCTGCTAAAGGTGCTGTACTCATTGCTATTGCTTTGATGCAAATTTATGAATGTTTACCATTTTACCATAAAAAATCTCCATATTTACCATATTACTATTGTGGTAAAAATAATTTCACTACTTTAGTTAAACCAAATTGGTGCAATATTTGTTATAAGCAAACAAAAAACTGTTATTAAACCAAACCCTAACTTATTAAATCATGAAAAAAACGGTATTGAAATTTAGCGCTGCAATTTTAGCGATTGCATTTAATGTAAGCTCGCTAACAGCACAAATTGATATTGGTGAAATCCTTAAAGCAGGTATAGATGATGCCGAAAAGCTTGGTTACGCATACCTCGAGCCCTTTGGAAAAATGATGGGTTCCTCGTTAAATGGGGGTTGGTACCAATCTGCAAAACCCCATAAAACTTTGGGTTTTAATATCACTCTTGCAGCCTCAGCTACGCTTTCCCCTGTTGATGCTAGAACTTTTGATGTTACTAAACTTGGGCTGGAAAGCATTACGCTCAAAGACCCCAATGATAATATGGCGTCCACAATTGCTGGGAATTTAGAATCAGACCCAACTATGCAAATTCTTCAAAGCTCTGGGCAAACCGTTGAGTTTGACCTCCCTCAGGGTGCCAATATATTTATTATGCCTGTACCATTTTTACAGGTTGGTTTAGGGCTTCCTTTTAGCACAGAGGTTTCTGCACGATTCCTTCCAGCTTTTAATTTAGGTAAATTTGGAAGGCTAAACATGTGGGGAATAGGTGTTAAAAACCAGTTTAAAGATTTTATTCCAGGACTAAAGGAGGTACCCATTGACCTTTCCATTTTACTTGGCTACACACAGCTTAAGTATGATTACGACATTGATGCCAATGCAGGGCAAAATCTTTTCCTCGATGCTTCTGGCTTTACCGGACGGCTGCTAGTTGGCAAATCAATCCCTTTCCTTTCTGTATATGCAGGACTAGGGTTTAGTAAATCAAATACAGATATGGGGTTAAAAGGTGATTACAAAATTGGAGTTGGTTCGGAAGAAGTAAGTCAAACCGACCCTCTAAACTTGAGTTTCCCTCATGATACGTTTAGTGCTAATATTGGAGCAAGACTTAGGTTAGGCGTATTCTCTTTGCATGCTGATTATACACTGGGAAAATACTCTGTATTTGCTGGTGGAATTGGGGTTAGCTTTAGATAGTAGCAAATGTTACAGTTAAGCCGCATTATTCATCAAATTTGTAACAGATGAATAATTGGGCTTAACATAAAAAAGAGGGTACATACCCTCTTTTTTTTATGCACATTATTGGCTAATAATCTACTACTTATGCGTAATTACCTTAACCTTTAATTAAATCAAAACTCACCAATATATTTTTGATTACAATAGGTATATACTATTCCTAAAAACAGAAGTACCTACCTACGTTTTTTACGTTTCATTTTACCGTGAGCGGTGTTTTGTTTACTCCTTCTAGTATTAGGCCTGGGGGCTTTACTTTCTGTTGTTTTATACCAGAAAAAATTATCCCGTTGTTTAAGCTTACCCTCCTTGTCTCGCTCCACAAACACCGGCTTGTCAGTATATGGATCAATGCCAGTATAAAAAATAGCTGACGCTAAAGTCATGGGGGTTGGGGTAAAGTCCTGGATTTGCTCGGGTCTAATTTTTAGGCTCTTAATTCGATTAGCCAATAACCTCATGTGTTGAAGGTTACATCCAGGATGGCTTGAAATAAAGTATGGAATAAGCTGCTGTTTTAGTGAGTATTTTCTGTTAAGAATATCAAATTTAACCTTAAGCTCTTCGAATAGTTTAAACGGAGGTTTGCGCATTTGCTTAAGCACATCATCCTCGGTATGTTCAGGTGCAACCTTTAGTCTCCCCGATACATGGTGCTGAAATACATCCTCAAAGTACTGTCTATTTGAAGCAAAACTCCAATCAGAAAAAAGGTCGTAACGAATACCACTTCCTATAAATGCTTTCTTAATATAGGGAAGCGCACGCACTTTTTCGTAAAGGTTAATTAGCGGCTCGTGGTCTGCTTGTAAATTACCACATATTTTAGGGAATATGCACGATGGCTTTTTGCATTTTGCGCATATATTTAGGTCCTTTCCTTGCATCTTATACATATTTGCCGACGGGCCACCCAAATCAGTTAAATAACCCTTGAAATCAGGGTCAGAGGAAATTTTATTAATTTCTTTAAGTATTGATTCTTCCGATCGGCTGGTTATAAATTTGCCCTGATGTGCCGATATGGTGCAAAAGCTACAACCTCCAAAACACCCTTGATGTATATTTACCGAAAATTTTATCATATCCCAAGCAGGAATCCTTTTCCCTTTGTAGCGTGGGTGAGGTGCTCGCTGATACGGTAAATCCCATAATGCGTCCATTTCACTGGTTGTTGGAACTGGATAGGGAGGATTTACTACCACATTGCTGTCTGTATAAGGTTCAATAATTCGGTTTGCATTAAGCTTATTGGACTCCTCTTCAATAACCCGAAAGTTTTTGCCGAAAAGTGGGGCTTGCTTTAAGCAATCATTAAAGTTGTAAAGTTCAATAGTCTTATCATCAGGCAAATAACTATCTTTAGAAACGAACGCTGTTTGGAGTATATTGGTAATACTTCCAATGGCAGCACCATCCCTTAATCTGTTGGCAATATCAACAATTGGCCTTTCGCCCATACCGTACACAAGCAAATCGGCCCCGCTATCAAAAAGTATACTTGGCATTAGGCTATCCGACCAGTAATCGTAATGGGCAAAGCGTCTTAGCGAGGCCTCTATGCCTCCCAAAATCAGAGGGATGTTGGGGTAAAGTTTTTTAATTATCTGCGAGTAAACCTTAACCGCATAATCGGGGCGAAACCCTGATGTGTCACCAGCACTATAGGCATCGTCGCTTCGTAGGCGTTTATTGGCTGTATAGTGATTTACCATTGAATCCATGCAGCCCGATGTAACAGCAAAGAATAGACGTGGCTCGCCTAGCTTCTTAAAATCTCGAAGGTCATCGCGCCAGTTTGGTTGTGGTACTATGGCTACGCTGTATCCAGCGTGTTCAAGCACTCGCCCAATAACAGCCGCCCCAAACGATGGGTGATCAACATAAGCATCGCCTGTAAATAGAATTACATCTACCTGTGACTTGCCCTGCGCCAGCATCTCTTTTCTCGATGTGGGTAAAAAACTACTTACTTGCGACATATTGATTTTTTTAACCTTATTAATAGACTATATATGAGTATCAAAGGGCAAATATACTCTAACTTCTAGTTAGTATTGAGCTATCACCGTAACTTAAAAACCTAAAATCATTATTTAAAGCATATTGGTAAACCTTTTTCCAGCTCTTACCAATAAATGCAGCCACCAAAAGGAGTAGGGTGCTGCGGGGTTGGTGAAAATTTGTAATCAGTCTATCAACAACCCTAAACGTATAACCTGGAACAATTATCATTTGTGTGCTAGCTGATAAATAGCCATTTTCACATGATTCTATGTGTTTTTTAAGATTAGTCAGCACTTTGATTAGCGAAAGGTCTTGCCGTAAATTATATCCATCCCATTGACTTACGGAGTAATTGTCATCCTTGGTACGTCCTTCGGTTATCTTTACACCCAGCCAATATATACTTTCAAGGGTTCGCAACGAGGTGGTTCCAACGGCAATAATATCTCGTTGCGATAATAGCAAACGGTTAATCAGCTCTTTACTTACATATATACGCTCGGTATGCATATCGTGATTGCCAATGGTAGCGCTTTTTACTGGTCTAAATGTACCAGCGCCAACGTGCAGGGTGGTTTCTATAAATTGAACTCCTTTATTCGTTAGCATATCCATAACCCTGTTGGTGAAATGTAAACCCGCAGTTGGTGCGGCAACAGAACCCTCGGGTTTTGCATACACCGTTTGGTATCTGCTTTTGTCAATGGGTTCAGGTTGCCTATTTAGATAGGGTGGTATTGGCACTTCGCCAGCATGCTCAATTATTTGGGCAAAGCTAACAGCAGGATTATTCCACGAGAACCCAACAAGGGCGCCATCGTCGGTGCGACCAATTTTTTTGGCCTGAAGCACTAGGTTTAATTCGGTAATTTGTAGTTTTAACGGTTCTTCTTTCCAACGCTTAATATTGCCAACAATACAGTTCCACTGATTTTGTTGTGTTTGCTCAAATGCAGAAATATAATCATCGGGTTTTATGGGATTAAGTAAGAATACCTCAATCGTAGCGCCTGTGCTCTTGGTAAAATAGAGGCGGGCCTGCACAACCTTAGAGTTGTTGAAAATCATTAAATCATCAGGCGACACCTCATTTACAATTGAACTAAAAGTTGAACTACTTACATCTCCATCTTTATATATCAATAGTTTAGATGCATCTCTTTCGATTAATGGATGTTTTGCAATTCGCTTTTCATCAAGTCTATAATCGTATTCCGAAATGCTTACCTCTTTATATATTGTATCCAACTTAAAATGCTTTAAAAAATGATTAACTTTGCCCACAAAAGTAATATAATTTATTAGTTGATTTGCAATGAAATGTAAAGTTGGAGATAAGGTTCGTTTTTTAAACGAAGTAGGTGGTGGTAAAGTAACCCGAGTTGATAAAAATACTGTTTATGTTCTTAGTGATGATGGGTTTGAAACGCCCGTAATGCGCTCGGAGGTTATTGTGGTTAATTCGGCAGCCGAACCAAAATATAGTGGTGGCCGCAGTTATATTCAAAATGATAATAGCGCTAGTCACGAGCCGGTACAACAAGCTGAACCAGAAATTGAAGATTTGGCCTGTATCGACTTTTTAGAAGACGATGAGCTGGATGAAACTGGCGAAATGATTGGGTTACATCTTGCTTTTGTGGCCAGCAATCAGCAGAATGTAACGGAATCGGATCAGCAGCTGTATATTATCAATGATAGCCCGTATAGGATATTCTATACCATCTCGAGGTGGAATGAAGATACGGTAAGTCCAATTAATGCTGGTTTTTTGTATCCCGATTCAAAAGAGCTTATAAAGAGCTACCCCAGAGAGAGTTTAAATGCTGATATTACGTTCAATATACAGTGTGTATTCTTTAAAAACACAGATTATACGCCCCAGCAACCAGAGTTTTACGATTTACGTATTAACCCTACTAAATTTTTCCGTGCAGGCAGCTTTACCGAAAATGATTTTTTTAATGAAAAGGCAATTATTTACTCGTTTATCGACTCAAGAAAAGAGCAGCTTTTAAGCACGCTCACAGAGCAAAATATTAATGAGGTTATTAAACAAAAGGACCTCGTTGTTAAGCCTAAACCAAAACCTCAACAACCCGAAATTGAAGAGATTGATTTGCACATAGAAGAGCTGGTAGATAAGGTAAACAACCTAAAACCTGGAGAAATTTTAGAAATCCAAATGGCTCGGTTTAAACTGGCATTGGAGGGCGGGTTAAAAACGAAAGCACGAAAAATGGTTTTTATTCACGGAGTAGGGAACGGAAAATTAAAACATGAGATCCGTAAAGAGCTTGAAAGCAACTATTCACAACTTAAATACCAGGACGCATCGTTTAAAGAGTATGGTTTTGGTGCAACAATGGTATTTCTTCGAAATATAAAGCGCCAATCCTTGTAACATTGTCCAATAGAAAACGTTACAAAAATTTAGCAGATCGTTCTACCGCATTGTTTATACAATGAGGAAAGTCCGGGCACCGCAGAGCACCATTTTTCCTAACAGGAAGGTATCCGTAAGGGTACAGTAACGTAACAGAAAATAACCGTCGTGCTGGTTAACCAGTATGATAAGGGTGAAAAGGTGGGGTAAGAGCCCACCGGTCTCGCTGGCAACAACGAGAGCCGTACGTCTAATGGGGTGCAAGACCATGTACATCGTAATTAGTTGTGAAAACAATTTACAGAGCTGCTCGCTTTGATTTCTTTAGAAAATTACGAGGGGTGGGTCGCATGAGCTACCCGGTGACGGGTAGCCTAGATAAATGGTAGAAACTTTAGGTTAGCCTAAAGCACAGAACCCGGCTTATAGATCTGCTTTTCTTTTCTCTTCAATTCGCTTTCCTTTCACGCTTAATTATGTTAAATGAGAATCACCCTTTGTTTATAATGAATGGGGTGGGCGACCAATCTTTGTTTAAACTCTATACATATGTGAACAAAGAACACGCTAAATAGTCACAATGTTGTTACAATTGTAGCAAATAGTTTCGGGGGCACTGCCTCCGCCTCTTCCTGTTGTTTGATATATCAAATAAATTGTATCTGTGTTTGTATAATACTGTAAACCAGCCTTTTATTTAATTTTATTTAACTACTTGTTTAAGTGAAGATTTCTAAATACGCAGCAAACTCCTATTTGCAAACACTTTACATACGTCAAGGTATTATATACCAGTATTTTAAAGTGTTTATATGAAGTGATGCTTTGAATTTACCATTTTGCAACGTATGCGATGCAACAGGTTTTCTGAGTATACACCTGGTAATCTTTATGTTGGAGCAAGTTGCTGGGTTCAGCGGCAATGGCAACACAGAGGGATACCACAATGAGGACAAATCACTCAACCCGCATTTTTCATCAAATTTGCTAAAGACGAATGCGAATGGAGGTTACCTGACATAGCCGAATCCTATTTTGTGTAACTTATTCGCTGTCGAACACCCCAATTATTCGAATGAATAATTGGGGTTAATTTGTAAATAACACTTAACTTGGATTGCTATTTAATTGGTTCGTAGATTAAGGGAATAGAATTCTGTACCAAAAGGGTAGTATGCGCTTAAAATAGGGGCAATTAATGCATCTAAACCCCTCTAGAATGAAGATAGGTTCACATCCGGTCGGTTATGCACTGTAATAAAGTCGAACCCTTTCTACTACACACTAACCATGACGCTTTTGTTACACATGTAAACAAACCAAATTGTCCCCAGTACCCTTTAAATTTATTAAATATGAATTTAAATGTTGGGCATTCCGACTTGGTTGAGCCCAATTTTGGGTAACAAGATTGGCTGTGAGGCACATTCGCTGCCGGGAACAGCAGTTATTCGAATGAATAATAGGAATTAAATATTATAGGATATTCGTTGCGGGGTAGTATTCCTTTAGCTAAAACACAATTAACCCGCATTATTCATCAAATTTGTTAAAGATGCATGCAAATGGGGTTGCCCCGACTTAGTAGAGGCCAATATTGGGTAACAAAATAGGATGTGGAACTTAGCCGTTGTCGATAACAGCGTAATTCGTAAAAATTATTACCATCCGAAATAGTACCTTTTTTTAACACTTACAAAGTGTTAATCTGCTTATTTTTTCCCGACTTTTCACTCACCGAATCAATTCTACCAAGCATTATTGAAGCAGTTTGCTACAAGAGTAAACACGCACAGCCACAAGTGTAACATCATTCTGTTTCTTTTTGTAACCTATTTTTTATACATTTGTAGCACACACACATTAATAGGCTATGAAAAACAGGCTACAAAAAATAATTACAGCCGAAGGGTTAACTCCTACTCAATTTGCTGAACTGATTGGTATGCAACGCAGTTCAATATCCCATATTCTCTCCGGACGCAATAATCCATCATTTGATATGCTGCAAAATATTTTAGCGAAATTCACTAAGATTAACCCTAACTGGCTGATTATGGGCAAGGGCGATATGTACCAAAAGGTTATTCAAGCGGATCTATTTAGCGAATCAGAAAACGAAGGGCAGCTAAAAACACAATCAACTAACAGTAAATCAATTGATAGCAGAAATAAAGAAGAAATATCTGAAGTTAAACCGCCTGAGAATTCCTTATCTGAAAAGAATGTTGAACGTGTCATCGTATTCTACAAAGACAAGACATTCACAGAGTACTTGCCCGACTAATTTTCTATCTAACCTTTCTTGCAACATCATTTAAATAGCTTAGCTTTGCAAAAAAAATATTTATGTACACACATATTATTCGCCCGTTACTATTTTTACTAAAACCCGAAACTATACACGGGTTAACGGTAAATCTGATTAAGTTTTTTTTTGCCATCCCTGGCATTAAGCAGGTTACCAAGGCCGCTTACTCGTGCTCACATCCAAAGCTAACCAGAAATGTTTTTGGTATTGAATTCAAGAATCCTGTGGGACTGGCCGCTGGTTTTGATAAGAATGCCGAGCTATACAACCATTTTGACGCGTTTGGTTTTTCTTTTATTGAAATAGGAACAGTAACCCCCAAAGCTCAGCCAGGAAATCCAAAGCCACGTTCATTTCGGCTTAAAGCCGACAAGGCCCTTATTAATCGCATGGGGTTTAATAATAAGGGGGTTATCAATGCTAAAGAGATGCTAGAGAACAAGCCTAGAAACGTTATAATTGGTGGAAATATTGGAAAAAATACTGCAACACCCAATGCTGATGCGGTAGCAGACTACCTGGTTTGCTTTAAGGAGCTATATTCAGTAGTTGATTACTTTGTGGTTAATGTTAGCTGTCCTAACATTAAAGACTTAAAAGATTTGCAGGATACCGACAACCTAAAGTCTATTCTTAGTGCTTTAACCGACCATAGAAAGCAGCAAGAAGCACGTAAACCCATTCTGCTTAAAATATCGCCCGATTTAACTGACGCAATGCTAGACAGCAATATCAGCATTGCTAAAGAAATGGGGTTAGATGGATTTGTGGCTACTAACACCACAACTTCGCGCGAGGGCTTATATACTCCAAAAAATGTGGTAGAAGCCATTGGGAATGGCGGATTAAGCGGACTACCCATAAGAGACCGATCGACCGAAATAATTCGATATGTACATAATAAGACTAACGGGGAAATACCTATTATAGGGGTAGGGGGCATTATGACCGAAAAGGACGCATTAGAAAAGATTGCAGCGGGTGCAAGCCTAATACAGCTATACACAGGTTTTATATATCGCGGGCCCGCTTTAGCGAAGCGAATTTGTAAAGCACTTGTTAAATAGCTGCTTAGCGATATGAAGCTAAATGAGGGGGAGGTATACCCATTTCAGGTGCTTAAAAAACTTACAATGCCCGAAGAAGGGGACTTTTTACAGCTTAGGCATTCATCATCTGGTAGGCGTATACTACTATCAGCTGAACATTACGATAAGTATGGAATTGAGCCAGGTACAACTATTCAATGCAAGGTTGACCGAGTTAACTGCACCGGAAAAGTTTTTTTAGAACCCTTACATCCATTATACACAGAAGGCAATACCTATTCTTTTGATATAATTGAAGTTGACAATAATGAAGAACAGCCTGGCATGATGCTTGTAAAAGTAAAAGATTTATTTGATAATACAATAGAGGTAACATGCCCAGAGAAAGTGCTAACTACTTCAAATAAAATTGCTCTGAAAGTAGAATCTATTCGTAAGGGCATTCCAACTCTTACATGCGGTTTTAATTAGTTTATGTAAAGTGCTCATAATAAAATCCTTGCAAGTATAATTAGCTGATTTTGAACGTGCCAAATTGTCGATAATTCGAAAAGAAACCCAGCAAAATATTGCTAGGTTCTAGGGTTTTAATAAGGGCTTTTGAAAATCCAAAAATGACACCTAATCGTCATCTAAAGAATCATCCTCAATATCATCGGGAAATGAATCGGAATCGGTGCCAATATTATCCGAATCGCTAAAGAAATCTTTTTCTTCATCGTCATCATTAGACTTTGTGTCAATCTTTACATTTACCTTTATAAGGTAGTTTGCTTCATCGGTATCCAAAGTAATGGCATAAAAGCATTCGTTGTTGGGTTTTGTAATCTTTACAACATGGTTTTGATATCCACTTGGATACTTCATCCTAACCAAGGCAATCAGCTCGGGACTTAGGTTTTTGTAGTTGACAATCAGCTTTTTCCTGTTCATAAATATAAAATTATCGCTTTAAAAATTAAACATGAAATTAAATAGATAAGCAACCAAATGGCCTTGTTTTTACGGTGTCAATTTTAAATAAAAATATTTAATTTAGGTTTATATTTTACACTTATTAATTATAATCACTATTAACCGACTAAATTTTTATTTTCATTAATTCTGTTCTTTAATGCCTATGAACTGGACATAGATTATTTAATTCAATAATAGACCCCTCCCCAATTTATAGTCATTTGATCTGGAGGAT
>JAQVYY010000110.1 GCA_028708425.1 Bacteroidales bacterium
TCAATAACTTGGTCAAACTCTATTTTGTCCTGTGTCGCTGTCATGGCTCTTTTTTTTTGCAAAGTTACGTTATTGCGAAATAATCATGCTCGTGTGTGTCTAAAAATTGTCATGGGTGTTTCATTATTTTGAAGTAGGAGCGCAGCGACTACTTTTTTTTATTTTATCGTCATCTGCTTGTTCGCTGTCCAACCTTTCAAAACACTCTATCTTCCAAATTTTCAAATAGCGAACATAATCGTTATGAAATTCTGTCAATATTCCGCCATTTCAGCTGGCTTTGGGGAAAAATCTTTTAAATTTCTTACTAGTATATTGGTGTTGCCGAGGTCTTTGCGATTTTCTCCAATTGCACCTAACGGCTGGGGGTGTGGCAAGTGTGGGAGAGCGTGTTACGTTTTCGTCCCCCGACGAAAACGCCTGAGCGGGCGAAACCGCTCCGAAGTTCCAATGTCAACCCACATTGGCTACACCCCTTGTTACCTGCTGGCTTTTTCTCCTATTCTTTTCTTCCCTAAACATAAATCCTAAATCACGCCTGAGTTGTTTTCTGAAGTTCCTTTTTGCACATTCAATCTTCTTAATTTGTGCGTTTGAAAAATCACCATTTTCAGATGGATTTTTCATAAGTACATCACGAAGTTCAAAATAACTATCACGAGATTCTACTGATATAATTAAATTAACCACACCCTTTTTCCAGTCAATTAGTTCATTTAACGTCTTTGACAATTTGGTAGGGTTATAATTTCCACCTTTTTCCTTTATGATATTATCTGTAATATCAAAAGCTTTTGGGTAATAATCCAATCTTAAATCATATAATTTGGTTGTCAGGTTTCTGTTATTCAGTTCCTCAAATTGTTTTTGCTGAAATCTTTGATTCCGAAAAAATTGGAAAAGGGTTATTAGCGATAAAACCAAAGCTGTTAATGCAGCAATAATTGATGGAGTAAGATATTCTTCCATATTACTTAAGCACTTTATTTATTTGTTGAATTAGTTTACGAAATTGCTCAATCTCTTTTGTTGTTAAATCACTAGATTTATTACTTCTTGTCCACCTTATAAACGCTTTCGCCAATTTATATTTTGAAAAATCTTTAATCTCACTTGTGAAAATGTCAATGATAGGTCTAGTTGGTTGCTTTGTTGCGATTGTTTTAACATCCTTACCATATTCTTCATTTGCAACAATAATTAATGTGTCTCTTAATAAATCTTCTATCTCAGGTTTAGATACTTTTTGACAATAGTCTTTAGTTCTCAATATGTTTTTATTGCCAAGGGTATGGACAAGATTTTCTTGTTGAGCTGCTTGGTCACCTGCAGCATCAGAATCTAATAAAGCAGCAACCTTAAGGTTGTGAGCAAAAAGAATAGTTGCATAATATACAACCTTACCAGCTGAATTAGCAAAAACCAATGCAATCTTCTCATTAAGTACTTCAATATTGTCAGATTTAAACATTTGTGCTACAGAGTCAAGGTACCAATAGTCAGTAAGTCCCTCAAGTATCAAATTTCTTTGTTGAGAAAATAGACTCTGGGCTAAATCATAACCAAATGCTTCTTGCAATGGCAATAATCCAGCAGGGTCGCTTGATGAAATTGTGGTATGAATTTTTGTCCCTTCTTTTCTGTTCTTAAGTTCAACAACTCTAACGATATCTAATTCATCAGGACCTACAAGAAATGGAGAGTGGGTTGTATAGATGGTTTGATTCTTTTCAGCTAGTTTAGAGATTGTACTTCTAAAATCTCGTTGTTTTAAACCATGAAGACTTAATCCTGGTTCATCAAGCAAAAGAATGGCATTTTTATGCTTATCCATAGCTTCTGAAAAGAACACAACAAAAAATGAAACAATCCATTGAAATCCTTCAGACCTTTGGTCTAATTCTATTTCTACACCAATTTCATCTTCTACTACGACTTTTAAATACTGACCATCGGCAGAAATACGGATTTTTTCTGCTTCTGGTCTATTAGGATTTGGATTCCAGATATCCTTAATTTCTTTTGTCAGACGTACACTTGCAGCATTAAGTTGATATGTTCTATTATCAAGTGCGTCTCTGTATTTCGATAATCCATCTAAATCATTTTTGGCAGGACTAGCAGTACTTCCAATACTGGCAAGTTCCCTTGCGGAAAAACCAAGAAGTTTTAAAAGACATAAATTACCATAATCATAAAATTTGTCATCTTCAAGTAAATTTTGCTCAAGTCTTTGCGCAAGATGCTCAAGATGAATTGATGGTTTTACTTTGAAATAATTATTAAACAGAACAAAGACAGGTATCTTACTACTTAACAGTTTTAAAACTTCATCAAATTTATTATTGTATTTAATTTTATCAATAATATCATTGTAACGTTCTTCCTCCTTTTCATTCTCTTCATCTATTAACGAATAAAATTTTTCCAAGCATGCTAACAGTTCATTAGAATTTTCTTTTGTAAATTCCTGTGTCTCCGAGATATTATCTGTAATTAATTTTAGCTCTACACTGGGTTTTTCTTTGGTTGTTTCTGGTTCTTCAATTTCAAACTGCTTGTCAATATGTGAAAATAACCTTACAAGGTTCTTGTTCACATCTTCGTATATAATTTTTGGTGGTGCATTTTCTAAATAATGAACCCCTGAATTGTCTAGTTTACGATATAATACGTATATACAATCTTTGAATTCATCATCAACAAGTTCTTCATCTTCTTTGTCAAGTTGAAAATATCCGCGAACAACCTCTATTTCTTCTGCTTTTACCTGACCAGTAGTAATATCATTATATAAAGATCTCGGATAATCTCTAATAGCCTTAAACCCTTCAATATCTATAGGTTTATTAAGTTGTTGTAAGGCTTTTAATAGAACAGTTTTTCCTGCTGGCTATTTCGGTCTAATGGTGCCACCCTTTTCGGTCAAACCGTGCCACTTTGAAAGATCTTGCAATTATACAAAAAAATAGTTACTCATTTTTCAGAATGCCTCTTCTTAGCGATTCCCCCTTGA
>JAQVYY010000065.1 GCA_028708425.1 Bacteroidales bacterium
CCTCTGCCGATATGGGCTTAATCTCGGGCTTTTTTGGCCTTATGGTTTCAAATGGCCAACCCACACAACCAAACTGGGCTTTATAGGTTTAGCCAACTCGATAGCCACACGGCTTTTACCCGTGCCGGGCTCCATAAATAGCGCACCAACTTTTAGGGTGTTTAGGTGACTCTCGGCTTTATGCTGGTTATCGAGTAAGTGTTGCATCGGGCTCGGTTTTAACGGGTTCAATACGTTTCGGTACGTGCTTTTCAATATGGTAGATTGGCAGCATATTACCATCCTTATCAAACCAAGCCTCCTTTTTGGTGGAGTACTGGATGTTTTTCTTTTCGAGTATCCAAGCACTAATCCAGTAGGCATCGCTTTTGGTAACATCGTAATCCTGCCCAAACACCTGCGATGCAGGGATAATATCCTCGCTACCATCGAACGAGGTGGCCTTGTAAGCCTTACCCGTTATTTGGGTAAGGCTTTGTAGGCGAACTGAGTAGCATTTAGTTCTCATCGGAAAGTTCGATGTAGTAAACCTCTCTGTCGGCATCGGAACCAGTGAAAGTAACCTCGTTGTAAAACGAATAATCTAAGTCTGTTTCGGCACCAGCCCTTACTTTTCCCTCGGTGCAGATAAGGTAAAGTTGTGATTTTTGTTTAGCAATTTGCTCGGGGGTCATATACGACTGCCAGTACTCTTGATAGTTTTTAAACTTATCGTTACAATAAGGGTCTTCAGCAGCCCATTCCCATCTAGTTTGGAACTTGGCAATTGTAAAAATCCTTACATCGGGGGTGTTGGCGCTGTACTCAGGAGAGGTGATTGCGATGGTTTTGCCTACCATCTCTTTTGCTTTGGCTAGGGTTAAAACTTGGCCTTTTGCAAAAATTTCGCTTGTGGTAATTTCTGTAGTTTTCATGTCGCATTTTTTTTTGAGTGTTATCGCCACTCGGTTAAACTTAAATTGTTAATACAAATATAGCTATTTATTTTATATTATATCATATTTGATATATTATTTTAGGGTGCGAAGTGTTTAAAAGTGTTAAAATATTTTTATTGTCCTGTAAATAAACCTTTTAACCCGTTCGCTAAACCTAATAAAATTAAACACTAAAAGCGAACGGTTTAAAAGTAGCTAAACCAAAGGGTTGATCGAGGCTATTACGAGGCACGAAGGAATAGGGTTTGTAACGGTAGGCGCAAACACCTTTAAATACATATCTAAAGTACTAATATTAAACCACATAAACAAATATTTGCAGTATTTTTTTAACAAAAAAATGACGCGAAAATTTATTTACATCTCTTAAAACCAACAATAAGGCTCACAATTTTTTACAAAAAAATTGGGATGTTTGTCTAAATACCCTTCGCCGCGCTGAGGATTTTTTGCAGCAAAGGGCTGCTTTTTTTGCCATATATGCTGTGGGCGCTGGATTGCAGCGCCCCCCCAACTCAGGGTATCGCGTGTGTGTAATTGCACGTGCGATACACCTTTTTGCTATGGCAATAGCCAAATAAAAAAAGATGCAGCATTATTGCTGCACCCATTGGCAAGGGTGCTGCGAACTGTGCAGCACTATTGTAATGGTGTTTGGGTTAAGGATTGAAGCGGCATCCTTTGCGAAGCAAAGATATAGCGGAAAGCCCGTCTCGTCTGTTTGAAAAACTGACGAGGAACCCCCAAGAAAAGATTAGTTATTCCAACTGGCGGGTGGTTGTACGTCGGCACCATTGTATGGATAGAAATTGCATCCAATAAATAGCGTGTCCCAACTATCGGTGATGTGAGTCTTTTGCTCATCGGGGAACTCGGGCGAGTCCTCCAACTTCTCCATACTCTTATCCTTCTCAAAACCATTACGCCCAACCTTAACGCCTGCCTGTTCCATTGCTAACTTAAGATACTCATTACGGTGTAGGTTAAAGGAAGGAAACATATACTTGGCTCCCTTAAGAGCCATATCGATATATAGATGCTTAGACTGGTGAGGCATTGGATTACCTATGTAAACATCAATCACATTAAACCCGTGGTCACGCAGAATCCTTATGATAAGATCGGCAAACGATTCGCTGGTATTGGCGTAAGTGTGTATGGCTGTACTGTCGTAGTAGTAAACCACATCCCTGTTGATACGTGGTGAGTAGTACTTACAGAACTTCTTTACCAGGTCCTGTAACTTATCCGGAGTTTTAACAAACATTGAGTTAACGGTTCGTAACTCCTGACCATACACATTGAAAGGAGTTTGCCCAATACTCATAGAACTAATGGCCGAGTTGTAGTCGAACGCAATGCAAAGGGGAAGATCCTCGGACAGATCGGCATCAGCCAGGCAGGTTTCACTGGCTGCTTTCTGTAGATCGTACTCAAGATTAAGAAAGTAGGAAGAGTTATCGTCCACATAAAAATGGGCATCCTCGTCTAGGGCAGAGTAGAAACCATTGGGCTGCTTAAATATTCGCTGGTTTAGTATTGAGGTTCGGAATATTAGCGGGGGCAAATCTCTTTTAAACTCAGCAATTCGCTCGGGGGTAATCAGTTCAAGGTTATCAAAGATGTTGTACTCCTTAAAGTAGAATGCTTTCGACCGCCAGCGATTGATATCCTTACGGCATTCGGCAATTTGCCTTTCTGTGTAGCTGGTTGACCGCTTCTTCATAAAGTAAACCAGGTCGGCAATGCGGCTCTTTATGGCATCAATCAGGTCGTGGGTCATTTTCTTCTCCTCCTCAATAAGCCACATTCCCCCTTTTGAGGTTGGCATGTCGGAAGAGTAGTAGGTGCTGTGATGGTAGGGGCAATTCTCGAAGTGGGGATTGCGCCCACGGTTAGCCTGGCTAACCTCGTTAATAATCTTGTCGTACTTCAGATACTTAGCCTCAAAGCCAATTACAGAATCCAAACTCATTGAGTTGGATGACATTTTAGTTTCGAAGCTGATAAACTTAAAAACGGATCCGTTAAACCAGGTCATTGAATTACTATAGTCAAAACCCTTGGTGTATGGTTCTTTGAAACCTAGTTTTTTTTCGGGTTTACGGCCAACCACCCAGTGTATATCGCGCTTGTAACCCATACGCTCTAAGCCAAGACCAACGGCTGGCAGGGTGTTTTGCAGTAGTTTAGCGTAGGTTGGCGTGAGCAGGGCGTTCATTGATCGGGGCATATACAGCGCATTGCGAGCCACCTTGGAAGAATCGATGCCCTCGGATTTTCCAACCCCCCGCGAAGCAATTATGCGCTCATCGTGAGCATTAACCGCATTGGCGTCGAGTTGTGCAATGTTAAAATATCGTTGCTCCTGGCTATTCAATGATTTCTGCATCTTCTATTTTTCCAAAGTATTTTTTCTCTAGCTTCTTGCGGATTTCATTAATATTGGGATTACGCTTAAAGCCTAGCACTTCAACATCGTTAACGGGAATCCAATCGGGTACTGCCACCTCATCGAAGGGTAACTCTTCGGGGTCGTGCTGATCGAGCCGGGCATACTTACCAATCTTATCGGCCGCAGCAACCAAACCGTAATAGTCCTTTTTGTCTTTAGCCATCTCAACAGCCTCTTCAAGTATGGCGTTAACCCGGTAGCGGGTATACTCTTTACTGGTTTTCTTGAAATTGCCAAATATTGTCTTAATCAACGAAAGGTCGCGAAAAGCGGTTCGTTCGTTAACCCCAAATTGTAGACAAAGAAAGTTGCGTATCTCCTTATCGGACTTGATAGGATCCTCAAGCATTATGTGAAAACCCGCCTCAATACGCTTCTTTACCTCCATCTCATCAGCAGTGAGATACGATTCGGCAATAGATTTACCCTCGAATAAATGTAAGTGCAACTTATTGTAAAGAGACATTGAGTGACTCATAGCTTTTCGTTGTTTTGTTCCTTTAGGTATTTTTCGGCTAACTGTTCAGCCTGTGGGCTTCCTTTTTGCGCCAGTTTAACCACCATTCGGTGTATTTCCCATTTTGTGCGGATCCTGCCCTTATGATATGCCGTGTAAATAGGCGATTTCTTGTCGTAATCGAGTATGTGCCTAAAGAATTTAGGTTCTATGCCAATGGTTAGCGCAATTTCGCCAGGCGACATAAGGCACGAGGCCATATCCTCAATAATATTTAGCTGCTCCTGGGTTAGCTGTATGGTATTGCATCCGTCCATGCTGTTTCAAAAGTTTCTTTTACCTGTTTAAACTCTGGCCTATTGGCAAAAACGGCAGTAAGTTCAAGCCGTGGGTTGGGCGTTAGGTTTGCCGATCCCATAACGGCTATACTCCAATCATCGTTTTCAATGAGCATTATCTTAGCGTGGTTGGGCGTGGTTCTTAACTCGTCGGCAATCTCATCAAGAAAAAGCATTAGGTCAACCTTATGGCTGCGCATGGTATAATCGAAAAGGCAGCGAAGGTTGAGCGTTTTCCCATCATCCTTAAGAAGCAAGAACCCCCGAACCGCTTCCTCGCTAAGCGAAAAAGAGGCTATGGAAACATTGGCTGGGCCAGATATATTTAGCAGAAGGGGGAGTAAGTTGTGTAGGCTCCACTCCCCCTTGCTGGCCAGCATTAAAATGCTGTTTGGCTTTAGGGTCGATACTTTTTCGCTAAGCGTCTGCATTTTGCAATGCTTCAAGTTTTACTATCTCCCCTTCCAGTTTTTTGATTTTAGCCTCCCGCTTCTTAGGATCCTTGGGCGTGTTATTCTTTAAGGATCGATTAATCTCATCGCGCTTCTTTTTGATTTGGCTCTTGATTTCATCTTTCGAAGGAATATCGTCGCCCTTAATAGGGTTGGTGATATTATTCTGGGCAGCCCAATCGTCCAACTGTTTCCAAAGCGAAGCGCGCTTATCGAATTTGCGGCAAAGCTCGTCGGCTGCATCCTTCCTATCCTGTGGCGTAGCTTTTTTATCCACAGTAATAGCCTTAAGCCCGGCAAGGGTTTTCGAGAGTTCCTTAATCTCATCGAAAGCGGCTTTTAAATCAGGTGGCAACGCATTGTAGTCAACCGCTGGGTTGTGGTTAACTATTCGCATCGATTCAGCCCGTCGCTGGTTTGCACTTTTTGGTTCGCCAAGCGTAATCTGCTTAGTATTGATCAGACTAGATGATTTTTCTTCGGGTTTTTTTACATCAACATCAGGTTCTTGCTGCTGCTTAATCCTGAAAATTCTGTTTAACTCCCCCTGCAGGATGTTAAACTGAATGGTTCCTGGCTCAAACGAGGGCTTGCTGTTGAGCAGGGCATCGAGTTTGGTGGATGTTTTAAACCTGTCGTATAGGGCTTTGCCCTCGGCAAAGGTTTTCTTTGGGTTTACAAGCCAATCCCTAATTTTGATAATTTCCATAGCGCATTAGTTTTAGTTAATTACAGTCAGTAAAGAGATGAAGCTGCAATTTTGCAGCAAAAACTATTGCAGCAAAGGACAGGTTATCATCTGCCAGTTCCACTCATTAACTACCTGGGTTTGGTATGCGTCTTTATTGTCCTTGTTAAAAGTAGCATGTATGGAATAATCATCATCGTGCTTGCGGCTTACACCGTAATCGCCCTTAAAATGTTTTCGGATTAGAATGGGAATGCCCCGTTTCTGCAGTTCAATACTAAACCAAATATCGGTCATATTGATGGTTGGGAACATATCCAAATTCACAGCAATAGTGGAGTGATGGAAGGCCATAACCCCAGTTCCCAACTCGTGCGCAAACATATCGGTTACCACTGTGCCTGTGCAGCCATAAAATGCTGCGCAGTCGTGGTAGTAACTTCTGCTGTTTGGTTTCATCAGCCTGCCGTGCGATGAAACTACGGCTTTACGACCTGCTCGCTCAATCAAATCGATATGCTTGGGCACATGATCGCGAGGGTAAATAATCTTATCGTCGCAGGTAAAAATATACCCGTCGGTCCAGGTATTGCAAAAAAAGAACTTTCCCACATCCCCCAAATCACCAAGAGCATCTTTAGATAGAACTGGGTTTATTTTTTTGTGCTTTAAAATTTTGGGCACTTTATCAAAATCGTTTAGATACACGTTTAGCACATCACACTGAGGAAGAATTGTGGGCAAACTATCCTCAAGCGATTTAACCCTAGGCGGCATGGTGGCCATGTTGAAAATTATCTTTTCCATTTTTTATCTGTTAGAATATTTACGATAAGCCAAAAGAACATCAGGAATATTATTTATAGTATAACCCGCCCTAAGCAGTTCCGCCCAAAGGTGAACATCCTGCCCTTTACCCTGGTGCTTGTAGCCAAACTTTGATATTATGCTCTTTCGATACATAACGGTTGAGTGGTTTGTGCAGTAAATCCAGTCTTCCTTCAAGTCAGGATTGTGATAGCAAGCATCCTTAGAAATTCGAAAAAGTTCTTTTCGCAATGGATCCCCATCGAGAAAACCAAAAAGCCCTGTTCCCAGAACTACCGTTTCGGGATGGGCTATAATGTATTCAACCTGCTTAGCAAATCTGTTCTCAAAGCAAACATCGTCGGCATCCATGCGAGCAATCCACTCATTTTGGCATTTATCAATACCATAATTCAGCGCTTCGCTTATTCCTTTTTGAGTATCGAGAGAAAAAACCTTGCAATTATAAACGTTACGGCACAACTCAAGAGCCTGAATGGTTTCTGGGCTGTTGCTTCCATCGTTTACAATTATAATTTCTTTTGGTCTATAGGTTTGGGTTACAATACTCTCAACAGCCTCAATGATGTGATGGGCTGGAGTATTGTGTACAGGTATAAGTACTGATATGTTCATAAAATTGAGTTTTAGTAAAAAAAGCCCGCGCTAACGGGCTTTCCTTTCGGTGGGACTGCTTATCTATTCACTGTCGGGTTGGGTTTTCTTAGCACTTTTCGCCACTTTTATTTCTCTGGTGGGTGTAGGGGCATCGGGTACGCGCTCAATGAAACGGGTTCCCGTTTTGTCGAGGATCTCCTTTAGCCTGGCATCGTCGCAATCGTACAGCCGAACAACACCAATAGGCCACAGGTCAACTTCACCTGGGGGCTTTATTCCAACTACCCTGTACTTTCGCTTGGCCATAACTAGGAGATTGCGGGTTCAGTATCGCTTTCGCTCAAAGGAATTTCGCCATTATAGCGAAGAGCTGCCACGTAGCTATCGGCCTCAAACTCGAAGTTGAATCCCTTGCGATCGGCAGCAGCCATACCAAAGTTTGGCGCTGGCTTGATTCGTGCTGGGTGACCCTTCTGCCCTACTTGAACCCTACGACCATCCTCTTCAACTAGGATAATGATAAAGTTTCCGTTGTTCACAAATCGGGCTAAGGCGTTCACCGCATCGCTAGAACCAGGATGTAAGAACGAACCTTTAACCTTAAATGACTGTCCGTCAATTTCTCCCTGGTTCTCGGGTGTGTATCCAACCGTGCCGGGTGTTGCGTAAACCTTTTTAAAGTATTTGCCTGCTGCTAAAGTGTGATTTCCTGCGAGTGTAACAGCCTCTGCATCGCTAGTCGGATTTGCAGGAAGCTCAGCCTCGGATGTAATGTCTGATATGGGTATTACATAAAGGTAGTCTCTAAACCCTCCCATATTCTCGTTGCCATCCTCCCAATTTAGCGGCGCGGCGCTAAAGGTCATGGTGGCCATTGAGACGAAGGAATCGGAAAGGTTATCCACAATGTAGAGTATTGGAGCATCCACAAAAGCACCAATATCGATATTGGTGCCAATGGCCCCAAGGGTGGCAAACACCAGAAGCCCGAACAGGGCTGTCATTATAAACTTAAATCGTTTCATTGCGCAATTTTTTTAGGGGTTAATAAAAGGGGGTATTTCTACCCCCGTATGGCTAGCTGGTGTAATCACCAGAAAGAGATAGAGACTCAACGGTTCCCTCGCTCATGCAGAACATCTTTGGATGTATTACACGAATACGCTGACCCAGTTTGAACTGCATCCAGAACTGAACCCAGTTTGGATCAGGGTATGGCGAACGAATTTGAACAAACTGCTTGTCGCTCTTCTTGGTCATACCGTAATCGAGGTTACCAGGGGTGGTAGCAAAGATTCGGGTACCGGTACCAAGGCAAGCATCGGAAACAATGTTCAGATTCTTGATGAGAGTGTCCTCGCGAAGAAGTTCGGTAAGCACAGGAGCGCTAACGCGATCAATTCGGCGATACTTATTCGAAGCGGCATCCTTCACGTTTAGCATTACGCCAGTTGGAAGGTAAAGATTAACCGCATTCTTCTTGAAGATTGGGTGCTGGGCACGTAACCAGTTCACCAGGTTGGTGTAGGCAACAAATGTTTCCTCGTCGCCTGCATCGGGTGCGGCCAACGAGCCAACCTCCCTAAGGTTACCCTTAGCGGTAGCAATTTCGCCAGCGGCAACAAAATCGGTTTGCAGGGTGTAGAAACCGTCGGAGATACCCATTGGGGAAGCATCGTCCTCGTCGCGCTCCGAATGGAAAACAGCGTCCAGAAGATCCTCACCCACGGTGCGAATCTTGCTCTCCAGGATAAGCCTCTCAAGGGGGTGGTTCTTCTTCTGCTGATCGATGGACTCGCCAGCGTTATTCAAAACCTTAACGGTTTCGTAGTTGTCGATGTGGTCCTTGAGCGCGCAGTAGGCCTTTTTAGGGGTTAGCGACATCTCAACGAATTTACCCACCTCGCTCTGGTCAGCATCCTTATCGGAAGTGCTCACGGCGTAAGGCTTCACTAGTCCACCTTTGCGCTCGAAGTTCACCTCGATGTTGTCACCATCCTTCACCTCCAAAAAGCGAATGCCCAGGCTGGCAAGCACAGGCTCTAATTGAAGGAAGGGTAAGGTCTTGAGAACGGGATCGTAATGCTTAGCCGCTCTCGTTAGGTCGTCAATGTTTATTACTTTTTCAGACATTATTGTAAGATTTTAGGGATTACTGATTGTGTTTCCTCAAGTACTCCATCTCCTTGGCAGTGTCGCCACCACAAGCGAGGAATCCTTTCATAAATTCATCGCCCTGTTTCTGATCGGGATCCTTTTCGGCCACGATGGATTGCGATGCGCTTTGCTCACCACCACTCTTGCGAATGGCTGCTATTTGGTCGTCCTTCTCCTTAACCTGTTCGGTTAGCTTGGAGATTTCGGTTGTTTTGGATTCTAACTCCTTAGCGTGAGCATCCTGGGCTGCTGTGAGGTCGGCAACGGCCTTATCGCGTTCCCCGGCAACCTTATCCACTTGGGCTTGATTTCCGGTTAGCACTTCCTCAAGTTTATCCAGTTGAGCCTCGTTAAGGAAAGAACCCCCATCCTTAGTTTCAAGGGTTTCTAACCCCAGAGCGGCATAAATTGCTGGGTACTTTTTCATACTTAAACTGTTGGTTTGGTTAGTAATAGAAGCGGTATTGACAGAGGCCTTGGCCTCTTTGGTTTCGGCAATTTGGTAGGCGCGCTCAATGGCAAAATCGAGCGATCCAATGGAGTCGATTAGTCCAATCTCCAGGGCTTTATCGGCAAAATCGACACGGCCCTTGAAAATTGTTTCGTCGGTAATCTTATCGGCGCGGGTTTTTTTAACTGTGTCGATAAATTGTTCGGCAAGCGGATTTAGTACCTGCTCTTTGTACTCCTTATAGTTCCCCTTGCGAACCTCTTCGAAGAGTCTGTTTTTATCGCTAGATAAATCGGAAACTATGGAATGGAACTTTACTCCCTGCTGCTCCCAAAAGGGTTGAATATCCATAAACGAAAGCATTACACCAATACTCCCAATCTGAGCCTTTTCGTCCGATGCAATAATCTCATCGGCCTGCGAGGCTAACCAGTAGGCTGCGCTGGCAGCCAACTCGTTTACATAGGCAATAATGGGTTTGGATGTGTTTTTAATGGTTTTTCCCAAAAGCGAAGTTCCCGAAACGGTTCCGCCTGGGGAATTAATATCGAGGATTATGGCATCGATATCGGGGTTTTTGTCCAACTCTTTAATATATCTACCAATGGTATCCATCCCCACGGGACCGCAATACTGATCCTTTTTCATTAGTGGACCCTGAACAGGGATAATGGCTATTTGTCCAGATTGATGTTTTGACTGGCTGCTAGTCGACTCCGCTTTAGATAAAGAATGGGAAACGGATTGGATGATTGGTTCGAAATCCTTGCGTTTTGCTTCAAACACAAGTTTGCCATCCATTAACGCTTTAATAGCCCAGGCGTAGTTAGTGGCCTCGGCTTGATCAATATACCATGGACGGTTGATAATTTCAGCTAATGGATTCATTCATTGCAATGTTTTAACACTGCAATGGTAGCCTTATATATAGGTGTGTTAAAGGACAGTATTACTCCCAGCCAATGCTGTTTATGCGCACAAAGTGGCGTAGGTTGTTGGTAGTGCGAGATAGCGTTAGCTTGTATCCCCAAACATTTTGTTTTATAAACACTTTGGCCCGGCCTTTTATTGGAACAACATTGTAATCCCCAATAGTTTCGCCAACGCTATCAATAGCCTGAACAGATAGTACTACACCAGCGCTATCGAAACTATTAAAACTATACGAATCGAAATCGATAATAAAATGATCAACGGTTGTTTGGTCCTTGAATGTTCGGCTAAAGCTGCACGAGGCTGAATCGGAGGCAAAAGCCTTTATATCTAGTACAAGTTTGTTGTTGTCGGTTTTTACGTTGGTTAAAGCAAAGTCGGAAACCGCTTCTTTTCCTGAACCATAATCAATGCTACTAACCTCTTCGTGACCCCAAGGGAAGGTGTTAAAGTAATCTATATCTATAGATGAGGAAATGTTTTCGTATGTACCATATCGCCCAGGTAAAAAATCGGCCGATTCGGCATAAACCAAAAAACCGTTAAAATCAGTTGCCGCCGATTGTTGATTTGGTAGGCTAGTAATTTTTAGTGGGCACGACTTGGTTCCGAAAGTTTTTGTTGTGCCGTTTGAGAATTTTACGAACATAACAATGCTTTCGCCAATATATGGGTAAAGGCTATTGAATAGCGAAAGAGAATCGACAGGCGATTTAAAGTTAAATTTTATAGCATAAAGGTTGTTTGCCAACAACGAAAAGGCAAGACTTGCCGAATACTGAGTAAAATAAACCGATACAGGGCTTAATGTGCTTGGGAGAACAGCTACTGCTTGACCATTGAGCATTCGCTCGTTTAGTATATCGCATGCTTTTACCAACTCAATTTGGGCAATTCCGCCCATATTCATACTCTTGTCAACCTCTATCATAATTCAACATTTTTTAAGGGACATACCGGCAAGCACTTTTTTAGTACTTTTTTTTGTTCAGATCGGTCCCAACTCTTTTTAAGCATTTCGTAGTTTATGCTATTCATTGATATGCTATATACAGTGCAGAAATCCTCAATGGCTCTTTTCTGTTGTTTACCACCACCTCGCATGTAAGCGAGTACATAGTTGTGAAAAATAAGCTTAAAATTATCGTAAAGCTCCTTGCTCAAAAAATACTGCCTCCTGTCGTCGAGATGATTGCGCGAGAACTGATCTATTCTGTTATCGCCAATTCTAAAGTTCGATACAAGTATAGTTATAGTGCTACTACAATTCAAAGGATAGTTTTTGTAATCTTTTGGCTTTAATTGGAGAATGGTTTTTACGCGATGATAAAAATTTGAGTTGGTGATTGGCTCAATAATTTCGCTGCCTGTAGTAGAAACAATAAATTCTCGAACAACAGGATGGACCCTTATACGAAGTGGAATTCTCATTATTTGTACTGTTTTCACACAAAAATAACATAACATTCTAAATGTCAACACAAATAAGTAACACAAATACTAACATTAAGCAAACAATTTGTAGAAATAAGCAACAAACTACCCCTACAGATAAACACAAAATAAATAGTGCAGGAGTGCATTAGTACGGTGTTGTGTGTTAAATTTCTATAATTCAGTTACATACAAGCGTTTTTTAGTGCACTAGTGCGCACTTAGTGCAAAAAGTGCGAAAAAGTGCGAAAAAAGTACGGCGTAAAAATCTGTAAATCAGCAAATAAAAAAAGTGCGCACTTTTGCACTAATTATTTTCTAAATTTATATAAGCCTACTTTGTAAAATACGCATAAAAAATATAAAATATTATATATAAGCACTTTAGCAATTTTGCACCATTTTATAAATAAAAAGGGAAGGGGCGCGCCCCAAAGAACGGTCTTTGGACGAAGAATTTTAAAGGAGTTCGCGCTGCTCACAAAGGTGCATCCAGGGCAAAGTGCGCCCTGAAGCATAAAAGCCCTCTACCGAGGGCTTAATTGGCCAAACGCTACGTCATCTCGTCACAAAAAACGCGACGAGACGACTTTATAACAGCCGATGGGTTTTATAGGCAAAGAACGCCTACAATACCCATCTTTGTGTTATGGCTAAGCTTAATACCGAAACGATGTAAAGTGTATAATAGCCATTGGCTTTGACAAATCGTAATGCTTAAACCATTCTTTGAAGTCAGATAATGACAAACCATCGTTTTTTGCTATTTGTTC
>JAQVYY010000066.1 GCA_028708425.1 Bacteroidales bacterium
CTCTCCCCATAAAATCGTCCCCGATCGTGCCCTCTAAAAACCGATTCCGTTGAACCGGGCTGCAAAGGTAAGCATATTTTTTGCTCTGGCAAGTTTTTCTTGAAAAAAATTAAACTTTTTTACCCCCCCATCATCCATCCCTACTTACCAGCACAATAAACAAAAGAACTTTCCCAAAGCGGGTGCAAAGATAACGCAACAAATACATACTTTCCAAACTTTACTAGAAGAAAAACACAAATATTTACAACATGAAATATTCATGTTTGATTATCAGTACAATATGATATAAAAAACTTGAGATTAACAAAAGATTAGATGGCCTTCATTGCTGTAATCAACCGTAATAATTTTTGCCGTATCAACTGTACCTGCCAATATTTCTTTGGAAAGGTAGTTTAGGATGTTTTTCTGCATAAACCTCTTAATAGGCCTAGCTCCATAAAGAGGGTCGTACGCTGAACTAGTAATCCAACTTATTGCAGCCTCGGTAATCTTAACCGTAATTCCTTGCTGAGTTAACAGATTCGATATATGCTTAAACTGAATTTGTACAACTTCTTTTATCTCGGAAACTGATAGTGGGTTAAACATAATAATCTCATCTATACGGTTAAGAAATTCAGGACGTATAGTTTGTTTAAGCAGCTCGTGCACCTTGCTCTCGGTCTCTTCAATTAACTTTTGATTTAAATTATTTTCATTCCCGCTAATTGAATTCTGTATTATATGTGACCCTATGTTAGATGTCATTATTATAATAGTATTCTTAAAGTCAACCTTGCGGCCCTTATTATCGGTAAGATGACCATCGTCAAGTACCTGAAGCAGAATGTTGAATACATCGGGATGGGCTTTTTCAATTTCATCGAGCAAAATTACGGAGTATGGTTTATGGCGAACCGCCTCGGTTAGCTGCCCCCCCTCGTCGTATCCTACATACCCTGGAGGCGCGCCAATAAGTCGCGATACAGAATGCCGTTCCTGATACTCGCTCATATCGATACGAGTCATTAAATCCTCATCGTTGAAAAGAAATTCGGCCAGAGCACGTGCCAGTTCGGTTTTACCTACTCCAGTAGTACCCAAGAATATAAAGGAACCAACAGGCCTTTTGGCATCCTGGAGCCCTGCCCTACTACGACGAACGGCATCTGAAACGGCCTCGATAGCATGGTGCTGACCTACTACCCTTCTATGTAAATGCTCTTCGAGTTTGAGAAGTTTCTCGCGTTCACTCTGCAGCATTCGGCTAACCGGAATACCCGTCCATCGGGCAACAACTTCAGCAATATCTACTGAATCGACCTCCTCTTTAATAAGAGCAAATTCGGATTGCATAGCGGCAAGTTCCTTTTTTAAAGTGATAATAGATTCCTCAGCATCCTTAATTCTGCCGTAACGTATTTCGGCAACTTTGCCGTAATCGCCTGTACGCTCAGCCTCCTGCGCATCGAGTTTTAGCTTCTCTATGGCTTGCTTGTTTTGCTGTATTTTATCAACTATAGATTTTTCTGCTGTCCATTTAGCCCGCAACTCGCTATACTGCTCGTTAAGGTTTGCTATCTCCTTCGACAAAGATTCAAGTTTATCGCTATCACCTTCACGTTTTATAGCCTCACGTTCAATTTCGAGCTGCTGAATGCGCCTCTCTATCTCATCAATACTTTCGGGGACAGAGTTCATCTCAAGCCTAAGTTTAGACGCTGCCTCATCAATTAAGTCGATTGCCTTATCGGGAAGAAACCTATCGGTAATATAGCGACTAGAGAGTTCTACGGCCGAAATTATAGCCTCATCCATTATACGAACAGAGTGGTGGGCCTCGTACCGTTCCTTAAGTCCTCTTAATATTGATATGGAATCAGTAGCATCGGGTTCACCAATAACTACCGTTTGGAAACGACGTTCGAGAGCCTTATCCTTTTCGAAATACTTTTGGTATTCACCTAGGGTTGTAGCACCAATGGCACGCAGCTCACCACGAGCAAGAGCTGGTTTCAAAATATTAGCGGCATCCATTGCTCCTTCACTTTTTCCTGCTCCAACAAGGGTATGGATTTCATCAATAAAAAGCAACACCTCGCCCTCGGAGGCAATCACCTCCTTTATAACAGATTTAAGTCGCTCCTCGAACTCCCCCTTATACTTTGCCCCAGCAATTAGGGCTCCCATATCGAGCGAATAGAGCTGCTTTGTTTTAAGGTTCTCAGGTACATCGCCGTTGACTATTCTGTATGCAATACCCTCGGCTATAGCTGTTTTACCAACCCCAGGTTCACCTATAAGAATGGGGTTATTTTTAGTTCTTCGAGAAATAATCTGAAGTACTCGCCGAATCTCCTCATCACGGCCAATTACAGGATCCAGCTTACCGCTTCGAGCCAGCTGGTTTAAATTTAATGCAAATCTTCCTAAAGCATTATAGGTATCCTCGGCTGTTTGAGAATTCACGGTTGACCCTTTCCGAAGCTCCTTAATGGCTTTCAATAAGCCATTATACGACATGCCAGCATCCTTCATTATTTGGGCTGCCTGATCATCGGAGTCGATAATAGCCAACAGAATATGCTCAACTGAAACAAATTGGTCCTTTAAGTTTTGAGCAGAATTAGTGGCTTTTTGAAGAACACTTTTTGATGCTTGGGTTAAATACTGCTCACCTCCAGACACCCTTGGATACGATTCGAGGACACGAGTTATCGCACTATCGAAAGTTGTAGGATTTACCCCCACCTTTTTAAATATATAGGAGGTCAGGTTCTCGGCCTGACTTAGCACCCCTTTTAAAAGGTGAATAGGTTCAACGGCCTGATGCCCGTATCCCTGTGCATAGGTTACTGCCTGCTGTATCGCTTCCTGTGATTTTATGGTTAAATTATTCATAGCATTAGTTGTTTGTAATTGTTTGATGAGCAGTTGCAAAATATAAGCCATTACTAATTCAAGCCATTTTGTCTCGAAATCAATTCAACGCCATGACGAATTGTCGCATAAAAAAAGAGCCAACCTTTCGATTGACTCTTTTTATAGGAGTACACCCTATAATAAATATAGGAGGGTGCTTAATTATTAGGACTCATAACAACCTCAAGCATATTGGCATCCTTAAAGAATTTTTCAGCTGCCTTTTGAACTGCTTTGGTATCCAAATTACGGACAAGCTCCTCGTAATTTGAAAGAATATCGATATCATTAAAATAATAGTTGCGTATTACTGAAGTCCAAAAGCGATTTTCCCTAAGGTTTTCGCTGCGAGTTTTAAGGAAGTATTCGCGAGCCTTTTTAAGATCCTCTTCAGATGGTCCCTCATCCATAATTTTCTTGAATTCACTATGAATAATACCAACAAGATGCTCGGCTTTTAGAGGGTCAGTATCAAAGTATATTTGAACCATGGCCTGGTTAACAGGATTTTTAGAAATAACTCCGCGAGCTGACACACCATAGGTACCACCTTCTTTTTCGCGAATTGTTTCGGTATAACGAAGTCCCAGAACATGATCGATTGCACTCATAAGCACGATATTCTCATAATTATAATCGGCCTCATTATGGTAGGCTATAAAACATGAACTTTTTGGAACCTGCATATCAATTGCGAAAGGATTTTTTGTCTCGCCCTTGGGAAAACGAATATTATGGTCGGTAAACTTCTCGTTACGGTTTATGCTAGGCAACGAACCTAAATAAGTTTCGACCATGGGTTTAAGCTCATCGGGGTTTATATTTCCAACAAGAACAAACGTGAAATCACTGGCATCGGCAAAGCGATCGTTGTAAATTTTCTCCATTGTAGCTAAATCCATTTCGGCTAGCAAATCGATATTCATAGGTCTCTTACGAATGTGCCTATCGTTTACCATAAAAGATATGGAATCGCTAAATATCATATTGGGATTACTACCGGCATTTTGAAGCACCCCTTGTATTCTAGACATAAAACCACTAAAGGCAACTTCATCGAAACGAGGTTGGGTAAACTGAAGATATACAAGCTGTAACATCTCCTCAATATCGTTGGGAGAAGCATTTCCAGTAAAGCCCTCTTCGAACTCGCCAAGAGTAGGCGTTACATTTACTTTTTTACCTGCCAGCATTTTTTGGAGTTCAACCATACTATGGTTACCAACCCCGCTCATTGAAGCAATAGTTGTAACCAGCTGTGCAGATGAAACATCAGAATCGCTCACCAAAGAGAATCCGCCTGGGCTGTATGCTGATAGAAGAACTTCGTCTTCTTTAAAATCGGTTGGCTTAAGAATAACCTTAACACCATTGTCTAGCTCCCACTCGGTAACCTGAAGCTTGTCGTTCTTAGTTACCTTTACCACTTTACCTGGTGTTGGTATCTCGCTAACAAGGGGTTCGGTAGATACATTATCAACAAATGCCTCAAGACTTGAGTTCTTAACCTTATTGTTAAGTGCAATAACCTCATCTTTAGTTGGGAGGGTTTCCTTTTCCTTTTCGGGAGCCGTTATGAATACCACCATATTTTCGTCGGTAACCCATTCTTTAAGTTTCTGGTTCACATCGTTTAGTGTAATTGAAGGCACTAGCGATTGCGAGAACATATATTTAAACTCAATTCCAGGGATTGGTTCATTCTCGGTAAAATGAGAGAAATATTTCCACACTAGGTTTGAACTTTTCTCTTTGTCCCTTTCCTTATAGCTGTTTTCGATAGTACGGAGAAGTTCCGCTTTAGCCCTATCGAGTTCGGTTTGAGTAAACCCGTGCTGCACTACCCTATGGTTCTCTTCGAGAATAGTTTTGAGAGCCTTTTGGGATTGATTTTCGCGGGCTATTGCAAGTGCAACATATGCCGATTTTGTGCGAACCAAGCTGCTATACTGCGAAAATGCTGCAACAAAAGGTGGATTCTCAACCTGTACCATTTCGTCTAAACGAGCATTTAGCATTTGGTTGCTTAACCTTTGCACAAGCTGATTGCGATAATACCCTAAATTCTTCTCATCGGCAGGAACAATAGGATGCTTATAGTACACCTCAACCATGGTTTGAGAAATTTCTGGGTCGGTAAAGAAGCCTACTAAGGTTTCCTTATGGTGCGGCACCTCGAAATCAGGGCGAGGCTGACGGTTTTCCCTGGGAGGGATTTTTGAGAAACGCTCTTTCACTTTTTGCTCCATTAGCTGAGGGTCGAAATCGCCAACAATAATTAGCGCCTGCAAGTCGGGACGATACCAATCGTTGTAAAAACGACGTAGCGTTTCGTACTCGTGGTTATTAATTACATCGATGCTACCAATAACATCACGATCCGCATATTTTGAACCTCTAAACAAGTACTTGTTTTTTTCTTGATATGCACGCCAATCAGCTGTTCGTCGAGTTCTCCACTCTTCACGAATTACGCCACGCTCAGCATCAATCTCTTCATCTTCGAAAGCAATGTAGCTAGACCAATCGTGTAGAATAAGAAGAGATGAATCGATAATACTTTCGCGAGTTAACGGAACATTAGAGAGGTTGTAGGCGGTAACATCCTGACCTGTAAACGCATTTACGTTATGGCCAAACTTTACCCCAATATTCTCAAGAAAATTTAGCACTCCCTTATCGGGGAAGTTTACTGTGCCGTTAAAGGCCATGTGCTCGGTAAAGTGAGCCAGGCCATCCTGGTCATCATCCTCAAGGATTGCCCCAACGTTATGAACAATATAAAATTCGGCACGCTCTTGAGGTTCGGAATTCTTGCGTATATAGTAACGCATGCCATTTTCGAGTTCGCCAACAATAACTTTTGAATCAACAGGTAGTGGCGTACTCCAATCAACAGAAGCCTGTTGCGCTAGAAGTCCTTGACTTATGAGCAAGAAAACTACTAGCATCTTACTAAAAACTATGTGTTTCATTAGGATAAATTAGATTCGTAATAAATTTAGGTGTAGTATATTAATGATAGGTGTAGAAAATAAATATTATAGCTTTCGTTTACACAATATTCTATAAAATAGATAAGGGATGAACCCAAGTCCACCCCATATCTAATGATTTAAGACTTATTTTTTAGGTGCATCTCTCAATGCTTCTACTAAAAATTTCCAAAACATATCAACCGTATCGATCTTCACCTTTTCGTCGGGTGAGTGAGGGAAACGAATGGTAGGGCCGAATGAAATCATATCGAGATTCGGATAAACGCCGCCAAGAATACCACATTCAAGACCAGCATGTATTGCCTTAATTTCAGGAGTTTTACCCCAATTCTTCTTATATACCTCGCTCATGGTTTTTAGAATTGCTGAATCCATGTTAGGTTTCCAGCCTGGGTAAGCACCATCAAATTCAACTTCGGCACCAGCCATTTCGAATACAGAAGCAATTTTTTCAGCTAAAGCTTGCTTGGCACTGTCGACAGAACTACGTAGTAAGCATTGAGCAATAATTTTTCCATTTTCGGTATAAACCCTAGCTAAGTTTGTTGACGTTTCAACAAGTCCAGGCATGGCGTCGCTCATACGAATCACTCCATTAGGGCATCCAAATACGCTACGAATAATACCCCATTGCGCTTTAGCATCGATAACGGTTTTTGGCGATGTAACCTTTTCGGCAGTAAATGCCAAATCGGGTTCTACCTTTGCAAACTCTTCCTTATATATATTAAGGTACTCAGCTACCGTTTTCTCGAAAGATTGTACCTTATCAGCAGGAACACCAGCTACAACGAAAGCCTCACGTGGAATAGCATTACGCAAGCTACCTCCATCGATAGACGAAATACGTAACCCAAACTCTAACTCCGCATGGCGGAGGAAGCGGAACAGCAGCTTAATAGAGTTTGCGCGCCCCAAAATAATATCCATACCAGAGTGACCACCCTTTAAACCAGTAACAGCAAGGTTGAAAAAAGTATATCCAGCAGGTGCTGGTTCATCGGTATAGGCTAACTTAATATTAGCATCGATACCACCGGCACAACCTACGTATAGCTCGCCCTCGTCTTCCGAGTCGAGGTTCATAAGAATATCACCCTTTAACATACCTGGTTTAAGGTTAAAAGCTCCTGTCATTCCGGTTTCCTCATCGACAGTAAAAAGACCCTCAACAGGACCATGTACAAGCGATTTGTCTTCGAGCACTGCCATGGCAGCTGCAACGCCAATGCCGTTGTCGGCACCAAGAGTCGTACCATCTGCTGTTACCCAATCCCCATCGACATATGCTTTAATTGGGTCTTTCTCAAAATCGTGCTTTACATCACTATTCTTCTGAGGAACCATGTCAATGTGCCCCTGAAGAATAATCCCTTTACGATTTTCCATGCCTGGTGTGGCAGGTTTACGGATAATTACGTTTCCAACCTCATCAACTATGGTTTCGAGACCCAAATCTTTTCCGAATTTAACAATAAATTCAACCGCAGCCCTCTCCTTTTTCGAGGGGCGAGGTATTTGGGTTAAGCTGTAAAAATGTTTCCAAAGAATTTTGGGTTCTAAATTTGCAATTGTATTGCTCATAATTTAACTATTTTTAAGTGACATATAATTATTTTAAAGGTCATAAAGGTAGTAGTTTTTAGCCAGTTTACACTGAAATCTGATTGCAAAAAATTTGTTTTAACGTATATTAAGATGACTAACTCTTAGCCCCAATTTTTCATTCGAATAATTGCTGTCTCCGACAGCGACTAAGTCTCACAACCAATTTTGTAGCCCAAAATTGGGCTCGACTAGGTTGGGGTAACCCGCATTTGCATTCATCTTTAACAAAGTTGATAAATAATGCAGGTTAGAGTGAAATTACATCATAGGGTTTACTTTAGATAATTTTTTGCTGTAGATTTGGGCAAACAATTAGGCAGAATATTTGTTTGCAATTGAAGAAAACCAAATATTGTCAACCCGATTAATTTAATCTAAATCACTTATTGTCCGGTAAAAACATAATTCTGTATTTTAGACTCTTCGCTTCACTACGTTTCGCTCTGAATGACAAATGTTTAGTTTTTAGGAGGAGGGCTTGGTTAGCGGCTTCGCCGCTAACCAAGCCCTCCTTTCCCGAATATGACTCAACCCCCTGTCATTCCGACCATAGGGAGGAAACTATAAGTTTTAACTGGACACCAATGAATCTAAATACTAAACTAATTTTAATACGCTATGAAAAATATTCACACCTTACTTTTGCTATTTATTTTAGCAACAACCACAGTTCTCGCACAACCAAAAGAGCAAGTTAAAGTAAAATGGTACACCTTTGAGGATGCTATTGAGCTTAACAAAACCAACCCCAAAAAGATTTTTATTGATGTTTATACCGATTGGTGTAGCTGGTGCAAGGTGATGGACAACAAAACTTTTAGTAATCCTGAAATAGCACAGTATTTAAACACACATTTCTACCCTGTAAAATTTAATGCCGAATCGACAGAGCCCATAACCTTTCAGGGGATAAAATTTGAGAACAAACAACAGGGAAGACGTAGCACACACGAATTAGCCGTAGCATTACTGCAAGGCAAGCTGTCGTACCCATCGGTTGCCTACATGGACGAGGAAAGCCGATTACTTACTGCGGTTCCGGGTTACTACCCCGCAGCGAAAATGGAACCTATACTTAAATATTTTGGTGGCGACCACTACAAAACTACCGCTTGGGACGAGTTCAGTAAATCGTTTATAGGTGTAATTAAGGATGAGGAAGAATAGCCTACAACACAAACTTTAGGATTGAAATTTTTTTCCTAGAATAATTATACAAAAGAAGCCGACTTAAGGGTCGGCTTCTTTTGTTTCATAGGCTTCGGCTACACTCAGCCCCAATTAATCATTCGAATAATTGCTGTCTCCGACAGCGACTAAGTCTCACAACCAATTTTGTTGCCCAAAATTGGGCTCGACTATGTCAAGGGAACCCGCATTTGCATTCATCTTTTACAAATTTGATGAATAATGTGGGATAACCTGACTATTGTTCTAGATTCTATCTTTCTAATCTCACACAAGTCAAAAAAAAACATTCTGAGTAACAACTTAGTTTAAAGGTTTAATCTAAACTCATTCGGTTAAAATGATGAAACTTTTTCGATTATTATACGTTATTCATATAAAAATACTATATTTGTACGTTTTTTAGAATTAATTCTGCTTTAGAATAAAATTTCATTCAAGTCAAACACCTACTAAAACTAGCACAACAGACAAAAACAGAAGAAATTATCAGATGATTTTGATTTAACAAATCGTTCATATAAAATTTAAAGACTATAGAAACAGGTCATGGAGCAATTTAAAAACAATAAAAAATATCAAGACACGATAAGAACCGCAAAAGAGCTGTTTTGGAAGTATGGTATTAAGCGAGTTACGATTGAGGAGATATGCAAGGAGGCCAGCGTAAGTAAAATGACTTTCTACAAGTTTTTTAAAAATAAGACGGAGCTAGCTAAAACCATTTTGGAGAATCTGGTTCAATCTTCGCTTCTTGATTTTGATAAACTTATAAAAAGTGAACTTCCGTTCCCCCAGAAACTTGAAAGAATTTTTTTAATGAAAATTGAAGGGATGAACAACTTTAGCATGGAGTTTATTCGCGATATATACACAAACCCTAACCTGGATTTAAAAGAATTCATGGAACAGAAAAAAAACGAATCAAAAGATTCGATAATAAATTTCTATAAAGACGCTCAAAACCAAGGATTTATCCGTAACGATGTAAAAATAGATTTTCTTCTTTCCTATGCCGACCAAATTGTAAAAATGATGGAGAATGAGAATTTAATGGCTCAATACGATAAACCTCAGGATTTTATTATTGAAGCGATGAACGCTTTGTTTTACGGAATTGTCAAAAAGAGCGACAAATGATAAATAGAAAACAAGCAATTCTAGTACTTCTTACCTTTTTCTCAATCGCGGTAAAGGCACAAATTGATACGATAAAGGAATCGCCCCACAAATTTGTGTTTGACGGACAGGCATCGGCATACACTAGTTATAGCCCTAAAAATGATTTGGATATGTTTCTAGGGGGCAGATACTTACCCGAGCTAAATTACAGCTACACTTTTAGGAACAAATCTTTGCTCGATTTTGAAGCATCAGCTAATATTTATGGTTCAGCACTATTTCACCTCTTTGACAGCTCGCAAACAGACGGAGAAATTAGGCCCTACCGTTTATGGGGAAGATATTCGGGTAAGCAATATGAAATAAGAGTTGGCTTACAAAAAATTGACTTTGGAACAGCAATGATACTACGTTCCCTGCAATGGTTTGATGAAATTGACCCCCGCGACCCCTTGCAATTTACCAGTGGAGTATATGGGGTTTTAGGTCGATACTATTTTTTAAACAATGCCAACATCTGGACCTGGGTACTTTATGGCAACGAAAACCCCAGAGGTTTTGAGTTGATGAAAAACAATCAGGATATACCAGAATTTGGAGGTCGTGTTCAACTCCCAATTCCAAGAGGTGAAATTGGCGGAACCTACCACCATAGAAATGCCAGTTCTGCTGATTTAGCAGGCTTCCCCTCATACGATAATATTCCAGAGAATAGATATGCTTTGGACGGGAAATGGGATGTGGAAGTGGGCTTATGGTTTGAGGCTGTTCACATCAACAAAACCAAAAACGTTGGGATGCTAACCAATCAAACCTATTTAACACTTGGCGTTGATTACACTTTTGGAATCGGAAGTGGCTTAAACGTTACCCTTGAGAGTATGCTGTTAACTTACGATAAAAAGGCATTTGCTTTTGAGAATACTTCCAATGTAACCGCTACTTCCATTTCGTATCCATTAGGCTTCTTCGACAATATAAGCGCTATGGCTTACTATTCATGGAAATCGGAAGATTTTGCCTTCTTCCTGAACTACGAGCACCGATTCAAAAAACTCACGGGCTATATAATGGCCTACTACAATCCCGATAGCCAGCTGGCCATAGGCACTACTCAGTTTGAGAATTCGTTCTCTGGCCCTGGTATTCGATTAATGCTAGTGTATAATCATTAAAAAAGCAGATTATGTCAGAAAAGATTATTGTTCTCGAAAATTTGGTTAAGCGTTTCCCTGTTGGAGATGGCGAATTTACAGCCCTTAACGAAATCAACTTAACGTTTGAGAAGGGCGAGTTTGCAGGCGTTGTGGGGCCCAGCGGTTCGGGCAAAACCACATTGCTGAATATTATTGGTTCATTAGATTCTCCAACCGAAGGAACGGCAACTGTTATGGGGAAACAAATTTCCAGCCTTTCGCACAAAGAAGCGGCGCAACTGCGAAACAAACACCTTGGATTCATCTTTCAGGTTTATAACCTACTACCAGTATACACGGTATTTGAAAACGTTGAGTTTGCGCTAATACTTCAGAAGCGCTCCGCAGCTGAACGAAAAAAAGAGGTGATGCAAGCGTTAGAATGGGTTGGGTTAGAAGATATGGCCAACAAGAAGCCCTCAAAGCTATCAGGTGGAGAGGGTCAGCGAGTTGCCATTGCGCGCGCAATGGTTAAACGCCCTGCATTAGTACTTGCCGATGAACCAACGGCCAACCTCGATGCCAAGAATGCGCATGCTATTCTGAAAATGATGAAAAAGCTTAACGAGGAACTCAATACCACTTTCCTATTTTCTACGCATGACGAAAAAGTAATGGCCTACATGAACCGTTTAATTCATTTAGAAGATGGTAGGGTTGTAAAAGATGAATTGATGAAGAAGGTAAACAGTGAGCAGTGAGCAGTGAATAGGAAAGAGTGAGACTTATGGGAAAGATATATACATATGCAAGGAGCATGAAGGAGCTTGAAGTTTCTCTTGAATGTGAATACATTGACAAGGAAACTCACGAAGACTTGCTAAGCCAATGTGAATTTGTTGGCAGAATGATTAACTCAACAATAGGAAAATCATCGTTTTTTTGTCAAAACAGAATTACAGAGGGTTAAATTACTTTTTACTGTTTACCGTTTACTAAATATTAAAATAAGTATAATGAAACACCCATGACAATTTTTAGACACACACGAGCATGATTATTTCGCAATAACGTAACTTTGCAAAAAAAAAGAGCCATGACAGCGACACAGGACAAAATAGAGTTTGACCAAGTTATTGA
>JAQVYY010000067.1 GCA_028708425.1 Bacteroidales bacterium
GTTCAACTAGTTTTATTTGCCATTATTGATATCATATTAAATTAATCTTTGTGAAAATTTGTGAATCAACTTCTTTTCAATAACTTTGGTGGGCTATAACGGCGAATAAAACACTAAGATGTTACCTGTAAGCCAGACAAAAACAAGACTAACAACTATATAATTACTAAAGTGTCAGAAAAAGGAAGTGTATTTCAAAAAGGAGGTGGGGGAACTAATTTCGAACAATCCATTCAAACAGCTTTTCTCACAGGTTTAGTAATAGCTGGTAGTGCTCCATGCCTGCCAGCGAATGAAATAATTGAAGTTAGTTTTCAAAACACCAGCAGAGGATATGAAACAGATGACTTGTTAGTCATTGCAAAATCAGGATTAAGTGAACATAAATTGCTGATGCAAATCAAACATGATGTGTCATTTACTGAAAATGATGAAACATTTAAAGAGGTACTGCAGACATTCTGGAAAGATTATAATAACGCCGCCATTTTTGATAAAACAAAAGATAAACTGATAATCGTAAAAGGTGGCTTGACGAAAGATGAGCGCAACCATTTTAAATCCATTTTTAATTGGGCTAATTCGCATGCAACAGAAGTAGATTTCATTAATGAAATAAATCGTATAAAAGCAAAAAAAGAACGCTTAGAAATTATCTGGAGTATTTTGAATGAGGCTAATGGAAATACAGCCTTAACAGACAAAGAGATTTGGGAGTTTGCAAAATGTATGGACGTTTTAGAATATGACTTGCTGCAAATAGGAAGTGTGGACCAGGCTTATTTTTTAAACCTGATTAGGCTTTCAAAGAGTAGTCTATCAGCACTGAATGATAAAGAAATATGGGATGGTTTATCAGTCATCGCGGCAACATTTAATAAAGATGGAGGAAATATTACTGCCGAAACAATCCGGCAAATGGATATTTATAAAAACTTTTCTGCAGAGAAACTGATCCCCCACTTTAAAGCAATAGAAAAATTAAAAAGCGATAGTAGTGCAATAGTTAACCCACTAAAAGATACTATTGGAGATGTCCATCTTAAAAGGTCAGTTATCACCAATAATATAGTTCAATCGATTGCAACATTTCCTATTACAATAGTCACCGGAAAACCTGGAGTTGGTAAGTCAGCACAAGTGAAGGATTTATTGCAGAATGAACTTGCGACATCAGGTGTATTCGTATTTAGAGCAGACCAATTTAACCAGCCACATATAGCAAATGTTTTTTCGAATCAGGGAATCGACATATCTATCCGAGATATATTTTCCTGTATTTCACTTATTCCGGACAAATTTTTATACCTGGATAGTTTTGAAAAATTACTGGAAGCAGATCCCGAATGTGCATTTAAACAACTTATGGGCATATTGGCTGAGTATCCTGATATTAAATTAATTGCTTCTTCAAGGAAGTATGCTATCGACCTGATTATTCAGAAGTTTGGGTTAAGCAAAGAAAAAATTGGTATTATTGAAATTCCGCTATTAACGGATGAAGAATTAAAACTCGTTTCTGCAAAGTATCCCCAGCTAAATAATGTGCTGGGCAATGAAAAAATCAAACCATTGTTGCAAAGCCCTAAGTATTTAGACTTTGCCGTTAAAGCGTTACATAAAAGTGTCGATAATTATGCTGATATTGAACTTGCCGATTTTAAAAATAGGTTGTGGAATATACTTGTAGTTGATGAGGCAAACGAAAAAAATGGATTGCCAATCAAACGGGAAAACGCCTTCATGGAAATTGCAGTTAAGCGGGCTAAAGAAATGAAGCTATTTACCCAACCCGTTACGGCTGATGCAGAAGCAACTGCTTTGCTTGTAAAAGACGAGATATTAGCGCAGGAGCCTTTGAACAGAAGATACACACCCGCTCATGACATGCTAGAAGATTGGGCATTGGTGAAGCATATTTCATCATTTTATGAAGATGCAGCCAGTGTAGATGACTTTTTCAATAAATTGGGGAAAGAACCGGCAATAAGAAGGGCTTTCAGGCTTTGGATAGAAGAACTGTTAACAGATAATGGAGCAAAAGTAATAGGTCTTGTAAGAGATGTTTTAAGCAGTAAAATAATAGAACGCTATTGGGCGGATGAGATCCTTACTGCTATTTTCAGGTCTCAAGTCAGTGAAGCATTTTTTATTGGTTTTGAGAAAGACCTATTGGCAGAAAATGCGAAACTGCTGACAAGGTGCCTGCATATAATTAAAACATGCTGCAAGGAAAATAATAGCAAGGTCAATCTATTGTTGCCAATAGGATCTGGCTGGAGAGAAATGCTTATGTTCATTGAAAAACATATTGATCAGCTTGCGGTTAATAGGTTAAATATTATATCGTATTTGTCCGACTGGCACTTAAGGCTGATGTTTCAATTTAACGAGATGGATCAATATGAATTAACATCTGCTAAAAGCGTCGTATTACATTACATAGATGAAATTAAATCGGGTTTACAGATATGGCAAGAAAGGAATATAGAAGATAAAAGAAAAGACCTGATCGCTATTTTATTTGATTTAGCCCCTATAGCAAAAGATGAAATAAAACAACTGGTTGAGCAGTCATTTGCAAATGAGGATAATGATTCCAGGACACATCGTTCACTAGATAAACCTGTGATAAAAAAATGTCTTTCAGGATTGGGTAACCATGAGTTGGTAAAAGAATTGCCTGAATTAATAGTAGAAAGTGCATGGAAGGAATGGAAGCTTCGTCCCATTCAACCACCGCCACCCGGTAGCATCATGGCAATGATTGTCGATGATAGCTTAAATAATGATAAATGTTGGGGCATTGAAGATAAGCATAAGTTTTTCCCGTCTGGTGTTTACAAAACGCCGTTGTATAACCTACTACAATATCATCCACTTAAGGGATTAGAGTTTCTTGTACAGTTTGTTAACTATTCGGTAGATTTTTATGTGCAGGCAAAATGCAAATATAAACATCAGCTAAAAGAACTTGAATTTGAATTGCCTGATGGGACAAAAAGAAAACTATGGGGCGCTGGAGAATTATGGGTGGCGTATCGCGGAATAAGTGTTACACATTATCTTTTGGAGTCACTATTGATGAGTTTTGAAAAATTCCTTTTAGAAATGGCTGCTAGAAGAACAGAAACAAGCAGAGCCAACCTTAAGTTTGTTTTTGAGTACATCTATAATCATACGAATAATGTGGCTCCTCTCGGTGTGCTGGCGAGTGTAGTAATGGCATATCCTTCGGAAGTGGATGAATCAATGTTATGCTTATTAAAAGCAAGAGAGTTTTATGAATGGGATTTAAGCAGAGCACTACAGGAGCATTCTGCATTAGCCCCTGTGGACCAGGAAATCTCCTTTGCACAAAAAGAACGATGGGAATCTAACCAATTAGTTCATCGAAAGAAATTCATGCGGGGGCTTAGGGATTTCATTTTAGATTATCAGTTTAATATCAGGAAACTCAATAGAGAAATACACCAGGTATTTGATGAGCTGAAAAAAGATATTCAAGAGGAAGATATTGTTTGGAAAAAGACGATTACGGAAATAGACATCAGGAATCATAAAGTTGGTGAATATGATGAAAAATTAGGAGGTTTTCCTATAGCACCGGAATACGATAAGGATATTCAGGAATTTATAGATTCCGGCAAAGAAGAGTTTGAATCTGATAATAAAGCAATGAATTATTCAAGTCAACTGCAAAAAGCATTTGAAGGAAAGGAACCTATAAGTTATCTAGACTGGCAAGCTTGCCAGAAACAATACGAGAGAAATGAAAATCTTAATATTCTTTTTGACCGCCCGGTTACACTAGCTGTTGTAGGATTAAGAGGTATTTCTGAGCAATTGAGTAAAGAAGAAAAAATGTGGTGCATAAATACAATTTTAGAAACCGCAGCGGTTATTATCCAAGATACGACCAGCCGAAATTTCGGTTTGAATATGAACTACGTTCTCATGGAAAAGGAATTAGCGTTATCCTCTTTTCATCTGCCGCTTAATTTTTTGGAGTCAGAAGAAGACCAAAATGAAGTAGTACTGATTATGGTGCACATGCTTATTGCCCCATTTGCAGAACATGAAGTGGATAAAATAACTAAATATATTAGAGAGGTTTTTTCCAGCCATTATCCTAAAGAAACAAAAACGATATGGTTTTCAGTCGTACAATATGCTGCGTACCGCAAAGCAAATCCATATTTCTATGATGATCATGATAATAATAGGCTTCAATCGGCAAAAGAAAAAGAACATCAATACATTGAAGAACAAACTAGAAGCGGAAACGCAGTTTTGGATCTTTCAACTGTTACTCTTGATAGTCACTCTGGATATTTATTGACACGTGCATTATTGATGATTCCCTGTGATTCTAACGATGTACAGCTTAAAGAATTTATTCGGCATTTCGTTTTACTACTCGTAGAAGATCTGAAACTTGAAGAGGATTACTCATATAGACGTAGAAAAGAGGGTAAGCAAATAGGATTTCAGGAGGTTTTAGAAATCAAATTCTATTTAGCAGAATTACTGATAACTTCTGCCCCTGCATTTTCAAAACTAATTATAGACATCATCCTAGATGAATCTTACAAAAGTATAGCAGATACTATCAAGTATAGACATCGGGATGATCTTTTTGAATTTTCAGTGGACATTTTAAAGTTTTCTATAGCCAAACTTGATGACATAATCGCCAATCATCCAGACGATAGTATTAAAAACAAAGCAATTGAACATTTTTGGGAAGTTTGGGAACATTTATCTGAAAAAATTAAGAACAGCAGAACTCTTTATTTTACCCGGCAACTATTTCTTGATACCGGATGGAAGGAACAAGCAATAGATTGGCAACCGCTACAAGGGAAAAAGGAAGTTTATCATCAAATGATTAATGATTTTGGTGCTTCTAATGTGCAGTCCATTTTAAATGTTTTTTCTACAATTGGGGAAAAAACTTTCTTACCAGAAGGGCTTAGTTGGCTTGTAGAGCTTCTTAAAAAAGAGCCATTACAATTAACCGCACTTATGTCAGTAGCTGCTGAGCGACTTGTAAAAAGACTGTTCTATAATCATATATCTGAAATAAAAAAGAATAAGAAACTGATTGACGATTTTGTTTGGCTTTTGAATAATATGGTTGAATTGGGTTCGTCTGAAGCATATTTGTTTAGGGAAAATGTAATAACCTACAAGACCGTCAGCGTATAATATGTTAGAGAGCAACGATGAATTTTGAAATGAAAGGCCATGCAGGTAACATTGCATTGGCAATATGGCGGGGCGACAAATATATTCTCAGCTGTTGTTCGCAACTCAGCTTCGGTTTCGGCAGACGAATAACGCCAAGCAGCAGAATAAACAATGAGCTTTTATATCTTTAATCTGCAGCGGCACCAGGCAGACGGAACACAGAATACCGCCACATCGCCAATGCTTCAACGTTAGCGGAAATTGTTGAGGCGGGTATCTCTACTGATTACGAATCATTAAACAAAGATTAATATGGAAAATGAAAAGAAGTATATTCTCATAAGACGTCAAAAGATAGTCTCGTTTGACACTGAAAATTGTTATTTGAATTTTAGTATTTGTCCAAATGATGATAAAGTAAAAACACCGCCTATCGAAAAGGCACTTAAATTGAAGAAAGAGTTATATTCCGATCTCTTTAAAAAGCATTATAAACATATTGTCGTATTAACATCTGCAGGTACTTCACTTGACAATGGAGATGAAGCAACACGAGGTAAAACTAGAGAAGGTCTTTGGGCATTTTGTGAAGCTGAAATAAATGCATTTGAAAAAACGATTCATGATTTAAATCAAAAGGAATTTTACAAATCAAAAAATATTGAGGAGTTACTTTCATATATCATTCTTTTCAAGAAAGTCAATATGCAAGTTGAAGATGATGACTTCAACCAAATGATAAAAAGCCTAGAACAAAAAATTGCTGAAGCTTGTAAATTGACTTTAGATTCAAAGGCACCGCATAAAGCATTTTTAAACAAGATTACAGCTCGTAAACCAAGTGATTCAAGAGTGCAATTATTCACAACGAATTATGATACATTATTTGAACAGGCAGCAAACAAAGCTGGATTTGTTGTTATTGATGGTTTCTCATTTACACAGCCCCGCGAATTCTCAGGTAGATATTTTGATTTTGATATTGTAAATAGAGAAACAACAAGATTAAAACAAGAAGATAGTTTCATTAAAAAGGTGTTTCATTTGCTAAAATTACATGGCTCATTGAATTGGGAGAAAAGTGACAATAGAATCATACAAAAAGACAAACCTGAAAAGCCTTTAATAATATATCCTGCATCGGAAAAATATGAAAGCTCATATGAACAACCATATTTTGAAATGATGTCACGCTTTCAACAGTCGATGAGAAATGATAATGTACTATTGATAGTCATCGGTTTTGGCTTTCAAGATAAGCATATTCAGAATGTTATTATAGAGGCTGTTGAACAAAATCCTAGTTTTCAATTAGTAATTGTTAATTACAATAATACTGGAACAATTGATATGCAATTGCTAGCACCTTTCTTTGATAACAATGAAGATTTGGAAACACTAGAAATGCTTTATGATGAAAATGAATCTAAAGAAATATTTTCAAAGACAATTAAGCAAAATGTAACAATCTTGTTTGATACATTTGGTCAATTTACTGATAACTATCCAGATAATCAAACTTATAGCGAAAATAGAGAATATGAAAATGAATCCGTTCAGTCATAATTATTTTTTAGGGTATGTAAATGAGGTTACCCCTCAGTTTGTGAAAATCCATTTCCCCTCCTCAAGTTTATTGAGCAAATTCTATCATGAAGGAGTAAATTATGCAGGTGGTAATGTAGGTAATTTTATTGTAATCGAAGGCGAAGAGTATGGATTCTTGTCCCGCATTATTGAAATTAACTTGCCTGATAGCGAGAGAAAAGAAATTAATGAAAAGGCGATACAAAATGATGATACGAATTTTCATCCATCAGGTAAAGCAGAACTTTTGTTAAGTTTTAGTGTTTTCGAGCCAAAAGAAACAAATAAAACAGTTTCTAAATACCCTTCAATTGGAGCAAAAGTGTATTCTTGTTCCGATGAACAAATTGAACAATATGTAAAGGAATTTGGGAAAAAAAAGAATGATGAAAATAATGTTTATGCTTCCATCGGAAAATTAACATCTAACGATGCTATATGTAGTGTTTCATTGAATGCATTATTTGGTAGACATTGCGCCGTAGTTGGGACTACTGGAGGTGGTAAAAGTTGGACTGTTGCCAAATTAATTGAATCAATTACCGAAAAAACAAACAATAAGATAATTTTAATTGATGCTACGGGAGAGTATTGCAAGTTAAATTGTGAAAGTATTGTTTTGGGAGATAATTGCTACTTTGATTACAAATACTTGACAAATTCAGATTTTTGCTTTCTTTTCCAAGAGAACTCACCTAATACTGTGACTGCTTTGTGCGAAGCCATCCAATCTCTTAAATTAATTTCTTTAAGAATTGAAAATTTTGATGGTATTAAGTCTGGTAAAAATGCAGAGTCATTAAATAAATTGGTACGTGATAATGTCCATAAATTCAAAGAATGTGAGTTTGATATTTCAAAATTACCAGAACAAATAAAGAATGAAGCCGTACAATTAGGTAGAAATGGCAATTATGAAGAGAATGGTTTTAAATTAGGCTATTGTTCTCACTTAATAGCAAGAGCAAATTTGCTTTTGCAAAATGACACAATCAAGAATGCTTTAGGCATAGAGAAAAATGCTCAGCAAACGGTTGATATTATAAGTAAAATTGAGGGTTTTTTAAAACCTGAGCAACTGGAGTGCAGTATTTTAAGAATTGGTTTTGAAAAGCTATCGTATGATTTTGCAATAAGGGAGATTATTGTTGATTTTATAGCCTCAAACCTATTGAAAAAATCAAGAAAAGGAACTTTTATTGAAGATCCAATATTGCTTTTTATTGATGAGGCTCATCAGTTTCTTAATAAAAGAATTAATGCTGATGACAATAGTACTTTTTATCTACAAAGTATTGACTTAATTGCCAAAGAGTGCCGCAAATATGGACTTTTCTTATGTTTGGCAACTCAAATGCCGCGAGATATTCCTATTGGTACACTAAGTCAAATGGGGACATTTATTGTTCATCGTCTGATTAACGAGCAAGATAAACGAGCAATTGAAAGCGCAGCATCATCAGCAAATAAAAGTGCTTTGTCGTTTTTGCCAATATTGGGAGAAGGTGAAGCATTACTTGTAGGAGTTGATTTTCCAATGCCACTTTTAATCAAAATGGATAAGCCAAATAATGAACCTCAGTCGAATACGCCAAGACTTAAAAAGAAATAAAAACAACTTCCGCTAATAAATAGGACTCTGAGCGGTCGGCACGACCCAGCGAGGAGTCGGTGTTGAACTACGCCCACCGTTATTTTAGTGCTATGTACTTAATGAAGATTTTTGTTTTTCTGAAGGAAAAATAGACAAGTGATCTTTGATATTTTGCAGGTTTTTGTGCTTTCCGGAATCAGTTTTTATGGATCAATCAGGATTAAGAAAAGGTTCTGTGATCGCTTATTCTTAACTAAATGACATATCCTACCCTGTGCACCTTTAGGCGCATTTGGTTTTGATAGTTAAAGTTGGGGATGAGTCTGTATGAAAGTGGGTCCTGGAGGAGAACGTATGGGAGGCAGTCTTCTGATTCTAATCATCTGACCTGTTTTACACACCGGACAATGACAAGGATTGATACTTGATTCCCGGGTTCCGTTTCACCGTGTGGTTGTAGATACCGCAACGTCGGATTTTTACAAATCTGCGTGGGAGGATGTTTTGGGCAAATCTGCGCAGGAACTCCACACCACCGAGGGTGATGTACTTTTTAGCCCCTCCCTGTCGATAATCCCTGGCAATGAAGGTCACTTTTTCATCCGTTTTATCCACACGATACGCTGGTTAGTGATGGCGACCCGATGGATATATTGCCCCAGGTATCTCACCACATGTTCTGCACTTGCCATCGAGGGCTGACAATGGACCACCCAGGGAGTGCCATATGTACGCTGAATCCGGTCATTGAAGAGCATCAACTGGTTTTGTTCACGCAAAGCACGTTTGAGACCATCCAGGAACTTGGCTTTAAACGTACTGCTCATCTGATGAACGGGATAAAGGAACTCCCCCATGACCGATGTTTTTCCATCGGCCATCCAGGGAGTATCCGGCAGCCGGAACGAGACAATGGATATGCGGATGAAGTGAGAGGTTCTGACCCCATGTGTGAAGCACGGCTATCGCTCCGGTTCCGACACCATGGTACGAGTATCCAAAGCTGTTCAGGGTGTGCCATACGGCCAAAAATAGCAGGTTGTAGAACATCCTTCCATTATGCAGGCAAAGGACATTTAAATGGTCGGGCACAGTGAAAACGACATGATAATGCCTCACGGGCATAGTGCCTTGCACCAGCCCGTCAATCCGGAAGGCTTGTCTGGCTGCCTGGCATTTTGGACAATGCCTGTCGCCACAACTGTTATAGCTATAACGAATCGTGCCGCAGTTGTCACACGCCTCCTCATGTCCGCCAAGAGCGGCGGTTCTACAGAGTGCAATTTTAGCAAACACCTTTTCTTGAAGCGGAGTAAGCGTTCCACGGTCCTGCAGCGAAGGAGCAAACCGACGAACCACATCGGCCAGTTCAAGCCTTGTTCTCATCTTGTGGTGAAGTTATACAGGGAATCGAGTGGACTGTGTGGTTTAATTAGTGGACATTGAGCTACGTGAAGGTAAATCATGGTGGGGGTGATATCGGCATGGCCGAGCTGCTCTTTCAGCTCTCGCCGGTTCAGTATCACCGGCAGCTTCGAATCTTTTTTAAGTGATGGCAGAGCGATGGCTTCACGGTTCATACCCGACAAGCGATAGTAATAGCGCAGCCCGTAGACCATATGCTTAAAACTGCTTCGAGAGGGAGATCGGGGATCAATCTTCCTGGGCAGCTTACCAAAATGAATGACAAAAAGGGCAATTCTGCGGATGTAGTTTTGTAAAGTACTCCGACTCTGCCCCCGTAACGTGACCTGTTGTTCCAGTTTGTGGACAAACATCTTAAACTCGGGAACAAGCACAATGGCCTGCTCGACAAAAGTAAAACCTGATTTCTTTCTCATAATCGGACATTTCTTGTGGTGAAAAATCATCGAATATATAAAGAATCAGGTACTTTTGTTAAAAGATACCCGTGAATACGGGTTTAGTTCAACAGCCGGTCATACGCAATTGGCGGGTTTTTTGGGTATCGATGTTAATTCACTTGGTTTTCTTAGTAGTTAACCCGAAACGAAAGTACCTTGAGGTGGCAACAGCGTATACTAACGGACGTTAGCGACCAACATAAAAAAAGATAAAGACATGGATTATTCAATTGAAAAGATTTACAAACTGGTCGGAAAAGACGATTGTGTGGCTAATTTGACTTTTAGAAAAGGAAGTGAAACATTCAATAAATATGGAGACATGTTGACTGTACAATTTGTTTACACTCAGTCTGAACGCGAAGAATTGGATAAAAGAATTCAAAATGAAGATTCCTCAACTCATGGTCGAGTTAGAGCAAAAGACTTATTGTTTCAACTAAGTGAAACCGAGAATAAAGATCTTTTAGAAAATGGCATAGAATCTCAAGATATTGTTGATATGTTCTTCTTACATAACATTCACAAAAACACGTTTCATAACACTGAAAAGAAAGTTTTAAACAAGCATATAATTGAATTTGAGCCACAACCAAAAGGTGGTGATTTAGGGTGGATGTACGGTTTCCATGACAGACTTGTAGAGCAAGGAATTAAATTGTCTCCTTATGAAAGAGATTTTTATTTAGCAGGAAAACTCTATTTTGAGCCACAAAATCTGTCTAAGCAAGAAAAACAAGAAATATATGATGAGGCAGGTTTAATGAGAGCTCCCATTGAAATGCAGTTTTTGAATATGAAAAGAATGCGAGAAGAAATTGGAGAAGAGGAAGAACAAAAATTAAAAATTCTCAAAGTGCATGAATCTAACAAAAGATTAATGATTCTTGACTCTTATCTTAAACAAGCAGGAAGTAGTTTCAAAAAGCTTTCTCAGGAAAATCCAGAAAAAGCAACTGAATTATTTATGAAAGTTCAAAGATTTAATGGGAGAAGATTAAATGTAATGGGGAAACACCCAATTTATATGGACATTGACAGTTTCCTACATATATACATGAGACATGTTGAAGAATTTAAAGTCAATCAACATTTCGAACACAAAGACAATTTTCAATGGAATGGAGATGATGTTTTTTTGGTAATGGGAAAAATAATTAGAGAAATAGAGGATGCTTATCAAAAGTTCAGAGAAGAAAATCCGGATTCTAGATATAGTAAATATGGAACCCAAAGCATTTATTTTCAAGGTGACTATTACACATTTCACATTGATGTAAATGGACGGATTAGTACATTTCACAAAAACAGAAAAAAACACGAGAAAACCGAAAAATAAATGCCGAACCGCTAACATGCACTAAACACAACCCTATCGGGTGTGCCGCTTAGTGCTATCCGTTAGCTGCAATGCCTGGGGACAGTGCTAACCTGAAAAGTTCGGAGCATGAAGCGAACAGAAACACAGACAAAATGAAAGTTAAAATTTATAGAGGAACAAAAGAGATCGGAGGGTCTTGCGTAGAGTTAAAGGCAGACAACGGAAAAATTCTTTGGGTTGACCTTGGTGCGCCACTTGACGATAAAAAACCAAAGATTG
>JAQVYY010000068.1 GCA_028708425.1 Bacteroidales bacterium
GATAGTTTTGTGCACCCAAATGGTGAAGTGTTATTTATTAGTTTTGACACCTTTAAATTACACATTATCAGGGTATTAAACAAACTATCTTTTATCTTTTTTTGCACAAATCGCTCAATTTAGGTAGAAAATACAAGTCGGAAACTCACCTCCCCATTACTATACCAACTATATTTTAAATGACAATGTTAACCCGATAAACTGGCTAAACTGTGCTTTTGCTCCCCTTTTCTGCTCGCCACTGGTATCTAGAATAGGGTTCTCTTTCATCCTATCTTCAAATAGCGGGAACAAAATATCGTCGTCGTAAATTAGGTGAGAGTTAAGCTTAATGGTAAAATACCAGCTAATCTGTTTCTCGAGAGAAAGTTCCCAATCCACATCAACATTCTGAGGGTTAAGTAGGTAGTTAGAGAACAACCTTACAGAATTTTTAATCTTCATATCTTTAAAAATGGTAACCGTGCTATTAATCACGAGCTGCCCCCCCATTTCGTGCCTAACCTTTTTGCCCCTCTCAATACCATGATTTGTTTGGTCGATAACCAGCGTATCAGTTACAAAAGTATTCTTGTAGGATAATGGTGAAAAGTTGAGGCTCAAATTTTTATTTGGTTTAAACTCAAAACCCGAACTCACGGTAAAGGTTCCCGGATTTAGAAATTTAGAAACTGGCACCGAATCGTTTGGGTAGTTATACCCCTTTGCCAGTTGAGTTCTCATATACACCCCACTACTAAAATCAATTTTATTGCGTATAGACTTATTAAACTGCGAATTTGCCTCAATAATATCGGTATTCGTTCTAAATTTTTGCGCTTCGGTCCAAGTAGTTCCATAGCGCAACCGCCCATTGGTAATCCACTTTGTTTTAGCCTCCTTATTGTTGTACGAAACCAAACCGTTAATATCGAGCATACTCGAAACGGTTGTCTCGCCCCCTTTTGCCCAGTATTTCGAAAGGAAGTTGCCATTCAATGCAAATGAGCTAAGCAGCTCGCTATGCCAGTATACTGGTATTTCTCGTAGGGGGTTTACCTCGGCAAGCTGTCTGTTGGGCTTTAGTGTAGAAAAGGGAATATCATCAACCATTTTACGCTCAAGCCGCTCAACATTAACATCCTCCTCAAGCACCAGCGAGATACTCTTTCTTGAGGGATTCCCAATCCAGATTGTTATTGAATCGTTCTTCGAATTTTTTACCCAGTATCTAGTCATATCATCTTTACCCGATGATACCCAAAAGGGTGTTCTTCGCCCTACAATATCATTGATATGCAGAAGCATTGAATCGCGCTCGGTTGTATAGCTTAAAACCGAATTCACCGCATGCATTATCGAATCGAATGTATTTACAGTGGGAACTATATTAAATGGCGAATCGTTATCACCCACAAGCACCGAAATAGTTTTATTAAATACAATCCCCGTTGAATCGGGAGCAAAACGAACGGAATGCCACTTTCTACGCGGTATAATCGACTTGGGAATTAAGCCATCAGTTAGTTCAATAACCTCTACCCCCTGTTCTGCCAAATAATTAGTATCAACAACGGAATAAACAACCGTATCAATAACACCATTAACAACACTATCACAAAGCGATGCTAAAGAATCTATGGCGCTATAATTTTCAATCGAAAAATCGGGTGGTTTCACAGCAACCGAATCAACCACTCTTTTAACCACGGTTTCTGTTGTATGTATTTTTTTCATCAGAATAATCGGTTCCCTTTCGAGATTAACCGTATCGATAAAAAACGATGAGGTGGTAAGCCAACGAATAGGTAACGTATCGGCAAGCACAAGGGTTGTTGGTTTCAACCTTAACAAATCGAATGGGAACTTGTGCAACCGCCTACTTACGCTATCGAATGGTTCGGCATAATGATTTAGCAACCTTTCTATAGAAAGTTTTAGGTCCTTATTTTTTCCATGCCACAAATCATTCTTGCCAATTAGTTGAATTAAATATTCTGCGGCTGAATCAGGCTCAAAAGCAATTGGTACTTGAGGTATGCTATCGGTTACAACCAATACAGAATCGACCTTTGTTAAATCATTAATTTTGGGCAGCACAGAATCTTTACCAGTTGTATCTATTTGGTTCAAAGGCAACACGCTTACAGAATCAACCTTAACACCAGCTGTGTCGATAACAACCTTAACCGTATCTACACCTAAAGCAACACTATCGGCAACCTGCGAAAATAACGCAACAGGCATTAATAAAGAATAAACAAAAACAGGCAACACACTTAAAAAAAACAAACGACGCATAACTTTATTTTTAAACAAAAACAATTCACTAAACCTAACCCCAATTATTCAACCAAATAATTACTGTCTCCCACAGCGACTAAGGCTCACAACCAATTTTGTTACCCAAAATTGGGCTCCACTATGTCGGGGTAACCCGCATTTGCATTCATCGTTAACAAATTTGATGGATAATGCGGGCTAACTTGATACAAAAACGCAAACTTAGCCCAGATGTTACAAATTGGGCAAACTTAACCATAAAATAGTTTAGGGCGGCAACTACAAACTTTGTGCCCAGCTTACCATAATACTTAACCCCCGTTGCAAAGAAACAAAACGAAAAAACACAAGCCTGCAAGCGATGTATGCTTTTGATTTTGCAGAAGAAACCAGAACTTATGCTAACCCCAATTATTCATCCGAATAATTGGGGTTATACAAAGTTTTATGTCAACAGGACGGTTTTGTTAGAGGGGAAATTATAGAGAACCAGTGGTTCAAAACTTGCCTAGAATGGTGCTCCCACCTCACTCTTCATTTCTTTATAAATTAATCTCTCGGCAAGAGAGGGGAAGGCTCTAGATACCCATATGGCAAGTTTACCTTTAACGGTAAGGTTAATTTCACGCTTTCGTTTAATGATGCCTTTCACCACTATTTTAGCCACCTTTTCGGCTGGCATTAGCTTCAATTCATCAAGAGGAGTATCTATCTGTGAACTACCCGACTTGGTAAGCGCCGATCTTCGGATATTTGAGGTCGTAAAACCAGGATGAACCACCAATACCTGTATATTGTTATCAAGATTTTCAACACGTAAAGTCTCTAAAAAACCATCTAGAGCATGTTTCGAAGCCACGTACCCAGTACGGCCTGGAAGAGGGGTAACACCACTTATAGAAGATATTCCCACTACTACTCCCTTACTTTCGAGGATGTGCGGCAATGCATATTTTGTACAGTAAACAGTCCCCCAGAAATTTGTATCCATCACCCTTTTTAGAACGGAAAGTTCAACATCGTGAAAGCATGCACGCATCGATAACCCAGCATTATTCACGAGAATATCTAAGCCTCCAAATTCACTAACCGTTTTTGCAATTAGGTTCTTGCATTGGTCCTCATCGGTAACATCCGTAGGAACTACCAAAGCCTTACCTCCTGCCTCAATTATTTCCGATTCTAACTGGGTAATCTTATCTTTATCTCGGGATGCAAGTACAACCGATGCCCCTTTTTGAGATAGTTCAATCGCTATGGCTCGCCCTATACCTGATGATGTTCCTGTAACAATAGCAACCTTATTAACAAGTTGATTATTTTTCATTTGTAAAAGATATTAAACCTACTTGGTTGAATAAAAATACTACCCTAGAGCAATTGGATACAATTAACAAACAAAATAATAGGTTGGTTAAGGGTAAATAAGTAAAACTTTGAAACGCAAATATACAAAAATATCAAGAGAGGCTTACCCGATTAAACAATTATACTTCCACCCCATCTCGACAGGATAAACAGCTATTTTCTGTTAAACTAATTAAAGGAGAAAAATCCATCTTAACCCCAATTATTCGGATGAATAATTGGGGTTAAAATTGCCATATCATTTTTTTTTGTATTTTTAACTTTTACGTGCACCGAATATCAGTTCAAGTAAATAGGTAAATATAAACTAAGGAAACACATACCGAATTGCCTCACAGATTATTGATTACTTAAAAATCTATAAATACTGATTGCTGATTGCTAATGCTATGAGTTTTATAATATGCTTTGGGAACGACTAATAATTTCTATAAAAATGCGTAATCCGGTTTTACTATATTCAGGGTTACCCATTTTATTGTTTTTTTTCATTTTTGCGCTGGGATTACCCACATACGGTCAATCTAATATGGATTCGTTACTAAACAACGTAGTAAAAGCCCCAGGAGTAACAATGATTAAGTCATTAAGCATTAAAGCCAACGAAAAAAGTGCTGAAAACCCTAAGGAGGCCATAAGGCTTTCCATCGAGGCCGTTGAACTCTCGAAGAAGGCAAAGTTCGCAGAAGGACTTATTTTCAACTACAGGCTTCTAGGTAATCTGTATTACCATACACATAACTACGAAGAAGCAATAAATAGTTTTGACCAGTGCATCGAATATGTCCTACTCCAAAATGATTCTGTAACAATTCGCGAGTGCTATTTAAATAAAGGGGCAATGTTTTTTACCCAAGGGCTGAATAGCAAAGCTTTGGATAATTATTTATTGGCCCTAAAGTATTCAGAAAATCTGGATAAGGAGATAGAGTATAATAATATTGGCACAGTATTTTTTATTGAGGAAGAGTACGAAGAGGCCTATAATTATTACCGTAAATCTCTCGAAATTATGAAAGCAAAAGGAAACCAGTATGGGGTTTCTGCTGCAAATAATAATATTGGAGATGTTTACAAGATGATGGGCAAGTATGATACCGCCTTGAGCTACTACACGAAGGCTCTCACCATAAGCAAATCCATAGGTGATAAGTCATCGATGATTGTTTACCTTAATAACATAGGCGAAATTAAGGCAATTATGAACGATCCCGACAGTGCCATTTTTTATTTTAATAACGCCTTACAAATAGCCGAGAAACTTAATAATCAGCTGCTTATAACCAGGAGCCTTAATCAACTTGGTCAGGCATATTTTGATGCCAACGATTATTCAAATGCAAAAAAATATCTAACAAGGTCTTATCCCATTGCAAAAGATTTAAAGGTGTTCCCCGAAATGAGCATGACCGCAGGATTATTACATACGATATTTGAGAATGAGGGCAATTATAAGTTAGCCTATAAATACGCCATTATGCATAAACTTGCATCGGATAGCTTGCGCAATAATGAGGCAAAAAAACAGGTGTTAAAGATATTATTCGACTATAAAATCAAGCTTAAGGAATCGGAAACACAAAAATTGGTTGAAAATGAGAAGCATGAACGCAGGAAAAGTGCGTTTAAACTATGGACCATTATTTCGCTGCTTATCATTTTGTTACTGATTGGAATTCTGCTTCAGGTTAGAGTAAGGCAGCGTATGAAATTTAATCGCATAGAAAGGGAAAAGGCTGAGCTGCAAAGAATAAACCTGGTAAAAGAGCTGGAATTTAAAAACAGAGAAATTGTGGAAAAGGTGCTAAGTATTGTGGAGAAAAACGAGTTAATAGAAACTACAATTAAACGCCTGAATGAGTTTATGTTGCTACTACCACAGAGCAAAAAACCCGAAATTCGACTTATTATAAAGAGCCTCAAGAATCAGGAGATAAAAAATCAGTGGGAAGAGTTCCATTTTTATTTTACAAAAATATACACGAAGTTTTTTGAGAAACTCGAAAAGGACTACCCTTCGCTAACAACCAATGAAAAACGACTCTGTGCATTTTTAAAGCTAAACATGTCGACCAAAGATATTGCAACACTAACCCATCAAAACTATAAAAGTATTGAAGTTGCCAGAACCCGTCTAAGAAAAAGGTTTAATTTAACCAACAGCAATATGAGTTTTCAGGAATTCTTTAGCCAATATAATTAAAACCACAATATACACCGCTTTTTTAACAAAGTCCTGATACAAATGAAAAAGGCTGCCCATGTTTTATTTTGAACAACCTCTATGAAAAACATTCTGACTTGAATCACAACTTTTTTAGGCCCTATCTTATTGCTATCCTTTGAGTTGCCACCCTTGCGCTATTCTTTATTAAAACAATGTACACTCCTTTTGGAATCTTACTAAGATCTATGGTCGATCCATTTTCGACATCCTGATAATGTGCCACTTGACCAAGTGAATTAAACCCGCATTATTCATCAAATTTGGTAAAGATGAATGTAAATGCGGGTTCCCCCGACATAGTCGAGTCTAATATTGAGGAGCAAAATGGTTTGTGAGGCATAGTCGCTGTCGGAGACAGCAATTATTCGGATGAATAATTGGGGTTAAATACGCACCAAACATGGTTGGCCCTATGTTTTGATGCCCCAATATTCAACGTAGCAGCAAATATGGAATGTTCTTACCTAAAAAAAAGGAGGCTTTCGTTGCTAACAACTACCGGCCTCCTTTGCTTTATCCTATTACAGCATTACCTTATAATAATTCTTTTCACAGCAAATTTCTTGTCAGATTTAGCCGTTACTAAATAAACGCCCGAGGCAATATTGCCTAAATCTATTACGCCATTGCTCTCTATAGTTTTGGTGTAAACAACTTCTCCCAAGGTATTCACAATCTTAACTTCATACCTTCCATCAAGGGTGATGCTGAAAGTTCCGCTGGATGGATTTGGGTAAACTGTCATTTGCGCCTGAAGCGGGTCAGCTGAAATGTTAGTGCTTTCTATGAAGAAACTAATGGTTGACATTTCGCTTTCGCCCGAGCTGTATACCGCTTTAACCCCCGCAATATTTTCGCCCGCTATAAGCATCTCTTTTTCAAATCTAAACGAATTCTCAGCGGTTTCTTCCATTGAATTGCCATTCAGGTAAACCTCGTATGTGAGAAACTCCTTTGCCTTAGTTAGCTCTTCTCCAAAAATTTCAACATCATCAATCATAAGAATATAGCCGCCATCAGATACATTATTTATGGCCACATATTTAACATCCGACGTTAGCTCGTAAGTATATTGGGTCCATTCAGCAGCCGATACCTCAATGGGCAAGTCGGTTGTCCAGGTAAAGTCTTCTGGTTGAAAACCGGTTGTTGAATACCCAACCTTAATCATATTTGGTGCTGGGGCAGTGCTGAACGATTTAGCCATAAACTGGAATATAAAATCGCCCTCAAAGTTTAGCTCGGGTGAAATAAAATAATCGTCATTCTGACCATAGTCCGCTCCAAAACCTGCCAAGTACTTTTCACCGCTGTAGGGGGCAATTGTTGGGTTTAGCTCAAGGTCAATGGGAGGTCTTGTCATCGATGGGTTAAAGGCCATGAACGATTGGGGCGCATTCTCATTCTCGAATTCAAAGTTTTCAATTCCAATGGTTGGGCGCTTGTCCAAATCAAAATACTTCCAGTCAACAACTCCCTGCGGTGCTATGGCAAAATCGATGCATGTTTCGAAATCCTCGAAAATATCAGCAGTATAGTCCCATTTGAAAACGGCCGTTGTATCATCGTTTACCGTTATCTGAAGATTAGAAGGCATGGTAAGCTTCTCTATAAGCTCATACTCCAAATCATACGTAGGATGTTCGGTTAGATCTACAGATGTAGCCGAAAAATCTTCAAACCGATCATGCTTAATCATAACATCATAAATCCCCTTAAAGACATCGTTGAAAACAAGAATGCCGTCATCGGTTTCCAGCGTTTTGCTGTAAGCATACTCCCCATCAGTGCTGGTTAAGGTTACAGCTGCTCCATTGCTCTCGTTAACATCCGTATTGGTTGTAATACTAAAGGTTACCTGCGTGGTTAACCCATGCTCAACGGCATTGGAGAAGGCCACCTCTGACTCGAGTTCACCAGAATAAACTGCAGTAACCGCATATTTGTACCAACCTGGTTCAAGATCCACAAGGCCATCATCAGTGTGCGCTGTTTGCGTCTCTGGTATGTTCTCTCCTATTAGATCCCACTGAGCCGTTTCCAACTCATCACCCACTTTTAATCGGTGAACTTTATACGTGTTTAACGCCTTTGGATTTTCCGAAACCAGATTCTGTAGCTTTTCGCCGGTATTTAGGTTGTAACCCTCGGCCCTTATCATGAAGTTACCCGGAATTTCGCCCAGGCCTAAATTCTCCATAAGTGAGAATTCATTGGTCAGGTAGTTCTCCGATACCCAATTTACCCCATTTACGTATGGATATTGTGGATCTGCTCCTGCATCGATTCCAATATCCAGACGCCCTCTATAGCTAACAGCAATATAGAACCCGTTTTCAGCCGTTATGGTGTCGGGGAAGATAAAAGTGCTCCACTGGTCATCCACGTTTGGCGCATTGGCATGTTCATACAGAATTGTGTTTGTGGGATTGCCATTGGCATCGAGTGCAAATACAAATAGGTTCACAAAATCATGCGATTCATCCTGAAAGGTGGTGTACCAGCTCATTTGGTAAAGTTGGGCAGACTCCCTGAATACTTGCCCAAACACGGCCAACTCTTCCATGGTATTATGCCCTAATTGGGTAAGCAGTTCTCCACCATCTCTTCTGTAAACTATTCTGTCGTATGGAGAAAGCCAAGTTATCTCTGCATCAGCATCAACCTTAACCGCCTCTACTTTCGAGGGGCTATCTAAAATATCCGTTAGGTGTACAGTGGGTACAGTAACGGTTGCCGCATCTACGGTAAGGCCAAATCGCTCGGTAGAGTATCCTGTTTGAGAGAAGGCAATCTCATAATCTTCTGAATAGTACACATCAGGTATACTAAAAGTTCCCATGTCATTAGTTAGACCCTGATATGCATCGTAACCGGTTATTTGAACAATGGCTCCGGAAATAGGTGCATCCTCATTATCCAGTACGGCTCCTTCAACTGTACCTTTCGGCAGATAGTTTAGCACAGCATCCTGGGTGGTTGCCCCTGAAATCTCCACTGCAATTGAAGTAGAAACATAGCCGAATGCGGAGATGCTTACAGTAAAGCTCCCTGGTAGCAGGTATGGGAATGAGTAAGTTCCATCCTCGGCCGAGTAGGTTACCAGATCGGTGCCATCAATGGTTACTTTCGCTCCGGCAATACTTTCAGCATCAGTATTGGTTATGGTTCCGGTCAGGCTTCCCTCCTCGAGGGTATTTATGCCCAGACTAACATCAGCAATTGTGTTCAACGTCATACCTGCTGCGCTCATATTCGACTCAAGGGTGTCCAATAGAATATCAAAATCAAAAGAAGTATCATAACTTCCATAAAGTCTTGCTTTGACATCCCCCTCGTCCAAAGTTGAAGCTGTAAAAGTAAAGTGGTTCAAAAATGAGTTTTCGCTCAAAACGCGCTCAACCATTATACAAAGGTTTGCCCCATTGTAGATAAAGGGCTCCATACAATCAAAAACCAATTCCTGATCAACTCCGCTGGTCAGCGTGGGTATTCCATCGTAAACCAAGGTAAACTGATCAAATGGAATCCAAAAACCATCTTCCTCAGATATAGAAGTTGCATTTGTGTTAGCCAACCAAACTTTAATTGGTTCTGTATCGATAACATCAGGGTAATCATCGGATACCGTTTGGTAGATATACTTAATCTCTTCAATAGCACAGGAGCCGTGATTAATCCCTTCGGCGGTATAAATGCTCTGCGAAAGTGTAGTATTCCAAAAAAAGTCGATTGGGTAGTTATAAGATCCCCATGGAGAAGAACCATCACCAACATCAATCCAGAAATCAACCGCTCGGTGCACAAGTGGTACCTGAACTTCCGAACTGCGATGAGTACTAAAACCTTCGTTGTTGAGCCTCTGCGTTTTTGCAGCTGCCCCAGGGTTGCTGATGCTGATGTAGGTGATGTCCTTTTGGGCGGATGCCTGAGCCCAAAATACAAGCAACACCATTAGCATCGTAAATGTTTTGTTTACAACTTTCATGATTTATTGTTTAGGTTACAATTATTTAAAATTTTTGCTATTTAAAATAGGATGCCGTGCTGCTCTCTTGTGGTCTCTCCGCCGTATTTAATATGGCAAAGGTTTGTTTATAAGAGGCCGATTGCAAGTTGCACGGCCATCCTTTGGCAATTGTTGTTATTGCTTCAATATTTTATGCGTGGATATTTCGCCTTTATGCAGAATCTGAATAACGTACAAACCACTTGCACGATCGCTTATATCAACCGGGAAACTATCTTCATTGATGTATTGCCCATAAACCTGTTTTCCGGTAATATCGAAAACCTTAACTTCTGCTCCTTGTAAATTCTCCCCTACGATTTTAAATTCGCCTTGGTTTGGATTTGGAAAGATTACTAGATCACTCTTATCCAATCCGCTAACTGACACAGGGGTAGTAGTGAATTCAACAATTGTTGGTGGTCCCCATTCTCCAAGAGCATTCATACACGTTGCAATTGCCATGTAAGCAGTATTGCTTTCCAGATCTGGCCAAACCCAATCATCCGTTTCGTAATGCGGCATTTCATCATTCTGGAAATATGCAACGGCTGCCTCCTGGCCAATTTCGTCAAAATAGCTCTTGGTCATCAACCCGTTGTGGAATTCAGCAGTTTCTGCATTAGGTGTAACCACCATCCTCACCGAGTTTAATGTTATATCAAACAGCTCTATAGTAGCGGAGGCCTCACCTTCTCCTCCTTGTGTCAGGGTGTGGCAAGCAGTAGAATCGTAGGGAGCTTCGGTTCCATCAGCATCTACAGCCAAGGTATATATAAAGTATTCTGTTCCTGGAACCAGGTCAGTAAAGTTATGGGTATAGGTTTCCTCCTTCTCAATCCCCCATTCCCTAATCATATTTTCAACTGACCCCATCATCCCGAGCCACATTTGTATATCCTCATATGTCATAATTAGTGCATGGTACGAAGCACACAGATTGTTTGGAGTAAAGGTTGCTTCTACAGTGGTTGTAGTAATATCATCAAGGTTAACATGCACGGCAGGTGTGGAGGCTTCCTGACCAATTAATTTCATCAGGCGAAAATTATATACAGAACCAGGAACAGCAGAGTAGCCTGCAACTAAAATACTTCCATCATCCTGCACCAAGATGCTTTGGGAAAAATCTTCTGAATATGGGTCAATAATTCTATACCCTATATCTGCAAATGATAAATCCATAGTTCCATCGGCATTTAATCTACATACATATGTGTGATAACTAGTTGCCCCTTGGGTTACTACACTTCCCGTAAAAACAATTTTTCCATCGGCCTGAATTGCCACGCTTTGTACATATGTAGCCTCAGTTACCAAGCGGTGCGATACAATTCCGTCTGTTCCAAACGTGCTATCAAGGGTTCCATCGCTGTTTAATCGAATAAGCGCTGCATCGTAAGTTGGTACTCCAGGTGTGCCGGAAATTTCCTTATGACCCCCCAAGATAATTTTACCATCGGGTTGAATGGCGGCGGCTGTACAAAAATCGGCAAAACCACCAAGGTCTGTTCTAAAAACTCCACCGTCAGCAAAATTTGTATCTACGGTTCCGTCCTCCAAATATCTTACAACCGTAACATCATGAAAAGTTGGGTTGCCATATGAGAAACCGGCTGCGACGATTTTTCCATCATCCTGAATTACCAATTCTTGAATATAAGAAAGGGTTAAGCCTCCCTCTATATCATATATTTCTGTATTAACATAGCCATCTATACCGTAAGAGTTATCTAAAGACCCATCCGCATTTAGCCTGGCCATTGCAAAACTATTGTTCTTTTCGGCACCAACCACTATTTTTCCATCATCTTGTAAAACAAGGGATTCAATAAAACTGATCAGTAGTGACCGAGTAAATTTTAAAAAAACGGGGTTACTCCTAAAAAGTTTCACCCCTTGTTGTAATTTTGTTTTTCCACAAATAAAAAAACAACATGAGCAAAGATAAAGAGATTCGTTTTGTC
>JAQVYY010000004.1 GCA_028708425.1 Bacteroidales bacterium
TCAAGGGGGAATCGCTAAGAAGAGGCATTCTGAAAAATGAGTAACTATTTTTTTGTATAATTGCAAGATCTTTCAAAGTGGCACGGTTTGACCGAAAAGGGTGGCACCATTAGACCGAAATAGCCATAAACTTTCTTTTGCGAGTGAATACCCCTTTTGAGCCGTCTTTTGAACGGCTGAGGAACGAGTCTCTATCAAGTTCATAATCAATATTTTGAGTTATTTTTTTCCGATAATCTTTTGTTTTAAAATTTAGGGCATTACAATTACCCCCTATATACCCTGTAAAGATAAAATCAACTCGTCAAAAAAACAACCTATCAAAGAACTTATTTTGTTTATTTTATTAATGATCAGTATTTTGTGCCAGTTTGTTAACTAAACGACATTGATTCATCTATAATAAATTTGATACATAATGCGGGTTAATATTGCGTCCTGTAAGGCTGGATTAATAAAAAGTAGCTGCAAATAATGCGGCTTTCCAAGGTTAAAAATTTATTTCAGGTTGAGTTTTTTAGCAATTTTTTTAGGGATTGCATCTTTATGAACAACAATATTCATTGTTTTGTACTTAACAAAACTTTCGGAAGCATAGAAATAGCCATCATATATATTATTGGTGTTCCATGAGTTTTTCACATAATAATATTTAGTTCCATTTTGGTCTTTAGCTATACCGGCGATAAGCATTCCGTGGTCATCGGTAGTTTGATAGTTATCAAAGGCGATTTGCCTCATTTCCTGAGTAATCTCTTTTTCAGCCACTGGTTCATCAAATTTATAAAGTAATGCCTCTTTTTCTTTACTCGACAGCTCTTCCCATTTGGCTCTTTCAAGCCCATCAAGATCAGGGCGGTCTTCTGAAGGTACAATAGCCACACCTCTTGACCATTTAAAGCCTTTTTCGCTAACATCCGATCCCCAAGCAGCAGAATATCCATTGTTAATTGCATTATCAAGCACTTCCATTAGCTCATCAACAGGTAAATTATACGCTTGCCCCCATAACCAGTTGTCAGGAATTTCAAGAATAAAGGGTTCATAAAAAGGATGGTGTGTAAACGAAGTTAGGTTAATATAATTATCAGAATTAAAATCTAGCTCTTCTACAAAAGACTTAGGAGTATATTCCTTTCCATTGTAGGTAAATTTTTCGGGAACCTCGCCAAGGTATGCATCTAATACTCCCTGAAACCCTCTGAACCATGCTGTAGAAAGTTTCCTGTTACGGTTTTTTATAACCGCATCAACATAAGCTCTTAGCACGGCATCAAGCTCTCCATGAACGTGGTTATCTTCGCCGTATTCAAGACCTCTATACTCAGCCTCTGGAATAATTCCATAATTATCAATTACCCAAAATACATCGTGGAAGGCACCTCCACCAGCAAAATGGGTTTTTCCATGCATTCTTACATATTTTTTGGCTTTTTGTTCGTAAACCTTACGAACTACAAAGATGTCTGAAAGGTTAAAATCACCTTTACCAAGCCTCAATAGCTCAGCCTCTACTAGTCCTAGGCCACTATAACTCCAGCATGTACCAGCCCTGTACTGGTCTTTTACTGATGTTACGGGAACCTCTTTCTCCATCGAAAATTGATATACCTCTTTCTTTTCTTCTGTATCTTGAGCAAGCAGGCTAAAGTTCGTAAAAGAAAGGCAAAGCAAACTGATTAAAAATAAATTTCTGTTCATAATTATAAATTTTTGTTAGTTCACAAATTTAAAAATACTTCTGTTAATAACCACCAAATAAATGTAACAATGAGATTTGGAGTAATGAAGCATATATTAATTAATGAGCAGCAAAAGGCTACAGCACTAGTTAACAGCACACTAGGTCGCCAGAAAGTAAAAAAAATCCCGAAGAACTTGAATAAAAACCGCTTTCAACCCATTCGAAAAAACGGGGAGGTCGGGCGAGCGAAGAGGAAGATCCGAACATCAACTTTAGACCTAGCTCCAATTATTCATTCGAATAATTGCTGTCTACGACAGCGATTAAGTGTGACAACCAATTTTGTTGCCCAAAATTGGACTCGACTAGGTAAGGGTAACCCGCTTTTGCATTCATCCTTAACAAATTTGATGAGTAATTCGGGTTAGTGCAAGGGAAGCAGCTCGGTGTAACAATTAAAGTGTGCCTTTGTGCAAATCGGCGTGTACTAAGCAACTCACCCCTACTATCTAACAACAAACCCGTTAAAATCTTGAACTGGCATAGGGTTTACTATGCACTTTGTAACATCGGCATGGGGTGGGCCCGTTTTGCAATGCTCAATAAAAACGTCGAGAGTGTGAGCTTCGCCTTCGGCCTCGATGTAAACACCAACGCCAGGCTCGTTGCGCACAAAGCCATTTATCCCAAGCTCGGCAGCAAGTCGATAAACGAAATACCTAAACCCAACACGCTGAACCCTACCAAAAAGGGTAATACTAACAGCCTTCTGATTCATGGTAAAATAGGTTTTTGCTAATTTACAAAAAAATAGTAAGCCCCAACAAGCATTTTATTTCCTTAAACTTTTGTGTGTTCATTTTAAAGAATAAATTTGTGCACAAACAGTAAAGCAATGGATTATATACTTATCATAGTAGCATCGTTACTCATCATTATGGGACTCTTAGGATGCATTCTGCCCATAATTCCAGGACCGCCACTCAGCTTTGGGGGAATACTCATTCTGCATTTTACCCAATGGGGCCCAATAAACTCCGATTTACTTTTATGGTTGGGTATAGCAGCCGCCCTAGTTACTGTGCTCGATTACGTGTTTCCGATTTGGGCAACCAAGAGATTTGGGGGTAGCAAGCGGGGGGTTTGGGGCTCAACAATAGGACTTATTATTGGATTATTCCTCTTTCCCCCAATTGGCATAATAGTGGGCCCATTTTTGGGTGCTTTTATTGGCGAAATTACAGCAAACCAAAGTCAACGAAACGCCATAAAATCGGCATTCGGTTCGTTCGTTGGTTTTTTACTGGGAACGGGGTTAAAATTTGCCGTTTCGGGCGTAATAACCTACTACTTTGTTAAGGATCTATTTGCCTGATAGGCAATTGCGCACATGAACTAAACCAGAGTAGACATCAAAAAATGTTACGCTTTGTCTGTGTTTTTATGGGCTAGGTTCACCTTAACATTTCGCCCACTTATCTCGGTTTCGTTTAGCGCCTTAATGGCATTCTGACCGTCCTCCTCATTTTCCATTTCGACAAAAGCATAGCCCTTGGAACGCCCCGTTTGCTTATCGACAATAATTTTAACGCTTAGCACATTACCATACGGTGCAAAAACATTTTTTATCTCCTCGTCTGTCATACGGTAGGAAATATTTCCAATATAGATATTCATAATACAAATACATTAATTCGTTTTGTATCATAAATTTAAAACATTTTTTCCATATAAAGTGAAAAAGGCAGCTAAAAATGCTGCCTCCTTCCTGATATTATGCTATTTGTTACTGTCCAAGGGTAGCAACCATAACTGCCTTAATAGAGTGTAGTCTGTTTTCAGCCTCATCAAAAACAATTGAATGTGGTGATTCAAACACCTCCTCGGTAACCTCCATTTCACCCTTTGCAACGATAGGATACTTATTACCTAATGTTTTAGCTACATCAACACCAATTTCAGTTTCGTCGTTGTGGAAAGCGGGCAAGCAGTGCATAAACTTAACATTAGGATTCTGCGTTTTCTTTATCATATCCATGTTTACTTGGTATGGGCCCATAGCCTTAATGGCTTCTTCCCATTTCTCAGCAGGGTCGCCCATCGAAACCCATACGTCGGTGTATAAGAAATCACATCCCTTAACACCTTCGTCCACATTTTCTGTGATGGTGATTTTTGCTCCTGTTTCTTTAGCAATCTCTTCGCATTGTGCTACAAGCTCTTTATTTGGGTGGAATTTTTTAGGAGCTACCGCCCTAAAATCCATACCCATTTTTGCAGCACCCACCATAAGGCTATTACCCATATTGTTTTGGGCATCACCCAGGTACGCAAAAGAAACCTGATTCAATGGTTTATCGGAATGCTCGAGCATGGTCATAAAGTCGGCTAAAACTTGTGTTGGATGGTATTCGTTTGTTAAACCGTTCCAAACAGGAACTCCTGCATGGGCTCCAAGTTCTTCAACAATTTCTTGTCCAAAACCACGATACTCAATACCGTCGTACATACGACCCAAAACGCGGGCAGTATCTTTCATTGATTCTTTTTTACCCATTTGCGAACCGCTTGGGCCTAAAAAGGTTACGTGCGCACCTTGGTCAAGTGCAGCCACTTCAAAAGCGCAACGAGTACGAGTAGAGTCTTTAGCAAAAAGTAAAACTATATTTTTACCTTTTAGTCTCTGCTGCTCTATTCCTGCATATTTTGCCCTTTTAAGATCAAGAGAAAGATCAAGTAAATACTGAATCTCTTTGGGTGTAAAATCTAAAAGTTTTACAAAATTTCTGTTTCTTAAATTAAATGCCATGATTTACTTAGTTTAAGTTATTTATAATAGGATTAAAACCTTGCGCTAACGTACAATTCTAGTTTGATATATGGGATCATTGTCGCTATCGGGGAAATGGATAAAGATACACTCACTACCTCCATTCTCTATAAAGGTAACTGCTCCTTTAACCTTAGGAGCCATACCGCCTGCGCTAAAACGGCCCTCGTCGAGATATTTGTTTGCATCAGCAACGGTTATAGTTTCCAACCTTTTTTCTTTTCCATCAACCTCTACAACAATTGGCTTAAGGTCGGTAAAGATGTAAAATTCATCGGCTTTTATTTGCGAAGCAAGTAAAGCCGAAGTGTGATCTTTATCGATTACCGCATCAATACCTTTTAGCTGTTTACTATCATCGTAGTAAACAGGTATTCCACCGCCACCAGCAGCAATAACAATATGTCCATCGCGTGCTATCTTTTCAATTACCTTGCTGTTTCCAATTTCAATTGGCAATGGTGAGGGTACAACCTTGCGCCAGCCTATTCCATCAGGATCTTTCTTAAATACCGAATTTGTAGCGACCGCAAGCTTCTCAGCTTCTTCTTTTGTATAGTAAGGGCCTATGGGTTTTGTTGGTTTTTTAAAGGCATCGTCATTCTTATCAACTAAAACCTGTGTGATAAGATTTACAACACCTCTTTCAAGATCCTTAGTAGGTAAAATGTTCCTAAGCTGCTGCTCAATTAAATAACCTATAAAACCTTGCGAGTATGCTCCGCATACATCTAGGGGCATTTCTGGAATTCCATGAACTTTGGCTCCGGCATGGTTCTGAAGTAGTATATTACCAACCTGAGGCCCATTTCCGTGTACCATTATAAAATTATGCTCAGGGGTTATCAAATCGAGTAAATACTTGCAAGTACTGTACACATTTTCTTGCTGTTCTTCAAAGGTTCCCTCTTGCCCCGCTCTTAATAGGGCATTTCCGCCTAAGGCGACAACTGCTAATTTATTCATATACAAATATTTATTGGTTTTTCATTTTAAAACACCAAAAATAAAAAAATTTTCATTCCAAACGACCCTTTCAGCCCACATAAAGCGCATTATATCGCCATTAAGGTGTATGTTTAATAACATGAGCACTGATCAAATGCATACTGCCCTCATTTTATGATACTTACTACTACCACTTAAAATATAAATAGTATTACCTAATACATTAAGAAGAATAAACCCCAATTATTCATTCGAATAATTGCTACCTGCGACAGCGGTTAAGTTTCACAACCAATCTTGCTGCCCAAAATTGGGTTCGCCCATGTCGGGGTAACCTGCATTTACATTCATCTTTTACAAATTTGATGAATAATACGGGTTAATCGGTTTGGCTAATCAAATCGCAGGCTTCATTAATAAACTTTTTATGCTCAATATTTAGTGGGATATAAAGCATATAGCAATTAACGCTTTTAAATACGCTATTTGCAAGCTCTCTCCATTTGGCCACTACCGGATCAACCGATACTATTGGTTCTACGCCCTTGGCATTACGGTAATACTCATGCCAAAGTATATGGTTATGAAAAGTTGAATACTCGGTTTGCATAATGCTAAGGGTTGCCTTAACGGCAATACTATAGCTAATGGGTTCTAGCGCAATGTGGGTTCGGTTCTCCTTTACCAATATAATGTACTTCCCTATTTTTGCCTTGCTGGGTTTAATGCCTCCATATAGTTTTAAAGGGGATACTTTGCGCCTAACAGAAGCTGACCCAAAAAGTGTTTTTTTTAGCTTGAATGCCAACCTATCTTGCAAGCTCCGACCTTTCATAACCTTTTTATAGAGGTTGGGATTCCCAACCATGTTATATCCGTAAATTTTTGGGAAGGCGAGGTTGGGGTAAACAAAAGCATCCGAATCGACAACAGAGATATCGTCGGCCATAAATTTATACCCCCTATTCTGGCATAGCTCTAATTCAAGCGAAGTTTTACCTACCCCCCCAGTACCACCCAAAAGTATTGCTTGCGACTGTGGGTTTAGCATACATGAGCTGTGCACCAAAAATTGATTTTGATTAAAGTATGCCGATGGAACCATTACCTGCTCAAAAAACACTTGCGATAACCGGCTGGTTATAAGCGCAAAATCCATGCTGTAGAGCTTACTTAGGTAGGATTTAAGCTTGCCCGCCTGAGGTTGTAAGTATATCGAAAAAATCAGCTTCTCGTCAACCAACTCAATACCAACCGAATATTTTTGCTGATGCTGAATAAATCCATTTTTAGTTTCGCTGTGTACCGACGGGTTTCTTGCTAAAATAGGCTGTTTTATTGGGGTTACAATAAAATAAACCACAATATCGGAGGTTTCACTTTTACTAACCTCGGGGTAAAGGCTAATGGGTTCAAAAAGTTCATCAACCTGATGCTTTGAGAGCGATTGGTCTGTACAAACCTCAACAACTTTACCAAAAATACGATACTTATTACTAGCTCTCATACATCTGCTGTTTAATGGTTGACAAAACACGCTCCTTGCGGTATTGTTCAGAAAAATTATCGATAATACGTTGCCTTGCCCTTACCCCCATTTCGCTAGGGGCTGCCAGTGCTTGGCTAACCAGCTTTTTAGCTTCATGAGCATCACGATTTTTTAGAATAAAACCTGTATCGCCTATGCCCTTGGGGATGCCATTAACATTTGAGCCAACTGGAATACACTCGCATAGCATCGCTTCGCACAGCGCATTTGGCAATCCCTCGCACAACGAGAGCTGTGCATACACCTTATGCTCCGACAAAATAGCTGGAAGCTTGCTGTGCTCTACATAACCCCAAAAGCAAACGTTTTTAGGCGCAGTAGGTTTTATCTTTTGTTCCATCAAGGGGCTAAGTCCAACCATGCTAAACTGCACCTCGGGCATCGATGCCGCTACCTCAAGAAACATATCTAGCCCCTTAATTTTAAATGTTTTATCGTCTGGAACAGAGGCCAAAGTAATTACGCTCTGGGTTTTCTTCACCTCGGCAGGCTTCTTCCAAACATGGGGGTTGTATCCGGTAGGAATGGTTACAATTTGACCATTAAAATGCTTAACATAATGCTTAATACCCACCTTTATGCCATTGCTATCGGTATAGGTATTTACGCTATACACAAGGCTTTCGTCAACAGGAAACACATAGGTGGCATTACTAAGCGCATACCTAACGCACTTTACCCTATACGAATTTAAATTCTTAAAAACGCCGTGCTCCACCTCGGGTATATACATCGAATCGTAGCCACCAACTACAATAACCGATGTTTTCGAGAAAATTTTACTAAATAGGATTGGGAACAATGAGTGATAATCGGCAAACCAGCAGTAAATTACGCTGTATTTTCTGATATTAAACAAACAGAAAAAAAACAGCCTTATATTTGACCATATAAATCGAATAAAACCTTTGTAAGGTGAGAATTGATACCTGCTCACATCAAAATCTTGCGATAGTATTTGGTAATCGGCTCGGACAAACGATGAGTAACCGCTGTAAACTAGAAGTAATTTTTTCTTTTTCATTTACGGTGAATTATTTTGTCAACAAAAAACTTAACGGTTTCGTTAATCTCTGTTGACAAATTCAAAAATAGAGTGCCTCCGCCAAAAATAATGCAAATAAAGGCGCTTCGCACCAGTATATCAACAATAAAGTTAGGTAATGTTGGAACTAGTAACGATAAAACATAGGTAAATGCAGCTAGCAATAATGTGTACAAATGCTTCTTACTAAACGGATGCATACCAAATAGACGATAAATAATTGAGAACCTAACTATATTGAAAATTAGGAACGACACAAACGAAGCAATAGCAGCCCCGGTAAGTCCAAAAATATCAATAAAAAGTATATTAAGCCCCACAACCATTATCACAAGAAGTAGGTTAAGCCATGCGGTAAACCGGTAGTATTTTGAGGTAACTAAAATGGTATTACTAACCCCCGACGCCATTTCAATTAGGTTTGATAAGCCTAAGAATAGGATAACATATCGACCCGCCTCGTACTCGGGTGGTAAAATTATAAACACATTGTTGATATTGGCCCATAAACCCACAAAAATTAGCACTCCAATAATTAGCTGATTAATACTGCTCTTACAGTAAACCCTATTAATAGTATTCCTATCGTCATCGCGCCAAGCATCGGCTAAAACGGTACCCGAAATTTTTCGCAATGCCCTTGAGGGGATAACAATTAATGTACTAAAGAAGAACGTAATAGCATAAATACCGGTTGCCTCAATACCAAGCATACGGCTAATAATAATGCTATCGACACTTAAAACCATTATACCGGCAAACCCCACCACAATACCATAAAAACTCATATTGAAAAGCGCCTTAGCCATCTGCCTGTCGATAAACCCCCAGTCGGGCTTTAGGCTAAACTGCTTTGTAAATATAAGCCTCAACAAAAGCATAAATCCAGGAAGCGAGTTTGCCACAATGTATGCAATGATAAAACCGTTAAGCGATATTACATCAAAATAAAAACCAGCAATGGCGGCAAGCACAACAATCCGTTGCAAAAACTCCTTGTAAAAGGTGCCAACAGTAGCATTAAAAAGCACCTTAAAATAGGTGTCGAGCATTATAAAAAGCAGGGTAAAAAACGACAGCGGAATTAAGAAATTAACATACTGATTAAAAAGGTCAAGGTTGCCTTTATCGGGGGCTATTAGCTGATTCTTAAAAATCAAAAAAACGCTTAAAGTTAGGGTAAATCCAACCCCAATAACCAGGAATAGAATTAGTAAAAAGCCGTGATGATTCTTCTTATAATCTCGAAAATACGCAAAAAGTCGCGTGGTAGCATTGGTAAAACCTAACGATGCGAACTGAGCAAATAGGCTTGAGTACGAAATCAGGAGCTTAAGGAGCCCATTCTCCTCGGTGGTTAGAAGCCTTGGTAGCAAAAGCCCCGATATAAGAAACCCTAAGAATACCCCAATATAGGAATATGCTGAGCCTTTTATGGTTTGCTTTTTAATGTGTCCCAATTCAACAAAAATGAGGTTACACCCTAAAGGTTAGGTAATGCAATACTATTTTAACCTTAATGCTCACAAAGATATATTTTGTTTTGCTATTGTCCGGTAAAAACAAAGTTAAACATTATAGATTCTTCGCTTCACTGCGTTTCGCCCTGAAACGTATGTTCGACAAAACCTTTGAAAAGAGAAATGCCTTTGTCAATGACAAATGTTTAGTTTTTAGGGGAGGGCTTGGCTAGCGGCGAAGCCGCTAGCCAAGCCCTCCCCTCCCAAATACAACTCAACGCCCTGTCATTCCGACCGTAGGGAGGAATCTATAAATATTAACCGGACGCCAACGATTTTGTTTTGCTAACATCGAACCTATACACCCTTATTTTGGCATTACGCAGGGTATATAAATTAGATTTACCTGTAGCATAATTTTTAATGAAAAAACACTAATAATTGATTAGCGTATAGGGACTTCACAAAATTGCGTACGTTATTAAAGAATATGGGATGCCAAAACTATTCGTTTATTACGGTTGAATACAGCGTTGTTCGTATTTTGTTCGGTGTTTGGTTAGTATGGCAGGACGATTTTCAATCAAATATTATTAACTTTGTGTGGTATTAAATAGTCTAACTTAAATCAATTTAAATTATGGCATTAGAAAAAATGGGGTTTAACTCCAAACTCATTCATGCAGGTGCTGATAAGGACCAATTTGGGAGCGCAACGGTACCAATTTATCAATCATCAACGTTCGGTTTTAAAAGTGCCGATGATGCCGCCAAGTGCTTCTTGGGCGAAAAGGATGGCTTTATTTATACTCGTGTAAGCAATCCAACAATACAGGCCCTTGAGCGACAAATCGCAATTCTTGAAGGTGGATTCGGTGGTATAGCAACCTCATCGGGAATGGGTGCCGTATCGACCATTTACATGAGCTTGCTCAAGCAAGGCGATCATATGATAAGCACCAGTGCCGTATATGGCTCATCAAGGGTAGTTATGGAATCATATTTCTCGAAATTCGGGGTTGAATCAACCTATATAACTACATCAAATATCGAAAATATTAAAAAAGCTATTAAGCCCAACACCAAGGTACTGTACATTGAAACGCCCTCGAACCCAACAATGGAAGTTACAGATATTGAGGCTTGTGTGGCCCTTGCACGAGAGCATAACATTATTACTGTTATTGACAATACATTTTGCAGCCCTTACCTACAGCGGCCATTGGAATATGGAGCTGATATTGTACTAAACAGTATGACTAAATTTATTAACGGCCATGCCGATGTTGTTGCAGGAATGATAGTGGCCCGAAATGAGGAGCTCTATACTGCTTTACATGCTACCATGATAAACATGGGGTGTAATATGGACCCTCATCAGGCATACCTTGTGCTTCGAGGGGTAAAAACCCTTGCAATAAGAATTGAAAGAGCGCAACAAAATGCCATGAAAATTGCCAAGCATCTCGAAAGTCATCCCAAGGTTGAATGGGTGAAATATCCTGGGTTAAAATCGCACCCTCAGTACGAACTTGCCAAAAAACAAATGAGTGGCCCAGGCACAATGATTTGTTTTGAACTAAAGAGTGGTTTTAACGCAGGTAAAACGCTAATGAACAACGTTAAACTTGCCATGCTTGCCGTATCGCTAGGAGGTATTGAAACCCTTATTCAGCACCCTGCCTCAATGACCCACTCGAACCTAAGTGTAGAGGCAAAAGAAAAAGCGAACATCACCCAAGGTCTAGTACGCATTGCTGTTGGTATTGAAGATGTTGAAGATATTATAGCAGACCTTGATCAAGCATTAGCTATGGTTTAGGAACACTTCTTTACATAAAAAAGGGAAATGCTGGTTTACCCATTATTTCCCTTTTTTATTTTCGTAAATTCATTGCGCCTTATGCGCTTAGCCCCAATTATTCATTCGAATAATTGGGGCTAATAAGCTATCATTAGCTTTTTGAACAGGTCAACAATGCACCGGTTTGAATGCGTTTGCTACTCCTTTACAATTTTTATTAGCTCAAAAGTTTTACCACTCCAAAGCTTTAAAAAGTATATGCCAGGAACAAAGCTTGCTGTTTGTACATCAGCTTTATTATTAAGTTTACCGCTGAACACTACTTGACCCTTTAAATTCAAAATCTCAAAGTTAGCATTACCTCCACCCCCTTCCTTTTCTACTGTTAATTTGCTTTTAAAAGGGTTAGGGTACACATTAATTTTGCTATTCAGGCGTGGAACACTTACCAGATCAACGGTAAAGGGTATGGTAACAATATCTGTTTCACCACTACTATACAAGCCAGAAACGCCTGCAGTATGATTACCCTCAACTAAATCGGTAAACAGATAATAGGTTGGAGCTACCCCTGTTGTAGCTAGCTGGTTCCCAGGTGTAATATCGTCAAGGTAAACATTAAAACCTATTAGCGATTTTGATTCTTTTCCAGAAGTTCCCTCACCATTAGCATGTTTCCATGTAAAAGCAGCTTGCCCATGAGGCAATTCATCGAAACTAATTTGCAGGTCATACGGCAAATTCTTTAGCTCATTTAGGGTTATCGTTCCTAGATCAACGTTTTCGCCGTCAATAATCACTTCTGAAACATAGGGCTGATATCCTGATTTTGTAATTGTTAGCGTATAGCTATCGTTATCTAAAACTGCAGGAAACAAGAAGTTACCATCAGTCAACGAGGTAACTTCATAACTTTGGTTACCTTCCAGCTGTGCAACCGCTCCTGATAGGCCAATGCCAGGATTATCGTCACCCTGAACTATACCCGAAACGGAATAAACAGGAGGCAACATTTTACCATAGTACAAAACTGAATATGGCGAGGCTTCTCCCTCGGTCCAGATTACGGATATGTTGGATTTAACTTTGGAAGGAGCGTTTGGATGTTTGGAATCGGCACTTGCCGTGTTGCTAACATTTGTTAGATTCGACCAGGTGCCAAGATTTTTATCAAATTTTTTGAACACCATTTCAAAATAAACCCCACCTACCTTTTCCGACCAGAACACGTAAAGATTTCCTTGGGTATCGGTAGATATTGAGGGGTACGAGGAGGCAACCTCTGAATTGCTGATATTTATGAAATCACTGTCCCATATGCCGTTGGTACATTTTTTATAGTAGATTTCCCTTGTACCAGACTGACTATCCTTCCACACCAAGTGAATATTACCCTGAATATCGGATACAGCGCAGGGATCCATTGTAGCTGAACTTCCATTCCCAGTAGTATTGCTCAAATTGGTATAGTGCGAGTCCCAACCCGATCCGTCGGTAAATTTTCTATACAGAACCATTTTATCATTCCCAACTTCTTCTCCCGAATCCTTCCAAAAAACATGAACATTGTTTGATAGATCGGTAGTAAGGGTTGGGTATTCGGATGCTCCGTAAGAGTTACTTACATTCACAGCTGCTTGCCAGCCGTCAGCTTGAGTTCGCTTGCTGTACCATATTTCAGAATTGGGAGTAGATGAAAAACCTGCCCTTTGCCACACGCAATGTAGATTGTTTTCAGTATCAATCGCCAAAACGGGTCTCGATACGGTGCTAACATCATCATGAAACACAACCTCGGTTGCGCTCCACGCCGAATCTGAGCATGATCGGTAAACGATGTCAACAGCACTAAGCCCTCCTTTTTTATACACTAAATGAAGAGCATTGTTCGAATCAACTACAAGCGATGGGTTCCTTCCAATTTCATCAACAAGAATGGGCGTAGCCCATGTTGACCCGTTATTTTCAGAGGAAGAATAATAGATGCCATTATCGTAGTACACTACATGCAGCTTCCCAGAATTATCCTCAACAATAAGTCTAGCGTTATTTCGCTCTGTTGCTGTATTCTGTATACTGTGTCCTACAAAATTTTGAGCATTTACAATAAAACTGAATGCAAGGAGAAATGTGAAAAGTATATGTTTCATTTTGAAATGTTTTTTAAAGGGTAAATAAATAGTAAAATCATTTTTAAGTGCTTCATTACAAGCCTTTTTTAATGAATAAGAGCAATATGATTCAGGGTAAGTATTACGAACCAAACAGATTAACCCCAATTATTCATCTTTAACAAATTTGATGAATAATGCGGGTTAAACTGTGATAGTATGTATCCAATTTAAATTTCTGCCCTTAAGCAAATAGCACTTTATGCAAAAAATAAGAGTAAGTGAGAAAATGTTGTGTAAAACGACAAAATCAGGATAGAAAATCTTCTATTTTGCCAATATCCATCTATTTGCACCTATAATTCTGGGATAGAATTACTTGAAGCAGAATGCGAGTTTTCTTGAATTGCAACGTTATGTTGTAGTATGGCTTCACAAAAGTTATTAAGTTATTTTATCCTATTGGTTGACAATATTCCTTTTGTTCGTAATAATTTCTTCTTCTGAAACTCAAAGATAATCATTTTCCTTAATTTTCAGGCTATAATACCATTAGTAGCCGTTGTCTTTTTACCAAAACGGTTGATTTTTTATTTTTCTTTTGCTCATTGACGAAACATTTTCCCTGTAAATTTTTTAAGCGTAACTATGCCTATATCACCAATAACCTACTTAGCCCCAATTATTCATTCGAATAGTTGCTACCTGCCACAGCGACTAAGCCTTACTACCAATTCCGTTTCCCAGAATTGGGCCCCAACTATGTCGGGGTAACCCCCATTTTATTAATAAATTTGATGAATAATGCGGGTAGATAAGGATATAGCAACATACATAATGCTAAAATACTAAGCAATTCTTTATCTTTGCAGTAAGCAAAATTACGCATTTTTATGAACAAGCTACAAAACCCTTAAATTTGCTATTTAATCTCAGAGGCTTTATATTTAGCGTGTTTCCCTTTTACTAAATCCTATAAATACACATAATAATGGAGTACTTTGAAAGCCCATACTGCTCCTCTACTCGTTCAGGTTTTACGGTTGCGGTTTTGATAGTATTAATTTTCTCTACAATCCAAATCTTGCCTGCACAAAATACGCTTCATGTACCTAAAAATCAAAATCCCATTTTAGAGCTTAGCAGTAATGAGCACAACGTTGAGCTAACTGGTTCAAAAATGTCGCAAACTCAAAAAAAACTTTACTATGAGGAGATTTTGGATAGCTTGAAAGAAAGTGCAAACCTGAAAGATATAGCCAATACGTACATTCGCATAGCTAATGATGCGGATTATGAACTTAGCTATAACACAAAGGATAGCTTATTGCACGAGGCCTTAAAAATCAACGTAGCCCTTAAATTTCCTGAGGACATTATTAAAGCCTATAATCAACTATTCTTGTTGTCCTTCAATACAGGAAACAACGAAAAAGCCTTGTTATATGCAAATCAAGGGCTTAAAATAGCTTTAGAGCAAAATTACAACAAAAGCGCTGCCATCATCTATAGCAACATTTCGTTGATTTATATGAAAATGGGTGATTATGAAAAAGCGAATGAATATAATTACAGAGCACTAAGGGTTTTCCAGGAGCTAAATGATACGCTTCATATAGCCAGAAGCAAGCTGAACATTGGTTTGGTAAATATAGCATTGAAGGATTACGACAAGGCGTTGCTCAACATTACCCAAGCACGAGACGAATTTAGGGCGATTGACGACCAAAAGGGATACAGCATCTGCCTGACGAACATAGGAATGATACACCTCTACTTGGAAGACTACGAGTTAGCTTTGCGCAATTTTTTTGAAGCAGTTCAAATAGATGAACATAATAATGATTATTATGGTGTCGCCTCCAATTTCACCAGTATTGGCGAAGTTTATTATAATCTAGATAACCTAGAAGAAGGACTTCATTTTTTGAATCAAGCCTACAAAATATATAATAAGTTAGATGATAAAAGCGGGCTTGCCTCAATATATATTAAGTTTGCACGTGTATTCACAAAAAAAAATGAGCTGTCAAAAGCTTTGGATTACTGCAATCAAAGCATTAGCCTATTTGAAGAAACCGATGAGCCCGTTTCGAAAAAAAATGCACTTGAACAATTATCATTAATCCAACAAAAACGTGGAAATTACCAGCTAGCTCTTAAAATATTCCGCGAGGCATCTACGCTAAAAGATAGCCTGTTTAATATAGATAAAGCGGCAAGAATATCTATGATAGAAGAAAAATACGTCAATGAGAAACTCACCAACGATAATTTGAAGCTTCGTTATTCCAGCGAAATTCAACAGGTTAAATTAGATGGGCAAAAATCTTTAAACCGCGCCTATTTAATAACACTTATTATACTGTTTTTGGCCATGGTGCTTATCATCGTTCAGCTTCGAAAGAAAAACCTTGCCTATAAATTTATTACGAAGAAGAACCTTGACCTGATTAAAAAAGAGCAGGAGTTAAAAAAGACGAAAGAGCAAATGATTTCTATGACCGAAATCGATCGAAATAAGCCCCGACTTGACCCCGATGAAAAAGAAGCCATATTGCAACGTCTAGAAAAACTATTGGAGAAAGATCAAATCTTTACACGCTCCGACCTGACCATAGAAAAATTGGCGCACCGATTAAGTACCAACCGAACCTACCTTTCGCAAATCATTAACGAAGTGTTTTGCAAAAGTTATTCAAATTTCATCAACGAATATCGTGTAGACTATGCCATGAAGATGCTATCCGATCCTATTATTGGAAGCAAATATTCCATCGATGCCATCGCCAAGGATTCTGGTTTTAACTCAATATCGAATTTTAATATGGTATTTAAGAAATTCTCTGGCGTTACCCCATCGGTATTTATTAAAAATGTTGATTTTAAGGATATTAAACCCTGTAACGATACTCCCAAATTTACCAATCTGTAAGTACTTAGCTTGTATATTGCCTTCTGTAGCTCTTTATTTGTGCATAGTATAAATCAATTAAATTTAATGCATATGAAAAAGAACTACATTTTAAGAAGGCTGCAAACTACATTGATTTTATTGTTGAGCCTTTTGAGCATAAATTCAAGTACAGTTTTTGCTCAATGGACAATTAACGAAAGCTTTGAGAGTGGGTCTATTCCTTCTGGATGGACTGTTTACGATGAAAACGATGATGGGATGCAATGGGGTGCATTTGAACATAATTATGCCCATAGTGGCGATTGGCTTGTTACCGTAAGCTGCTACGGTAGCGACGGAGACGACTGGCTAATTACGCCACAGGTTACCATTAATGATGGTGATATTTTTACCTTTTTTGCCAGAGCATGGTACGGTACGGAAGATATGAAAGTGCTTTTATCCACTACCGGCAAACAGATCAGCGATTTTGATGTTACCCTCGAAAGTGTAACCGGGCTGGGCAGTAGCTATCAGGAATTCACCTACGACCTGAGCGGTTATGAGGGTCAGCAAGTATATTTGGCCATCCAATGGCTGCAGGATACGTACTCACTGGTTGTGGATGATATTAAAGTGGGGCAACCTCAACCCAGTGATGTGGGGGTTATTTCTATTGACAACCCTGGGGTTTTTCATCGGGTGGATTCGGAGATAATACCTTCCTGCACCATCAAAAATTTTGGAGGCTCGGAGGTTACCGAAGATTTTCCGGTTGAATGTACCATTACCAATCAATCAACCAGTGCGGTGGTCTATACTGAAACCGCTAACTTTACCAGCTCTTTATCCGCATCGCAAACCGAACAGGTGGTGTTTCCGGTATGGCAACCAACCGAGAGCGGCTCATACCTAGTGAGCATAAGTACTAACCTAACGGGAGATGGAGACACTACAAATGACACCCTAACAGACGCCACGGAAATCGTGCTGCATTATAGCACGGGTGGTCCCGATATAATGAGCTACCGATGGATTGACAGCGAAGAACCTGACGGCCCAGTTTATGACTGGATTGAAATAAGTGGCACTGGAACATCGGTGGTTACTTATGGTGTAAATGCCTTCGCGGGAGACGATAATTTTTCGGAACCCATTCCTTTAGGTTTCGACTTCCCATTTTACGGTATCAACAGAACCTATTTCCATGCTGATATTAACGGTGAATTGTTGCTGGCCGAAAATAATTGGTATAAACCGTTCCCTAATAGCAAGTGGAATAATGATGGAAATCCATTCAATTACCACGCACCTATTCCTGGATACGAAGAAATGCCTGCTTTAATCGCTGTATTTTGGGACGATCTGCTTGCCGAGGAAAACACTGGCGATGTTTACTATCAGATGTTTGGTACTGCACCTGAACGCTATGGCGTAATTCAATGGAACAATTTAAGGTTTGTTGCAGGAGACGGAGGCAGCCAAACGCTCTGTTTTGAGGTTATTCTTCATGAGAACGGTGATATCATTATGCAATACAAGAATGTAGACAATGGTCAGTCGGGAAGTTCACTTCCCCATGTTTTTGGCCAAAGTGCCACCATTGCCATACAAAACGATGATGCTACCGCTGGGCTATGCTACCTCAGAGAAATTATTGAAAACAACCAGTATGTTGGCCCCGAACCTCCAGGCAATTTACCCTATAACAACCTGGCCATTAAATTTTATATGGGCGAAGATCTTGAACCGCCGATTATTCGCCACGAAAAAGTTTGGAACACCTTTAACGATTATATGGAGCTCTCGGCAACAATTACCGATGGTTCGGGTATTTATTCCGATACCTTATACTACAACACGGGCGGCGAATGGCAGGCCACGTCCCACACCTCGTTTGAGGAACCAAACGTATATCATTATCAGCTAGAGAACTTACCCGCAGGAGCAACCGTAGAGTATTATTTTGTAGCTACCGATAATTCTCCTAACGCCAACCGAGCAGAACTTCACGAAACTGAGGGTGAATCTCTCGAATTCAACACATTACCAACTGCGGGTGTAAACGTGCTTTTGGCCATGCCGGGCAATAAGCCTGGTTTCCAGGACTACCAAAATAAGGAGTTCCCAAAATATGTTGCTGCGCTAAATGCAGCAGGTGTTGACTTCGATGTATTTAACTGGGCTGCATACGATGAATACAACTTTCCTGACAGCTACGATATCATTATTGCTTACTCCAATAATCCGAGTAATAATGATGTCCTAAAAGACTTCTCAACGGAGCTAATGAGCTTTATGGATAAGGGTACTGAAGCTATGCCCAAGAATGTATTCTTTGCTTCGGACAATTTACCCTCCATACAACATGCCTTACCCGATAACGGAATTATTAACAAGTTCTTTAGAGCCTATCTGCGTGGTGGCTATACCCCACAAGTTAATCCGCCGTATTTTGGGGGATCCGATGGTATTGCTGGTCCCGATTCATTGGGATACCATCATGGTAGCATAAAGGGATTGGCTTCGAGCCCAATAGGTACCGAAAATCAGATTATCCCAGTTTTTGCCAATAGTCCTAATGTAATATTTAACAGGGAATGTCCTGAAACTTTTGCCGATGAAGTAAGTAATCCTGAAATCAGCTCATGGGCTTCGTTCGCCTTTGAGGGTGGTCCTTTCGATGGAAATGCCTACTCAAAAGGTCATCCTTGTGCCTTGTGGCTCGACAATCTGATCTATAAATCCTACTTTATCAGCTTTGATATCTCTCAGTTTACAAACGACAACGACATCAATACCATGATTGCCGAAGCCCTTGAATGGTTTACTCCTGAAGTTTACACCATTTCGGCAACTGCAACACCCATTGAGGGAGGAACCGTTTCGGGCACAGGGAATTATATTGCACAATCTACGGCTACACTCATCGCCATACCGACCGATGGATACGAATTTGTGAGCTGGACTGAAAACGGAGAAACGGTTTCTAACGATGCTGAATATGCGTTTACCGTAACGTCTGACAGGACATTAGTGGCCAACTTTGAAACCCAAACGTTTACCGTTACCGCAACAGCTTCGCCCGATCAGGGTGGTACCGTTACTGGTGCAGGAACATACGAATACAACCAGACCGCTACCCTAAACGCTACACCATCGGAATGGTATGAATTTGCAAACTGGACTGAAAACGGAGAAACGGTTTCTGCCGATCCAGAATATACGATTTCCGTAACGTCTGACAGAACGTTTGTGGCCAACTTTGCAATCCAAACGTTTACCGTTACCGCAACGGCTTCACCTGAAGAGGGGGGAACAGTTACGGGTGCAGGGGCGTACGACTACAACCAGACCGCTACCCTTGTAGCATCACCCGCCGAAAGCTATGAATTTAGAGACTGGAGCGAAGGCGAGAGCGTAGTTTCAACCAACCCAGAATATTCATTTAACGTTACCACCGATAGAACTCTCACGGCAAACTTTGACTTGGTTGATGGCATCAATGAAATTGGAACGCCTGAAGTATTTGTTTTCCCGAATCCTGCTCAGGATATTATTTATGTCAAAACACTCGATATTAGTCACAAAAAAGTTGTGATTCAAATACATAATTCGATCGGGCAGAGTGTAATGTTAAAGGAGGATGTGATGGACAGAGAATTGCTTCCCCTTAATATCTCGGCTTTAAAACCTGGGCTATACTACATTACGGTAAGATTTGAAAATAGGATAGTTTCCAAAACGATTATTATACAATAAATTGTAGCCCAATAAAAAGAGATAAGATGAGGCATCCATGATAATGGCCTTAACACACAAGGGAACATGGATGTTCCATCCCTGCCTAGAACAGCTAACAATTGACCGATGAAATTTACGGTAATGTGGCCAAAAACAGTTAGTATCATTCACAGAAACAGGTCATAAATTAGGTGCATCAATCAGAAGAGGACTCAAACTCTGGTTGAGACCAACTTGATAGCAATATGATTAACGCACTTACAGCAATAGGTAGAGGTGGTCGCTTGTCCACCTCTATTTTTATCTAATGCTGGTTTGCCTTATGGCTAAAAACCACCTATTGTTGAATTAATAAGGTATCATCAGCGTTTTGAACAGGTCAACAATGCACTGGTTTGAATGCGTTTGCTACACCTTACTTCATAAAAAAAAGAAAACGCCCGAAATAATGACTTATCACTTTTGAAAATATTCTTTAGTGCCAAACAACGATTAAATCATAGTAACCTATTAATGGTTACTATCGTAGAACTATTTAGTTCGTACTTTTAATATTGTGTTTCTTTGCTAACTTTGTTATAAAATTTAACCCCAATTATTCATTCGAATAGTTGCTGTCTCCGACAGCGACTAAGTTTCACAACCAATTTTGGTACCCAAAATTGGGTTCAACTAGGTCGGGGTAACCCGCATTTGCATTCATCTTTAACAAATTTGACGAATAATGCGGGTTAATAAGACGACAGCTATAAAAAAACTATTCTTGAATTTTAAAATATTTGTCAATAAAATACAATTAACCCCACTTGCTATGATTCGAAAAACACTCTATTTAACCTGCATATTATCTATGCTATGGTATAGTTCAAAGGGACAAGTAGAAAAAATGGAATTTGGACACCATACGAGCCACCAAGCTAACATAGTTAAAAAGGGTTCGGCTAACCTACCCCTCGATTTCAAAAGCGAAAATGCACTGTTTTTTGATAATTTCGAGGATCAGGATGAAATGCTAAACCCTGAAAGATGGAGCGTTTTACGCAGCACTGACACAACTGGTGTTGACCTTACGGAGGCCACTGCACCAATGTGGTTTTTGTGTACTCCTGAAAACTTTAATGGTAACGGAAGTAATTATATCAAGGAGGGTGAACGGTCGGCGGCTATCGCATATCATGCTCCAGATGCCACATGGCTTATTATTAAGGACACCTTATCCCTAACCGATAGTGTACCCAATATTTACTTTTGGCTTTACTTTTTACATGATACGGTAAATAATATTAATACACAGTTTTATGCCATGGCCAAAGAAACGAACACTGACCAATGGGAATCGATACACAAATGGGAAACGGATGATGATAAAAATTTATTTGAGAATATGGTCTCACTACCTCTTCCCGAAAAGTTTGCTGGAAAGGATGTAAATATTGCCTTTGTATATGTAAATCAAGACAATCAAGGGCTGCAAGTTGCTATCGATAACATTTACATTGGGAACCTTACCAGCCCTAACCTTACAGCCACCCCATACAACTATAAATATTCTAAAGTACCAATAGAATTGCTAAATACTTTCGACTACAAACCCAAAGCATTCATTAACAACTTGGGCTCAAAATATGAAGGCGAGGGTGCAACCGCCGAGGTTAGCATAACCGATTTAGATAACTTTTCGTCGACCATAGACATTGGCCAAGAAATTGGGACTGGTGAAAGTATTCTTGTCCTGTTTACCGAGTCCCCTGTTTTCGAAAATATTGGAAGTTATAACATTGGCTACAGTATTAATCAGGAATACGGTAAAAATGAAGCACCAGATGGTTTTATTTTTGAAGCTACCGAAAACATACTGGCTACAGATTATCTTACCCCCAATCAGTATGGAGGAGGTTTTACTGCTGGAAAAGATATTCCCTTTGGAAACAAATATACTATAAACAAGGATGTTGTTATGGGTGGAATTGAAATTCAATGGCCCCAATTTACACCTGATTCCACACAGGAAACCTATTTTACAGGCCTGATATATGAAATCAACAAGCTGAACGGTGAACCTATACTACTGATTGAAGAAGAGTTCTTACTAGAAGACAGCCATTCGGACAGCTCGGTTACCTACCCTTTTGATCCGCTATATTTAACGGGTGGCACCGATGTTTTTGTTGCTATCAAGCAAAACGGAGAAACACCTCTGTACGTTGCATACGACAAGGTGCTTACTGGTCTGTTTTGGCGTTACCGAAACCAGGAACTTGAGCTAGTTAGCACCCCTACATACGGTAACATTGCCGTTAGGCTGGCATTACAAGAATCAACAGATAGCCCAACGTTATCGTTTGAAATACTAGATGAAAATGGCCCTGTAAACAATGCAAGTATAGCCATTAAGAACTACGATCCTGTTACAACCAACGAAAATGGGAAAGCGTCAATTGAAATTACCAATGGCGAGCATGAATTCACCATTTCAAAGGATGGATTTGTTACCATTACCGAAAATGTGGTTGTAAATCAAGCAAACGTAAATAAAAAGTATACGCTGTCAACTGCCCAAACACTTACGTTTAGCATTACCCATATTACCGATACCGATACAATCCCAATTGGAGGTGCAAACATTACAATCCTAAACAGTATTGGTACTACAAACGATGATGGCAAAGTGAGCTTTGACCTAGCTCAGTGCACACATAGCTACAGCATTACAAGCAATGGTCATTCGCCACATTCAGGTTCAATTGAACTCGTTTCGGACAGCACACTAAATATTGCGCTAGACACGGTTACCACCCATAGGGCTGCCTTTAAAATAGTTTCGAAACAGCTCAACTCAGCAATAAACGGTGCCACTATCGAACTTGATGGATACGGTATAAAGTACACAAACGAAGAAGGCTTGGCTGAATTTAGCGGTGTATTGCCAACTAACGAAGGGGTTCAATATATCATTACAAAAGATAAATACTACTCCGCTACGGGTAATACAGGCGCCATTTCGAACCAAGATATTACTGTACAGGACACGCTAAAAGCCTTTACCTACTATGTGGAAATTGAAATTACCGACGAAGCTGGACCAGTTGAATACGCTGCTGTAGAGCTAGCTGATAGTACGATTGAAACAAACAACTTTGGCATAGCAATGTTTAACGAGGTTGTGCCAGCCACCGATATAAAGATTAACGTAAGTAAAGAGGGGTACGTAACGCTTACCAAAACCATAGCGTTATACAACAGTAACCTAAGACTAAAGTATACCATTGAAGCCGAACCCAGTAGCGATAGAATTTTAGACCAATCACCTTTTATAGTATATCCAAACCCCACCCGTGATTTACTAACTATTGAAGGAGAAAACACTTACAGGTATGAAATTATTGACATAACAGGCAGGGTTATAACCTCGGGATTTGGCAAAACGGATAAAACCGTAGTCAGCATGTGTAACTACCATAAAGGTCTTTATATTATAAGGCTAAGACATAACAACAAGGTTTACACGCACAAATTTATAAAACAGTAAATACCATTTACCATACAAAAGGCGGGTTACCCTAACATAGTGGAGCCCAATTTTGGGTAACAAAATGGGTTGTGAGGCTTAGTTACCGTCGGAGACCCCAGCTATTCGAATGAATAATTGGGGTTAGGGATTTATTTTTTAGCTTTGCATTTGCACCATTACAAGTAGCATGGCAATAAGGTTAACAAAATGTGCAACGCAACGACAAACTATTTTTTTAAAAATCAAAAAGAAGAAAGGTTTGAAGCCTAATTTTACACTAAAAATAGCTCTATTAGCCCTACTACTGTTCACTTGCAGCCAAACGAATGCCCAGCTAAACAAGTACTACTTTTACAATAAGGCTCGAAAACATATAATGCTTCAAGAGTACACCAGCGCAATTTCAACGCTAAACACCCTAATTGAATCGAGTTCAAATGTAACCGAAGCATGGTATTTGAGAGGTTTAGCCAAGTATAGTTTGAATGATATGCCCGGTGCACTGGCAGATTTTTCGAAGGCCATTGAACTAAACCCAGTATTTTCGCAAGCACTTCTGTATCGAGGCATTACGCTGAGTCGACAAAAAAAATATTTGCAATCTAACAACGATTTCGAAATGGTTATTGAGCTTAGGCCCAATTGGCACGACGGGTACTACAGCAGAGGGGTTAACTATCTACTAATGGGGCAACCAAAAAAATCGATACAGGACTTCTCTAAAGTTATCGACCTTGACCCCAAAAACATTGATGCGTGGATTAATAGAGGCACAGCACATGTACACAATGCCGACTCGATGAGAGCCCTAAACGACTACCAAAAGGCCATCACATTAAACCCTTTTTATCATGAGGGATACAGCAAACGGGGGCGTTTGCTAATGCAAATGAAAAGTTTCTACCTAGCCCACGACGATTTTAGCAAGGCCATTGAGCTTGACTCAACCTCATCGATAAATTATTTTTTTAGAGGCCTAACATACAGCTACATTGATAGCCTTAACCGTGCCATTGCCGACCTAAACCAATCCATTGCGATAACCCCCAACAATGCGCTCAGCATATATAACAGAGCCTTACTGTACTGGAGAAAAGGGCTAACAGGTTTGGCTCTAGATGACTTTACAACCGTTGCCAAGCTAAACCCCGAAAACGTGTTGGTCTACTTCAATAGGGGAATTCTGCATCTCGAAATGAAACGCTACCACGAATCAATAAACGATTTTACTCAGGCAATTGAAGTTTTTCCCGATTTCGCCAACGCCTACAAGGCCAGGGCTAATGCCCACCTGCATCTAAACAACTATCACCAATCAAAACTAGATAATAGTTACGCACAAAGCATTGCCCAAAAGTATAGCAACAACCACAATCAACCCCTAACCGATACCTCCGCCGTTTTCGATAAATTAATCGCATTTAATTCTGACTTTACCCCGCAGAGTCAGATGCCGCTCATCGACGAGCTCTCGAATTACTCAATAGATATACTCCCATTTATAAGGGTAATTGCATTGAACTCTAGTAACATTGATTTTAAAAACCAGCTATTTACTCCAATTGACACGCTAAACAAAAAATTATACAAAAAGGGATACGTCCTTTCCTTGGGCACACCCGAAAACAGCATCGAATTACCCGAAATCATTACACAAAACAACCCATTTTTGCACTACATGGCAAAAGGAATGAGCTATAGCAATACGAATAGATACAAGCAAGCCATTGATTATTATCATCAAGCATTAGAAACTTCGGCCAACAACCCATTGGCACTCATAAACCTTTCGGCAGAAATGGCCGATATGGTAAACTTTATCTCAACATTTGAATCGAATAATTCTAAAATAGAATTTGAAAAGCAACCTGTTAAAAACGATAAGCAGAATAGCACACCATACACCCCACTTGAATCGTTTGAACAACCCATTGAAATATTAAACCGTATTGTACTAGATTCTACAAACCAATACATAACGCTGTACAACAAAGCCAATATCTACGCATTGGCCAACCAAATGAATACGGCAATTGAGCTGTATACAGAGGCACTAGCCGTTAACCCCAAGCTAGCCGAAGCATGGTACAACAGGGGCCTTATTTACTTTATGCAGAAACAAAACGAGGAAGGATGTGTAGATATGGGAAAAGCCGGCGAGCTGGGATTAAAACAGGCCTACCTACTAATTTACAGATTTTGCAAAAGGTAACCAAGCTACACCGAACTACCAACCCATTTTTTAGACCTTAGATATAGGTAGGATGTTATGCTGAGCAATCCACCGTAAACCAGTTCAACACCCCAAACAACCTCAACTGGAGCTGCAAAAACGATAACCACAACCGCTGTAAACGCTAGGTAAATACTCAGCAAACCAATCTCAATAATAAGCGAAACGTTGGTTTTTCCTGTTCCCGAAACGCCACTAAAAAGAATGTTCCCAATACCTAACATTACCGATGAAAATGATATGATATAAATAATTGGAATCCCCATATCTATAAGATGCTGATCGGAGGTATAAATTGATAGTAACTTCTCGGGAATCAATGCGCAAGTGCCCACAATTAGCAATACACTAGAGGTTGACATCAACAGAATTTTCTTAATTATCCGCATCACATCATCAACATCGCCCTTTCCAATTACGTAGCTAACCAGCGTATTTGTTGCCGAAGCAAATCCCATTATCGGAACCATAAGAATTACGTATATTGATCGAACTATATTCGAAACCGCCAGCTCGCTCTCGCCCATCTTCTCTATTATTAAAAAGAAAACGAACCAAACACCAAAGGCAAAAAAGTTCTGCAACATCATCGGTGTGGAAATTCTCAGCAACCGTAAAAGCAATCGGGGGCTAAATACCCTAAATTTAAAAAGTCGATACCTATCGCGGGGTATTTTTGATACGGTAAATATCAAAAAGGCTACAGAACAGGTAATTTCGGCAATTACCGATGCCAAAGCGGCGCCACTAATACCCATTGCGGGGAGACCAAAGTTTCCAAAAATTAGGCCATAATCCTGAAACACATTTACCGCTACCATCACCAAGGTAGTTAAGGTAATTACTTTGGTTTTTCCAATTCCAATATAAAACGCACGAAAAATAAAGTTTGTATGCGCAAAGAAAATACCCCATATACGATACTGAATAAACTCACTACTGGCATGTTTTATCGCATCTGAATCAACTATCAAATTAAGTATATCATAGCCAAACAGCTTAACCACCGTAAAAATCAGCAATGCTAACAGCATCAGAAAGAGGTAACCATGATCAACGGTACGCCCAATGGGCCGAAAAGCACCTTCGCCAAAACGACGGGCCACAACAATTTGAGTACCTATCCCAAATCCCCACCCAAACATAATTAGCGTCATGTAAAAAAGGCCCCCAATAGCACCACCCCCAAGCGAAATTTCGCCCAGCTGACCAATAAATGCAGTATCGGTTACATTAATAATATTTTGAGCAATACTCCCAATAATTATTGGGTATGCAATAGCCCAAATCCTTTTGTATGAAATAGATGAGTTCAATTCAAAGCTTATTTAGATGATTCTCTGTAAAATCTCGGCAAAAGTATAAAACATTTTGATGATGTTTGTACATAAATTTTACTTAAACAGCATTTGATTTTATCACATTAGTTAGTACTTTCAGCTCGAAAATTTATTTGTAAACCACATTTAATCTCAAAATAATGCTAACCCTCGATTGGATAATTATTGCCTTATTCTTTACAATTAGTCTAGGCATAGGTATTTACATGAGCAAAAGGGCAGGTAAAAGCACCAGCGATTTTTTTCTCAGCGGCCGTAATTTGCCATGGTACATTGCAGGTACCAGCATGGTAGCAACCACCTTTGCTGCCGACACTCCATTAGCAGTAACCGAATTAGTAGCCGAAAGTGGAATAGCCGGAAACTGGCTTTGGTGGAACATGCTTTTTGGAGGCATGCTAACGGTATTCTTTTTTGCTCGCCTATGGCGACGAGCGGATATTTTAACCGATTGCGAGCTGGTAAGCATTCGCTACTCGGGTGCATCGGCCCGTTTTCTTAGAGGATTTAGAGCGCTTTACATTGGTGTAGTAATGAACGTAGTAGTTTTAGCATGGGTAAACCTAGCCATGGTAAAAATACTATGGGTAATGTTTCCCGATATAACATTCTTTGGCCATAGCAGCATCTCGTTCCTTGGCATTGAGTTTTCGGCACATCTACTTTTGGTAGGAATGCTTCTGCTATTCGTATCGCTCTACTCTTCCCTATCGGGCCTTTGGGGGATCAGCCTCACCGATAGTTTTCAGTTTGTTATTGCCATGGTTGGGTGTATTGCTCTGGCAATTTTTGCCCTTAGGCATCCCGATGTTGGGGGCATGGCAGGGCTTAAAGCCAAGTTACCCGAATCGGTTTTCTCGTTTTTCCCTACGGTTAGTAGCAAAAGCGACTCCTCGGGAACACAGATGCTAACACTAAGCCTAACCGCTTTTATAACCTACCTTGGCGTTCAGTGGTGGGCCAGCTGGTACCCAGGTGCTGAGCCAGGTGGCGGTGGATACGTTGCACAACGTATGATGTCGGCAAAAAATGAAAAGCACTCGCTACTAGCCACGCTATGGTTTCAAGTTGCCCACGTAGCCTTAAGGCCATGGCCCTGGATAATTGTTGCACTGGTAACCCTTGTTCTGTACCCAGATGCAGCCGACAAAGGTGCAACGTACATTATGGTTGTAAAAGATATTATGCCTACAGGTTGGCTAGGCCTACTGCTAGCTGCTTTCCTTGCCGCATTCATGTCGACCATTGCCTCCCAAATAGTTTGGGGAACATCATACATCGTTAACGATTTTGTAAAACCCTTTATTAAACCCAACGCCACCGAGAAATACTACGTAAAAGTATCGCGCATAACCACCTTTGTGCTAATGCTCCTTTCGCTAGTTGTTACAACCCAATTCTCGAAAATTAGCGATGCCTGGAGATTTGTACTGGCATGCAGCGGAGGAATTGGTTTGGTGCTTATCTTAAGATGGTTCTGGTGGCGTATTAACGCTTGGTCTGAGATATCGGCCATGCTAGCACCATTCCTAGTTTACCCATGGCTTAAACTATACACCGATTTAGAGTTTGAACCCATGCTGCTAATAACCGTATTTGTGGCAACTGCCGTATGGATTTTGGTAACCTATCTCACAAAACCAACCGACGAGCAAACCCTAACATCATTTTACCGAAGAATACATCCCGGGGGTATTGGATGGGCTCGCATTGCCAAGAAAAACCCTGATATTGTAGGCGACTCGGGCTATAAATACCTATGGTACTCGTGGTTTGGCGGGTGCATAACAATTCTTTCTGTTTTATTTGCCACCGGAAAAGTATTACTAGGAGAATACATATACGCTATCGTTTTGTTTGCCATAGCGTTGTTGGGAATTAGAATAATTATTGTATCTTTACGAAAGCATGGTTGGGAAAAAATTGTAAACTAACCTCGTGTTAGGAACTGCAATAAATGTCAAGCGTAATAGTATAATATTTCGCACTTTTTTTTATACTTGCAATCGTTATATTTAATTCAAGACATTAAATGTTTGAAAAATCATACACAAGAAGTGCATTTTATATAGTTATTGCCCTCTTTACTTTATCATTGGCACTTGTTAACACCTCATGTAATGATCGAGGCAATAAGCAAAATAGTACTTCAGTTGGAAAGGCGTATAAACCCGACAGCCTTTCGTTTTTAATGAAATTTGAAAATTCACTATTCCCCCTACCCTCTCCCTACCTAGTTTCGCATTTAATAAAAAATCAGAACATCTCGTTTTACGGTAACCTTACAAACAAACCCGGTAACACGGCACAATACACAACATCATTCAAACAGGCACTTAATTTAGGGGTTTATGGCACCGACCTTAGCTACACTAACCTATACGAACATACTCCACAGACCATAGCATACCTTAATTCGATAAAAAAACTTACTCAGGAACTAGGGTTAGGTTCTGCATTCTCACCCAGCTTTTTCGAAAGCATTGAGCGCAATATTGAGCATAAAGACTCGCTACTCGTATTGCTTGGCCAAACGTATAGCAAGGCTGATAGTTACCTCTGCGAAAGCGATCGTTCCGAAGTTGTAGCACTTATACTCGCTGGCGGGTGGACTGAAAGCATGTACCTATTAAGCCAAATAGCAAAAGAGACATCAAGCCGGGAGCTAATAACCCGTTTAGGCGAGCAAAAACATCCTCTCGACAACCTGATTGAGGTCCTAACACCACTATACTACAAATCAGACGAGTATGCTGAGCTAATCGATAAATTCATCGACCTTGCGTATGAATTCGATGGCATAATATACTCATACTCATACAAAGAGCCGAAAATTGATGTGGAGAACAAAACAACGTATATAAATAGTCAGTCCAGGGTGATAATATCTGAATATCATCTCGATATCATCAGCAATAAAATTGAAAAAATTCGACAGCTGATTGTAGAATAGGGCATATTCTGAACATCAAAAGTTACTATGAGAAAGATTTTAATCATAACATTTAGTATATTCATTCTTTCAGCAGCCCCAAGCCATAAGCTCTATGCGCAGCTAATGCAGCTGCAACATATTTGTTCGCTTTACTTTTCGCCTGAATACATAACCGATGGGCAGGAATATTTTGCAGAGGTAAAGCCCGACCAAAGTATAGAGTTCAGAACAACCTTTTTTGCCCATAACACCTATCGAATTGTAGCCTGTACAAATATTAAACGAAGCGACGTTTTATTCTCGGTGTACGACACCGAAAAAAATCTTCTTTTCGCCAACTCAAATTACGATAATACGCCCTACTGGGATTTTCATTTCTCATCAACCGTAACCTGCGTTATACAGGTTGATGTTAAAAATCAAAAATTCACACCAGGCTACGTTATGCTTTTAATTGGTTACAAACCCTAAAATCACAGCAACATAACCAAAAACTAATTGTATGAGTGAGTCCATACTTAAAGCTCTAATGCAACTCTTTGCAATAATTGCGCATCCCGAGGATGATAGCAACAGAATGGAGTCTGAAGCTAAATTTGATAGACGTTCGGTAGTTGAATCGTTTTTGCGACAACAGCTAAACCAAGACTTAGTAAGGGAATACCTTAAAGTTTTTGACTACTACTACGAGCTATACCAAGAGAAACAGAGCGAAAAAAGCAAAAGCAAAAAACGCACATCATCCAGCTCGGTTCGTGTTTTAAAAATTTGCACTCAAATAAACGAAGAGCTTACGCAACAGCAAAAGATTGTTGTGGTGGTTAGGCTCCTCGAATTTGCAAAGGATGCTGACCAAGGGGTTACCGAACAAGAGATGGCCTTTATTTCGACAGTAGCCGAAACTTTCTATATCGATAACAACGAATTCCTCCTAATACATCAGTTTGTTGTCAACAACTTTTACGCAATACCCCAAAACGACCGGATACTCACCATAAACGATAGTATTAATTTCGACAAAACCCAAAAACATATATACGCCCCTTCAATACAGGGTGAAATATGCGTGTTTTGGGTTGAATTTGTAAACATATACCTCTTACGATACTCTGGAAATGAGGAGCTTTACCTTAACAGGCATTTACTAAATAAGGATAAGGTTTTCATTCTTAACAATGGCGCTTCAATTCGAAATCCGAAGATAAGGCCTATATACTATAGCGATATTGTAGCCAGGTTTTCACTCGATAAAATTAAGGAACCAATAGATTTTGATGTGGTTAACCTTGAGTACCGATTTAGAGGAGGAAAAGTTGGCCTTCAGCGAATGAATCTGAACTTTGAGTCGGGGCATCTGGTGGGTATCATGGGAGCCTCTGGCTCTGGAAAAACGACCCTGCTTAATGTACTAACGGGGTCTGAAACTCCATATAACGGTACCGTTAAGGTAAACGGGATTGATATACATAACCAGGCCGAATTGGCCGAGGGGGTAATTGGATTAGTATCGCAGGATGATTTGCTTATTGAAGAGCTAACCGTTTTCCAGAATCTATACTACAACGCCAAGCTCTGTTTCGATAACTACTCAAAGAAACAGATTGTAAATGCAGTAAACGAAACGCTTGTAAACTTAGGGCTTCACGAGATTAAGGATATGGTGGTAGGATCACCCCTAAACAAAAAAATTAGCGGGGGCCAACGTAAACGACTAAACATTGCCCTAGAGCTAATTCGCGAACCATCGATTCTTTTTTTAGACGAACCCACTAGCGGGTTAAGCTCTCGCGACTCGGAAAATATCTTGGATCTACTAAAAGAGTTAACCCTTAAGGGCAAACTTGTATTCGTTGTCATTCATCAACCCTCATCGGATATCTTTAAGATGTTCGACAAGCTGCTTATACTCGATACGGGAGGTTACCTAATTTATAATGGCGACCCCATTGAGTCAATTATATACTTTAAGTCAAAGGTGCAACATGCCAACTGGAATGAAAGTGAGTGCACATCGTGCGGTAACGTTAACCCCGAGCAGGTTTTTAATATTTTAGAAGCCAACGTATTAGACGAATACGGAAACCCAACACGAACACGAAAAACGAGTCCAGAAGAGTGGTACGATTTTTATAACCAGAGCACTAAAAGAAAAGAGTCTCAAACCGAAATACCCAAAGATTTACCTAAAAATCTTTTTAAAATCCCAGGTTGGTTTAAACAGCTTAAGGTTTTTGTTGAAAGGGATATTCTTAGCAAGATTGCGAATACCCAGTACATGATAATAAACATACTCGAAGCACCAATACTGGCATTTCTGCTCGCTTTTATTATTAAGTACTACAACGTTGACCCAGCCAATAAGTTTGGCTATACCCTAGTAGAGAATAGCAACCTGCCGGTTTACCTATTTATGGCGGTAATTGTTGCATTTTTTGTAGGGCTAACCGTTAGTGCTGAGGAAATTATAAAAGATAGAAAAATTCAGAAGCGAGAATCGTTCCTGAACCTGAGCTGGAGCAGCTACCTATCATCAAAAATGATAATCTTGCTATGCCTTTCGGCGTTTCAATCCTTTGCATTCGTTCTAATTGGAAACTCTATCCTCGAAATTAAGGGAATGTTCTTTGAGTACTGGATTGTACTATTCAGCACCTGGTTCTCGGCCAATATGCTAGGTTTACTTATATCGGACAGCTTTAAAACCGTGGTAACTATCTACATTCTTATCCCATTCCTGGTTATTCCTCAAATAATTCTGAGCGGAATTATTGTAAAGTACGAGAAGCTAAACCCTGTTATTTCGAACCCCAATAGTATCCCAGCATATGGTCAAATTATTGTAGCCCGCTGGGCGTACGAGGCATTGGCTACAAACCAGTACATAAACAACAAGTACCAAAAGCCGTTTTACTATCTGGATGAGGCCATGAGCATATCGGACTATAAACGCAACTACTGGCTAACAACGCTTCAAAACAAGGTGACTATTTGCGAGCGCAACCTCAACAATGCGGAGAGGGTGGATGATGTTAAAGACGCTCTTCATCTTATACAAAACGAGCTTAATCACGAGGCCAACAGCATTACCGGCTCCCAGTACCCCTTTAAGCATATCGACAGGCTAAACATAAACGAACTGACCCCAGCTGTTATTGCCGACTTAAACACCTACCTGGAACAGCTTAGATTGTACTACGTAAAGCTATACAACAAGGCAAGTGACAAGAAAGACAGCGTAATAATATCACGTCAAAAAACACCCGAAGAGAAAGAAGATTTTCTAAAGCTAAAACGGGAGCATTTTAACGAAACCCTAAGTGAGTTTGTACGAAATTCTACTGAGGTTGAACGCATTATTGAGTACAATGGCAGACTTGTACAAAAAATTGACCCCATTTACCTTTTACCCGAAAAGAATTATGGCGGTGCTCACTTTTATGCTCCAGTAAAGCAAGTGTTTGGTCGTTACTTCAACACCATATGGGTAAATACCTTTATTATATGGATATTCTCAATACTACTGTATATTGCACTGTACTACAGGGTTCTAAAACGCTTGCTCGATTGGCTTGAGAATATTAATTCAAACAAAGAAAGGGACTAGCAAGTCCCTTCTCTCTCTATATCTTGGCTTAATCCCAATTATTCATTCGAATAACTGGGGTCTCCGACAGCGACTGAATTTCACAACCAATCTAGTTGCCCAAATTGGGCTCAACTAGGTCGGGGTAACCCGCATTTGCATTCATCTTTAACAAATTTGATGTAATGCGGATTAAAAGTTAGTTGTCTTCCAACTCCTCCATATCGTTTTGTAAAGCAGCCATTTTAATTGCTGTTACGGCAGCCTCAACACCCTTATTCCCATGTTTACCTCCTGCCCTATCGCTTGCCTGCTCAGGGGTGTTGGTTGTAAGCAAACCAAAAATAAACGGAATATTGTAGTTCATATTTAGCTCGGCAATGCCCTGCGTTACCCCCTGGCAAACATAGGTGAAATGGGGAGTTTCGCCCTGTATAACACACCCTAAACAAATTACACCATCCAAATCGGCGTACTCGGCCATAAATTGCCCACCCAAAATAAGTTCGAAGCTACCAGGCACATGCTTTACCAGGATGTTATTCTCCTTTACACCATGAGCAGTGAGCGTTTCGTACGCTCCCCGCAGTAAGGCGTGGGTAATCTCCGAATTCCAATCTGATACCACGATACCAAATTTCATCTTTTTACCCGAGGGCACCTGTGACGAATCGTAATTTGATAAATTTTGGAGGTAAGTTGCCATAGTATTTTGGTTTTAATTTATGTAAAAATAAAGAAAACCAACCGGATGGGGTTGGTTTTCATGAAAAATATTTTAAATTTTATTTTCGGCTAACCCTAGTAATGTACTTCTCTATTTCGCGAGCCTCGTTTGAAGTACCGTAGTTCTGCTTAATTTGGTTGTAAACTTTTAGTGCCTCGCTATTTTTATCAAGCTCCTCGTAAATTCTACCGGCCTTCATAAGGAATATTGGCGAAGTAAATTCATTTTTATTGCTTGCTGCTCTTTGGTAATACTTGACCCCTTCCGAAAGGTTGCCCAATTCAACATAGCAATCGCCAATGGCACCAAATGCCACCGCGCCAATCATTTTACCTTTGGTGGTAAACTTTTTAAGATACTTAATAGCATCCTCATACTCACCAAGCTGCCTATACGATATCCCTGCATAGTAATGAGAAAGGGTTGCGGTTTTTGTGGGTCCGTAGTTATCAATTATATCAATAAAACCCAGGTAATTGCCGTCTCCATATAGTGCCAGGTTAAACGAGTCTCTCTCAAAATACTGCTCAGCTGCAAATAGCTGCGATTGAGCCTCTTTCTCCATAGGAGCAATATAAAGCCTAGTGTAGCCTAAAAAGGTGGCAATAATTGCAATAATTGCAATTACAATAATGGTTAAGCTTTTCTGATTATTCTCAATGTACTGCTCTGTTTTGGTTAACGCGTTTTCCAACACTTCAGCACCAGTTTCTGAATCTCTTTGGTTCTTATCTTTTGCCATAACAAAAAGTTAAAAAATAGGATTTAGTAATTATCAAATAAAACGCCAATATTACAAACCGTAAAAGTAAACTAAATTTATCAGATTATAAATTAGCTTGCGCAAAAGTAATGGTTTTTCGGCAATGGTAAAATATTTACCATTGTTTTTCTTACGCAATTTTCTGGTTACCTTTGTAGTTACAAAGTATAAATACCTTAAAATGCACTTAAAGCAACTTAACTTACTGAATTTCAAATCATACAATCAGGTTGATATAAAGCTGCATCCTAAGGTTAACTGCTTTGTAGGAAATAATGGCGTGGGCAAAACCAACCTACTCGATTCTATTTTCTACCTCTCGATGTGTAAAAGCAACTTTAACTCCATCGACTATCAAAATATTAAGCATGAAACGGATTTTTTTCTAATTCAGGGCAACTATACTCGCTATGGAAAGGATGAAAATATTCTTTGCTCGGTAAAACAAGAATCGGGGAAAAAGTTTAAAAAAAATGGGAAGGCTTACAATAGGCTTGCCGATCATATTGGTTTTTTACCCATCGTAATAATTTCACCCGCCGACTCGTCGCTTATTTTAGATGGTAGTGAGGAACGACGCAAGTTTATGAATGGGGTAATTTCTCAGTACAATTTACCCTACCTAAACAACGTGCTTAAATACAATAAGCTGCTAGCTAACAGGAATAAACTTTTAAAAAACAAGGGGTACTCCAAAGCAGGATTACTTGACCTGTTAGACGTTATCGATAGTCAAATGAGTAGCTTGGCACAGTTTATTTATGAACATAGGGTTGATTTTTCTAAAAAACTCACACCGCTATTTCAGGATTACTATCAAAAGGTGTCAACTGGGGATGAGGTAGTTGAGCTAACATACCAATCGGATATTGCTGAAAAAAATCTTAAAGCCCATCTAACCGAATCGTTTGAAAAGGATAGAATTGTTCAGCACACCACAAGGGGTATTCACAGGGATGATCTGATACTATCGTTAAATAATCACCCTATAAAAAAAGAGGGCTCGCAGGGACAGCAAAAAACTTACCTCATCGCCCTAAAATTAGGACAATTCAACTTTATTGAGCAGCTCTCGGGGGTAAAACCCATTTTACTGCTGGATGATATTTTTGATAAGCTAGATACGACCCGAGTTGAACAATTCATTAAGCTAGTTTCGGACCATACATTCGGGCAAATATTTATTACGGATACCAATAGGCTACGTTTAAACAACATTTTAAAAAAAATAAACAGCGGCTACCATCTATTTAATGTTGAAAACAATAGCGTTGAACTAATTGACGCACAATAGAATATTCATGAGCAAAGTAATTACACTTGGCGATGCCATTAAGGAGTTTTTAAAAGAGTACAAGTACAGCCATAAGCTAAAAGCCTCGGAAGCAATAAACGCCTGGCCCGTTGTTATGGGTAAAAACATACAGGCGTACACCTTGCGGGTATATATGAACGGCAACAAGCTTATTGTTCACCTAAAATCATCGGTTTTAAGAAACGAGCTGTATATGCACCGCTCAAAAATAAGGGATTCTATAAATCAGCACCTTGGGTCGGATGTGGTAAAAGAAGTGATTTTAAAGTAGGGCTAATCGAGAATATCTTTCTGAGCAAAGAAAAATGACCACTCTTTTTGGGCATTTTCATCACTATCGGCTCCATGCACCGCATTCTGAGTAATTGTTTCACCAAAAAGATTACGAATGGTACCCTCAGCCGCATCGTGCGGGTTTGTTGAGCCTATTAACGCTCTATAATCGGCCACTGCATTGCTTTTTTCGAGTACTAAAGCCACAACAGGCCCCGAGCTAATAAACGTGGTTAACCTATCAAAAAACTCCTTCCCTTTATGTACAGCGTAAAACCGTTCGGCATCGAATTTACTAAGCTTAACCATTCTCATTGCTTTTAGCGTAAAACCTGCCTGTATAATACGTAAAATAATTTCGCCGTGATAATTATTACGAACGGCATCGGGTTTAATAAGAGCAAATGTGCGATTAGTATCCATTTTTGTCGATTTAAACCACTAAGTTAGCATATTATTGATAGGTTAGTAAAAATAATTTATGCTAACTTTGAATTTTTAAAAATCATGTTGTAATGTGTCAAATTTCAGTCTCAAAATCAGAACAAATTCTAGCGTTACTAAAGAGTAACCCCAATATTATAATAACTACACATAGTAACCCCGATGGCGATGCCATTGGCTCATCGCTGGGACTTTTTCACATGCTTAAAACGCTTGGAATAAAAACAAGCATTGTTATCCCCAACGAGATACCCGATTTCTTGGCTTGGCTACCCGGAAGTGAAGAGATTGTTCGGTTCTCAAAACAGAAAGAGGCTGCTCAAAAACTTATTGGGGAAGCCAACGTTATTTTTGCCTTAGATTTTAATGGGCCTGGGCGACTTGAAGAGATGAAAGGCGATTTTTCTAACTCGAAGGCAATAAAGATTCTTATCGATCATCACCCACATCCAGAGGATATTTTCGACTGGAAACTTTCGGAAACTAAAGCCAGCTCAACAGCCGAGCTAGTTTACGAATTTGCAACGATACTTAACGCCGAAAGTAAGATAAATCTACAAGCAGCTCAAAGTATTTTTACTGGAATTATGACCGATACAGGCTCGTTTAGCTATGGCTGTTCAAACCCCCGAACATTCGAAATTGCAGCCAAACTCATATCTAAGGGAGCAAAAGTTGAAGAGATACAGCAACAGGTATACAACAACTTCTCAGAAAATAGGATGCGCTTGATGGGTCATGCCCTGACAAATAAGATGAAAGTTTTTCCAGCGTACCGCTCGGCATTTATTTCGCTAACCCGCAAAGAGCTTAATCAGTTTAAGTACAAAATTGGCGATACGGAGGGTTTGGTAAACCTCCCTCTATCCATTAAAAACATCATTTTTTCGGCTCTACTAATAGAAAATACAGATTACGTTAAGGTTTCGTTACGCTCAGCCGGGAATTTTGAGGCCAATAAAATTTGCGAAAAGTATTTTAATGGTGGTGGTCATATTAATGCTGCGGGCGGAAAATCATTTGTGCCGCTAAGCGAAACCGAAGAAAAGTTTATAGAGATTTTGAAAAAACATCAAAACGAGCTAAAACATGCCCGCTAAAAATCTATTCATTCTTATAGCTATTATTGCTTGCCTAACAGGTTGTAAGAGTAAAAATAGTAGCGCGCCCAAGACAACCGTAGGCGAAGCAAAAAAGAAATTCGAAATAGTTAACAAAGCCCTCGTTCAGAAAGATAAAGAACGTATTTTAGCCTATATCGAGAGGCATAAGCTCGATGGGATGCATGAAAACAAGTCGGGGCTGTACTACCTGATTTGGGGTAAGATAAGCGGTAGTAAGGTAAAAGAGGGCGATATTGTACTAATTAATTACAAGGTTGAACTACTAGACGGAACCCTTTGTTATAATACGTTTACCAGCAATTCCCCAAAAGAATTCATGGTGAGCAAGGGAGGCGTTGAAGCAGGATTGGAGATGGCCGTACTTATGATGTACCCAGGGCAAAAGGGGAAGTTTATTATGCCCCCACATTTAGCCCATGGGCTTTTAGGCGATAACGATAAAATCCCTCCCATGGCCGTTCTAGTATTCGATGTTGAACTTTTGGCTGTAATTGAAAGTTAATTACTTTTTTTTATACCTTTACCATTATTTTAAGTAAAACCCAAAAGAGGCTTCGATGAGATACCTTAAACTTTTTATACTAGTACTTACTACCACGCTTGCCGGATGCAGCAACGAATCGCCACTATTTCCCAACTTCTCGGTAACCCGCACAGGTATACACTACCAACGAATAACGCTTGGCGAAGAAACCACACAGGCTGAGCCAACCAACTACATTACTGTTAACATTGCCTATCGCACCCCTGCCGACTCGCTCTTCTTTCACGGTGTACGAACTTTTCAGCTTACTGAGCCTCAGTTTGAGGGTTCAATAGACGAGTGCTTCGCCATGCTTGCAAAGGGCGATAGCGCAACATTTTACATCTCGGCACATAACTTTTTTACAAGAACACTCGAAACACACACACCAAATTTTTTAGATTCACTGGATTTCTTAAGAGTTGATGTGATGATGCTCGATATTTTAACCTCAAAAGAATACGAGCAGCAAAAGGAGGTTTTTATACATTGGATTGAAGACTTTGGCGATTACGAGCAGGTTATCCTTAGACAGTATATCGAAGACCAGAGCTTAAGCCTAGAAAGCACTCCATCGGGGATACATTACCTGCCGCTTAAAAAGGGGCATGGCAATAAAATTGAACAAGGCGATACCCTAACCATACACTACGAAGGGAGATTTTTTAACGGGAAGTATTTCGATTCAACGCTTAAACGCAATGAACCATTTCAGTTTGTTTACGGACAAAAATGGCAGGTAATTCCGGGTCTCGAGGAGGCTATCGGTATGATGTATCCTGGCGAAAAATCTATGTTCATAATTCCATCATTTATGGCTTTCGGACAGGGAGGCAGTTCAACAGGTATCGTTCCTGCTTTTACCCCCGTTATTTTTGAAGTTGAAATAGTTGAAGTAAAACCGCTTAACCCGTGAAAACGCTCCGAATAGTACTACTTATTACCCTTGCCGTCTTATTTTGCAAATGCAATAAATCTCTCATTGAAGAAAACGAGGTGGCGAATAACAAGCTAATTGAGAAGGCGCTAGAAAGTAGTAACATCGATTACATTAAAGAGAATGGGATTTACACCTACGTACTAAAAAAGGGGTATGGCTATCAGCTAGCCGATGGCGATTCTATAGCCTTTTGGTATATAGCCAGCACGCTCAAGGGAGAAATTTTCGATACAAATATTTCTCAAATTGCCGACTCTACAGGTATTGATATGCAGGGTAGGAATATGAATCCCATTGAGGCTATTGTAGGAGACGACACATTCATTCAAGGGCTTACCCTTGGCCTCCCCCTTTGCCGCGAGGGGCAATGGAACTCTCTTCTTTTTTCATCAACCTACGGATACCAAGATATACGCACGGGTAGTGTTGAGCCGTGGAGCCCTCTTGTTTTCGATGTTTTTATAATTTACGTTAAAAATAAAAAAATAGCTCTTGAGCAAAATAATATCAGTAACTTTGTAGCTGGTTCGAGCGGCTTTATTCCCGACTCAACCGGACTATGGATTAAATCGGTTAGCCAGGGCGAGCTAAATGCTAAACCAATGCCCGGTGATACTATTTTTGGAGCATACAAGTTATTAACATTAGAACAAAGCCTAATTGAACAAACCGAGGGGGAAAGCGAAATGATAGTCCTTAACAACAACATTTTAGAGGGTATTCTGTATGGATTTTTAAAGCTTGCCCCTGGCGATGAAATGCATATGGTAATCCCATCGCCTTTGGGGTATGGCATCAACGGAAGTGAGAATATTGCACCCTACACACCCCTGTTTTGTGAGATTAAACTTGATAGCATTAAATAACAAATAGCATTACAATGACTAAAAGAATTATAGTTTTTACACTAACATGCCTAAGTCTAATATTTTTAGGATCGTGTGAAAAAGAGGTGAATAATGGTCCAAGCGAAGAGCTAATGCGGCTCCGTGCATATATAAAAGTTCTAAAAATGGAAAACCCCGATATCATAATCGACTCTACCGAATCGGGTTTATATTACATTACCGAAATAGAAGGCAATGGCAGCACTCCACAGAAAGATGAGTTTATACTCTTTGACTACACAGCCTACGATTTGGATGAGGATGCCTACGAAACAACCATTAAGGAAGATGCAGAACTACATGATATATACTTAAAAACAACCCACTACACCCAAAAGTACATCCAGTACAAAAATGAAAGAACAAAAATCATTAAAGGCTTAGAGGAAGGTTTTTCGCTAATTAAAAAGGGGGCAAAAGTTAAGTTTATCATGCCATCTAGCTTAGCTTACGGTGCTAGCGGTTACAAATCACTCATACCCTACACCTCTGTTATTTTTGATATTGACTTTACCGACATAATTACCAACGCTAAAGAGCACGAACTAGAAATAATAAAAGAATACATTTCGGTTAACTATCCCAACCTTACACCAGCCAATGTTGCCTCCGAGCTCGAGAATGAGGGGGTGTATATTCTAGAGCAATCGGAAATAGAGATTGAACCCGACGAGGATGGCAATATTGACGATGACCCCTATCAAGTTATTGTTGATGATGATGTTGTAAAGGTTAACTATGCAGGTCGTTTTACAGACAACTGGCTATTTGACACAAATATAAAGTCGGTAGACGAGGATAACGACACGTATAATTCTAGTAAAAGTTATGAGCCCATTGAGATAAAAATTGGAGGTTCGGGCTATATTGAAGGTTTTTCAATGGCAATTAAAAAGTTGAAGACCAATACAAAAGCTAAAGTTATAATACTAAGCGAGTACGCCTACGGGGAATTTGGCGATGGGAAAAATATCCAACCCCACACCCCGCTAATTTTTAAACTTGAGGTGCTTAATAAAACTACCGAAGTAAACGATTAGAACAATCTTATAAAACCTGAATACCAAATATGCTCGGTCTTTTATGAAGATTGGGCATTTTGCTATTACGCCACTCTCCCACAGTTTTGGTGCAAATAAACTCGGTTTGCATTGTTAAATCGGTGGAAACATGTAAAAGGGTTTGAGGATGAAGCGTACTAAGCATCGATTCCATCAATTTATTATTTCGATAGGGTGTTTCAATAAAAAACTGGGCTTGCTTCTCAATTTTTGAGCGTTGCTCAAGCTGTTTTATTCGTCGGGCTCTAGCATCTTCTTTAATTGGTAGGTAACCAACAAACGCAAAGTTTTGCCCATTTAAACCACTTCCCATAAGCGCCAAAACAATTGAGCTGGGCCCCGTTAAGGGTACTACTTTTACACCTTTAGCATGAGCAAGTGCAACCAAACTTGCTCCTGGATCGGCCATTGCAGGAACGCCAGCCTCCGCGATAAGTCCTACTGAAATACCGTTTAGCAAGGGTGCAAGTAATTTGGGCACTTCCTGAAAAGAGGTGTGTTCGCTAAGCTCTTCGAAATGTAAATCTGTAATTGGAACTGGCATTCCAAGTCTTGAAAGGTAACGCCTAGCGGTGCGCACATCCTCAACAACAAAGTGAGTAAGCTGTTTAGTTTTAGCAAGAACAAATTCAGGAATTACATCGGCAATACGCTCGCCACCCAACGTTGTAGGCAAAAGGTAAAGTGTTCCAAATAAGACCATGAAATTAATTTTAATTATGTGTGCTAAAGGTAATAACCCCAATTATTCATTCGAATAATTTCTGTCTCCGACATCGACCAAGTTTCACAACCAATTTTATTGCCCAAAATTGGGCTCAACTAGGTCGGGGTAACCCGCATTTGCATTCATCTTTAACAAAAAACATGAATAATGCGTGATAAAAAATGCCCAGGTTCTCGGGCATTTTCTTCACGAAATAGAAATTCTACTTATACTCATGGGGTAAAACATCACCCCTTAGTACCATTAATCCGTTTATGGCAAGAGCTTGCATCTCATCTTCGCCTGGGTAAACTGCAACCGGCCCTATAAAGTTCACCATATCCCTAACGTAATCAACAAGATATGTACTATGTGCAATACCTCCCGTGAGGATAATGCCATCAACCCTACCCTTAAGAACTACCCCCATTTGGCCAATTGCTTTAGCAATATTGTACGCCATCGCATCCTGAATTAGCTGGGCCTTCTTATCGCCTGACTTAGCCTTCATCTCTACAGCATAGGCGTCATTAGTATCCAAATGGGCAACCATTCCGCCCCGCCCCTTAATCATTAGTTTCACCTCCTCAAATGTGTGCTCGCCGCTAAAACAAAGCTTAGCAAGCTGACCAGCAGGAATAGTACCAGCACGTTCAGGAGAGAAAGGTCCCTCGCCATCGAGAGCGTTATTTACATCAATTACCCGTCCCATGTAATGCGCACCAACCGAAATACCTCCCCCTAAGTGTGCAACAATAAGGTTAAGCTCCTCGTACTTTTTATCGAGACTTTTTGCATACTGTCGGGCAATAGCTTTTTGGTTTAGCGCATGAAATATTGATATTCTTTCGAACTTTGGATGCCCCGAAATACGAGCCACATCTTGCAGCTCATCAACCACAACGGGGTCGGCAATATAGGCCTTTGCATTGGGAAGGCTGCGAGCTATATCGTCGGCAATTAAAGCCCCTAAATTACTAGCATGCTCACCCATTATGGCATTTTCTATATCCTTCTTCATGCTATCGTTCACAGTAAAAATACCCGACTCAATTGGCTTAATTAGCCCACCACGCCCAACAATTGCAGAAAGTTTATTTAGGTCGATATCAGCATCCTCGAGTTCTTTCATTATCACATCCTTACGGAACTCAAACTGATCGACAACACGCTTAAATCGAACCAATTCATCGGAGTTATGCCTAATGGTTTTTAAAAAAACCGACTTGGTATTCTGGTAAACCGCAACCTTGGTTGAAGTTGAGCCTGGATTGATTGCTAAAATTAAAAATTCATTCATCGCTAATCCCTATTTTGCTACTTAGCTGCATTGGCAGCAAGCGCTATTGAATACATTTTTGACTGAACACTATCGCCCCTGGAGGTTAAAACACATGGAACTTTTGCACCCATCACCATTGCGCCTAATTCGCCCTTTGCAAGTTTGGTGCAAGATTTAAAGAATACGTTTCCACTTTCAATATTTGGGAATAGAATACAATCGGCATCACCAGCTACCTCGCCGGTAAGTTTCTTTATTTTAGCCGACTCAGGATCAATGGCAACATCAAGGGCAAGCGGCCCATCAACAAAAGCACCTTTAATTTGACCCCTATCTGCCATTTTTGATATCAGGGTAGCATCAACACATGCAGGCATTGCGGGTGAAACCTGCTCGGTAGCAGCTAAAAGTGCAACCTTTGGTTTTTCAATACCCAATGAGTGTGCTGTTTTTATTAAGTAATTGGTAATGGCAATTTTTTGTTTCAAATCGGGAGCAGGAATAATTGCAACGTCACCAACAATAAGTAACTTGTGATAGGTTGGCACCTGAACTACGGTTACGTGGCTCAATACAGCCTTAGGAGGAAGTAAGCCTTTCTCCTTATTTAAAATTGCCCGCATGTACTTATCGGTACTAACAAGCCCCTTCATAAGCACATCGCCCTCGCCATTATTAATAAGTTCAACCGCTTTAGCTGCAGCTTTTGTCTCATCGTTTTCCTGAACGATCAGGAATTTTGATGGATCAATATTGTGCTTTGCGCAAACCTCTTTAATAGTTGGTTCGTCGCCAACAAGGGTAGCATCAATAATGCCCATATCTAAGGCTTTGCTTACAGCCTCAATAGTATGGTCGTCGTTAGCATATGCAGCAACTAAACGTTTTTTGGGTTTGCTTTTAAGAGCATCAAAAATTTGTTCAAGTTTTGTAATAGCCATTGGTATTATATTTTTTTGTTTGTAATTATTGTGTTTTTACTACTGTTTATTTGTTAAGGTTAGAAGCAATTCTAGCGGTATCGGTAGCAATTACCAGCTCCTCATTAGTGGTAATAGCCATAACCTTTACTTTCGAGTTAGCTTTAGTAAGAACCTTGTCCATACCTTGTACACTTTTGTTAACATCTAAGTCGAAATCAACCCCAAGGTATTCAAATGAGGTTGCAACCTTTTCGCGCAGCGTAACATCGTTCTCACCTATTCCGCCTGTGAATACAATTAGATCAACCCCGCCCATAATTGCAGCATACGAGCCAATAAAGTGTTTTACACGATGATAGTACATATCTAAAGCAAGCTGTGCCTTTTCGTTGCCTTGGGCGGCGGCGCTTTCAAGGTCTCGCATATCCGACGAAACCCCAGAAATACCCTCAACACCACTCCTTTTGTTAATCAAATCGTTAACACCCTTAAAATCTAGGTTGTCTCGCTCGGCAATATAGAGCAATACACCTGGATCAATGCTGCCACAACGAGTTCCCATAATTAACCCATCAACAGGGGTAAAACCCATTGATGTTTCAACTGATTTACCGTTTTTAATGGCTGCAATTGACGCACCATTTCCTAGGTGGCAAGTTATAACCTTGCTGGCATTAAAATCTAACCCTGAAATTTCACAACCTTTCTGCGCAACGTACTTATGGCTGGTACCATGAAAGCCATACTTTCTAATTCTCATCTTTTCGTAATACTCGTAAGGTATTGCGTATAGATATGCATGTTTTGGAATACTCTGGTGAAACGATGTATCGAAAACAGCTACCTGAGGCACTTTGGGTAATAGGTTTTCCATTGAAATAATACCCTTTAAGTTGGCAGGGTTGTGAAGAGGCGCTAGCTCAACACATTTTTCTATTTCAACCTTCACCTTATCATCAACCAAGCTGCTCTCCGTAAAGAACTCTCCTCCATGAGCAACCCTATGCCCAACAGCCTTAATCTCCTCAAGATTATCAATAACGCCATGTTTTTTATCAACCAAAGCATTAAGAATTAGGTCTATTCCAACGGTATGGTCTGGAATATTTTGAGCGGTTTCAAAACGCTTTTTGCCTTCGGGCTTATGGGTTAGTGAACCATTGGTAAAGCCAATGCGCTCAACAAGGCCTTTTGCAAGGAGATTCTCCTTTTCACACATATCGATTACTTGGTATTTAATCGATGAACTACCACAATTTAGTACAAGAACAATCATTTAGGTAAATTTATTATTTGATTTACAGTAAGTTAAGTTATTAAAAAAGAAATACCAAAATTAATAAAAAACATCCGAAACCTAAAGCTGTATTGTTAGTTTTTTCACAACAACAGTATAATTGTTTTTCTTCATTTTCAGAAAGTTGGGGATACTAAGCAATTAGAGCAGCTAAGTGTTTTACAACAATGATTAAAAACATTGTTTTTCAAAATTAAATATGTGTATAATGCACTTTAACCCGCATTATTCATCAAATTTATTAAAGATGAATGCAAATGCGGGGTACCCTAACTTGGTGGCTGTTGGAAACCCCAATTATTCATCCGAATAATCGGGGTTAAATTGAATGTTGGAGGTATTTTTTCCTATTTTTAGAGAAATTACAATCAAATAAATACTTTTGCATCTTAAAAACTTCAGCATAGTGAGTAGCAAAACAGAGAACAAACTATTTAAACAGCTTGCCCATGAGATGCAGGGCGAGTTTTTATGGGATATATCATCTAGGCTTCAATATGCAACCGATGCTTCGGCATACCGAGAAATACCCGATGCGGTAGCCTTACCAAAAAACAAGCACGACCTAAAAAAACTGATTGCATTTGCCACTAACAATAAAATGCCCCTAATCCCACGGGCCGCTGGCACCTCACTAGCTGGACAAGTTGTTGGGAAAGGAATTATTGTTGATATTTCGAGATATTGGGGCAAGATAATAGAACTTAATATCGATGAAAAATGGGTTAAAGTTGAACCCGGGGTAATTTTAGACGAGCTAAACCAATACCTTAAACCTCACGGTTTGTTTTTTGCTCCCGAAACATCCACATCAAACCGATGCATGATTGGAGGTATGGTTGGAAACAATGCGTGCGGTTTGCACTCAATAATCTACGGAAGTACCCGCGACCATACCATCTCGGTAAAAATGATGCTTGACGATGGTATTGAGTATGAGTTTAGCCCCATTAGCAAGGATGAATTCCACAAAAAGAGACTGCAAAAGGATAGAGAGGGACATATATACCAACAGATTAACACCTTACTATCGAATAAAAAGAATGCCGAAGAAATCGAGAATCAGTTCCCCCATAAATCGATTAAACGTCGGAATACAGGTTACGCCATTGATTTACTTCTTAGTAACGAAATATTTGGCACCAGCAAACAACAATTCAACTTCTGTAAACTTATTGCAGGATCCGAAGGTACCCTCGGTTTTATAACCGAAGTAAAGCTTAACCTAATACCTCTCCCACCAAGTCAGAAGGCGCTCGTATGCGTCCATCTAAATACACGCGAACATGCCTTTAGGGCAAATTTAATTGCCCTAAAATACAATCCGGGCGCAGTTGAAATGATGGACAACCTCATTTTAGAATGCACCAAAGGTAATATTGAACAGAATAGAAATCGTTTCTTTATAAAGGGGGCCCCAGGTGCCATACTAATTGTTGAATTTGCACGAAACACAAGGCAGGAGATTGAAAACATCGCCATAAATATGCAAAGAGAGATGGAGGATGCTGACTTTGGGTATCATTTCCCAATTGTTTGGAACGAAGATACTACAAGAGTATGGGCTTTACGCAAAGCTGGGCTCGGCGTTCTATCGAATATTGAGGGCGATGCTAAACCCGTTTCGCTAGTTGAGGACACGGCAATTCGTGTTGAAGATTTGCCCAAGTACATGGATGAGTTTGCTGGCATAATGGCTAACCATAACCTCGATTGCGTGTACCATGCCCACATAGGCAGCGGAGAATTGCACTTACGCCCCATACTAAATTTAAAAGATGAAAACGATGTTAAACTATTTCGCACAATTGCTTTTGAGGTAGCGCATTTGGTAAAAAAATACAGGGGCTCAATGAGCGGCGAACACGGCGATGGAAGGTTAAGAGGCGAGTTAATCCCCATACTGGTTGGCGACAAAGTTTACCAGCTAATGAGGGAGGTAAAAACAGCATGGGATCCAAGCAGCATATTTAATCCAAATAAAATTGTTGACACCCCACCAAACAACACCAGCCTACGCTACACACCTGGGCAAAAAGAGCCCGAGATTGAAACAATACTAGATTTTTCGAAAGTTGGAGGAATTCTTAGAGCCATTGAAAAATGCAATGGCTCGGGCGACTGCCGAAAAACAGAAAAGGCTGGAGGCACCATGTGCCCAAGCTACATGGCCACTCGCAACGAGGCCAATACAACACGCGCTAGAGCCAACATTTTAAGAGAATTTATTACCAACAGTGATAAGAATAACCCTTTTGATTATCAGGAGATTTACGACATACTCGACCTATGCCTATCGTGCAAAGGATGCAAAAGCGAATGCCCATCAAGCGTTGATATGGCAAAGCTTAAGGCCGAATTCCTACATCAATGGTACAAAAAACACAGCATACCACTACGCAGCCGAGTTATTGCCAACATACCAAAGCTATACCGCATTGGGATGCTAATGCCACGCTTAACAAACTTTGTACTATCAAATAGGGTAACAAAAGGAATAATGGCCTCCTTTTTGGGTTTTACTTCCAAAAGGCAGCTACCACTGCTAAGCGGTACAACGTTAAGGCAATGGTATAAAAAACAGGAAAGTAAAACCAATCAAAAGAACACAGTTTACCTATTTGCCGATGAATTTACCAACTATAACGACACCAGCATTGGAATAAAAGCCATTGATACACTTGAAAAATTAGGCTATAACGTACATATTCCAAAAATAAATGAGAGTGGGCGTACATTCATTTCGAAAGGGCTACTTAATACCGCTAAGCGTATTGCGAACCATAATGTAAAGCTACTGGGCCAAATGATAACAGAACAAACGCCTCTTATTGGTATTGAACCCTCGGCTATTTTGAGTTTTAGAGACGAGTACCCCGAATTGGTTGACGATGAACTAAAGCCTAAGGCAAATAAGATATCGAAGCACTGCTTGCTATTTGAGGAGTTTTTTATGCGCGAGGTTAATGCTGGCAAAATTACCCAAGATATGTTTACCGAGGCAACAAAAAAAATTAAGCTACACGGACATTGCCAACAAAAGGCGATTGCCTCAACAAAAGAAACCAAGGCCATGCTATCGTTCCCCAAAAATTACAGCATAACAGAAATTCCGAGCGGGTGTTGCGGAATGGCAGGTGCCTTTGGATACGAAAAAGAGCACTACAACCTATCGATGGATGTGGGGGAACTTGTGCTCTTCCCCGAGATTAGGAAAACCCCCGAAAAGGTAACTATCTCGACTCCTGGTACCAGCTGCCGACATCAAATTAAGGATGGAACCAATCGGAATGCAGAGCATCCAGTTGAAATTATGTGGGAAGCATTGAATAACCCCAATTATTCATTCGAATAATTGCTATCTCCAACAACGACCAAGTTTCACAACCCATTTTGTTGCCCAAAATTGGGCTCAACTAGGTAGGGGTAACCCGCATTTGCATTCATCTTTAACAAAAGATGATGAATAATGCGGGATAAATAGCAATAAACAGCCTGATAATAAATCCCTACATCAACACCTAACAGGAGGTGGATAGAAGACTTTACACTTTAACCCCCATTACCAAAACATCGTCAACCTGAAACGTGGAACCTTTCCATTTATCAAAAGTTTGCTCCAGCACCATCCCCTGAGTTTTAAGTGGCAAATCCTTGTTCTCGACAATAAAATCGATTAACCTTTGATGCTGAAACTTCTTATTTTTAGGGCCACCAAACTGATCGATAAGACCGTCGGTAAAAAGGAAAAGCACCGAGTTCTCCGTTAAGGGGTACTTTTTATTAGAGAATGATTTCATGAGAGGATGGTAGGCAATGGGCATTCTATCGGATCGAATAACTGTATAGCTTTCATCATTTTTGCCAGCAAGTGGTTCGAAAAGAACCATGAAGCTATTTGCCCCTGAATAGGTAAGGGTATTATCAGCATCATTAATAACACAAAGGGATAAGTCCATGCCGTCGGCAGTATCGCTAAACTCACCCGTTTGGTGAAGAACAGAAACTATTCCCTGCCGCAGCTGATTTAGCGCTTTAGCTGGATCTAAAATACCCCTCATCAAAATAACCTCGTTAAGCATTAAAACCCCTAACATGCTCATGAAACCACCTGGCACACCATGCCCAGTACAATCGACAACAGCCACTACCCTATAATTTCCAATTCGTGCTGCCCAATAAAAATCGCCGCTTACAATACTTTTTGGCCTATTGAATATAAAAAAATCGGGAAATAAATCCTTTACTTGATCTTGCGTTGGAAGTACAGCCTGCTGAATTCGATAAGCGTACAGAATTGAGTCGGTTATCTCTTTCTTTTGCCGTTCAATCTCGTTTCGATGGGCTGTAATCTCTTCGTTCCTATCCTGAAGTTCCCATGCTAAATTTGCCAAAGAGTTCTTCTGCTTTTCAAGCTCCTTATTCTTTATGGTAATAAGCTTGTTTTTTTGTTTAAACTGCTCGTTCTGATTGGCAAGCGCTGTATACGTTTCCTTAATTTCCTCGTTGGCTTGTTGAAGATATTCGGACTGCAATTTAAGCTCCTCGCTCTGATTTAAGATCTCTGTGGTACGCTCTTTCACAAGCTTTTCGAGCTTAATTTTTGATTGTACCAAACTAGCCTCGCGAAGCTTTATAAAAAGCAAAACAAACGATGCAAAAATTAAAGAAATCAATGTGTAAAACCACCAGGTTTTCCTGAATGGGGGTTTTATGGTAAAGTGAAACGAATCGCCCTCAAAATTCCAAACCCCATCGGAATTAGCAGCCATAACCTTAAACGTATAGGTACCTGGATCAAGGTTTGTGTAACTAATATAACGCTGTTTTGCATCAATTGGGTCAATCCACTCATTATCAAAACCCTCCAGCTTATACCTAAATTTTATCTTGGTTGGTTGATAAAAATCGATGGCAGTATAGCTAAAAATAAAGTTGTTGTATGAACTGGCAAAGGTTGCCGAATCGTTTTCGGCGTAATAGTCAATATTTGGCTTTTGAGACTTTAACCTATTACCCTGCGAAACGGCTATCTTACTAATATAAACAGGCGGTGGCGAATTATTGACGAAAATATCAGCAGGGTTAAATACATTTAGGTTATTGTAACCCGAAAAGTAAAGATACCCTCTGCGGTCTTTAAAAGAAGCCCCCTCTAAAAACTCATCATTCTTAATCCCATCAAACGTATCGAAGTTTCTGAATACAGGGTTATTAACATCCGTCAAATCTGCTCTCGACAATCCTTTCCTAGTGCTAATCCAGTAATATCCATCATCATCCTCCTGTATGCCACATATTGAAGCATTTGGTAACCCATGATGTTTCTGAATGTTTGTAAACGTACAGCTGTCAGCATTAAATAAACTAAGGCCATTACTAGTACCTACCCAAATATTATTGTGCGAATCCTCATAAAAACAGAACACCCGATTTGAGCAAATGCTCTCAGGGTTATCATTATGGGCAACAAAATGCGCTGTAAACTCCTCCTTAACAGGATCGAATAAATATACTCCCTTACTATTGGTCCCCAACCAAAAAACCCCATTAGAATCCTCATAAAAATCGGTAATGGATGAGATATCTTTATTAACCGCCGTATCAAGCTCTACAATAGAATAATTTTGAAAAGAATCTTCATGGGGATCTAGCTTACCAAAATAGTCCATAAAGGTCCGGTACCATAAATCACCTTTAGAGTCGACAAACACACCCGATATAAAGTTAAAGGGTAACGATTTGGGATTTTTTGGATTGCCTCTAAAATTTTTAAACGTTTGGTCTTTGGGATTATAACTTGAAATACCACCATGGGTAGCAAACCACATTATACCATCGGGTGTTTTAGTAATTTGGTACACATAACCGTCGGGTAAGCTGGTGCTATCGCCTACAATATGCTTAAGTTGAAGAATTTCGGAGTTGCTATAGCTAACCCGAATAACCCCCTCGCCAAAGGTACCGATCCAAATATCATTATCAACTTCATAAAACGACTTTGCTGTTAGCGTGGGAAAATCGGCAAGTTTACGACTTAAATTTTTTACCTCACAAAAGCTACTCTTCCGAGGGTTGTACTTATTAATACCCAAACCAATTACACCAACCCAAATAACTCCTTGCTTATCCTCATAAATACTATTAATTGCATTATTGCTAATGGTACTGGTATTAAACGGATCGTTTTTAAAAGCGCTAAATTCACGAACTTGCCAATCGTACCTATACAACCCATTCAATGTACCTATCCAAATATCGCCATTAGCAGCCTTATGCAGTTCGTAAATGTCGGTGCTTTGCAAGGTATCAGCATACCATTCTATTTTTCCTGATTCTGGGCTATACTTATAAAGTCCATATCCAGATAGGCCAAACCAGATATCGTCGTTTAAATCAATAGCTATACTATTAACAAGTAGGCTATTTAGGTTAACGTTATGCGGCTGTAAAGTAATGGTTAGGGGTTCAAAGGAATCCTCCTTGGCATTATAGCATGCAATACCCTTACCAGTTGATATAAAAATATCGCCCTTTCGCGTTATTTCAATATCAAGAATTAGGTTGGATGGAAGAACATTCGGGTTATTATCGGTGTTTATATAGGTAACAAACTCATCCCTATCGGTTACAAATTTGTTAATACCCCCCACAAAAACTATCCATAAATTACCCTGCATATCCTCCCTAATGCTAACTACCTGATTTTGAGCGGCTGAGTTGATAGCCTCAGGGTTAATAGTAATCCTTGTGAATGTTTCGGTTTTACGATTATACAAATTCAAACCAGCATCCTTTGTTCCTATCCAAAGCCTTTGCTTCGAGTCCTCAAAGATGGCCGTAATAATATCCGACGACACTGAACTAGTGTCAGTGGTGCTAGTAATAAAATGCTTAAAGTTTACTCCATCGTACCTATTAAGGCCACTGTTGGTTGCTACCCATAAAAACCCATGGCTATCCTGACAAAACGCATTTACTGTGCCTTGTGATAATCCATGCTCAACACTAATTCTTTCGAAAACTGCCTGGGTGTTGCACTGACCATAAGCAATAGTATTTGGGCAAAAAAACAGAGAAATTAAAAAGGGGGAGAAATATTTTAAAAAAAAATTTTGCATAAGATTATAAACTTAGCTAACTAATTGCTTTTATTAAAACTATGAGCTTTATTATCGATACTTGCTGGTTATCCAGCTCCTTTTTTCAATACGAATACTATCACAAATTAAACCTTAAAAATACTATTCACAGCCAATTTATTGTAAGAGATTGTTACGGTCAAACCTAATTAATTTTTGTTAATTAAACAATTGAATAATTAGAAAATGTTTTTTGCCCTAAGCAATTACCAGCTCAACGCCCGCTGATTCGATGAGCTTAACCACTGATTTAGAAATACCGACATCGGTAATTATGGCATCAACGTCGGTAATGTCGCAAATCTTGCCAAACCCCCTTCGCCCAAATTTGGTTGAATCGGCCAAAACAAAAACCTTACGTGCCGAGGCCATCATCAGCTGATTAAGCGATGCTTCGAGAGCATTGGTTGTGGTTAAGCCGAAATCAATGTCAATACCATCGGCCCCAATAAAAAGCTTATTGCAGCTATAGCTCTGCATCATACGCTCGGCAAATGGGCCAACAGCCGAATTCGAGCTTTTTCGAATAACCCCACCCAGCTGATGGATTTCGATACTAGGATTGATGTTAAGAATTTGAGACACATTTAACGAAGACGTTACCACCTGCAGATGCGGTACGCCGGTTAGCTGTCGGGCCAGCTCTAAAATTGTTGACCCCGATGCAAGGATAATACTATCGTTTGGTTCAATAAAACTTAGGGTTTTGTTGGCAATTTGCTGCTTCTGCTGTACGCCAATCTTTTCCTTTTCGTGGATATTACGATCGGTAATATAGGGATTAACTAACGATGCGCTTCCGTGTGCCCGGTAAAGCAAATTTCTGGCCTCAAGAATTTTCAGGTCCTTACGTATGGTAACCAGCGAAACGCCCAGCTCATCGCTCAGCTCGCTTACATTAACAAAACCCTGTTCTTGTAGCTTATTAAGGATAATCTGGTGCCGTTTTGCAATACTATTCGACATCGTTTTGCATCTTTTAGTATAAAGAGTGAAAAGACAAAAATACCCAAAATTGCCTACAGTTAAAAATTATGGCGAAAAAAATTTCGATTTAACTTCGTTTTCTTTCTTTTCGTAATGATTATTGCCTATTTTTGCATTAAACAAGTTTCGACAACTTTCTTTTATCATGAATAGAGAAAAATTAGTACTACGATTGTCCGAAACCGAAAGCGCATTCGATTTTGTAGTAATTGGTGGTGGCGCAACGGGCATAGGCATAGCCCTTGAGGCAGCAACAAGGGGTTACAGCGTGATACTTTTAGAGCAATCGGACTTTACCAAGTCGACCTCGAGCAAAAGCACTAAATTGGTACACGGCGGGGTTCGCTACCTTGCACAGGGTAATATTGGATTGGTACGCGAAGCTTGCGTTGAACGCGGGTTGCTTGTAAAAAACGCACCCCATTTGGTTAGAAATCAGCCATTCGTAATTCCCGCCTTTGGGCTATTCGATGAAGTTTTGTACACGGTTGGACTAACATTTTACGACTTGCTTGCGGGCAAGTACAGCCTAGGCCGCTCGCTACGAATATCAAAAACAAAAACACTTGAAAAATTACCGACCCTAAAGAAAAGGAAGGTTTCGGCAGGCATTGAGTACCACGATGGTCAGTTCGACGATTCGCGCCTAGCTATTAATGCGCTGCAAACAGCCATTGAACACGGTGCTTGCGCCATTAACTACATGCCGGTAAAATCGCTACTAAAAAACGACAAACAAATGATTTGCGGCGTTTCGGCATTGGATTTAGAAACTGGAAAAGGTTACGAGATTAAGGGCAAAGCGGTAATTAACGCCACAGGCGTTTTTGCCGATGAGGTGCTGCAGATGGATAGCCCCGGACAGCGCAATACCATGCGCCCCAGTCAGGGAATTCATCTGGTGCTAGACAAATCGTTTTTAGGCAACGACTATGCGCTTATGATACCCAAAACCAACGACGGCAGGGTGCTGTTTGCTGTACCATGGCACGGTAAAGTTGTTGTGGGCACAACAGATACCCCTATTGACACACCCACTCTTGAGCCCGTAGCCATTGAGCATGAAATTGACTTCATTCTAAATACAATGGCAAAATATCTAACCAAAGCGCCAACCAGAGCCGATGTGCTTAGCATATTTGCTGGGCTACGCCCCTTAGCCGCCCCCAAAAACGAGAATTCAAAAACAAAAGAGATTTCGCGCAGCCACAAAATTACGGTTACATCCTCGCAATTATTTACCATGATTGGGGGCAAGTGGACAACCTTTCGCCGTATGGCACAGGATATGGTTGATAAGGTAGAAAAAACAAAGAATTGGGAAAGAACGAAAACTGCCACCCGACAGATGAAACTACACGGTTACAAGGAAAATATAGACCTTAACCACTCGTTATACTTCTATGGTAGCGACAAGGAAGAGCTGCTAAAGCTTATGGAAAGCGAACCTAACGCCAATCGGCTTATTAGCAGCAAGCTTAATATATATGCGGGGCAGGTAATTTGGGCTGTACGATACGAAATGGCGAGAACGGTGGAAGATTTCCTGTCGCGCAGGGTACGATGCCTGATTTTAGATGCCCGCGAAGCATTACAAATAGCACCCAGGGTTGCTCAAATTATGGCTAAGGAATTGGGCAAAGACGAGCAATGGGAGAAAGATCAGATTAAAGAGCTTGAGGAAGTTGCATCGAACTACATTCTTCAATAATTTGTAGAGTTTAGCTATCTTCGAAACTTAAAAGACTTTCAAAGGATGGAAAAATTTATACTAGCACTCGACCAGGGCACAACCAGCTCACGTGCGCTGCTTTTCGACCACAACGGCAATATCCGCTCCATGGCACAAAAAGAGTTTACCCAAATATTCCCCAAACCCGGATGGGTAGAACACAACCCCCAAGAGATATGGTCGTCGCAGGTGGCAGTGGCAGCCGAGGCCATGTCGAGAATAAGCATAAATGGCAGCTGCTTAGCAGGAATAGGCATAACCAACCAGCGCGAAACCACCATTGTGTGGGATAGAAAGAGCGGTGAGCCAATTTATAACGCCATTGTGTGGCAAGATAGGCGTACATCAACATTTTGCGATGAGCTGAAAGCCAAAGGCTATTCGGGCACTATTAGACAAAAAACTGGCCTGGTGGTAGATGCCTACTTTAGCGGCTCGAAAATAAAATGGATACTCGACAATGTGGATGGTGCCAGAGATAGAGCAAAAAAAGGAGAACTTGCCTTTGGCACGGTTGATTCGTGGCTAGTTTGGAAACTAACGCAGGGCCGTACCCACGTTACCGACGTATCCAACGCAAGTCGGTCAATGCTTTTTAATATAAATACGTTGGAGTGGGATGCCGAGTTGCTGGAACTTTTCAAAATTCCCATTGAAATGATGCCCCGCATAGCCTCATCGAGCGAGATATACGACCATACCAACACCACGTTTTTTGCATCTAAGGTGCCCATTGGGGGCATTGCTGGCGACCAGCAAGCGGCACTGTTTGGACAAATGTGCGTTGATAAGGGAATGGTAAAGAATACCTACGGAACGGGTTGCTTCATTCTAAAGAACACAGGCAGCAAGCCTTTTATATCAAAAAACAACCTTATAACCACCGTTGCTTGGCAAATTAACGGCAAAACTACCTACGCCCTTGAAGGCAGCATATTTAATGGTGGTACGGTTGTGCAATGGCTTCGAGATGGTTTGGGCATTATCAAATCATCGGCCGAAGTGGAAATCCTGGCAGCACAGGTTGATGATAATGGCGACGTTTTTTTTGTACCCAGCTTCACGGGTATGGGTGCACCCTACTGGGATCAGTACGCCCGTGGACTAATGATAGGCATAACCCGTGGCACCACCCGTGCCCATATTGCCCGGGCTGCACTCGAGGGCATAGCCTACCAAAGCATGGACGTAATTGGTGCCATGGACACAGATACGGGAATGAAAATTACCGAGCTAAGGGTTGATGGTGGCGCATCGGCCAATAATTTGCTGATGCAGTTCCAAGCCGATATGCTTCGAGTTCCGGTAATAAGACCCAAGGTAATTGAAACCACCGCTCTGGGTGCTGCCTACCTAGCTGGCTTGTCGACTGGTTTTTGGAAAGATATTGATGAAATAAAAACGCAATGCCAGCAAGATTTCACATTTGTCCCCATACTCGATAACGAAAAAAGTTTGCAGCTAAAAAACAAATGGTTAGATGCCATTGAAAGGGCAAAGGGATGGGATAAGTAGCTAAGTGTAAATTTGAAGAGAAGTGCAAGTACCTTTCTGAAAAAAACACAACCACTACCTATAAAAACATAGGCGCAAACATATGCCCTCGGCGTTTTTTAAATTTACCCAATAGCTTTAGCAACAACCTTAATTCTAGGGTAATAAATTATTCCACCCAAAAGACATATAAGGCTGGCAACCAAAAGGGTTATTTGAACACCAATTGCACCCGATATTGACCCCAGCAGCAGGCTACCCAGAGGCGTTATACCCAAAAACGACATTCCGTAAAGTGCCATTACACGTCCTCTTTTACTATCATCAACAATGGTTTGAATTAACGTATTTGATGATGCAAACTGAACAATCATACCGAAACCAGTTATATAAAGAACAAGCAGCGAAAGAATAATACTCGTTGACAGGGATAGACTAAACAGCCCCAGTGAAAAAATTACCGAAGTTATAAAGATGAGCTTTGGCAGCTTATAAACCCCCTTTTGCGAAGCCAGGTAAACTGCCCCGGTTAAGGCACCAGCACCAAACGCCCCCGTTAAAAAGCCCAAAAGTTGAGATCCGCCACCTAAAATATCTTTGGCAAAAACTGGCATAAATACTTGGAAAGGCAATCCAAAAAAGCCCATTGTTACCACAAGCATAAGCAGAAAACGAATGGGTTTTGAAGCAAAAGCATATTTTGCCCCCTCAACCAGATCTGATACAACCGAGCCATGCTCCCGATTAAGATTTGTTGGAGCAACCCTCATGACCAGTAATGAGAGCACAACACCTAAAGAGCTAAACCCATTAATTATAAAGCATAGCCCCTCTCCTACCCATGCAATTAAAAATCCACCCACCATGGGCCCAATAAATCGAGCCGAATTGAAAAGGGTTGAATTAAGCGCAATGGAATTTTGCAGAAGATCCTTATCGCCAATCATTTCGAGCAGAAAGGCATGGCGAAATGGGTTATCGAACGCTATTACAATACCACTAAACGATGCAATTACCGCAATATGCCACACCTCAATAGCATCGGTAAGCACAAGGGCTCCCGTAACAAATGCCAAAAACATTGGTATTGTTTGGGTAACAATAAGCACCTTACGCCTATTGAGCCTGTCGGCAAAAACACCAGCAAATGGTGTTAAGAATAGGGCCGGAATTTGCCCAGCAAAACCAATTACCCCCAACCAAAATGCCGAATCGGTTAGGCGATAAACAAGCCAACCCAAGGCGATATTTTGAATCCACACCCCTAAAAGCGACACGGTTTGCCCCATGAAGAACAAGCGAAAGTTGCGAATTTTTAACGCTCTAAAGGCAAACTTAAGGCGATTAAAATAAGAACGTGAACTGAAAAAGCGATTCATAAAACTACCTTATTGGGCATTTATACAAACCTAAAAACGAGACCCTTAGCTGTCTGAAGGTCTCGTCATTGTAAAATATTCTTTGTGGAACAAAAGTAATCATGAAATATGAAAACTAAAACTATTGCCTGGCTATCTTTTCAGGTCTTTAACCCCAGATATTGATTGGAATAATTGGGGTCTCCGACAGCGACTATGTCTCACAACCAATTTTGTAACCCAAAATTGGGCTCGATTATGTCGGGGTAACCCGCATTTGCATACATCTTTTACAAATTTGATGAATAATGCGGGTTAAAATATTTCATAAACTGAACACGCTCGTATGCTGCCGGATTAAAGGTTTTGGCTTGGCTCATCTTGCCCTTAAAATCATCGATAGTAGTATACTCCATGCTGTCCATCCATGTCTCTAGGTCCTTAAGCATTTCGCCAACACGGCTCAAACCATTTCGGTATAGGGTTGAAGCAACATGCACCACCGATGCACCTGCCAGTAGGACTTTGGCTACAGCATTGCCGTCGTGAATGCCTGTGGAGGCTGCTAAATCGCACGATACGCGCTCGCTCATAATGGCAATCCAACGCAAGGGCATTGACAGGTCGCTTGGCGAGCTAAGCACGTTACCCGCTGTAAAGCTAAGGGTATTTATATCGATATCGGGATTGTAGAACCTGTTAAACAGGACTATGGATTTAATCGGGGTTTCGCTTAGCCGCTTTAAAAAGCTGGCTAGGGAAGCATTGTAATGGCTAATTTTAACCGCAACGGGAATGCTAACAAGGCTTGTAACCCTCTCAATTATATCAAAATACAGCTTTTCATTCTCCTCAGCCGTACGATTAAAATCGGATGGCAATGCAAATATATTAAGCTCTAGGGCATCGGCACCCGCCTCCTGAATACGCTTGGCAAAATCGGGCCATTTATGCGCTGTTACGCAGTTAATGCTAGCAATAACCGGAATGTTAACTTCGCGCTTGGCATCGGAAATAAGCTTTATGTAGTTTGCAACGGGATCCTCTATTTCATCAAAATCAAAATATTCCATAGTTTCAGGGTAAATAAAACCGGTTGCCTGCATCCTATTCATGCTATCCTGGGTCTCCATAATTATCTCCTCTTCGAACAGCGACTTAATAACAACCGCACCTACCCCGCTATCTTCAAGCGCCTTTATACCTTTTAACGAGCTTGTTAAACCTGAGCTTGCAGCAACTATTGGGTTTTTAAGGGCAAGCCCCATGTATTTTACTGTCAAATTTTTCATACTTATACTTTTTAGTTTAATTAGAAGACGTAAATTACAAAAAATAATTCACTCATCATAAATATACAGCATGGATGTTGAGTAAAAGCTCAATACAAAGAAAAACTGCCCGTAAAAAAATGACAGATAAACCAAAATGAGTAAGAAAATAGCACGAATTAATCTGGGGGCATACCCCTAATGCCATCATTTTATGGCTGTTGAATGTTTTACCTTACCATGAGCAACATAATCACTGCATAAATGTCCGTAATTACAAAACATTTAAAATTTTTAGGGCGAAAGAAGTAGCAGCTAAAATGGCTGTGCTTTTAAGGAGCCGGACAAAGAGAAATAGCTGAGCGTTAGATATTCGACCCCCAATTTTTTACCATTTGGCAGAAAGTTGCATCCAGTATACCTTGCCCCTTTACGTTTTCGTTGTGTAACAATTGCTTGTGCTCCAATCCTCCTAATGTAAACCTTCAGGTATCTAAAGCGTTATTGAGTTGATTTATAATAATTGCTGCCTGAGCCCTATGCCAAAAATTAACATGATTTGATTAGTTTTGTATCCTATAAGAATAAAAAAAATGCAAATTAAGTTCCCCATACTACTTGTTGTAACGCTAATCTTTTTTGGCTGTGGGTATCAACCAAAACATAGTAATGTAGTAACCATTGCCACCCTAAAAGGTCCCTCGGCTATGGGGATGATAAAGTTTATTGATAGCCTAAGCACGGCAAACGATAGCCAAATTAAGGTCGAAATACTTAACGAGCCCATACAGGTTCGTAAAATGGTAATTGATGGGAGTGCCGATTTTGCCATTCTTCCCACCACAATGGCATCCATACTATATAATAAGGGCATTGACTACAGGCTGCTAGCCATTCCGGTTTGGGGAACGCTTTACCTTTTTGGTAACGATACTACCATAACCAAATGGGAGCATTTAAGGGGGAAGAGGGTACACGCTATGGCAAAGGGTATGACCCCCGATGTGCTTTTTCGGTACCTGCTAATACAGCACGGTTTAAACCCAGACAAAGATGTTACCCTAGATTATAGTTTCCCAACTCATATTGATTTGGCCAATGCGGTGGCAGCCGAGCAGGCTAATTTAGGCGTAATATCGGAACCATTGGTTAGCCTTGTTATGCAGCGCAATGCGAGGGTTAAGTCAATTTTCGATTTGAATGCCGAGTGGAATAAGGTTTTGGATGTGCCCATTGCACAAACCGCATTTATTGTAAAGGGCGAGTTGGCTAAGAATAACCAAGAGCTGGTTGAAAAGATTGTGCGGAGCTATCAGTACTCAACCCAATGGGTAAATCAGTACCCCGATAGCGCGGCAAACCTTATAGTGAAGTACAATATTTTGCCCAATGCTCAGGTGGCTGCTAATGCCATTCCGAGGTCGAACCTACATTTTGTTAGGGCAAATACCATAAGTACACAGATTAATGCGTACCTAAATATTTTTTACCAAATGAGTCCCGATATAATAGGAGGGAAGTTACCCGATGAAAATTTCTACCAGTAGATATAAACTTATAAGCCTTGCGGCGGTTGCTCTTATGCTCTTTCTGTGGAAAGGGTTGGCGTTGTATTTCAACTCCGACTTTATTTTGCCGCATCCGGAGCGAACGTTAGTAAAAACCATTGCACTTTTTGGCGAGAGCCAATTTTTACTTGTTGTTGGTGCTACCATTTTGCGAGGTGTTTTGGGGTTTGTTATTTCGCTGGTTTTTGGGGTTGTTTTCGGAATTTTAGCGGGAGTTAGTCCCGATTTCAACGCTTTTTTAAAGCCCATTCTGGTGGTGTTACGCTCAACCCCAGTTATTGCCATAATTCTGCTGGCGCTTATTTGGCTTAACGCCACCTCTGTGCCTGTTTTTATTGCCATACTAACCATGTTCCCTTTTATTTGCACCAATACCATTGATGGTATTAGGAGCGTTGATAAGCAGCTGGTTGAAATGGCTTGGATTTACAAGGTTGGCAGGTTTCGTATTGCTAAGGAGGTGTATCTGCCTGCTATTATGCCCTTTATAATTAGCGGAGCATCAAGTGCAATGGGCATAGGTTGGCGTGCCATTATAATTGGCGAGGTGCTTAGTCAGCCGCGATACGGAATAGGTACCGTAATGCAATCGGCGCAAACCTTTTTAAATGTTGATGCGGTAATTGCGTGGACTATTATTGCCGTGCTTTTAAGCTATGTTTTTGAACGAATTATTAGGTTAACAGAGAAACGAATAGTGGTTTGGAGAGATTAGCAATGGGTTTACAAATTAAAGATTTAAGCAAAAGTTTTGACGATTTGTTGCTGTTTAGCAATTTTAATCTGGATTTTGCGGAGGGTAGCATTACCTGTATTCTAGGCCCCTCGGGCGGAGGTAAAACCACTCTGCTTAATATGATTGCTGGACTGTTAAGACCCGACTCAGGTAGTTTGGAAGGTTTTGCTAGTAAGGTTGTATCGTACATTTTTCAGGACCCGAGACTTTTGCCTTGGAAAACCGTGCAGGGTAATATCGAATTTGTTTTACCCCAATCCCAAACCCATAGTCAGCGTGAGGCGGTGGCAAATAGCCTTATTAAGCTGGTTGAACTCGATGGGTTTGCCAATTACTACCCTTGGCAGCTTAGCGGAGGGATGCGCCAGCGAGTTTCCATTGCTAGGGCTTTTGCTTACCCATCAGATTTAATTTTGATGGACGAGCCCCTAAAGGGGCTTGATGTGAAGCTGAAAATGAGCCTACTCCGTTCATTTATTAAGATTTGGCAGGGCGATAAGCGCACCGTACTGTTTGTTACTCACGATGTTGATGAGGCGCTTATGCTAGGCGATAGCATTATTGTGCTAGGAAACCAGCCAGTTGCCATAAAGGCAAGGGTAGGTATTGATATTAAAAAGCATTTGCGAGATATTGGCTCAGAATATTTTCAAAACCTTAGGGGTGAGCTGCACAACGCTTTGAACGATTGATTTTCGGGTTTCTATTCAAGGGCTTATAAAGGGTAGAACGTATTAACCCGCATTGCTCATCAAATTTGTAAACGATGAGTAATGCGGGTTAAATGCATGTTAGATGCAAGCCTTACTAGCCATTAATCTCATCAAGAATTTCTTGAATATCGTCTTGGCATGCTCCGCATCCTGTGCCAGCTTCTGTTTCGTCGCCAACTTCTTCAACAGTTTTTAAGCCTTTAGCTTTAATGGCCTCAACAATTGTACCTCTGTCCACTTGCATGCAGTTGCAAATAATTTCATCTTTCATAATCGTCTCCTTTTTTAACAAAATATTTACGCTTTCATTAAATTTTCACATTTCCGTAGATGCTTAGGTAGAATATACTTTACAGTACCAATGCTTGCCATTATATAGTTTGTTTTTCGCTTTTCAAACTAAAGACACTTTACTCTTCTTTCACAACTCTAATTGTTGTTTCCAAATCTTGAGATTGAACCCGAATTAAATACACCCCTTTATTTAGGCTACTCAAATCAATAAATCCGTTTACCTGCTCAAGTTGAAGTAATAGCTTACCGGTTATTGAGTAAACCTCTGCTGCATCTATTTTAGCACCCTCAAGAATAAGACGATCAACCACAGGGTTGGGATAAACCCTAAGGGTGGAGATCAGGGGATTGTGAATGGCTGTTGAGATAGTGATAAACTCTTCAACATCCTCACCATTCACGGTAACTGTACTTTCAACCGTATCGTATTCAGGGGCGGTAACAACATAGGGATATTCTCCGTTGGGAAGTTCAATGGTGGCGATACCATCCTCATTGGGAACAAGGGTTTCTTGGTTTATTTCGATTTCTAAACCGGTTATCACGCTCTCCCATGGTTCAATAATAAAAGTTACGGTGTACAACGTCTCAAGCACAATATTTACTGTATTGTTACCATAAGCTACTGTGAAGTCTCCGCTGTAAACACTATACCCTTCGAGGGTAGCCGTGAAATTATATGAATTGGGGGGAAGCATGGCTGATGCTACCCCATTAGCGTTGGTGGTAAGAGCTTCATCCTGATTTTCTATTTCAATTTCAACGCCAGAAAGTAAGGTTTCGGCTTCATCTTGAACTATAAACGTTGTTTGAAAAGCACAGGAGGGCATAAAGTCAACTCTACCTAGCTCTGGATTATCCACTATGTGAACAACAACGGTTTCTATACTGGTAGAATCCTGTGTTTCCACGCCCCAGCAGTTATACATGGCCGTTTGGTTCACTGGGCCATTGTTGTATAAATCATAAAGCACACCTTCATTTCCGTTGTCCGAAAAAACGTTACCACCAGGGTTAAAGGTTGCTGCGGCTGAATCGCCCATGTTTACCTGGGGATAGCCAATGATGGTAATACCCCAGAGGTTTCCGCTGATAATATTTCCGGTAACCACTACCTGTTGATTAGCACCGGCATTGGAGGCTGTAAAATTGAGCCCACTGCCACCCACAGCGGGATTGTTCTCAATATTGTTGTTTGTTACCGTGTTGTATCTGATTGCGCCATTAATAGGGCTCCCAGTAAGGGTAATGCCATAGCGGTTTAGGTCAACAATATTGGAGTCGATCACCACATTTCCAGCAAGACCCAGTAGTGAGGAGTAGGCAATTCCACCAACTCGGGTATTTCCATTTCCGATAATGGTGTTGCCCACAATGTAGGTGGTGTCGCTATCACCTGAGGGGCCCATATTAATTTGGGGGCGGTTTGAGTTTTCGGTGGTATTGCCAAAAAAATAGTTATTACGAATAATGGCACGGCACGCCATATTGGAGGCCGATGAAATGGCACCCCGCTGGTTAAGGATGAAATTGCAATTGGTTACTTCGGCATTTCCCGAAATATCGATAGCTGCACTCGAGGTATACGACCCAGCAGAAGAACCCGATTTGTAAAAATTCTTATAGAATGTACTACCATCAATAGTAAAGGTGCCTGATTGCACTCGGACACCTCCACCGAAAGCGAATTTAGCATTTTTGATGTGGGTTACATGATCGGATAATAGCTTAAAACCCCTCCACCTGTTGGTTGTAGCGGTGGTATCAATAGAGGTAAATAGGGCTTGTACAGGCGCGTCAATAAGCAAAGTACCCTCGGATTCTATACCGGCCAGCTCATGAAAAAGCACGGTAACATCGTCAAAAATAGTTATAGAGTCGGCAGGTAATATGGTTAGCGTTGTGGTTACCTCGTAGTGGTCATCATTCCATATTACGGCACCCTCCGAATTGTTTACCAGCGAATCAAGATTCCAATTCACACCAGTACCGGGAGTAGAAAATTGTGCCTGAGCTAAAAAGCCAGCAAGCACAAGAAGCGTGAGAGTAAAAAGTTTTTTCATGGTTAGTTTTATTTAAGTGAAATGAAATAGTAATTGTAAAATAATCTTTTATAAGTAGCACTACTTCGACCGAAATGGGTGGCACAACTTGAACCGAAATGGGTGGCACACCTTCAACCGATTTATCCAGTAGCTAGCCATACAAATATAATCTATCTAATTTGAGTTTGCAACATTCAGTGTGCTTAGAATGATTTATACTTTACGCTATTCGTGTGCCATGCTTCGGGGCTTACAGCACTCTCGAAAAACAGAGGCTTATAGTTTATTGCGCTATGCTGCCTATGCTAGGCGATAGCATTATCCCCAATTATTCATCCGAATAATTGCTGTCTCCGACAGCGACTAAGTTTCGCAACCATTTTTGTTACCCAAAATTGGGCTCAACTAGGTGGGGGTAACCCGTATATGCATTCATCCTTAACAAAGTTGATGAATAATGCGGGTTATTGTGCTGGGAAACCAGCCGGTTGATATAAAGGCAAAGGTAAGTATTTATATCAAAAAGCATTTGCGAGATATTGGTTCAGAATACTTCCAAAACCTTAGGGGTGAGCTGCACAACGCTTTGAACGATTGATTTTCAGGTTTCTATTCAAAGGCTTATTAAGGGTAAATCGTATAAATAAAGAGGGAGAGAAGTTCTGCTTTATTGTGGTAACCGTTATAAAACGTTGAGGGTTTTGATGCTACCTTACTATCAAAATAAAACTCATTTTGCTACAAGAATCTAATCTCGGGTAACCACCAAAACCCCCAATGTTAACCCCAATTATTCATACGAATAATTGCTGTCTCCGACAGCGACTAAGTTTCACAACCAATTTTGTTACCCAAAATTGGGCTCAACTAGGTCGGGGTAACCCGCATAAGCATTCATCTTTAACAAATTTGATGAGTAATGCGGGTTAAATGCATGTTAGATGCAAGCCTTACTAGCCATTAATCTCATCAAGAATTTCTTGAATATCGTCTTGGCATGCTCCGCATCCTGTGCCAGCTTCTGTTTCGTCGCCAACTTCTTCAACAGTTTTTAAGCCTTTAGCTTTAATGGCCTCAACAATTGTACCTCTGTCCACTTGCATGCAGTTGCAAATAATTTCATCATCTTTCATAATTCTCTTTTTTAGGTTAGTTCGAAAATTTTCATGTCTTCTTCCACTGTTTTTATGGTTTGAACTCCGAAGAGTTCTTGAACAGTTTTTAACAGATTAGGCGTTAACCATGCAGGCAATGTTGGCCCTACATGAGTATTTTTAATTCCTAAATATAGTAGCGCAAGATGGACAATTATTGCTTTTTGTTCGTACCAAGCGATATTGAAAACAATAGGTAGCTTGTTAATATCATCTAAATTAAGAACCTCTTTTAGTTTTAAAGCCACAACTGCCCACGAGTAGCTGTCGTTACACTGCCCTGCGTCTAAAACTCTAGGTATGCCATTAATATCGCCTAGCTCTAATTTATTGTATCGATATTTAGCGCAACCCGATGTGAGTATAACGGTATTTTGGGGTAATTGTTTAGCAAATTCGGTATAATATTCACGTGTTTTTTGACGCGCATCGCAGCCCGACATCACCACCATTTTTTTAATGGCGCCTGAATTTACGGCATCAAGAATTTTATCGGCAAGCGCTAAAACCTGATTGTGAGCAAATCCAATGGTAATTTCTCCGTTCTCAATTTCTGTAGGTGGCTGACATGTTTTTGCCATCTCAATAATTTCAGAAAAATCTTTATGCCCATTGGGTAGAGTCTTCTCAATCTTTTTCCAACCTGGCATTCCTGTTGCTCCTGTTGTAAATATTCTATCGTTGTAGGTGGTAGCTTTACGTGGTGGAACTAGGCAGTTGGTGGTAAACAGAACAGGGCCATTAAAAGACTCGAACTCTTCTAGCTGACGATGCCATGCATTACCATAATTACCCACTAAATGTTTATACTTTTTAAGATTTGGGTAAGCGTTGGCTGGTAGCATCTCGGAGTGTGTGTATATATCAATTCCTTTACCCTCTGTTTGAATTAGGAGCTGCTCAAGGTCTTTTAAATCGTGACCGCTAATTAGTATTCCAGGGTTTTTTCCCACACCAATATTAACTTTTGTTATCTCTGGATTTCCAAAGGTCTCAGTATTAGCTTTATCGAGCAAAGCCATCACTTTTACTCCGTGTTCGCCTGTACTAACTACCCAGTTTAGGGCATCTTGCAGCTCAATAGGTTTGGTTATCATCACCAAACTCTCTTCCATAAAGTTGTAAATTTCTTGCTCTTCGAAACCTATGTTAAATGCATGCTCAGCATAGGCTGCCATTCCTTTAATTCCAAACAATACGTACTGTTTTAGTCCGCGAATATCTTCGTTACTGTCGTAGGTAAGCGTTCCTACCTTTTTGGCTTTTTCGTGAAATTCATCGTCGGTTTTGCCCGACCAGCTAATTGATGGATGAGTTTCTGTGATTTTTATTTTTGATTTTAGCTTATCGCGAAAATCATTACAGTCTCTAATTGCTTGCATTAACGACTCATCATCAAAATTTGCGTTGGTGATGGTCATAAACAAACAATTGGTAATGTGCTTGCTCTCAGCATTTGTGTCAATTCCTTGCTTTCGGGCCTCTATTGTTGCATACGAAAGCCCTTGACAAGCAAACATTAACAAATCCTGAATGTTTGAAGTTTGTCCGGTTTTACCGCAAACCCCCTTAATTGTACAGCCCGTGTTTTTGGCCGTTTCCTGACACTGATTACAAAACATAGTAGCAGATTTAGTTAATAATTATTTGTTACCCAATTAGTTAAGCGTAATAGTTATGCGGAGCTACTGCCTATTGTGTAGCTAGCATACTACCGGTGTGTTCCCTTTAATAGTTAAGCCTGATTAAGAACATTACAGGAGCGGTATAAAGCTAAATCCAATGCTCATCAAACTTTCTAAAAACGTTAATAAATTGATTTGTTCAGAGTTTTAATGAGACAAATATTGACTATTAATGGGTTTCCATACAATGTTAGTGAATGATAACAAACTTTGCAATTATTTTAATATTTTTTCTAATTTCAACATCTACCAAACATATATAGATTCTTTACAAAAGTAGGGAATGTCGTTCTGCCATGGTGTATAGTATACAGTTAACCTATAGCACTTTATTGTAGGTTATGACGGCTAAAAGTAAACCGCTTCAAAAATCGCTAAAGGCGTATTCGTGCCAACGCAAAGCCTTAAAGTATCGCCATTAATGGTGTAATTATCAACCAGGCTGAATACTTGCAGGAAAGCGCTTTCATCTACATCAACATCGGGGCAAATCATTAAAGTAACGGCTAAATTATCGTCAATTGAAATACCGTTTTCTTCGGTTAGCTTGTACTGTCCGTTGAAATGGTTACAGCCTGCAAACCCCGAAATACTACCATCATTTCTGAGTGTAAAATACTGCTCTCTTTCCTGATTTTCTGCCATTTGTACAGCATTACCATCTAATTCAATAAGTTTCCAGTATTTGTTTGCAATTTCGTTATCGCGCATTTCGTAAAATGTAGCTAATGGGGTTTGCCCTACGTTAAGGACTAGCTTTCCACTATCTACTCTGAAGTTGTTGGCTTTTTCAAGCACTTCTAAGACTTGGTTTTCCAGTGCCATTTCCGATTCTGGACAAGCCATAAGGGTAGTTCCCAGCTGGCTAAATTTAAGTTGATTTTCGTTTTCAATAGCATAACTACCTATTAAGCGATTACAACCAATAAAACCACTTACCCTGTTGTCCTCAGTTAAGTCTATGTAAATAGCAGGGGTTAAGGTTATTTGCTCACCATCGAGAACGCTTAGCTCCCACTTTTTTCGGATACTATTTTTATCTGCATCTTTTGCCTTGTTTCCTGTTCCGCAGCTGGCTAAAAGGGTTACTAGCATTATGCTTACTATCTGTTTCATGTGTTTATTTATTTATTTTCAAAGGAACACATGGAACATCCATGGAGTAGTCATTCTCCTGTGTGTTAACGTTGTTAACATGAATGTTTCATATGATTAGTTTTTAAATTTGAAATACCATAAATGGCTTACAATCTTGACAAATTTACCAATTATTCATTTGTATTTAGCTGTTGCACCAATTTAATCAAATTATTCATCCAAATTTTTTGAAGCTTCCAACAACGACTAAGCATCACAACCAATTTTGTTACCCAAAATTGGGTTCCACTAGGTGGGGTAGCCAGCATTTACACGCATCTTTAGTAAATTTGATGAATAATGCGGGTTAATCTGGACAATAGTGATACACTCGTACCACACTCTTGTTACAACACAAATCGGGAGTAAGGTAATAGATGTTTATTGAGTACAATTTCTAATCTTCGCAAGGTATTCTCGCTAGGGTGTGAGATAGGGCTGAATAGCCCTTTGCCAGATTTTGTATCCTTTCGCATTTATGTGTAGCATATCATCAAGGAAAATGGATTGGTTGGGCAATCCCGAATCATTGAGCATTGCATGCCAAATGTTAATATAGCTGGAGTTGGGTTTTGATTCCAGAAACTCTTGAATGCCCTTGTTACCTGCCATGAGCTTTTTGGCCAAATGCCATCGTGATGGACTTGGCTTCATAGAGACGTATGAGATTTTTACATCAGGAAAACTGATGGTGATTAAGTCGTAAAGTTTCACAAAACGCTGAACTACAAGGCTTACAGCGATGGTATCGCTCGATGCAAAATCATTTTCGCCACAGTAAATTACTATTTGTTTTGGGTTGTGTGGGAGAACCACATCCTCAAAATACCTAATCTGATCATCAAGGGTTGATCCGCCAAATCCTCTGTTGGTAATTGTGTATTCCGGAAATTGCTCCTGAACATCATGCCACATGGTAAAGGAGGAACTGCCAATGAAGAGAATGGCGTTTTGGTGTGGAGGATTTTCCTTGTCAATCTCCTTAAAACGGTTAATATCGTTGATAAACGGTTGACCAAAACTTGTAATAGTTACAAGGAGAAGTAGGAGTATAGCGTAAAATCTTTTTATCATACTGAAATAAATTTAGGTTACAAATCAATAGATTGATTTAAGCATGCCTCACTCGTTAAATATTTATTACTATCTCATTGGTAGCCCTGCTTAACTGGCTTACAAATACATCCCTAGAGATAACTGCACCACCTTGCCTATACAGGTTATCCTCTAATTCGAACCTAATGTCCTTACCGTTAATTAATATTGAGTTTGGGCTGTGCTCATTTCTCTTTACATTGTAGGTAAGATTTAAATATTTGCCAAGAAACTTTATTTGAGCTGCGAAGCCATCAAACGATTTTGGTAAAACGGGGTCAATAATGATGTTGCCATATTCAACCCGTAACCCAATAAGCCTTGATATTATAAGCCCAATATAAATTCCTGGTCCACTGGAGTAAACCCGCCAACCACCCCTAACGGTAAGGTTTCCTTTTTTTACCTCATCGTATCGTTCATCGGCATCGTATCGGCTTTTGAAAACCACATCGGAGCTGCTGTAGTAGCAATTCGATTGCCTAGCATCGCTGCAGGGAACGATAGTGTTATAGTCAACGGGAATTGCTTGTCGCAGAGCTTTAATAAATGCTTCGCCTTTTCCCATAATGGCAAGCGATTCGGCATACCGAATGTGCTCGTGCACATACATTAATCCTATTTCGCGACCAAAGAAGGTGCTAGTCTCGGCCCTTTGAAAAATTTCTGGAACTCCACCCTTGTACTTAATTGGGCGATTCATAAGCCGAACCCCATCGGGTCCCTTCAGATGTTTTTCTACTAAATTTTGATGAGCATCTGCCTGCTCCTTGTTGAATATTCCACTAATAATGCCACGGTTCATGGGTAAAACGCTGTAGCTAATATTGGTTTTTTTATCGCTTGGATGCAGAAGCACGCTTATTTCATTATCACTTTCTACTACGCCGTATCCTGCTACCACACCATTTTTAATTAGATGCTTATTGAAATCGGATTTTATTCTGTTGCAGATATCCTTTAGTTCCTTAGCCTTTTCTGTTTTTTCGGTTAGTTCATAAACATGTTGAACCTGCATAAATGCTTGAAAGTTCATCTCCACAGTCCAACTCGAAATAAGTTTGTGCGCCAACTCCTCGTTAACGGGTTGAAGCGAATCGTTCCAATCGCCTCCACCAAATGGGACTAATGCTGTTCCGGGTATGAATGATTCAATGATCATTTTAATCAACCTGTCAACATGCTCGGCAAGAGGAGTTTTTTCTGAGGACGATTTACCATTTTCTGAGAAGTATGGAAGTTCCTCGTTTAGAATATCAAAATCGCCTGAAGTTTTAATATAGCTACAAAGTCCCAGTAAACACCAATAGGCAATATCGCCGTGGGCTTCATTCGCTCGAATGTTAGTGTAGCTATCGAACATCCACCACTGTGGCCAGCCTCCATCGGGGTTTTGGTTTGAGAAGATTATGCGTAAAACCTGTTTAGCCTCTTCATGCTTTTCAAGACTCAATAGCAGGTCTATTGGCCCTTGCGAAACATCGCGAGTGCCCCAGGCTGCGCCACCAAACTGCTCGAGGCCGTATGGTGTTAGGTAGTGGATAAGTGCATTTAGCCCAAACCAGGGAATAATCTCTCTAAAGGCAGCCACATCATCTTGTTTGCCTTGTAAATCGAGGCTTAAACTAAGATTCTTCCATAATAAAAGTGCCTCATTACAATCGGATTGCCACTGATTATCGGAACTGCTAATTGTGGTAAGATTAGCAGGTGTACACACCTCACCAAGGAAACTCATGCAAAATTCGGAGGTTTTCTTAATCTCGAGGGTAAAGAGTCCACATTGCTCAATATCGTAATAGGGTTTAAAATCAGCCTTGTTACTTTGGATAGCAATTTTGAATTGGGCATTGGGGAATTTACCCGCAATCATACTATCAACCTTTGGCTTAGCAATGAATTCGCTATATGAAGAACCAGGTTTAATCCTCCAACCGTTTAGCTCATCGAGATGATGGGTAATTAGTATGTCCGTATTATCCCCGTTAAGTACCTTAAAGTCGATATTAACCTGTGGTGATGTTGGGGATGTCCATGTACGAACCTGAAAAATATGGTCGCCAGACTTATATATCCAACGGCAAAGGTTAAATCCCATCTCAAATGCCGAGGGCACTCCAAGCAGATAGTATTGTCCTTTTATATTAACAAAAATGCGTTGGCCCGTTTCTGTTGCTGTGTTAAACTGGCTGGAGCACACCGATAGAAAGATGTTGAAATTGGTATTGCCCTGAGTTAAGTGCGAGTTGAAAACACCGTATGCAAAGGTATTGGTTGACATTGTATTTTCGCTGGGCGTAAGCTTTAGGTTTGCCTGCATAATGTGGCCGTGCGGGCGATCAACCAAGACTTCCTTTCTGCGCAACACGATATGATTATTGTTGCTGAAGAAGGAGAGTAGGTCGGTACCGGACTTCTCTGCGTGTCGTCGCTCTGAACCAAAGAATTGTGTTAACTCCTTATCGTTTAAATTATCAACGGGTAAAAACTTGGATGCATTGAAAAGGTTTTTTATGGGACTTAGCCAGTTTTGGTCTGGATTACTTTCGGGCTGATTTCCTTCAAATTCGGAAAATATTTTGGGAAGAGTTTTTAAATCGTCGGCTGAGGTTGCCTTGCTATGATTTGGAGTGTAGCTGGCAACAAAACTACTTCGATGTTCGCAACCCGAGCCCAATTTGAAGGGTTTTTCTTGAATGGCAACAATCGATGATTCTCCTGCATACTCACCTCCTAGTTCATTGGCCAGCAATCCTTCGGGAATTCCCGTTTCGCGGAATGTTTTTCCGTATAATTGCATCCCATCGGTACTGGCGGTTTTTGCCCCGTTGGGGCAAGCAATAATTAGACATGGATGAGCATTGGACTCTTTCAAATTCTGGCGGCAAACAACAACCGGGCCGTAGCTATTATGATTAAGAATAAGCCTTTCAATGTACTGGCTAATGTAGTATTCGTTTACCAAATCGTTACTCAGGGTTTTTAGCCCAACATCCTGAACATAAATTAGGTCGAGTTCGACCTCCTCATCGGATTTATTGGTTATCTCAATGCTCCATTGCCAGCTAAAACTTGTTGGCGACAGATTTAATGAACAGGTGTACTGAAGTCCGGACCATTCTCCCTTTGCAAGATATTTATCACCTTTAAGGGTAAACTTACTATTGCTTTGAGGACCAGTTAGCGCTGTAAAATCGATTGTAGAAGATTTTTTCCTTAGGTAGATATTTGCACCAAATTTTGAGAATACCGAAGCAACTTTGGCACTAATCCTAATGGGGTCAACCTCAATGCTTCTAATCAATCCGCTGTTTAAAAAACTAATGGATAAGCCTATGGAATTTTGAATTTGCATTTACTCAATTTTTAGCGTTAGCGTTAATTCCTGATTGTGTTTATGGCCGTAATTTAGAATAAGTCGGTTAGAGATATAGCTAAGCGAAACGCCGATATTATCAATTAAAGCAAACTTTATTAGTGAAACGTTGACCCCCTCAAGTACCATTTCCCCTTTAAGGTCGCGATTGCCTTGTATGGTTAGCTGCACCTGGTCATTGTCTACATCAATTCCAAGAATATCGGAAGTGGAGTGAAGAATGCTGATTCCCTTTGCAAGTTCCATACAAATAGGACTTAAAACTGCATAAAGTGCAGGCCATAGCATTTCATCACCACTATACGGAATAGAAATTAAATCACCCGTTGCAGGATGCGTATAGCTAATCTTACCAAGCTGATCTTCGTTGAAGTAGTTGCCAATAAAAACGATGGCTCTCTTGTCGTTGGTAAACCTTTGCCTTACGGCAATGTTGTTGTTAGTGGTTGATGTTTGCCTCAGCTTACCGCCAAGCCTTTTTAGTATTGCCTCATAAACTGGTTTATGCCCTTCGGTGTCGAAACCCAACCAGGTACCGATATGAAGAACTTTGCCTTTGCCCAATTTTTTCTCAAAGCCACAGGCTATGCCCTTTAGGGTTCGGGCAATTATCTCTGCATCGGCAAGCGACTCGTCGGAATAAACCATCTGCGGATTTGCGCATTTAACATCCTTAAAGCCAAGGATATCTATTAGTGGAGAGTCAATTATCTCATGACCTGTGGGAGTAACCTGTAGGGCATTTCGAATAATATTGCAGGGATTCTGATTCATTTCCCTATGCGGAAGGTTCGGGAACAGAATAGCACTTCCGCCCAACTTTACGTAATCAATAACAGTTTGCTGGTCGTTTGCATTCATCTCATCAGTGCTAAAAACCCAAACTTGCTCGTATTTATTAAGCTCATCTCCGTTGGTTCGGGTTAAGTCGGCCATATCGTAATCAATATTTAGCAACTGAAGCACTTTAATCAGTCCATCGAAATATGCTGGTCGGCGAATGGTTGCAGGCACAAATTGTAGATTGCTAGCACCCACCTCGGGTCTTTCAAGTTCGGTTGCGTAGTAGGGGGGGTAGAAAAGAACGCACACCTCGGCCTTTCGCTTGGCATTAAGGATTAGATCCTCAGAAGTGTTAACAAGTTTACTCATCTTTTTAACCAAAGGGAAGGCGCTTGTGCGCTCACCATCGGCTGTTAGGGGGGTAAACCAGTAGAATGTATCGCCAGAGTAGCCCTTGCGAGGAGGGTTTTTACCCTGCGAAAACATGTAGTAGTTCCAACCCGTTAGCCCGTTTGCGATGCTGGCCTTGTAGAATAGTTCCATCTCTTTAGGATTTGGAACCACGTGGTACTCACGCGAACCACTTTGAAATTCGGCGGCAAAAAGAGGCTTCTTACCCTGCATTGCTCGGGTGATATCGTTGATTGCCCTATCGTCGTGCATGTTTCGGTACGAAACAAACTCGGGGATATGGTCAATTCCAAAAATTATCTCGCTTTTTTCACCGTAAAGATCTTCGTACATGGTTATGTTAAGGGGGAAATCGTAACCGTGGCCATAAATCCATCCTGGGAGATTGTGGAACAACGGAACGGTAACGCCTCTTTTCCTTACCATTTCGAAAAGCATTCGCAGGTAATCGCCATAGTATGTGCGCCAGAAGCAGTGCCATTCGTAGTCGCTACTCCTGTCGCCACTCGATTGGTAGGGAGTATGACCGTCGGGGGGAAGCTCCAAGTCGGTAAAATCATTGTAGTTCTGGTTCCAAAGCTTGTTGATCTCCTGAATTGAACCATACTTGGTTTTTAGGTAGGATATAAATCGGTTCTTAACCCCATCGCCATAGTCTGCCTGATGGGCAAGCCACGAGAATACGCCTATCTCGTTGCAGAGTTGCATCATGATTATAGGTCCACCCTTTGATAACTGGAGGCTACTTATCAATGGCATAATATTATCGTACCAAAGCCCAACCTTTTCCAGATAGATAGGGTTGAATAAATTTACCCCATCGCTCATTACCTTTTCGCTCTTGCGGTTACGCATCTTTACCTTGTCCTCGTATTTTTCCATAAACCAGTCGGGTAAGCCAGCACCCCGAAACTCGGCCAGGATAAAAGGACCAGGTTTTACTATGCATTTCAATCCATGGCTTTGGCAAAGTTGCAGCCAGCCGTTCAAATCCTTTTCGGGGCAGGTTGTTCCGTCAAAATCAAATACTCCTTCATCTGCTTCGTGCCAAGTCCAGGGAACGTATGTGCTAATGGTGTTTAGTCCAGCTTCCTTTGCAGCAACTATATGCTTCTCCCAAAGCTCCCGTTTGATTCTGAAGTATTGAATCTCTCCAGAGTTAAGAAACACCTTACGGTTGTTGAGGTAGAAATAATCTTCTTTAATGATAAATGACATATTTCGTATTTTTTTATGGCTTTATAGGATGAATTCTTTTTAATTCATACTGTCGCGCTCCAAATTTCTTTGTTTCAGTAATTCCTTAATCTCCAGCGATCGCTTTTCGGTAAGGGTGTACCTCAGGATAAAGAAAAGCGAAAATATACAGAGAAACAGAGGCAGTCCAATTTCCACAATACGCATTCTTAGCAGAGTATATGGACTTTGCTTTTTGAGAACTACAATCTTATCCTCAATCTCACTAAGGCTTTGGTCAACAGCAGATAAAGGTTCAGAAGCATCAATGCTGGCAAGCTTGCTATTAACCCATTCAATGTTCTCCATTAGCTCATCGTAGTGCTCTTTGCTCTTTTTGGTTTCAAGCGATTTTGTTTCCAAATGCATCAGTAGTTCAAATGCGTATACCCTAGCCTTTACTAGCTTTGTTTGCAGTGCTAAGGAGACAATCTTTTTATCTAAAACATCTATTTGCAAAGAATCGGTAGTTGATTTTAGATTGGGCAACTTGAACTTTAATCCTTCTAAACTTTTTACAGTGGATTCTGTAATCGTAGCTGCATTGGTTAAAATGGCTCTCTTTTCTCCCTGTAATTCAGATAGATTTTTTATTTCAAGTTTTTCCCATTTCTCCGATTCTTTTTTGAGATAGGTCAGATAACCCTTTGACTCCTCAAGTGCATCGGAATGCTGCGAGTTAATCCAGCTATAGGTGTCGCTATTATCAGGGATTAAGGTGCTTTCGTTTTGCCAGGATTGAACCTTACTGCGCATTTCCTTTATACTCCCTTGAATATCGTCAACCTTGGTAACCTGTGTTTGATCAAACATGGTAAAAACAATGAGTGCTCCCGCAACAAAGCTTGCCAGGGCGGTTCCCATTTTTATAAACCACCAGAATACGGAATAAAAGCTCCCCTCGGTACGATAACCCGTTTTTAAATCGTCCTCATCGCAAATATCACCAACCATCGAGGAGCCAAGGGTAAAAAAGAAAAGCATACCCGCCGAAAGCAGGATTGTTGGGATAATAATTAAATAGGGATACGATGGGTTGTAACATACAATTTTTGAAAGTTGTGCCGACGACATGAGGAGTATGGCAAGAACCAGGGTACTCCTTTTTCCAAGCTTTGGGCTTATCCAGTTAAGCGGAAAAACGGCTAGTAATCCTGTGATTGCCCAAACGGTTCCGTTAATGCCAAGCAGGTAGGCACCTGCCACTTTATCGCCGCCAAATATATAGAATATGGGAATATATGAACCCAGTAGGTTTACAAAGTTGAAACCCATGGCCAACGTAAAAATGGTCAGAGTTAGGAAGATAAAATTCTTGTTGCTGGCTGTGTTCTTCATGTCTTTCCAAAAGGGGGTCTTTTCTTGCTTCGACACCCTTACAAACCCGGGTTCACGAAGCTTGTAGGTCCACCAAAAGGAGAGGGGAATAATAATGGCGGCAACCATAATCGAAACGTAACGCATCCCATCGGCTTCGTTGCCTCCTGGCCCCTTAAAAATTTCCATGCTGGCAAGGGCAAAAAGCCAGGGAGTACTCATGGCAAAGAGGTTGCCCACAAAGCTCTTCGCACTAAAAAGTCTCGTACGCTCATGGGAGTCGGTGGTCATCTCCATTCCTAGTGCCCCATGGGGAATCTCGAATATGGTGCAGGCGGTGTAAAACAGAAGTAGAGTAAAAAGGATGTACGAAAGTTGAAACCATTGAAAACCAGCGTCGGAGGGAAACCATAGTCGCACCATATCTCCCTTTGGAATCCACCACATGAGTACGAAAGTTACTGCAACAAGAATACCTCCAATTAGCAGAAATGGGCGTCTACGTCCCCATCGGGTTCGGGTATTATCGGAGATATGACCAATTAGAGGATCGGAAACGGCATCCCACAAACGCGGAATTATCAGAATTACTCCAAGCCAAAAGGCGTTTAACCCTAAGCTGATGTTTCCCATTAATCCAACCAGCATTCCTGCTACATTAAAGAGAGCAATGGGAATAATCCCTCCGGCTCCATAGGCAGCGAGCTGCGAGAAACCAATTTTATCCTCTTTACTAGTTTTGTGCTTTACGATTGTTTCCTGTGCGTTCATAATGGGATCTCCAAAATTGGTTAGTAGTATATCACCACGTTTGCCGGAAATTCTTTTACTGCAATCTCATTCTTGCTAAATTCGCTGCTTTCAGCTCCGTTGATGTTAACACTGGATGGTAAATTCGACCCATTAAAATTTTTAATTATAATCCCATTTTCTGGTAAATTTACATCTCCATAAATGCTAAAGGTGTACCTGTTTTTCTCTTTTTTTACTGAGTATGAGATATCTCCGTAGTATGTTGGTAGTTTCTCTATTGACATTCCTGTGGGTGCATCAATCCAATCCTGATAAAGAGCAGCTGCCAGTACCAGGGTTTCGTTATACTCATTTTCGTAAACAAACATCGATCGAATGGCATTTATAAAATCGCTGCCAACCCAGGTGTGGGGCATATCGCCAATAAAACGGGGTGTTCTGTAATCGTTCCAAACCACCTCAGCCCAATGATACCAGCCCTGTGGCCTTCGGTCGTCAAGAAAATACTCTATTAGTTCATGTGCTCTTTGGGGTTGATCAAGAAAGATAAACGAACCAATTAGACGAACCTCGTAGGGTGTATAGTTTACCCACTCCCTTTTTCCGTCCCTCCTGTCCTTAAAAAATTCGTAGTACTGGTTAAATGTGTTGTAAACCTGAGGTTTTGGAAGATTATTGTACTCATTGCAGGGGGTAAGGGCAATGGTGGTTGATGTGGCATCAAAGTCGCCAAGTTCAACGCAACCTGGGATATAATCTATTCCTCTCGTTTTCATTGCCAGCTGTATTGAGCTGTACAGGTTCACTCTGAAACTGTCTCGTATTTCAGCTATTCTCTTGTATGCCTCGTTTTCGCCAAGAATTTCCTGAATTTCAGCAGCGTCTTTCAACCCTTTCATAATGAAGAAATTGTCCCAATACGAGTGCATGGGTTTTTCGGAGTAGCCCTCATGGCTAATGGACTCAGGCACTAACCCGTAGTATGCTCTGATGCTATCGTTACCATATCTGTAATGATTGGTTGATCGCTGTGCAATTAACGATTCAATGTAACGAACAGCATTAAGTACATTCTCGTTTTTCGATTGTAAAAAGGCTGTATCCTTGGTGAAATTGAAGTATTCGCGAATAAGGTAGATTAGCTGACCGTGGCTGTCGTGTTCAGGAACTGGGTCAGGACCCCTGAAATCGACCACGCAGGGTACTTTGCCGTTCTCAAACTGATGACTTGCATACCAATCGATAAAATCCTTTACCTCTTCCACAATGCCCGATTTTAAGAGAGCCGATGAGGTTAGCGAGCCATCGCGTATCCAGCTGCGCTCGTATGAGCGAGAGCCGGGTTGGATACCTGCCTTATCCCTGTTAACCAGGATGTAGTAGAGGTTCGATTTGTAGGTGTTTACAATTCTGTTGGCCGACTCGGGTAGGTTGAAACGAATATGGTTAACCTTCGCCTCCCAAAATCTATTGGCCTCATCAAATTCCTTGGCCACTTGCTGGTTTGTTAGTTGAGTGCTTGCCCCCAAATTCTTATAAAAAGGAACTACAACAAAGAATTCGGTCGACTCACCCGGTTCTAGGCTAATTGAATATTTTATCACACCGCTTGCCAATCCTTTTGTATCTGTTACATTTTTTAATGGAGATAAAATGCCGTTTTGAAGCAGGTCAACAATGTTTCCATTATCAAAACCGCTGGCATGGAATGACTCGTATTCTTTTAGGGATACAATCTCTTTTTCATCCACCCTAATTGTTTTCCCTGCCTCAATTTCATCAATTGTGGAAATTTTGGCTGCCCCTCCGGCCAAATTCAAGAACTGATAGTAAGGATTAACCTGATAGGGACAAATTAGTAAGTAAAACTCAAACTTCTTAGCCCGATTGGAGGTGTTTTTGAAGTAGTACCCTATGTTTAGCTTGGAACTTATATTTGCCTCTCCGTTTGCTGAGATTCCGGTGGTAAAACTCAAATCTTTCATACTCCACGAAACGGATGGGGTGAAGTTTAATTCCCCGTTTTCCTCTGGGAAACTCATGGATTGCGATGATTCGACGTTGTGCCAGTTGTAAAGTGAGTCCCCAATCTTTATCATGGGTTCAATGGAGAACAAGTTCTTGTCCACCTCAACCATCCCATCCTCGTTAATGAGGGCCTCCTTTACATCGTTGTTTACACCAGTTACTGTCCAGTACGATGCTTGCTGAGAGAAATAACGAGGAAAGTTGCCGGGGGAGGAGTTTTTGGAGCTATAAATTAAAAAATCATTCAGCGTTAATGAACTTTTTATATCAAGAAATTTAATTTCTTTTATTCCAAACCCATCAGTATTAGCGCCTTCTATAAGTTTAATTCTCAGGTACTTTGCTTCTGCTTCGGGAAGCCTGATGAAGCTAATATTGCTCAAGTTCGATCCAACCGAATATACTTTTTCCCACTTCTCAGCATCGTTAGATAGATGAATTTCGAAACTTTTGGCTTGATGGTCGCTAAACCAATTTATTTGCAAACCGCCAAACTCCCTGCGAGTTGTGAAGTCAAAAAGCAGGCTCTGATCTGTTACACCCTGGCTAAGCCAGAACGTTTCGCTGTCACCATCCAACATTTTATCGGCGTTGCATTTTTTGAAAGTCGATGATGGGTTAATCAATGGCAAAGGATAAGATTCTGTTTCGGGTTTAAGGGGCTCAAACCTTAAATCGTCAATCCAAACGGTGCCTTTCCCTCCAACAAATGAGGCAACAGTAAACTCAATACGATCCACACGTTTTAATTCTCTACTTTCAGTCGGTCCCCAGGCAAAGCTGATGTGCCTTTTCTTTATTCTGATTTTAGTCCACTCTTGTGGAAAATCGTAATTCCGATTGTTTACCCACCAAACGTTATCGCCTGAGCTATCAATAAACTTGATTTCAAAATTATTTGCGGGCGATTCAGCCTTAATCCAGAATGTGAACTCGTAGTTTTCGGGCAAGTCGATTGCAAACCATTTTTGAATACCCCCATAACCCGTTCCCTTAGTAAAATCGTAATCGAGCTGGACTGCCTGCCCTTCAATTCCTTTTTTGCTCGCTAATCTTAAATCAACGCCATCGGACTTGATAAATTCCCAACCCCCCTTGGTCTCAAAACCATCGAGTTGGATGCTTTGAGCAAAGGTAAATTTGATGGGTAAAAGCAAAAAAACTGTAATTACAACTATCCTGAAACGAATACTGCTCATTGTTGAAATTTTAAAAATACGAATTTTGGGTTACTCTAAATGCTCATATCCAAGCCTGTTTAACCCTTTCTGGATAATTGGATCTTTCATTACGTAATCCCAAACTAGCCCTGTTCTGAAATTCTCTATCATTATTAGCATTGGGCCTTGAGCAATGCCAACAAAATCGTCGTTTACCCAGTTAGCTGTTTGGTTGAATGCATCATAAAATCCATATTTTCCCCAAATCTTATGGCCGTTTATATCAATAATCGACTTTATGGTGGGGAGAACAATCTCAGGAGCAAACGGAAGCGACGAAAGCGAAGCATAGGGAGCAATGGTTCCGTCATCAAAGTAGTTGTAGTTGGGTCCACTTGTTCCACGTCCGGCGTACCCCAAAAACTGCTTATCATTAAAATTATACTCTTCAGTAGGTCCATCGCTAGCAGTTACCCCCCAGCAAAGGGAACTGTAACCATCCCAACCATGAGGGTTATCAATGGCATATTGCTGCTGTACATAAGTAGCACGCCGAGAATTTTCGAAGTAATCGATACCTTTCTCCCTCATGTATGAATCGGCAATGCCACGAAAATCGATAAAGGACTGAGAGAATTGGTGTCCAAAAAGCGGAGGGAACGCAGCATGTGATAGCCGTTCGTATGGGGTGTGCCACTTGTACGTTTTAAGCCAAGCATCATAGCTTCTCTCTGCATTCTTCATATCCGAGCCAGCTGCTAGAATATAAAGGAATAATGCCTCGTTGTACCCTTCCCACCCCATATTATGCAGTCCTGTTTCTGGATACCAGCCCATTGAGATGGTTCGGGCAAATTTACCCTCATTGGGCATTTCCATAAAGTCCCAATCTATTCTGTTAAGCAGGAAAGTGGCGGTTTCGCGTATTTCTTTCTCAACCTCATCATCAGAATTGTAGTAGTTGCGGGCAAAAATAATCCCCATCATAAGCAGACCAGTATCTACCGATGAGAGTTCGCAGTCCCATTCACGTGTACCGGAGTTCATTCTGTGAAAATGGTAGTAAAATCCCTTGTAGCCAGCAGCAGCAGTATCGGCACTTTGTTCTGAGTTTTTGTAGAAGTTAAGCATCCTAAGGGTTATATCAGCAGCCTGCTTACGGGTTATCCAATTCCTTTCAACCCCAACGGCAAAACTTGGTATTCCAAAACCTGATGCGGCGATGCTTGATGGTGCCCAGTCGGCAGCACGGTCTTTTATAATACCCCACTCCGGATGATGCTCGTTTAGGAAGAACAGAAAGGTTATTTGCTGAATGGAGTCGAGCATGGCCTCCTCCTGAACTGTTAACGGATATTCAACTCTTCCGTTTGACTCAAAAGCCAGTTGCTTAGGCTGTTGGCATGCTGTAAGAGCCAGGATTATGAGAAGTAAAACCTTATTGATTTTCATAAGTCTATTTTTTTTTAAGTTTTTTCAGCGCACAGGATACCTTTGAAATTTTACAACATTCTTACTGAAACTAATAGGTTACTTGGGTCTATTGATATGAGAACCCAAGGGTTTCAAGCCCATTTTGAACATCTTCATTAGCCATAAAAGTATTCCATAGAAAACCGGTACGATGGTTTTCTATCATACAGATAATTGGTCCCTGGTCGATCGCTAGATACGAGTCGGCGAACCAGAGTGTAGACAGGTTAAATGAATCATTAAATCCGTAGTCGCCCCATATTTTATCGCCCATAGTGTAGTAAAAAAACCGCAATGCCTGCATACTTTCGTTTGGGGTGTACGGAAACGATGAAAGGGCAGCTGTTGGAGCAATTACCCCTCTATCATTGGTGGGAGAGCTGGCGGTGTAGCCATTTTGAATATCGCTTGCGCTCAAGCCCCAACAGTCAACCGAGTAGCCTTCGTATCCCCTTGGGTTTGCAATACAGTGTGCTCGGTTAATTTGCGTATGAGCTAAGTTCTGATTCCAATAGTTGGCGTACTGATCGCTTAGGTTTCGGGGGTCGAGACCTAAGAAAGAGTAGTGTGCAAAGAAGAGTGGACCACCATAATCGAAACCCAGAGGTAATTGAATATTGTAGAATGATTTGTTGTTAACCATCGGGTAGGCACCATTATGCGCCCAGCCATTGTGGTAAACCTCATTTGTAATGGGAAAGGTTGGTGATGATGCTGCCAAAACGTAAACAATTAAGGCTTCGTTCCACCCCCTAATTGGTAGGTTTATATCCCATTCGTAATTTGGCGACCAGTGCCAGTAAAGCACATTTTCATTATTTTTTTGGTACCACGACCATTCCACCTCTTCCCAAAGCTTTTGAATGGAATCGCACATGGCCTGCTCTGGTTGTGAGCCATTTTTAAAGTACTCCTTAACGGTGAGTAGCCCCTGAAAAAGGAGCGCTGTCTCCACAAGGTCGCCGCCATTGTCATACGTGCTAAAAGGGTAAACTTTACCCGTTGTGCCGTTTATCCAGTGCGGAAAAACGCCATGGAATCTATCTGTTTCGGGATTTATTAGAAAATTGACAATGGTGTTTAACCTTTCAAAGCCCTCTACACGGGTAATAAAGTTTCGCTCAATACCCACCAGAATCGCCATTAATCCAAAGCCGCTGCCGCCAGAGGTTACTACATCACCTGAGCCATAACGTTCTCGGGCTAGGCCTGATGTTGGATGGGCATAATCCCAAAAATATTTAAATGTTTGTTCTTGAATAAGTGTTAGGAGATCCTCATCGGGAATGATGGGAAACTTTGGCGTACTATCTATGCGTGTTCTAAACGCTGTACTGTATGTTGAGGTGCTTGTTTCATCTGAACTTGTTCCTTGATCAAACACAATTCGATATCGTGATAAAGGGTTTAGGTTTTGGTTGGGTGACACGTATAGGACTTGCGTTGAATTGTCGAAATTATGGTTGTAAGCAGTGTCAACCCCACCGCTTATGGTAAGTTTGCTCTTGGAGAATTTGGTTGTATCAATCTTTGAGCTAAAATGAATTCGAATGCTGATATTTTCAAAATCGACACCATTAATGGTGCTACCATTGGGGGCAAAAATATCGTTAACAAAGATGGAATCAACCTGAAAATTATTGGTAATGGGATCAATGCTTTCCTCTTCACAGGATGTGGTTAGGCCAATAATTAGCAAAAGAAAAGCGAAATATTTCATGTGCCTATTTATTTATTTTCAAAGGAACACATGGAACATTCATGGAGTAGTGATTCTCCTATGTTAACGTTGTTAACATGAATGTTTCATCTGTCTACTTGTTTTCAAAGGAACATCTAGCCTAATGGCAGGCAGGTATGGAACAATTATGGAATAACCATTCGCCTTTGCGTTGAGGCTATTGATGAGTATTTTATTTAAAAAATATTTTTTGTAGAAAAGGGGTAGAAAAGAAAGAAAATCCTTTTCTACCCGATTTATAAACCTAAGATTGCCTACTAATTACTCGTTAATCTGTGTTACCTCAGCATCGTAAAGGTCTTGTACTTCTTCTGCGGTAAGCCCCCTATCGTATATACGTAATTCATCAATTAAACCTTTGAAAGGAGACGCCCACTCATCCTCCTGCAGATCACCTGCAAGTCGATCGCACCACGCACCGATAGCAAATTTCTCGGGGTTGTTAAACTTCAAATCGCCTAATGGTAAATCTTCGCCTTCACGCTGCCAACGTTCCACGCCCATATATTCCGAGCCGTCAAATGCGGTAACATGAACTCCGTTAACATATGCATGGAATTCGGACGTTTCGTTGTCGTAGGTACAGATGATGTGCCTCCATTGTGGAGCGGTTACATCAACATACCAGCCATTGCCGCGTTGCGATTTCCATTCTTCGGCATCATCTTTCCAGAAGAAGCAGTCCATTTCGGCAAAGTTGCGATCTTGTTCCGTCTCACCTTCTGGCCAATTCCTATGCTGCAAAAGGAAGAGGTTGCCCCAAATCCAATCGCCGTCCCCATCTAGTTGGAAAACCATTTGCTCGGGGGTATCGGTAGTTTCTATTGTATTGGGAACTTGCTTTAACCATACCGAAAAACTGAATGCTTTCAGTGTTTTCAGCTTGCTACTAGCGGGCAGGGTGTAAAGTAAGCCCGAATTTTTGTCGGCTGCGCCCTGCAACGCTTTTCCACGACGGCCATCAACAAATGTTGCTGTTATGGTTTCCATATTACTTGGGGTCATTTCTCCGATTTCATCGTTTCCATTGCCTTCAAATGCGAAGTAAGCCACTAGGCTTGTTTCAGCAATTGTACTAGGATCAATCTTGCCATCACCTGGATCGGGATCAGGAACGGGATCGGGATCATCGTTATCACAAGAGGTGAGTGCAAATGATGTAACAATTAGCCCCCCTAGTAGGAGCATTCCGAAAAATTTAAACTTGTTTTTCATAACATATTTGGTTTTGGTTAAACAATAAAAAAAATTGAATTTACTTTTAGTACCCATCGTTTTGGGTAAGATTTGTATTAAGCTGCATTTGCGCCGCTGGTATTGGGTATAGCTCATGCTTGCCGCTTACAAAGCCCTTATGGGCTAGTGCTATAGCAGCTTGATCAGTACGAATAAGGTCGAAGAAACGATCCTGCTCCATGGCAAGTTCAGCACGACGCTCGTCCCATATATCTTGAGGGGTAACTCCTGCAATTTCAACAAGCCCGGCTCTTTCCCTTACCATATTTACTGCCATATCGGCTGTAATACCGCTGATTAGAGGCGTTGCTGCTCCGTTTACAAGGGCCTCGGCGTGCATTAGCAGTACATCCGAATACCGTAATATTCTGATATTGTGATCGAAACCATACCCGTTAAAGTTCCAATTATTTTGGTACGATGGGGTGTACACCTTGCCGTTGTATACAGGATTTGTACATGCATTCTTAATGCTATCCCCTTCGGGGGTTACGGTTCCTCGGTAAAGAAGCGTTGTGGCAGGACGAATAAGTTCACCTCTCGAGTCAAAAAAATCGATTAAGTTTTCACTCGGTGTACAGAAACCCCATCCCTGCATATTGCTTGGGGTGTTTCCTCTTGGCCCCTGTACGTAAGCGTACTCAAGATATGTGGATGGCCCTGTGGTGTTGCCAAGTGTTGAGCTCTGAATTTCGAACAGCGATTCTTCGCTGTTCTCTTCGTCTATGCTGAATACTGTCCTAAAATTTGGGAGAAGGTCGTATCTGCCGGAGGCAATGATTCTGTCGGTGAGCGAGGCTACGGAGTCCCATTCGGCCTGATAAAGATGAACCTTTGCCTTTATAGCCATTGCTGTGTACTTGTTAATCCTACCAGCCCACTCATTTGAGTAAAAATCTGGAAGAACTGCAGTGGCTTCCTCCAAGTCTTTTTCAATAAAAGCATAAAGTACTTGCGTATTCGATTGCGGAACCGATGCAAGCTGCTCAGATGAGAGGGTGGTGTCAATAATCGGAACCCTACCAAAGAGCCTGGTGAGATTAAAGTAGGCATAAGCTCTTATGGTTTTTACTTCTCCTTGACACTGCATGGCGTACTCCTTATCGGTTGAGTTGAGCAGCGCATCCTCAAATTTAGGCATCTCATGAATTGCATAATTTGCACCGCTAACAATATCGAAGTATCCTGTCCATAAGTCGTTTATCAGTCCATTTGTTGGACCATAATTTAAGTCATCCAGCTCTTTCATTGTGGGGTTGTCTTCGGGTGCGCTTCCCTTGTCGGCATTATCGGAGGCAATCTCGAAAGCCCCGATGTACGGGAAAACATGCGCCCCGTATGATCGGAGCTTAGCGTATGATGCGCTAATGGGCAGAAACACATTTTCGACCTTAGTATAATCTGTGCCCGTTGTGGGAACTGTTCCCTCAGGCCTGATGTCTAAAAAATCTTCGCAGCTGGCAAAAAGCAATATGATGGTTAGTACTGTAAGTATTCGAAAGTTTTTCATAACTAATATCTTTTAAAAGTTAACTTTTAAACCCAATGAATATATTGCCTGCATGGGGTAAACAGAGTTGTCAACACCCGCGCTAATGGGGCTACCGCCTATTTCGGGGGTAAAACCATTGTAGCCAAAGAAGGAGTAAGGGCGCTGTGCCGATATATAAACCCTTAGCATCTTTATTTGTTTAATAGTTTTCAAAGTGTAACCTATTTGAATATTTTGAATTCTGACAAAAGAGCCGTCCTCAACAAAGAAATCGTTGGCCTGCTGAGTATAGGCTTTATTGTAGGCCTGTGCCGATGGGTATGTATCAGAATGATTGTCGTCGGTCCAACGATTTTCCACAAAATCTTTGTCGTAGTTGCCATCAGAAAAGATATCCCGATTCATCCTCTTAAAGTTAAGTATCTTATTACCAAATTGGGCGTAAAGCGCTAGGGCCACATCAAAATTCTTATAGTTTAACCCCACGTCAAAACCAGTAATTAGCCAAGGAATTGCGCTACCAAGATAAACCTTATCCTCATCGTCTATAACGTTATCGCCGTTTTGATCTTTGTACTTAAAAAAACCTTTATCCTTAATTGTTTGGCTTACCGGATCCTGAAGTGCTTCGGCTTCGCTGTTGTAAACACCCTCAATTTCATATCCATAGAATGCACCAATGGGATGGCCAACGGCTGTTCGGGTGGTGTAGTTTCCTCTAACATAAGCTCCTGGTATAAATTCTCGCCCCTCGAGTTCTAATACGCGGTTGAAAATTGACGTTGCGTTAAAGCCCATGTGGTAGCTTAAATTATCGCTTATTTTATCGTTCCAATTGAGCATTAGCTCAACCCCGGCATTAAGAACTTTTCCGTTATTGGCAAGCAAATCAGCAACACCACCGCCTGTTGCAATGGGAGCATAAAAAACCACGTTATTGGTGGTTCGGTGGTAAAAATCTAAATCACCCGAGAGCTTTGTGCTTTTAGATGAAAAGTCGAATCCTAGGTTGAACTCGCTAACCACTTCCCATCTCAGCTGGTTTTGAAGTACCGTTTGGGCTCCAATTCCATCAACCAGCTGGTCGTTAAAAATCCCTGAACTACCGGGACCGGTTACTCCGAGTATTACGGTTGAATTTGCAGGTACGTTGTCGTTACCCAGCATACCCCAACTTGCCCTGGCCTTTAAAAAGCTGAATAGGGTTTGGCTCTGCATAAAGTCTTCCTGGGTTAGGTTCCAGCCCACACCAATGGATGGGAAATAGCCCCATTTTTTTTGATACTTCGAACTGCCATCGGCTCTAAATGTCAGCGTTAGTAAATACTTGCTATTGTAATTGTATGTACCCCTGGCAAAGAAGGATAAGCCATGATATCTCGATCCACCATCCCACGCATACCTATCTCTAAATGAGCCAGTGGTTAGATATTTCGATTGGTCGTCGAGACCAAGTACGCTTTGGGCCGACCCGCCCAATGTTTCGTACTTTTCGATGCGAGTTGATTGACCTAAAAGAATAGAGTAGTTATGGTTACCTTTTCTATTGTTGTAAGTTAAAAGGTTGTCGATGATTTGTTTATTTGAACTTCCCGATATTTTTTCAAGGTTTGACCTACGAACGCCCTGCGAGCCTCCAACGTTATACTCGGGTGTAAATGACCTTGGGGTATAATGGCCCAAATCCTGATTGTAGGAAATTTTGAATGTTAATTTATCTTTTACAGGGTAAAATTCAGCGTAGGTGCTGAACACAATCTTGTTTCCTTTTTCGAAGTATTCTGGATAGTATGCTGCTGCCACAGGATTTCCGTACTGATTACCAAATCCGTAGGTTTGTGGAGACCCAAATTTTACGGGGTAAGCCTCCGTGTTGTTTGGGTCGTAAACTGGGTAAACGGGTGGATTAACAAAAGCATCAAAGAAAGCTCCTTCGTTTGGGCTATACTGATTGTGCCTAGAGAGTATGTTGTTAAACCCAATTTTTAGGTAGTCAGTCACATCCTGATCGACCCTAATCCGAAGGTTTAATCGTTGATACTGGTTTTCTGCATCCATTATACCATCTTGGTACAGATAGCTGCCTCCCATTGAGTAGCTGGTCTTTTCGGTCGAACCCGAGATGTCGATGCTGTGATTGGTCATTGGGGCATTCCTTACCAGCTGCTTGTACCAATCGGTACTCGTTGGGTAGCTGTTAGGATCTTTTGGAATATAGCCAGCTGTCGAAGCGTTTGCCTCATTCAGAGCCTCTACATACTGATTCTTTGTTGCAAGCGCCATAATATTTACTGGGGTTTGAAATCCAAAGTAGGTGTCGTAATTAATAATTGGCTCGCCCGATTTGCCACTTTTTGTGGTAATTAGGATAACACCGTTGGCTGCTCTAACACCATATATTGCAGCTGCCGAAGCATCTTTTAGTACAACCAGATCCTCAATATCTGACGATCCCAAAAAGTCAACGTTGTCAACAAATACACCATCAACTACAAACAGAGGATTTGCGTAATCGCCAATGGAGCCAATCCCTCTAATCTTTACCGAGGGGCCTCTACCAGGAACACCGCTATTTATAATCTGTACTCCCGATGCTTTTCCCTGCATGGCCTGCATGGCATTTGAGGTTGATTGGAGCGCAAGTGTTTCTCCTTTTACCTTAACTATGGGTGCAGTTAAATCCTTAGCTCTTTGGGTACCATAGCCAATTACAACAACCTCTTCTAGCGAAGTGGCATCGACACTAAGCGTAATGTTAATCGTAGTCCTTTCACCAACAATGTGCGTTTGGGATATCATACCTATCATACTATAAACAAGCGTTTCCGATGGTTCAGCTTTTATTTCATACTTCCCATCTAAATCGGAGTATGTGCCCCGGGTTGTGCCTTGCACCACTATAGTAACGCCTGGTAATGGCTCGTTGCTTTCATCAACTATAGTTCCTTTAACGAGCACTTGAGAAATGAGGGCGAAAGGCATGATAAAAAAAAATGCCAGAAGAGTGATTAATTTTTGTCTCATACCCTATTAAGTTATTTTAATAAAAAACTTTTAGTTTGAACTATTCCAATAAAAATAGAACAATTAACAACGAAATGCAATTATTCTCAATCATTTAAGCTTCACACCTGATTATAATATGGGTTGGTAATGGCTCTTTACCTCAACAGGCATATTTAATTGCCTGATAATCAGGACACATACTTTCATAAAAAGTACTTTTGGGGCGAACTGAAGATTAGGTGGGTAGCGCTTTATCCCCAACTATTCGTTCGAATAATTGGGATATTTCTTTTATTTTAGCTAAAAACATGGAAGTTGATGGTAACACAAGCGGATACTATCCTACTGTAGGTTGTCAAAGTCGATGCTTATTAAAAACTCAGTGAGGTTTTCATCATGGCTAAGGTTTAATTTCTTCCTTAACCTGTACCTACTAATTTCAACGGCTCTGGTTGAGTTGTTTAGTAACCGAGCAATCTCTTTGGTAGAAAAATTCATCTTTAAATAGGAACAAAGCCTTAAATCGTTGGTGGTAAGATTAGGATATTTATTCAGAAGCTTTTTAAAGTAGCCTTGCTCTGATAGCTTTAGGTTTTTTAAGGCATTCATCCATTCCTGGGTTTGGGTTTCGAGCCCCTCGCTAATAATACCCTCCATACTCCTTAGGTTTTTTATGGGGTATTTGGATGATTTTTCTTTAATAGTGCTGATTTCTTTTTGAAGTTTAGTTAAAATTTCATTTTTACTAAGTAAGTACCTTATGGTGAGCATTAGCTCATTGTTTTTGTAATCGAGCTCCTTTTTTAACGAGCTATGCTTGAGCTCCATTTCCAATCGCTCCTGTTGACGAGCCATTTTATATTTAGTGTAGAGAACTATTAGCCAAATTAATAAAATCAGAATAGCAATATAGCTGATTAGCGCAATAGCTGAGTAGAACCAGGGTTTACTAATTGTAATTGGAGTTTGGATAATTGAACCATCCGGTCCTTGAATCTCAACGGTATAGTCGCCAGGCATAAGACCCAGGTAGGTAAAATGATTGTTATGGGTGCTTTGCCAATTGTTTTCAAGCTCTTTTATGCGATAAAGAAATTGTTTGCTGGGATAGTCAAAGGAGTAAGGGGCAATAAAGCTAACGGTTACATTATTCATGTTCCATTTAGCTCTCATGTTTTTAAAATTATTGTAATGAACTACTTCCTCGTCCTGTTTACCATAAAAAACTACTTTTTCAAGTTCAAGGCCCGCAATACTTTTTTTATTTTTATGCGCTTCAAGATTGTATGTGTCAAAACTTTCGGGAGTTGGAATAATTAAAGTTTTACTATCGAGGCTTACCAGCTGTATGCTTCGTTGGGGTAAGCTAATATTGTTAAGGTGTACCTCCCATTTTTTAGTAGCAGTAAAGTCCAGATTAATTTGAAACAGCGCCAGCTTATCATCCTTTATAAGCCAATACTCATTTTTTTGATAATGCTGAATTTGATCAGCCATTCTGAATTCACCCAGCGCTTTTGATAATGAATCAGCTGGGATTATTTTATTCTTCACATAATCATAGGTGTAAATATCCTGGGATGTGGCAAAAACTACCCTGTTATTAATTTTAAACACTTTTATGTTGTGGCTCTCTCCTTTAATATTTGGATAGAAGTCAACTTTAATTGCCTGGTTTAAATCGTCAGAGATTTCGAACCTATATAACCCTTTTTGGTGGTGCGATGCCCATACATACCCCAGATAATCTACCTCGAGGTAACGTGTAGGCTCGGTAAAATTTTCTAGTTTTGACAGGAATTGCCATTTGTTTTTGGCTGATTTATCAAGAACAATGATGCCGGTGTACGTACCCCCAAGTAAATAATCGCCGTATAACTTAAAGGTCCACCCCCCGGTTACAGATGATATAAGGCTAAACTTTTCACCGTCTACCAGGTATGTTCCCTCGTTGTGCCCACATAAAATTTGGTTGTCATACTCCACAAGCGACCAAACCTGACCTTGGCTGTTGGGAATCGGCCTTAGGTTCGTAAAGCGGTAGAACTGCCCCTTTTTTAAAATATCGCCAAGAAAAAGGCCATGGTTTGTTCCGATATACAGCTGGTCATTCTTTTTTAGCAAAGCATAAATTGTTCCTAAAGACGCATTTTTGCTCTTATAGTGGGTGTAGGGCGATAGCAAATCGATGTAGTTTACCCCCTCATCAAGTCCAACCCATAGCCCCGTTTCTTTGTCGGCGTAGAGTGAAAGGATAGTGTTGTTTTTTAGCCCGTTATGCGTGCTGTAGCTTTGGAGTATTTCACCTTTTTTGTTAGTAATAATCAATCCGTTGAGTATGCTGCCAAAGGCGTAAGTGGAGTCGTTTAGCTGCTTAGCTGCATTGCATATACTATTTTTAAGAAAGGTGCTAGCATCAGAATTGAAGCTTATAAAGTTTTGACCGTCATAACGGAATATACCATAATTGTCGGTGCAAACCAGCCATTGATCATCACCATACGGAATAATTGCATGCACTTTTTTGTTTGAAAAAACATCGCTATGCTCAATGTAGCTATATTCATTATTCTGAAACCAGAGCAGCCCACTTTCAATAACTTGAACAACGTATTTATCCCTGATTTGATGAAGAAAAAGCATGGCGTAGGGAGCTTTTGCTTTTTCAACTGTTCCATTACAATAAACATATACTGAGGTAAACGACTGGAAGTAAACTTTTTCCCCATCACAATAGATCTTCCATATCTCATCGTTTTTTTCCATTGAGGTTAGATCCGAAATTGACGTGTACTCTAGAATACCCATGTTGTTGTACTCCCAAAATCCAAATTCCTCAAAAGAGCCTGTAAAAATTTGGCCATTGCTATTTACCGCCACTGCCCTGATGGGGAGCTTATCTTTTAGCGTATATTTTGTCCAGTTAATACCGTTAAACTCAAATAAACCTTCAGAGTTTGCCGCGTATATTAAACGGTTATACGGGTTTTGGGCAATATTCCAATTCTGATTTTTGATATCAAAATCATTAATAAGGTACGGAATTAGCTCAGGAACGTTGGCATTTGCAGCCAACGTAGCTAAAAGTAACGATCCGAAAAAAATCGATAGCTGTATTAAGGTTTTGTAAATGGCCTTTTTCATAAAAACAGTTCAGCACGCATTGTTTAATTACCCCTTAAAAGTACAATGAATTTTGGTAACAACAAGGGCAGAGGGGTTTTGAGCTAAGCAAGGGGTTGCTATTCAGACTAAAACGCTTAGTGTAACCAATTTTGCGACCCAAAATTGGGCTTCACTATGTCGGGGTAGCCAGAATTTACACGCATCTTTAATAAATTTAATGAATAATGCGGGTTAGCATGATAGTTTTCAAAAACAATTACTTCCGAACCATCAAAGTATTTGGGTGTGTTCTTCCTAAATAATTCGATTATTTCTAATTTGTCGTTTCCTGTATATTCTCTAATCATTCCATCAGATTACAAAAAATGTAATGCTAGCACAACCTATTAATTAGCATTGTGTTATGAACAGGGTTTCACTTTTCGAATACCGCCTTCCCGTCTTGCGTTAGTACAACGGCAGTATCGTTGCCCTTTAATTCGTAATGCTCGTTTTTGTACCAGAATCCAGATTCGGGGTTTTGGCCAATCAGGTCAATCTGCTCGCCTCCGTTTAGGTATGCTTTAGCCTCGTTGGTTGTGCTGTTGAATATCAACAAAAGGGTTTGCCCCGCTTTGTTTTTTATCGTGGTTTTGGTGATTTCGTCATGATGTACAAAAACAATTTCGTTACCCTTTTTTAGCTCAATATTGTTTCCTTTTCCTCGCAATTCATAATCCTCATTCGTGTACCAAATTCCCGATGCCGATTTTTGCTGAACCAGCTCAATGGTATTGCCGTTAAGGTTTAGGGTTAAAGTTCCTTTGGCGTTATTAAATTCCATTTCTAGCTCTTTCCCATCTTTGCTAATTGATGTACGCTTAATAATTTCATCAGCAACTACTTCAGTTTTTTTCGTTGCTAAATCTGTGTCTTTTTGCTTTCCCTTTTCTTTACATGAAGCTAAAGATACCATTATCAGTACCACAATTACTAAAAATTTCTTCTCCATTTTTCTGATTTTTTATTGTTGTAGTTTACTTTAGCTCTTCAACTATTTCAAAATTATTCTCCCTGCCCAATAAATTTTTCAACATGTATTTCCAATCAGCTTAAAAAGCTTACTTAGTATCAAATTGCTTAACAAAGTAGGCAACCTTCTCCATCGATGTAATCATATTATATTCCTCAAGAAAAACATTCTCGGGCACATTAAGCGGGGTGGTTGTAAAGTTTAGTATACCCTTTATTTTTGCATTAACAAGCAGCTTCGAGATGGTGTTGGCCGTATGCGATGGGGTTGTAATTATTGCAATTCGTATATCGTGTTTTTCTATAACCGACTGAAAATCGCGAATGTGAAAACATTTTACCCCCGAGATAACCTTGTTAACCTTGTTCTCGTCAATATCAAAAGTGGCAACCACGTTTAGCTTTGCCCGCTTCCCTGTAAAAAATGTTGTAATGGCTCTGCCAAGGTTCCCCATGCCAATTACGGCCACATTAAGCCCGTTTGGATGGTCAATAAGCTTTCCAATAACATCAACAAGTTCCTGTGCATCGTATCCCCTTTTCTTTATGCTCGAATACCCAATAAGCATTAAATCGCGCCTAACCTGAACTGGGGTGTTGTGGTGCAGGGTTGCAATTTCGTGCGAGTAAATGTGCGTTTTGCCTTTCGCAAGGCAATCTAGCAAGGTACGTCTGTACTCGCTAAGTCGCTCAATAGTTTTTTCGGGGAGTTTCACAGGTTTTATAATTAGGTTAATATGATTAAGTGGAGCTACTTAGAGCGTTTTATTCAAAATCCTTACCACCAATTTAAAGGATTTCGATATCACAAAAATACAAAAAAACCATTAACTTTACCTGTAGTTTAAATTTAGCAATGTGATAGTTCCGCTTTATTCAGAGCGATTATGCTGTTACAGGTCAACTATTCAATTGGGCTTTAAGACCGTATTTAGTATCTTTTTATAAACGTTTTCTAACCTTTTTCAAATCTTTAGGCTAAGGATTTATTTTAATTTTATTACAGTTTGGCTAAAATAATTATCTTTGAATCTAATTACACCTTGATATTATACAATTGCTATGAGTAGTAAAATAGAAGTGGTTATTTGCTTGGGTAGCTCTTGCTTTGCAAGAGGAAATAAGAATCTGTTAAAAACAATAACCCAGTATATAAAAGATTACAACCTGCATGACAGGGTTTGTTTTCATGGTGCGCATTGTATTGGTGAGTGTGCCGATGGGCCCATTTTAAAGGTAGATAACACCATGCATACTCATGTTGACGAGGTAAAGGCAATCGAAATTTTAGATCGTACATTCCAATCCTAAAAAGTAAAACCCATGTCGCAGCTGTTTAAAATAAGTGAAAAAGATTGTGTTAACTGCTTTGCATGCGTAAGAATATGTCCAGTAGATGCCATTGAGGTACATACAGATAAAGATTTTTGTAAAATCGTGGCCAACCGTTGCATTGGTTGTGGAAACTGCCTAAACATTTGCCCTTTTAACGCAATATCGTACCGTTCGTCGAAGCAAGAGGTTAAGGATTTAATTGCCGATGGTGGTAAGATAGCCGCAATAGTAGCACCATCAGTATCCGGCGAATTTATTGATATTAAGGATTATCGGAAATTCGTTCAGATGATTAAGTCGCTGGGATTTACCTACGTTTGCGAGGTTACTTTTGGTGTCGATCTGGTTGCTCGCGAGTACAAAAAACTTTTCGAAGACTTTAAAGGCAAATATTTCTTGTCGTCGGTTTGTCCCGTGGTGGTTTCACTGGTCGAAAAATTTTACCCTGAGCTGATAAATAATTTAGTGCCAGTTGTTTCGCCCATGGTGGCCACCGCAAAAGTTATGCATAAGGAGTATGGCGATGATACCAAGGTAGTGTACATTGGACCATGTATAGCCAGCAAGGATGAGGCAAAACGCCATACCGATGAGGGTAAGGTTGATGCAGTACTTACTTTTACCGAGCTGCGCGAGCTGTTCGATGAGTTCGATATTAAGGAGAGCAAATACGAGTATAGCGAGTTCGATAGTCCCATTGGTTATAAGGGGTCTATTTTGCCCATTGCAAACGGTTTGCTGCAAATAGCCGATGTTAGCGAAGACCTCCTAACTGGCGATGTTATAACAGCCGAGGGGCAAGCCGATATTATGGATGCGATGAATGAGTTTAAAAACCATGCCGAAACGATATGTCGCCACTTCAACCTATTTTTCTGCGAAGGATGCCTCATGGGACCAGGCACATCGCGAGGTGGCGAAAAGTATTTACGCCGCACCATGGTTGTAAACTATGCCAATAAACGCTTAAAATCGTTCAACCAAAAATCATTTGATGAGAGCATTCAAAAGCACTCATCACATCACCTCACCTATTCCTTTACTGCCGATGATCAGCGAATTGTACCGCCTTCGCAACGAACCGTTCGCGAGGTGCTTAAAATGATTAATAAGGAGCTGATGGGAAGTAAACCAGGTTGCGCAGCCTGCGGTTTTCCAAGTTGTCAGGATTTTGCCGTGGCGGTGGCCTCCGGATTGGCTCATCCTGATATGTGCCTTAGCTTTTCAATATCAAATAGGCGCGAGTATATTGAAACGCTTAAGAAAACCAACGAAAAACTGGCTGCAACGGAAAAGGCGCTACACCACTCCGAAAAAACTGCGAAAGCAGAACAGGAAGCCGCTCGGGATGCTTCCGAAACCATCACCACGATGATGAAAAAACTTCCATCATCACTGGTAATTGTCGATAAGAAGTTGAAGATTATCCATAGCAATCAAAGTTTCATCGATTTGCTTGGTGATGATGCCATTGAGATTAACGAAATTGTGCCAGGTTTGGTGGGGGCAGACCTCAAAACCCTTCTACCTTACAAAGTTTACACTCTATTTTCGCAGGTGCTTATAAACAACGAAGATCTTAGGAATAAGGATATTCATTATAAAGATGCACTGCTAAATATTTCAGTTTTTACCATTAAAAAAAATGGAGTAGTTGGTGCCGTAATCCGCGATATGTATGCCCCCGAAGTGCGAAAAGAGGAGGTTGTTAAGCGAATTGCCGAGGCTATAGATATTAACTTAGCCATGGTGCAGAAAATTGGATTCCTACTGGGCGAGGGTGCTGCCGAAACGGAGCATATGCTAAATTCAATTATTGACACCTATAAGGAAGGGTAAAGCAAAAAGTAGGTACAGAACTAGCTTTGCAAAACATAAAAAGCCATTGAAATTTAAAAAGTATATACACTTGGCTGTCAGATTTTAACATTCAACTTATATGCAATATGCCCGATAATTTTTTTATAGAGGTGAACTGTCAGCAAAAAAATCACGAAGGCGAACGGATTTGTGGCGACGTTTTTCTTTCGGAACGTGTGGTGGCCGAAAATAGGACTATTGCAGTGCTTAGCGATGGAATGGGGCATGGTGTAAAAGCAAATGTATTGGCCACGCTTACCGCCAAAATGGCCCTGAGTTTTACTAAAGAACATAAGGAGATAAATCGTATTGCCGAAATAATAATGAAAACGCTGCCCGTTTGCTCTGTTCGTAAAATGAGCTACTCTACCTTTACCATAATTGATATTGAGCATAATGGTGTAACCCGAATTCTAGAATACGATAACCCCGAGTGCTTTATTATGAGAGGAAAAAAGCGCTTTGAACCAGCCTGGCAATGCGTGGTGCTCCAAAACGATGTGAATGCTGGTAAGGAACTACGTTACTGCGAGTTTATACCCGAAAAAGAGGATCGAATTATTGCTTGGAGCGACGGTATTACGCAATCGGGAATGGGCAGTGACTCTCACCCTTTTGGGCTAGGACTAGACGATGCACAGGATTTTGTGCTGCAGCAAATTAGAAACCAGGCCAAGGTATCGGCACGCAAATTAAGCACCAAACTTGTAAATATGGCATATCGTAACGATGATTTCCATCCAAAAGACGATATTAGCGCGGTAACCATTTACTTTAGGAAACCCCGAAAACTATTGCTATGTACTGGCCCGCCTTTCGATCAGGAAAATGATAAGGTTCTTGCCCAAAAATTTAAAGAGTTTAAGGGAAAGAAGATTATTAGTGGGGCAACAACGGGCGACATAATTTCTCGTGAGCTAGGTGTTGAAATAGAAGATATTTTCGAGTTTAACGACCCCAATTTACCACCAATATCCCTGATGGAGGGGGTCGATTTGGTAACCGAGGGCATCCTTACGCTGGGTAAGGTTAATGAGATGCTATCAGCATATCCAGAAATATCGCCATCAGGCAAAGGGCCTGCCGACCAGATTGTTAACCTTATACTCGAGAGCGATGAGATTAATTTTATTGTGGGAACAGGCATAAACGTGGCGCATCAAGATCCCAGCCTGCCCATAGAACTCGAAATTAGGCGTACCGTGGTTAAGCGAATGGCACAAATACTACACGATAAGTTCTTAAAAGAGGTAAACCTAACCTTCCTTTAGCTTCAATTTTATTTTGAAGAATCGCTATATCGGTTATTAACAACTCCGCATAGATTTATTGTTTATGGAAGAGATGTTTGGTTAAATGGTTCGACCCCGAGGGGGTCGTATAATCTTCGCTTATCTGTTCTCTATAAATATTCGAACCTTACGGATTCGGCTGTTTGCTCAACGGATGTACGATTTGTTTTGTTTAAATTTTGAACGGGAATTGCTTTAACCTGCCCTTGCAGGGCGAAACCCCACTCTGTTACTTTATTACCCAAGGCGTTGCCTTGGGCTGGGTTAAATTGCTACTTTGTGGCGTAAACATATTTGTTAATCGGGCTGAAAGCCCAGCTAAATTCAGCCCAAGGCAGCACCTCGGGTTGGTTTGTATTGGTCAAATTTTGCGCCCTGCAAGGGCAGGTTACAAATAAATGGCAAAACCCCAGTTATTTATGTTCATAAACATTTTGCAATAAAACAAAATAGCCATACATTTGTTAATTGAATAACAACAACATTTGTTGCTGCAACTGAGAAGAGGAATTTATTCCAAATCAAGGTTTTAATTAACTAAAAATCAATCTAATCCAAAGGTATTCTGATGGAAAAGAGAGTTGGAACTGCACTAATACTAATTGAGGGTCGTGAAAGCGTTCAGCTTCTAAACGACATCATCTCGAAACATTCTCAAATTATTATCGGACGCCAAGGGCTGCCTCGCAGCACTGGGCAAAGTGTTATTTCTCTTGTTCTTGAAGGTACCACCGATGAGATTGGCTCACTAACCGGCCAGCTAGGCCGATTAAGAAGCATCCAAGTTAAATCGGTACTTTTAAAGAACACGTAAAATGAGCAAAACATGGTTACTGGTAGTAATTAGCGCCTTGGCAATATCGCAAAGGGTTAATTCACAAGATTTTCGTTTACAAGGGGTTGTAGTTGACTCCATTTCGCAAGAAACGCTGGAGGGCGTTGCCGTACAGGCTTTCCCAACGAATGCTGATGGGAAAGACTTTTTTGCCGTTACCAACATAAATGGCAAATTCGTATTCAATCTGCCTGCCGATAGCTACACCATCAACCTAAGTATAATAGGTTATGCACCAACACAACAAACAGTTAATGTTGCTAGAAATTCAGAAATAACCTTTACGCTAGCACCTCAACCCTTCCCGCTTGGCGAGGTTGTGGTATCGAGTTTTAGGATAAATCGTAGGATTAAAGAGATGCCAACACCACTAGCTGTGGTTGGTAAATACGATTTTCAGCAGCAGTCGGCCATTTCACTTTCCAACGTGCTAGCCGACGAGCCGGGCGTAGCGATGGGTAGCGATGGCGCTTGGGCAACAAACATAAACATACGCGGACTAAGCGAAAATAGGCTGGTTACGCTGGTTGACGGCTTTAGGGTTGAAACGGCCACCGACCTCACCGCTTCGCTCTCAATGATTGACGTGAATGATGTTGAGCGGGTTGAAGTGGTTAAGGGTGCGCAATCGGCGCTCTACGGCACGGGCGCAATGGGCGGAATTGTAAATATTATTACTAAGGATGGATACTTCTCGAGCGAGCCTCACCTTTCGGGAAATATTATCAGCGGATTTGCTTCGGTAAACAGCAGCTACTCGGGCTACGGAAATATTAATGCCGGCGCAGAAAAGTGGTACCTAAAAGTAAATGGAACATATAGCGATGCACAAAACATTAAAACACCCGAGGGTGAACTTCTAAATAGTCAGTTTACTTCTAACAACATAGGGGCACGCGCAGGTTTTAAGCCTTTTAAAAACCACACTCTTAAGGCTCAGTACCAACGCTACTGGGCAAACGATGTGGGAATTCCGGGTGGCGATGCCTTTCCGGGCCCTGCCACAGCAACATATAGCGATATTGGTCGCCAGCTATTCTCTGCCAGCTACGAAATTACGGACGTAACGAGTACGCTCTCATCATTAAAACTTAACTATTACAATCAGTTTATCCTTCGCGATGTGCTGCTATATCCCAATATCCCCACTACAGAAAAACCTACACAAATAGGTGGCAAACAACGAATTAGTCCGCAGTACTTCACCCCCACTGGCCAACATAGAACCAACGGGGTACAGCTACAAGGCACATGGAATTTTACTGAGAGCAACACCCTTATTGCAGGCATTGATGCTTGGGCACGAGAACTTTACACCGAAAGAGAAAAGTACATTACTATTGAAGTATTTAATCCTGTTGGAGACCTAGTGGTTACAAATAATTTGGTGAGAGGCGAAACTCCAACGCCAAGTTCGACTTTTGCAACAGCAGGACTATTTATCCAGAATGAGAGCCGCCTGCTAGACGATAAGCTTACCCTAATTATGGGAGGTAGAGCCGATGGGATTCAAACCAAAAATGAGCAAAACTTCGATATTGACTACCTAATAATGAATGATGTACGTAACGACTCACCACCCAACCAGCGTGTTACGTTCGAGGCGGGCAAGCAAAATCTTTTCTCGTGGAGTGCAAATGCGGGGCTGCTGTACCGAGTTTTAAAAGACATAGACCTCTCGGCCAACTTTGCCCGTTCGTTTAGGGCACCATCTCTCGAAGAGAGTTTTAAGTTTATCGATTTGGGCAACCTTGTCCTCCTTGGCGACCCAACGCTAAAATCGGAGAGTGGTTACGCCACCGATATAGGGCTTAGAGTTTGGAAACAAAACTTTACCATGCAGGTTGATATTTTTGCCAACTGGATAGACAATATGATTGTTGAAACGCCAGGCGAATACATATACACCATTACCACAGGACCCTCAACGGGTATTATCGATACACTGCCCGCACTGGTAAACGCCAATGTTAGCTCGGCTATGCTTTACGGTTCCGATATTAAATTTCAGTACAAAGCGGCTAAAGGTTTTGTAATATTTGGTTCGGGCGCGTATGTTAGGGGAAAAGATACCGAGGCGGAAGAAAATCTACCTCAAATCCCACCTCTTAGGGGCCGATTTGGCTTACGCTACAATTTTAATAGAATTGGAACCGTTGAGGCAAGTATTTTGGGCACAACCAAGCAGGATAAAATTGCTGGAGGTGAAACCGCAACCGACGGCTACCACAGAATTGACCTCAGGGTTAGCTCTACAAAATTCAACCTAGGTTTTTCAAACGTCCAGCTATTTGCGGGTGTTGACAACCTAACCAACGTAAGCTACACCAACCACCTTGCTACCAATCGTGGGGCCATTAGCATTGAGCCCGGCAGGAATATCTACCTAAGAGCAAGCATCTCATTTTAATCATATTAAAAACATATTGTCATGAAATTCATTCCCGAAAAGTACAACATTCCCGACGAGCCCATGAAGCCTTTCATTGACCCCGACGAAATTTGGAGCTACATTAACAACACTAAATCGACCCCCGAAAGGGTGCGCGAGGTAATTGCCAAGGCATACGGCAAGAAAAGGCTCTCGCTTGAGGAAACCGCAGTGCTGGTAAACACCACCGACCCCGAGCTGGTGGAAGAGATACTAAATACTGCCCGCGACCTCAAAAAAAAGGTATACGGTAATAGGATTGTACTTTTTGCTCCGCTCTACATTGGCAATAAATGTACTAACAACTGCACGTACTGTGGATTTAGAACATCGAACAAGGAGGCGGTTAGGGTAACCCTTACCGATGAAGAGATTGTAAAAGAGGTTGAGGCGCTAGAAGATAACGGACAAAAACGCCTAATACTTGTTTATGGAGAACATAAAGATTACTCGCCCGAATTTATTGCAGACAATGTGCGTCTGGTTTACGGTATAAAAAAGGATAACGGCGAAATTAGAAGAGTAAATATTAATGCAGCCCCTCTTGATATTGAAGGATTTAGAACAGTTAAGGAGGCTGGAATTGGCACGTATCAGGTTTTTCAGGAAACGTATCACCCCGAGGCTTACGCAAAATATCATTTGAGTGGTAAAAAACGTGATTTTAACTGGCGACTTACTAGCCTTGACCGTGCACAGGAAGTTGGATTAGATGATGTGGGTATTGGTGCGCTATTTGGGCTTTACGACTGGCGATACGAGGTGCTAGGACTAGTTAGGCATACCAACCATTTAGAGGCGTGCTACAATGTAGGACCACACACCATTTCATTTCCCCGAATAAAAGATGCAGCATCGGTAAATACTCCCGAGGAGTACGAGGTTAACGATAAGGATTTTGTTAAAATAGTGGCCATTCTTAGGCTAGCCGTTCCATATACAGGGATGATACTTACGGCCAGAGAATCGGTTGCTGTAAGGCGCGAGGTGATACAATTTGGCGTTTCGCAAATTGATGGAGGAACAAAACTCGAGCTAGGTTCCTACTCAAAATCGAAAAACGAAGACCAAAACCTTAATCGTGAGCAATTTATGATTAACGACAACCGCTCGCTTGCCGAAATTGTTGAGGAGCTAATTGACCATGAGAACCTACCCTCGTTCTGCACTGCCTGCTACCGCTTGGGGCGTACAGGTGAGCATTTTATGGAATTCTCGGTGCCTGGATTTATTAAAAGGTACTGTACTCCCAACGCCATTTTAACCCTTAGCGAGTACCTAGTAGACTATGCTACACCCGAAGTACAAACCAAGGGGTGGAAATTAATAGAGAAAACACTGGGCGAGCTAAACGACCATGCGGATCCTGACGAAATTCGTAGTCGTATTGCAATGATAAAAAAAGGCGAAAGAGACCTATACTTTTAGCCGTTTTAATGCCGAATTACCAAGGGTCTTCGGCATTGGCATAATACCGAATAGCTTCGTACACCAGTCGTACTATTTTAGTCATTCCGATGTACGATAGCTTTTCGGGGGTATCGGTAGGCCTGTGATAATCGTTGTGCAGGCCTGTGGTTATAAGATACGATGGCAATCCTAGATTATCGTAATGGTAGTGGTCCGATAAAATCTGATTTGTGGTAAACATTTTGGAATCTATAATCAGAGTGGAATCAGAATTCAAGCTGTTTAAAGTTTGTAAAAAAATGTCCCTATCGTTATTTCCATCTACATAAATATAATCATAATCAAAACCAGCTTTAGTAAGCCTACCAACCATATCAATATTAATAAAGGCAGCGGTGCTATCGGTACAAAAAACAGGGTTTAACGAGTAGTACTGCGACCCCAGCAATCCTATTTCCTCGGCAGTAAAACCCGCAAACACAATATTTCGTCTTGGCTTATAGCCTGTTCTTAAATCTTCAGAAAGCAGCCTGGCAACCTCAAGCATAACGGCCGTTCCCGAGGCGTTATCGTCGGCACCGGGATACCAATTTTGCCCGTGGGGTGCAAGGTGATCAAAATGTGCCCCTACCACAACGCTTTGCTGCGTTTGTTTCTGCGCAGCAATCCAGCCCACAACATTTTGCGTAGGCAGGGTATCAACCTGTGAATTAGAAGAAAATAAAATTTCGGGTAAATTACTGGGTAACCCCAGCGGCTCGTTCTGTTCAATCTTTTTTAATAAATCCTTGGGGCATACCCTCAAAATGCTTTCGGCCACCCTATCGGTTATAAAAACCACAGGCACACTACCTTTTGATTGCGAGCAGAGAGACCTAACCAGAGGCTCTTTGCTTGGATCAATGCAGAAGTTGGCATAGGCTGCATCGGCTCTAATATTGCGCGAAAGCGAATAAAACCCGCTTTGGCGCAACGGATTAACAACCAGCACCAATGGGCAACCCGCATCTGCGGCAACCTGCTGTACCTGAATAGAAATCAAGCCAAAGTTTTTAGCAAAAACCAGTAACGCCTTCCCCCTCAAATTCATATTCCTTACGCGCTGCTCATCGAAAACGCCACCAAACACAACTTCAAATTCACTATCCATCGGAGGCATAACACCCACGTATACAAAATCATCCTTAAATAAAAAGGGCCTGTCGCCAGCCAACAATTGCTGCTTTGCCGAGATGGTATTGTAAACATTAAACTTTTGGGCATATGTTGCCTCGGAGAAACATGGCATCCCCATTAGTTTATAAGATAAAAAAACGGAATCGATATACTGTGCAGCGAGAGTATCATGACCAGTTGTGGTACTTCGCCCCATAAGTTCGGACGAGCATAGGTACTCAACATGCTGCTTTAGGTTATTGGCTACTTGTTCGTCTCTTACATTAGGCTGCGCATTAACTACCCTACAAACAAGGAGCAATAAAATGCTAACCAGGGTACTAATTCGTATATTTTTAAAACTATGCATTTAACGATATGGTTACTAATGGAATATTTTGTTTGCTTCAAAAACGAGTTTAACGTTCAAGTATAAGAGCAGTAGCGGATTTCAAGACGATTACCTGTTCGCCACCACAACGTTTATTAACCCCAATTATTCATCCGAATAATTGGGGTCTCCAACGGCGACCAAGTCTCACAACTTATTTTGCTGCCCAAAATTGGGCTCCACTAGTTCGGGGTAACCCGCATATGCGTTCATCATTAACAAATTTGATGAGTAATGCGGGATAACCACCTAGTTGCCAAAAATAGTAGAGAGAATATTCCCTCTCCGATTCACTATTTTTTTATACATTGGTGTCCGGTTAATATTTATAGATTCCTCCCTACGGTTGGAATGACAGGGCGTTGAGTTGTATTTGGGAGAGGAGGGCTTGGCTAGCGGCTACGCCGCTAGCCAAGCCCTCCCCTAAAAACTAAACATTTGTCATTGACAAAGCCATTTCTATTTTCAACGGTTTTGTCGAACATACGTTTCAAAGCGAAACGCAGTGAAGCGAAGAATCTATAATGTTTATCTTTGTTTTTATCGGACAATAGTGATTTTTATATTACACGTAAAATTATTTTGACTTATTACTCAAAACCTCCTCTATTTTACCATGTACCCCTTCGGTCATCGACTCAGCAGTATAGCCCTCTGGGTTCACCGGTTTCAAAAACTTAACCTCTACCCTTTTCCATGGTCGTGGTATTTTTGCCCCCACAGGCAATGCCTTATCGGCACCCTCAATAACAACCGGCACAACCGGCACGTTTAGCTCAGTGCTTAAAATTGCGAAGGTTTTTTTAAACTCGCCCAGTTCGCCCGTTGTGGAACGAGTACCCTCAGGGAAAATTATAATCTTCCTACCCTCCTTTAGAGCAGCGGCCAACTGCTGTATAGAATCCTTAAGATCGCCCTCCACATCAACAACAATAACGTTATTTGTACGAGCTAGAAACCTGAGGAACTTATTGTTCACATGTTTTTTCTTGGCATAAAAATAGGTCTGCTTAAACACCTTTCGCTTTAAGAAAGTGGCAACTAACAGACCATCGATAAAGCTCTGGTGGTTAGGCGTTATAATACAGGGACCCTCGGGAATATTTTCGACCCCCTCGCCCGTAAATCGAAAATATATTTTAAAGAAATATTTCGCAAAATTCTTAAATATATTGTGTGTAGGCCACGACTTAGGCAGCTTAATATCAACCTTCTCCTTTAGCGTTTCGGCCCAGCCACTGGTTTCCTCTCTAAACCACTTTTTTTTCTCCTTTATATAATCGGCCATATGGCTAAGCGACGGGAAGCTAGTAAGCTTTTTTTCATCCATTTTTACACCAAAACTCCTCTCGATATAGTCGATAAGCCCCAGCTTATTAAGCGAATCGAGACCTAAATCGAATTCAACATGATGGCTGGGCTGAATATCAAAATCAATTTGCGTTTCTATATAGCTTTTAACGGCCATAAAGTATTCCGTAGGATGGTAATTAACCTCTACTTGCTTTCTTCTGGGCTTTCGTTGAGCATGCTCTGCCAATTTAAATCGTTGGATTTTCCCTAAACGTGTGCGTGGTAGTTCCGTATCAACAATAGCAAATTTTAGTATACGCATGTGCGGCGAAAGGTTCGCATTAAACCTGGTAATTATCTCGCTCTTAAAGTAAGCCCTTACATCTTGTACATTAAGCTCAGCCAGCTTCTCTAGGTTTGGTAAAATGGCAAGGTGTAGGTAGTTATTATGAAGAAACACACCCGCTTCGGCAACCTCATCGAAGGCTTTCTCAAATGCAATTTCTATCTCTACTGGATTAATATTCTTTCCGTTGGAGAGAATAATAATATCCTTTTTACGCCCAGTAATATACAAGAAACCGTCTCTATCTATCCTACCTAAATCGCCTGTATACAACCAACCATCTTTAAGTACCTCAGCAGTTTCTTCGGGTCGATTATAGTACCCCTGCATTATATTGTCTCCCTTGGCAACAATCTCACCATCACGAATTTGCATTTCAATACGAGGAAGAGATTGGCCTGGCGAACCAATTCTCACCTTACCTGGACGTGTAAATGTTATCATGGGTGCAGCCTCAGTCATGCCATACCCTTCGAGCACATCGAAACCAAGCGTTTTAAAAACGCTACCCACATGCTTAGGTAATGCCGCTCCACCACTTACAAGAAATTGTAAGTTTCCGCCAAAATTATCGTGTACCTTCTTAAAAACCTTAGTAGCCAGCTTCTTACTTCCCGAGAACTTCACTATCCTATATAGTTGCCTACCTATAAAGCTTGCCTCAACTTTTGCCTTTACCCCCTTGCTAATAATCTCGTAAAGTTTTGGAACCCCTATTAAAATAGCGATTTTATTATTATTTAGGGCATAAAATAAGTCGGACGATTGCAATGATGCTGCCATCACAATAGTTGCCCCTACATATAGTGGCACTAACATTGACCCCGCTAAAGGAAAAACGTGGTGCAAGGGCAGCAGCATAAGCACCTGCCTATCCTTCTTGTAAATTTCAACGTCTTTAGATACACCATCAAGATTCGCGATAAGGTTTTTGTAGGATAGCATTACCCCCTTAGGGCTTCCGGTTGTGCCCGACGTGTATATAATAACCGCTGTCTTCTCAATGTCTTCGGGTTCTGTCCATTTTACCTCAGAATCTACTGGGGTAAATTTATCAACACTAAACGTATGGATTTGGGGAGAATACTGTAATTTAGGAACAACCTCTTGAATCTTATCGGTAATTAATGGACTTGTAAACACAAGTTCAGGCTTACAATCGTTTAGAATATAAGCCACATCGTTAACCGAAGCCATATAATCAACGGGAACTACCACGCAGCTATTTCGCCAGCCGGCATAGAATGCGGCAATCCACTCAACCCTATTCTCCGAATATATTGCAATTTTTTTATACCCTTTCCCCCTAAAGAGCAAAGCGTAACCCTCAATCATTTGTAAAAGGTCTCCGTAACTATACTTATTATCTTTAGTTACTAGGGCAATGCTCAAAACGTCATTTACATTAATCATGCGTGAAATAATTTCGTTAACAATTTTATAACATTCTAATACTTTGATTGTTTAACCTTACCTAGATAAATCAAAATAATTAGCAGAAATTGTGACAAATATACACGTTTTTTCAACGTTATTTCAATTCTGTTTTTAACCTTAGGGCTTAAGAGGTATCTAATTTTTATGCTTTAACCATTGCTTTCATAATCATAATTATTATTTTAGTGCATTAAAACAACTTACTATGAAAAACACACTCACTTTTTTTACATTACTTATAATTCTATCTATAAGTGCATTTGGCGAAGTTGAGTCGCCATATTTTATTTCCGAACCAACGCTATCACCCGATGGTAACGATATCGTGTTTAGCTACGAAAACGATTTATGGAAAGTGCCTGTAAATGGTGGAAATGCCTACAGGCTTACCGCCATGGAGGGGAAAGAAACATTGCCCCGTTTTTCGCCCGATGGAAAATGGATTGCCTTTACAGGAAGCCAAGATGGACGTAACAATATTTTTGTTATGCCTGCGGATGGGGGCAAAATTAAACAGCTAACCTATCACCAAGCTAGCGATCAGGTTGACAGCTGGTCGTGGGATTCCAAATGGATATACTTCTCATCGGATAGGTATAATCTTATTTCGACCTACAAGGTATCGGTTGTAGGAGGTACTCCTCAAAGGCTTTTTAAGCACTACTTTAACAACCCGCACCATGCAATTCAGCATCCAAAGACTAATGATATATACTTTACCGACTCGTGGGAAAGCTTTATGTTTACACACCGCAAGCACTACAAAGGCGATCACAGCCCACAAATACTTTCGTACAACCTAAAAAGTAATAATTTTACCCAGCACACTAACTACAAGGGTAAAGATATGTGGCCCACCATTGATAGCGTGGGGAATATATATATTGTTTCGGATGAGTTTAACAATGAATATAACCTTTATAAACTTAAAAATGGGCAGAAAACACTACTTACAAAATTTGAAAACTCAATAAAACGCCCTCAGGTAAGTGCAAACGGACAAAAAATAGTTTTTGAAAAAGATTATCAACTTTGGGTTTACGATGTAGCTTCCCAAAATAGCAAGAAAGTTGACATTACACTATACAGTAACCATACCCTTGAGCTAGACAACAGTTTTAACGTTAACGGTAAAATATCGAGTTTTGATGTTTCGCCCGACAATAAAAAAATTGCCTTCGTTTCGCGAGGCGAGCTCTTTGTATCTGATATAGAAGGCAAATTTGTTAAAAAAATGCCTACCAATCCCAACGAGCGAATTTTTGAGGTAAAATGGAGCGACGACAACCTTACCCTTATTTACAACCAAACCCATAACGGGTGGCCAAACTGGTTTAGCATAAAGGCAAATGGGTTAGAAGCCGAGAAACAGCTTACCACAGACAAAAAGACCAATAGACAATTAACCCTAAATAGCAACCGTACACAGGGTGTATACCTTAGCGGTCGCGATGAGGTTAAGACCATCGATTTAAAAACCAATAAGACCAAAACCATTGCCACCGACGAACTTTGGGGATTCCAAAGCTCTACCCCAACCTTTTCGCCCGACGATAAGTTTATTGCATATACTGCCATTAGAGCATTTGAGCAGGATATATTTATTTACGAAATTTCAACAGAAACCACCTTTAATTTAACCAATACAGGGGTTACCGAGGCGCAGCCTGCATGGTCGCCCGATGGAAAATACATTTATTTTACAACCGACAGATACGCAGCAAGTTACCCAAGAGGCATGAGCTCGAGCACCATTTACCGAATTCCGCTCTACCGATTCTCATCCGATTTTAAACTTGAAGCCTTTGACAACATCTTCGAAAAAGAGGAAAAAAAGGACTCTGTAGTTACTGTTAAGTTCGATATGACCAATATACAGAATCGTTGGGAAGAGGTTTATGTACGCGGTGGCGAACAGTATAACCCTACCGTTATAAAGGTTAAAGATGAAACTGTACTCCTTTTCCAGTCGAACCACGATAAGGGCGAGAATGCCATATGGAAAACGGTTTACAAACCTTTCGAAAAACCTAAAACAGAACGCCTGAGCTCATTCCGTCTTCGCTCAAGTTACGATGTGGTGCAAACCAAAAAGAGTATTTACATACGTGCCAATGGCGATATATACAAGGCGAACTTCAATAATAATAAGCTCAAAAAAATTAATATTAACTACGACTTTAGTAAGCAGTTTAGAGCCGAGTTTAACCAAATGTTTTTTGAGACCTGGTCCATTATCCAGGAGAACTTTTACGATGAAAACTTTCACGGTATCGACTGGGATGAGAAACGCGATTACTACTCAAGTTTTTTACCCCATATTAAGCAACGCGATAATTTGCGCACACTGCTAAATGATATGCTTGGTTCACTAAACGCTTCGCACATGGGCTTTACCACATCGGGTGAAGAGGAAAAACCATTTTACTCGGCACACACAGCCTCACTTGGTGTAGTTTTTAGTAACGACATGCCCTTTAAGGTTGAAAGAATTATCAGCAACTCAAATCTCGATTTAACAGAAAAACAGCTACAGCCAGGTGACGAAATTATTGCTATAAATGGTACTAAAATTGCCCCATCACAAAACCGTGAGTTTTACCTTTCGTTTGCAAACACTCAGCCCGAAATAAAGGTAACCATTAATCGAAACGGTAAGGAACAATGCATAGTTGTGCCCACGCATAGTTCGCGACAAATTTCAACATTACTTTACGATGAATGGATAGCAAGCAACAGGCATTACGTTGAGGAGAAAAGTAACAAAAAAATTGCCTATGTACACATGAAAGACATGTCGGGGTATTCGCTCAACAAATTTATAACCGACATGACTACCCACGCCGACAAAGCCGAAGCTCTGGTATTGGACCTACGGTATAACCGTGGCGGTAATGTTCACGATGCCGTGCTTCAGTTCCTTTCGCAACGTCCGTACCTAAAATGGAGGTATCGCGAGGGGAAAATGGCGCCTCAGCCAAACTTTGCCCCATCGGGTAAACCAATTGTGCTACTAATAAACGAGCATAGCCTAAGCGATGCCGAAATGACGGCCGCTGGCTTCCGTCAATTGGGGTTAGGTACAATAGTTGGCACCGAAACCTATCGTTGGATAATTTTTACGTCGGGTAAGATGCTTGTAGACGGTTCGTATGTTCGCGTTCCGGCTTGGGGTTGCTACACCCTAGACGGTAAAAACCTGGAGTTGGAGGGCGTTGCTCCCGACATCTATATAAATACAACCTTTAAGGATCGGATTGAGAATAAGGACCCTCAGCTGGATAAAGCCATTGAAGAGATTTTTAAACAGCTATAATAATCAAAAATAAACAACGAAAATTACTTCTCTTTTAGCCTAAGGTCGTACAAGTCATTGCGTCTGTCGGTCATTGTATGAACGCTTCCGTGGTTGTGAAGCTCTTTAAGAAGGTCAAGGTCCACATCAACAATTAGGGTCATTTCGGTATTTGGGGTTGTTTCGGCCTTTACGCTATTGGTGGGGAAAGCAAAATCGGAAGGGGTAAACACGGCCGATTGCGCATACTGAATATCCATATTATTTACTTTAGGAAGATTCCCTACACACCCTGCCATGGCCACATAGCACTCGTTTTCAACCGCGCGTGCCATTGCACAATTGCGCACCCGTACGTAACCATTCTGCGTATCGGTTAAAAAGGGGACGAAAAGTATGCTCATACCTTGGTCGGCCAGTAACCTTATGAGTTCTGGAAACTGCACATCGTAGCATACTACAATCCCCACCTTACCACAGTCGGTATCAAAAACTTTAATCCTATCGCCACCAACCATTCCCCAGGTTTGACGCTCGTTGGGTGTAATATGAATTTTTCTATACTCATCAACCTCGCCATTTCGATGGCATAGGTACGATACGTTCTGCAAATTATCACTCTCATTAACAACGGGCATTGAGCCAGTTATAATGTTTATATTATAGCTTATGGCAAAAGTTTTAAACTTTTCGAGCAGAGGTAACGTGTACTCCGATAATTTACGCATTGCCTCAGCAGCCCCCATATTGTTATATGGCGCCATAAGCGGAGCATTAAAAAGTTCGGGAAACAGGATAAAATCTGATGAATAATCGCTCACCGCATCAACAAAAAACTCAATCTGCTCAACCAACGAATCGAAATCAGGATGCGACCTCATTTGCCACTGAACCAAGCCTAAACGAACCGTTGTTTTGGGAACGTTCATGGGGTTCTCCTCCTTTTCGTAGTATATATTGTGCCACTGCAAAAGGGTTGCATACTCAAGCGATTGCGCATCGGCTGAGAGGTAATTTTTTAGAATTTTCTTTACATGAAACCCGTTCGACATTTGAAAAGTAAGCACTGGGTCGTAAATCTCTTTCTTCTCAACCTTATTAATATACTCGCGAGGGCTTAACTCATTAGCATACTTTTTGTAAAGCGGCATGCGCCCCCCCGCCACAATAGCCCTTAGGTTTAAGCTCTCACAAAGTTCTTTTCGGGCATCGTAAAGCCTTCGAGCCAACCTAAGGCCACGGTAATCGGGATGAACAAAGACCTCTATACCATAAAGCACGTCGCCATTAGGGTTGTGGTTGCTAAATGATGAATCGCCAGTTACCTGACCGTAGGTATGCTTATCGCCTAATTTTTTATAATCAACAATTACTGACAATGCACATGCAACAACCGTGTTGTTCATCTCAACACATAGCTGCCCCTCGGGGAAAAGCTTCAGGAGGGTAGCAATCTCATCCTTTTCCCAATGCATATTACTGCTTCCTGGGTAAACCTCGTTCATTGCCTCTTTAAGATCGAGGTAATCATTTAACTCAAGATTTCGTAAGGATACCATTAAACCTGTGTCATCTTTCATAGCTAGCGTATCTTCTGTTTTTACTCTTCGATAATTTGCTCGTCAATAATAGCCTGATAAACAACATCCTGAATATTTGTGCGAATATCCATTTCTAAAAGTTTACTATTTTCGGCCTCGGGGAAAACTCTATTTGAAAGAATAATATATACTAAATCGTAGGCTGGATCGGCCCAAACCAATGCCCCCGTAAAGCCAGCATGACCAAAGCTCAACGAGGTTGCCATTTTGCTTACATGATTCGACTCCTTTGGATCAACTTCTGGTTTATCAAAACCAATACCCCTCCGTACCCCATTCATGCAATTAACGCAGCCTGTAAACTCATCTATTGTGCTTGCAGGTAAAAATTGCTCCCCACCATAAAAACCACCATTTAAAAACATCTGCATTAGCTTTGCCAAATCGTTCGCCGTTGAGAATAAACCAGCATGCCCTGCAATACCTCCCATTAGCGCAGCAGCGGGGTCGTGAACATAGCCCCATACCAGCTGCTTACGAAAAAACACATCGTACTCGGTTGGTACAATTCTATCGAGGCTTAGCTTTTTGTAAGGGTTAAACATGGTGTTGTACATACCCAACCTGCTATAAAAATTTTCTGCAACGTACTCATCCTGCGGCCTAGCAATAGTATTACCTATTGCCCGGTGTAAAAGAATTAACCCAATATCGCTGTAAAGATACTCGCCCTTAGGGTTAATAGGTCTTTGGTATATCCAGCTAAAAACGCTGTCCTGAATACTTTCGGTAGCATAAAGCCCCTTGGCCACCTCATGCGGGAAGCTGTATGAAAACTCATTACGATAAAACCTACGCGAGGGAAAGGTATAGCGATTTACAAACTTGCGGTGCGCCAACTTATATGGATGCATTTCAGAAAACTCTGATTCGATAATGGTTTGTTTTGGCCATAAGGTGTTTAGGGTTCGAAGATAAAAAGGAATCCAGGGCACCAAACCCGCTTGATGAAGAAGTAAATCCCTTATAATCAGCCCGTTATACTGCGAAGTGTCGGGCATTTGCAGATACCTACCCAGGCTATCGCTAAGTATTATTTTACCATCCGAGTATAAATCCATTATAATGGGCAAAGTGGCTGCAATTTTAGTTACCGACGCCACATCGTAAATAGAATAATCTGTAACGGGTAAATCGGCATCGGCATAGGTGTGATGCCCAAAGGTTTTATTATAAATAACTGTTCCTTTTTGTGCAACAAGCACCTGCATTCCAGGTGTTGCCTCAACATCAATGGCTATGTTGGCAATGGAATCAATTTTTTTAAAATGTAGTCCCTTTAACCCTACTTCTTCTGGAATAGAATACTTAAGCCTAATTTTTTTGCCCGCATCAAAACCGCTACCCAATGCATATTTTTGCGAGGCGGTTACCGGGAGCCTTCCGCCAACACTCAACCCACCCCAAATTAACTGACCAACAACACTTTGAGTTATATCCGAATTATCGTACGCAACAATTAAAGCATTAGTACCCTCAAGGTTGTCGAGTTTTTCGAGCGCGTAAGGAGAACCAAAAATACTAAGAACGGTAGCCTTTTCGCGACTAATATGTTTAATTAGGCTCGAAATATTTTGGGTAACGCCAAATTCTCTATGGGGGCTGGAACTTATACAATGATACCCAAAAACCACAAGATTAAACTGCTGTAAATTAGAGCTCAATTCCGTCACCTGCTCATGGGTTGAATTGGCATTAATCGAAAGCTTAGTGATTGGTGCGTAAAGAGCCATCTGGTTATAAAAAGATGTTCCCTTACCCTCGCCAATCTCCACATAGGCAACACTGAGCGTATCGAGCCCTCGTAAAGGAATTAAGTCATTATCGTTATTTAAAACGGTTACCGCCTGCTCTGCTATTTGCCTAATTATTAGCTCGGATGAGGATTGGTTTACCTTTTGAACCAACCCCTCGGTTTTTATGGGTTTAAAGCGACTAAGCCCAACCTTATACTTTGCCTCAATAATTTTTCGGCACCTGCGTTCAATCTCCTCCTTTGGAAAACGTCCTCGCCTTACCTCCCTATGAATTTTTGTTATGGTTTCTTTTACATCCGACGGGAAAAGTAGTATATCATTCCCCGCTTTCAATGCCATTAGGTTTGCATCAGCTGGTTTGTATATTGCACTCACACCTTTCATATTAAGCGCATCGGTAATTACGAGCCCGTTAAAACCAATTTCGTTAATTAGCTTTGATGTAACCACATTGTGCGAAAGGCTTGAGGGCAGCTTCGATTTGGGCTCGAGAGAAGGAATCTCCATATGAGCAACCATTACACCAGCCACACCGTTCTGAGCGAGCCTACGAAATGGGTATAGCTCTAACGTATCGATTCGCTGAGCAGAATGGGTAAGAAAAGGCAAATTGTGGTGCGAATCTGTATCGGTATCGCCGTGACCAGGAAAATGCTTGGCGCAAGCAAGCACCCCATTATCCTGCAGTCCAAGCATGTAAGCCAGTCCTTTTTGCGCCACCAGCTCTTTGCTTTCGCCAAAAGCCCTCGTGTTTATTACGGGGTTTTTCGAATTATTATTTACATCAACCACTGGCGCAAAGTTAATATGAACACCTATAGCCTTTAACTGACGTGCAATATCGGCCCCCATATGGTAAATAAGCCTATTATCGTCCATTGCACCTAGCATCATTTGCCGTGGATACGAAATGGTGCTATCTAAACGCATTCCGAGTCCCCACTCGGCATCCATTGATATAAGCAACGGCACCTCTGACATATTCTGATACTGATTGGTAAGGTTAACCTGCCTCACGGGCCCTCCTTGAAAAAAACAGAGGCCTCCTATTTTTTCATCCTCTATCAGCTTCGAAATTTCGTCAACATGCCCTTGGTCGCGGTTTGAGTATGCCGCCACCATAAATAGTTGGGCTATTTTTTCGCGAAGCGACAAGCTGTTCATCACGGAATCTATCCAATGCTGAGCATCATTTGTTGTGGGATTGGCAAGCCCAGCAATTTCCTCATTAAAATTACTATGAGCTACACCACAAAACGATAAAAAAAGAATAATTGAAAGGGCTAAACGACGCATAAATAGAATATGTAGGGAATAATTTATTTTCAATATAAAACTTTGCAAATATAACACTCTGTTTCCACAAGTAAGGGGTAAACTGCTCCATAACCCCAATTATTCATTCGAATAATTGCTGTCTCCGACAGCGACTAAGTTTCACGACCAATTTTGTTGCCCTAAATTGGGCTCCACCATGCCGGGGTAACCCGCATAAGCATTCATCTTTAACAAATTTGATGAATAATGCGGGTAAATGACATTTTGCCTCGACAATTATGATTGTTATTCCAAAGAATAATTCGGATAAGCTGGCGTGTACAAAGTGATGATAAACAGATACAAGCCTATGGCATAACCTAAAACAGACCTTATTCCAGATAAGCTTTTAAAAAATCTTCAGCCATAGGTAAATTCTCTATTTTACCTGAATCTATTATAAAATTATCCGACGTATTAAACCCAATTATTGGTTCTGTTTTCGATAGCTCGAGGTACTCACTAATTATTGGAAAAGCATCTGAACTCATTACCTTACTATAAAAGCTGGGACTAACAACATGTATTCCACTGAATGCCATTTCGATGAGTTCGCAATCTGATTTTCGAGGCATTTTGGTTTCGCCTGTAACAATATTTTTCCATCCCCATAGATTCATGCTACTATCAAACAAAAGTTTTCGCGATGAGTACCTATCGCCAACAGCAAGCGTTGCCAAAGGGTTGGAGCGTAAATGGCGTTCCATAAGCTGAGCAAGGTCAATATCGGAAACTATATCAACATTATGCACTAGGAACGGCTCGTTACCCTTTAAAAATGGTTTAGCCTTAAGAATTGCTCCACCAGTATCGAGAAGTTTATCAGACTCATCCGAAATTTTTATCGATGCTCCAAAACTATGAGAATTGATAAAAGAGACTATTTGCTCGGCATAATGGTGTACATTCACAACTATATCTGTAAAACCAAAACTTGCCAAACGAACTAAGATATGCTCAAGAAGCGGCTTTCCATTTAGTTCGACTAGCGCCTTGGGACGTTTTGAAGTTAACGCCCCTAACCGAGTTCCCAATCCTGCTGCTAAAACGAATGCTTTCATTACTATTTCAAATTATAAAACCTTAGGCTCACAGCGTGTCCCTTTTTATCACACCGTTACTCTTTTAAACCTTTGTAGGCATTTAGTTCCCTATGATTTAGTGTTACAGCAAAACGACCATCTTTTTGTAAAGCCGTAACCATTCTATTTGCCATGTATACCGAGCGATGCTGACCTCCTGTACATCCAAACGAAACAGAAAGATGCTTAAACCCTCGACTATAATACGTTTGCACTGTTGCCTGTACCATGCCAAGCGCATGGTTAAAAAACTCGTCCACCTCTTTATGCTCTTCGAGATACAAAACAACACTTTTGTCGTTTCCATTAAGCATTTTATACTTATTTATGCGACCTGGATTCGGCAATCCCCTACAATCGAATACAAACCCTCCACCATGCTCGGGGTGCTCGGCAGGATATCCTTTCTTATACGAAAAGCTGGCAACCTGTACTGATAATCTTTTAAATACATGCTGCTCACTCGATTCTTGAAACCTATCAACAATACCTTCACATATCGTTTTAAGTGTTGGTATGCCTTTAAACAAGTCACAGCTATTGGTAAGTAGTAGTTTAAGATTTTTGGCAGCCAACGGGATGCTTTGTAAAAAATGAGGGCGACGCTCAAAGAAACCTCTAAACCCATACGCACCAAAAGTCTGAATAATTCTGAATAGGACGAAAGCAGGGAATATTTCTTTTGATTGCCCTTTGTCAATCTCTGTAATTTGTGATACTTCCGATAGGTAATAGTCAAATAAATGCATCCGAACCCCCTCGGGCAGATTGGCTTTTGCCTGATACAAAAATGAAGCCACATCGTAAAGTAGTGGTCCTTTACGCCCCCCCTGGTAATCGATAAAATAGGGTTCGCCGTCGAAAAGCATTACGTTACGCGACTGAAAATCGCGGTAATGAAAATATTTTACCGGCTGTTGTAAAAGCATCTCGCCCATTGTTTTAAAATCGGCATCGAGTTGAGCTTCGTTAAATCTAAACCCAATGGGTTTCAAGAAACAATACTTAAAATAGTAGAAATCCCACATAATGCTTTGCAGGTCGAACTCCGACTTTTGAAAGCACTTACTAAAATCCAAGCCCTTTGCCCCCTCAACCTGAACCTGCGCTAGCAATTTGAGCGTTTTCTCAAGCAGCAATACTTGCTGCTCTGCATCACTCCAATCCATATTTTCGATATGCTGTAAAAGCGACGAATTGCCTAAGTCGGTGAGCAGGTAAAACTTCTCATCCGGGCTAACCGCTAAAACCTGCGGTACGGGTATGCCCTTTTCGTAGAAATGGTTTGTAAAATAGATAAATGTTCGATTCTCTTGAATATCAGTATTGTATGCGCCAACTGCCGATTTATCTTCAGCGCTAAGTCTAAAATACTTCCTATCTGAGCCGCCCTGTGGTAAAGGTGTAATAACATCGGGGGCAACCCCGAAATATTCATTGTAAAGGGCCGAAAGTGAAGTCGTAATATTTTTCATGTGTTAATTTATTCGTAAATATTATCCGAAAAAGTAAACCAAGGGGATTATAAATAGCAATGCTGGAATCAGGTTGAGAACTTCAATCTTTTTAATCCCTAAAATTGTGATTCCAAGCCCAATAAGCAGTATTCCACCTGTAGCTGTTAACTCATCAATCATAACATTTCCCAGCGACTCACCAATCCACGCTGCGACTAGGGTTAGTCCCCCCTGATAGATTAGCAATGGGATAACCGAAAAGATAACCCCAACCCCAAGGGCAGTTACAAGGGCAATGGATGTAAAGCCATCCATTAAGCTTTTAATTAATAGCAGCTTAGGTTCATTACCGAGCCCCTCTTCAATGGCACCCAGTATGGTCATTGACCCCATACAAAACATCAAAAAAGCGGTAACCATCCCTTCACTAAACTGCCCCCCTTTTAGCTTCAATCGTTTTTGTATAGAATCTCCAACACCCTCTACCCTACTCTGCAAGCGAGACAAAGAACCAAATAGCGCACCTAAAATCAGGGCGAATACCAGTAACAACGGATTCCCAGTTTTTAAGCTCATCGAGAACCCGAGGAAAAGAGTAAAAAGACCAATAGCCTGAAAAAAAGTTTTAGTAATTTGCTCAGGCAACCTCGACCTAATTAATAAACCAAGGGAACCGCCAATAATTATGGCAGCTGCATTTATTAGAGTTCCAGTAATCATTGGATATGTTTTTTACAAATATATGAACTAAACCACAAAACTCTTTGTTTTTTCAATAATTACGATACCTGTAAGAACAACTAAAATGGAAACAATTACGCCTTTTTAGCGTATATTTATCCAGTGAATTTTTGTTTGGTATTGGATTTGTTTTGAAACCCCAACTATTCGAACGAATAATTGGGGTTAACGTCCCAGAATTAGTAAAGTATAAAATTTGGGTTATACTTATCGGGCGGTTTTGGAAAGTTTTGTAGCTTGATTGCAAGCCAATAATTTTAAATAGTTAAACAACAATTAATGAAGAAGTTATTTTTATTAGCATTTGTTTTGGGTGGATGTGCCGTGCTATCGCCTTTACAAAAGGGACGGTTTATCGCTGTTTCAAATCTTATTGAAGCAAAAAAATTCGAAGAGGCAAAAATTACAATTAACCAAATGACCGATGATAAAGAATCGGCACAATGGGCAAAAACATGGTATATGAAAGGATTGCTATGTCAAACAGCCTACTTTGAGGGTGTAAAAACCAATAATGACGATTTACAAAATCTTTACCCAAACCAGCTAAACCTAGCTTTAGAATCTTACCGAAAAGCAAAAAAACTAGATACTAAAGGGAAACTAAACAAAAGCCTTGCACCCAATTACGTTTTGCTAGCGAATGAATTCCAAAGAATTGGCGAGAACGAATTTGCCAATAGGAAGTACGCGAATGCCCTTAATGCTTTTGAAAAAGCACTTTCCATTTCACAAGGTACAACATTAACGGTAGAAACTGATACCAACCTTGTATACAATACAGCCCTAGCTGCTTTCGAAAGCAAAAAATGGGATAAAGCGGTTGAATACCTCCAAGAGCTTCATAAAGAAAAGCATTCGGTAAATTCCACTCACCTCCTTTTTGTAGCTAATCTCGAAAAGGGCGATACCATTACGGCTAAAAGGGTTCTGAAAGATGGAATAAAACTACACGACACCAATGAGGAACTTGTGCTACTGCTAACCGATTTGCTCTACAAAAAAGGGGATATGGAAGAGGCTTTCGATTTCTTAAGTAATGCCATTGCAAAAAAACCCACTAATGCTAATTTCCATTATACTAAAGCGCTATTGTATCAGAAAAATGAACAGTACACCGAAGCCATTAATCGATATACCGAAGCGTTAAAACACGATACGAGCAACCCCATGTTTTACCTTAATATTGCTACCTGCTACTACAATATTGGTGTAGAAATAAATGAGCAAACCCAAAGCATAACAAACAGTAAAAAGGTTTTAGAAGAAAAGTCTAAAGCTCGGAAAGCTTTTGACTCTGCCGTAGAGTGGCTTAGCAAGGTTGAAATAGATGAAGTAGCTAACGAAGATATCGCTGTAAAGGTTTACGAACTTGAGAAAGCGCTTAGACTGACGGGCAGAACGAAATAATTAGAACCTAAATTGAGCGATTCATAATTCCACTGTTTCTTTTCTTCTCGCTTGGCTCAAAAAATTAGTTGATTTTTAAGGACGGGATTGTGAAAATAATTCTTTTCTCTGGTTTAGGGTATTTTTTCTTA
>JAQVYY010000029.1 GCA_028708425.1 Bacteroidales bacterium
AATCTGGAAATGCTAAACCTAACTCCAAACACCGCGTACACGGTTAGGGCATTCGCAACCAACTCCGATAATCTAACCGGATACGGACAGCCAAAACAATTTACAACCCTCCGCAAGTACGAAGTAACCCTAAATGTTTTCGAAGGGGATGGCCCAGCACCAACCCCACTTGATGCTACGGTAACAATTCTTAATAAGGATACCCAAGAGACTATAATTAGTGAAACACCATCAAGCACGCATACCTTTAACCTGACCAATAACGCCTACGTTCTTAAGGTTGAAGCCGAAGGATACCATACCCACACCGAAGAATACACGCCAACAGGCAACGAAATAAAAGAGGTTATCCTTTACACTACACAAGCCGATGAGACGCTGGTTACATTTACCGCTACAGATAATGATGGTCCTGTGAGCAACGTTAAAATCAAGATAGGCACAGTAGTGAATTACACCAACAATTTAGGCGTTGCCACATTTTACCTTGCCTCAGGGGTTCATACTTACTGGCCTACTGTACCCGAGGGCTATGAAGAGGTCTATGCAACAACAGTAAGTGTACCCCAGGAGAGTAATGTGGATATAACCTTAAGAAAGCAGGTTAAAGTTACATTTAATGTTAAAAACCCCAATGGTACCCCTACTACCCAGGCGTATGGCTATATAACTTATGTTGGAGAGTACGAATGGGATCCATTTGAGAGCACCTTTGATGTATCTAATGGAACTGGCCACGTATTCCTGCCCCCCGATTCTTTAGGAACATGGAACTACTCGATTACATCTGACATTTACACTGCCAATGGAAACATAGTACTAATTGAGAATTCAGATGACATTGTAGAACCTGTTCAGCTTCAAGGTCCACCAGCAACCTACACCGTTAAAGTCCATATTACAGGGACTGATAATGAGGATATTATGGATGCAATGGTTATGCTAACTGATAATACATATTTCGAGGAGGTTCAGTATTCCGACGTTGACGGCATGGTAACATTTGAAAATGTTATAGTACATGGCGATCAACCTGATATGCAGTACCATTTAACCATCACAAAGGATGGGTTTGAAGAAATTGATGAGCCTTTCTACCTTGATGTATGGAGCATAATGCAGCTTGACCCAAATGGCACAGGAACCATAACGATTGAACGTGAGTTAACCCCATTATAAACACCTTAGGGCTGATACTAAAAATACAACTATGAAACACACAGTAAAACATAAGGCAATAACACTAATGCTAACGGTTGTAATTTCAACCGTTAGCATCACCCTGTGGGCTCAAGAAACAGGGGTTCAACAGGCACTGCTATCTGGTGGCGAGTACCACCAGACCCATGCCGGCTCAGTAAGCTGGAGCCTGGGCGAAACGGCAATAAGGACTCTCGCAGCAGGCGGTTACATTATTACCCAGGGGTTTCAGCAGAGCAAGCTTACCATCACAGCCATTGACGATGAGACCGATTTCCCGATTGGCATCACGGCGTATCCAAACCCTACAAGCAGCCATGTATTTATTAGGGTTAATGGCGAGGTAAGAAACCTTAGGTATGAGGTGTACGCTGCCAACGGGCAAAGGGTTGAGGAGAACCTCTTCGATAGCAATCCACAAAAAATTATCGTTGACCACCTCGCTCCAGGAGTCTATCTAATCAGAATACGACTGGATAATCAGCTAGTAAAAACCTTTAAGGTGGTAAAAAACTAGCGAAGCAAGTAAACGGGGAGGCGAGCAAATTTGCTCGCCTCCCCGTTTTTACGTTAGCCCGCATTAGCATCAAATTTGCTAGAGATGCATGCAAATACGGATTACCCCAACATAGTCGAGCCCAATTTTGGAGAGCAAAATTGGTTGAGTGACTTAGTCGCTATCGAAGGCCCCAATTATTCATTTGAACAATTGGAACCTATACGAATCGAAAATTATCCACAGCATTTACTATATTTGCAAAAATATGCAGTTAATTTATGCTTAAAGTTGCAGTCGATTTTGATGGCACTATTGTTGAGAACAAATTCCCCAAAATAGGGAAACCCAAGCTCTTTGCATTCGAAACGCTCAAGGCTATGCAGAACAAGGGCATTCTGCTAATACTATGGACCGTGCGAAAAGGTGAGGAGCTAAACAATGCGGTTGAGTTTTGCCGTAGCAACGGCATTTCCTTTTATGCAGTTAACGCAAATTATCCCGAGGAGCAGCACGATGAGGACGTATCGCGTAAAATAGAAGCCGACATATTTATCGACGACCGAAATATTGGTGGATTTATTGGGTGGAGTAATGTATGGCAGGAACTTTTCCCCGAGGAAGCAAATATTTTAAAAGAACAGAAAACCATTAGCCGATTGAGAAAAAAATCTATCTGGAAAAGGTTAACAAGAGGCTAAATAACAACAGCTATTTAAAATGAAAACGGTACAAATTATTGTTATAGTGGCTTTCGAACTACTTTTTAATGCCTGTAACAGCTCAAAAACGAATAGCACGACCACCCAAAAAACACAAAAAACAAAAAGGATTAGCTTGGTAAAAGTTATCGAACCATCAAACGGCGAGCTATTTACCCAAGGCGAACCTGTTAATTTTACCATAAAGCACATTAACGATACCATCATCCCCGACTCGGTAATTCTGTTTATAAACAACAACCGCATTGGGGCAACCAAAACGCTATCAAAAAGTTTTGAAACTCGGTCGCTAAGGCTGGGCAAGCACCAGCTAAAAGCCACAGCGTGGCTTAATGGCCATAGGCAAACCGCCTCAGTTGGCATTAAGCTAAAAGCCAACGCTCCCCCTAAACAGTATGGGTATAGTATCGTAAATACATTTCCACACGATATTGAGGCCTACACGCAGGGGCTATTTTACCATAAGGAGCATCTTATCGAGAGCACTGGGCAAATCGGGATGTCGAGCCTTCGCCAGGTTGAGATAGAAACAGGAAAAATCATTCAGAGCGTAAACCTCGAGAGGCAATACTTTGGCGAGGGAACAACAATTTACGATAACGAGATATACCAAATCACATGGACCTCGCGCAAGGGATTCGTTTACGAACCCGAAACATTTAACCTTATCCGCACATTCGACTACCCAACGCAGGGATGGGGGCTCACTACCATAGAAGATAAGCTGGTTATGAGCGATGGCTCAAACACGCTGTACTTTCTCGAACCAAAATCGTTTGCAGAAATTAGCCGAATAGAGGTTTACAACCATGTGGGACCGGTTAACCAGCTTAACGAGCTGGAGTATATCGATGGAAAAATATACGCCAACGTATATCTCACCGACTTAATAGTCATAATCAATCCCGAAACGGGCATGGTTGAGGCTGAGGTCGATCTATCGAATCTGTTAAACCCAAGCGACAGGCATAGAAATATTGATGTGCTAAACGGAATTGCTTGGGACAAGCAGAATAGCAGACTTTTTGTTACCGGAAAGAACTGGCCCAAGCTATTTGAAATTACCATTAAAAGGCAGTAAGTTTACCCCACTACTCAAACATTAATTTATAGGTGCGCTCAACTTTTCGCTCAAATTCCGAGAGATGTATCAACCCACTCGCTCTGAAAACTTCACGCCCATCAGCATAATAAATAATCCCAGGTATGGAAAGCATCCGAAGTTGGGCTGCAAGCTCGCGGTTTATGGTGGCATCTAAAAAAAACAGCTTTACCTTGGGGAACTTGCTTTCCATAAGCTCCTTAACCTTGGGCTCTAAAATTCCACATACCCCGCAATCATTACCCGACAAGTATAACAAAACCGAATCGTGCTGCGTAATCAATTCATCCCAAAGCTGCTTGCTAAAAACCATAACTATTTATTTACAATCACTAACACCCAAAATAAAGTATTGTTTTAATTTAAATATTAAAAAAACTGAAGTTTGTACAATTTTTGTTAATACACCCGTTTCTATAAAATATAGTCATTAACCTAACAGTATCTATTTACCAACCTAAAACCCAATGTACAAAATTATCACATTAAAGGCTTTATTAATTATCTGCCTTTTTATTGCAAAACCAGCCATATCGCAAGATCGGCATACCATTAGCGGATATATATACGAGAAAGGAAGCCGAGAAACAATGCCAGGCGTTAATGTTTACATACCTGGCACTACGCTGGGAACAGCTTCAAACACATACGGCTTTTACTCGCTCAGACTCCCTGCTGGCGAATACGAAGTCGTATTCTCATTTGTTGGTTACCAAAGCAGGACCTTTTCAATAAAACTCGACAAGGATGTTCCCCTAGAGGTGGAACTCGACCCTAGCATTGAGATTGAAGGCGTTGAGATACGTGCCGATATGCCGAAGCAATCGAGCCGAAGCTCACAAATGAGCGTTATGGAGATACCCGTACGACAAATAAAAGCCATCCCGGCGCTTCTGGGCGAAAAGGATGCGCTTAAGGTTATACAGCTAATGCCTGGGGTACAAAAAGGAAGCGAGGGCACCAGCGGTTTGTATGTTCGCGGCGGAGGACCCGACCAAAATCTTATTATTCTCGATGATGCAACGGTTTACAACGCCTACCACCTTTTCGGTTTCTTCTCGCTATTCAATGGCGATGCCATCAAAAGCCTTGAGCTTACCAAGGGTGGATTCCCAGCACGTTACGGCGGCCGTCTCTCGTCAGTTCTCGAAATTGTGATGAAAGATGGGAATAAGGAAAAGATATCGGGAGAGGCTGGCGTTGGGATTCTCTCATCACGGCTAGTGCTCGAAGGGCCAATTGCAAAGGACAAAGCATCGTTTATAGTATCGGGGCGCAGAACCTACTACGACATTTTGGCCCGCCCATTTATGCCCAATGATATAACGCTAGGCCTGTATTTTTACGACCTAACGGCAAAAGCCAACTGGGAAATTAACCGTAAAAACAGGATATACCTAAGCGGTTACTTTGGGAAAGACAATTTCTCGGGCAAAGAAAAATACGAAGGCGAGACAATAAAAGCGGGTATGTTTTGGGATAACGCCACATCAACCATACGATGGAACCATATATTCAGAAGCAACCTTTTCTCGAACCTCTCGCTAGTATTCAGCAACTATCGCCTTAAAATTTTTGCTGCCGAAGAATACGAGGATGACATTTTTGAGCTAACCTACCGATCGGGGATTCGCGATGTAGGAGCTAAGTACGATTTCACATGGATGCCACTACCCTCGCACACCATCCGATTTGGAGCAAACTTTACTTGGCACAGCTTTAACCCCAGCGCCGTTGTTCTTAAGGATACCTACACAGATGAATTTACAAGCGAAATAAACACTGTAAACACATATGAATCGGGTATTTATATCGAGGATGAAATGAAAATTTCTGACCAAGGAATTATTAATGCAGGGCTAAGACTCTCGCACCACTACCACGATGGTGCCTCGAACCTGAGCCTTGAACCGCGAATATCGGGCAGCCTTTTCCTCACAAAAACCTTATCGGCAAAGGCATCCTACGCACAAATGAACCAGCATATACATCTGCTTAGCACCACTGGCATCGGCCTGCCGACCGACCTATGGGTTCCAGCCACCAAATTCGCCCCATCGCAAGATAGCTGGCAAGTTGCTGCTGGGTTTGCCAAAGATTTAAGAAATATATCGTCAACACTTTCGCTTGAGGGGTACTACAAAAAATCAGACAATGTTATCGCCTACCGCGAGGGGGCCAGCTTTTTAATGATTGACGACCCCTCCGACGCCACCGAAATAAAATGGGAAGATAATGTTACAAGTGGTGCTAGCACATCCTACGGAGTTGAACTACTTGCCCACAAAAAAAGCGGCCGATTCTCAGGATGGGTTGGCTATACCCTATCGTGGACTCAGCTCCAATTCGACGAAATTAACAACGGAAAGCCATACTGGGCAAAGTACGACCGCCGCCACGACATATCGGTTGTGGGTATTTACGAAATCAGTAAAGGGGTAACCCTTTCGGGAACTTGGGTTTACGGCACAGGCAATGCCATTACCTTACCGCTGGCAACATATCCTGTAGAACAACACAAGCCCAACGTTATTTCAAGCTGGTGGCTTCCCAGTCAAGTTCAAGATTATGGCGAAAAAAATGGCTTCAGAATGGCGCCATACCACAGGCTCGACCTGGGAGTTCAGGTTCACAAAAAATTAAAAAGATACGAAAGAACATGGGAGTTTGGCGTGTACAATGCCTACAATCGACAAAACCCGTTCTTTTATTTTGTTGAAGAAGAAGGGTCGTATAATTCGCAAACCGACGAATACACCTACACCAATAAGCTAAAACAGGTTAGCCTATTCCAGATTATTCCATCCGTATCATGGTCAATTAAATTTTAAATTTTATGAATAACACAGCGCTTAAATCAATAAAATATATTGCAATTGCACTAGTTGCAACCATGCATTACAGCTGCATTAAGGAGGTTGATAATTTGAACCTGCCCAACACAAAACCAAAGCTTGTTGTGCAATCGTTTATCTCGCCAGGAGACTCAATTACAGCAACCGTTTACGCATCGAAACCAATAAATTACAATGTTGGTAGTAATTCATATTACAGCGCATACGACACGGTTAAAAACGCCACCATTACCCTTATCAACCTAAGCACCGGCAGCAGCACCACAATTCCTTTCGATGCCGACAAAAAGAAGTACATACTTCCTCCCCTCGATTTTAGCATTGAAAAGGGAACCGAATATGAGCTTAACGTAACGGCCAACACATTTGAGCCAATAACAGCCCGAACAACAGTGCCAACAGGCGAAGCAACAGCCAAATTAAATAAAATTGACACTGTTAATGTGGAAGAGTATGGAGGAGTAAGAATATGGATTAGCGGTACCATTGATGACCCCGCAACAGAAAAAAACTTTTATAAAATCTCATCATACATTACCGATACAGACACCCTTGAAACACGCGTTGTAAGCTTCTTTTGGACCTTTTATAGTGATAGTAATCAGAATGGTGAAACCATAAATTTTAACCACCCTATGTACTACCACGAAAATGGGACCACAGAAATCATCCAAAGCTACATCACGATACTATTTTATGAAATTGACGAGCACTACTATAAGTTCCATAAATCAATCGAAACTATTTATGGTACGATGGATAATCCATTTACCGAATCGTCGCACCTGTATTCAAACATTGAGGGGGGTCTCGGCGTATTTGCATCTTTTGTTCAGGTAGAAGAGATAAATACGGAAAAGTAAAACCTTACGCCTTTGCCATATCAACCACGTTTACAGCAAAAAACGAGCATATTAACTAGCACTAAACATTTGCTTTTTAGCTAACAAACAGCTAGTTTTGCAAATAATTAGCAACTTCGCCAATAGGAGTTAATAATCTGCCTGTTTTTTTATCACCACGAATACAACATATAATAACACACTAAATGGATTACAACACCCAGCGTAAATCGCTAGCACTACCCGAGTACGGAAGGCATATACAAGAAATGGTTAATCAGCTTATGGAGGTTGAAAACTCTGAAGAGCGAAATAAAATGGCGAAATCCATAATTTCGATTATGGGTAATATGAACCCACATCTACGTGACATTAATGATTTTAAGCATAAACTTTGGGATCATCTTCACATAATGGCCAATTTTAAGCTCGATATCGATTCGCCCTACCCTAAGCCTGAAGCTTCAGTTATATTCGAAAAACCCAAAACAGTACCATACCCAGAAAACCCTGTTAAGCGTAAGCACTATGGCAGATCTATCGCCCTTATGATAGATAAAGCCACTGAAATGGAAAATGAGGAGCAAAAGATGGAACTTACACATCTAATTGCCAACCATATGAAAAAATCGTACCTTATCTGGAACACTGGCTCGGTTTCCGACGATGATATACTTCGAGATATGAGCGAGTTAAGCGGTGGCAAGCTTGCCCCATCACCAACTTTTAAGTTTAACGAAATACGCGAAAACACTCACCATAAACCACGCAAAAAGTATCAATCGCGAAAAAAATAGCGGACATCATGGCAAGTTTCCAAATTACTGGGGGAAAAACTCTTAAAGGGGAGATTATCCCACAGGGAGCAAAAAATGAGGCACTACAAATTCTATGCGCAGTACTCTTAACACCCGAAAAGATTACCGTAAATAACATCCCTAATATCAGGGATGTTAACAAACTTATTGAGCTTCTTGCCTCCATGGGAGTTAAGGTAAACAGAACATCACCATCAACCTGCACATTTAAAGCCGAAAACGTTGACCTCGAATACCTAAAAACCAACGAGTTTAAGGAAAAGGCGGCAGCACTAAGGGGTTCCATAATGATTGTAGGCCCACTACTTGCCCGCTTTGGGATTGGATACATACCTCAACCTGGAGGCGATAAAATTGGACGCCGCCGACTCGACACCCACTTCGTTGGCTTTCAGAACCTAGGAGCCACATTTACCTTTAACGCAAGGGAAAGTTTTTACGAGGTTAAGGGCAAGAATCTAAAGGGCGCATACATGCTACTGGATGAAGCCTCGGTTACCGGTACAGCCAATATTGTAATGGCGGCCGTACTTACCCCTGGCAAAACAACAATATTTAATGCCGCTTGCGAGCCCTACCTACAGCAACTTTGCAAAATGCTGAACCGCATGGGCGCAAAAATAAACGGAATAGGATCGAACCTACTTACCATTGAGGGGGTTGACTCACTTGGCGGAACAGAGCACACCATACTCCCCGATATGATTGAGGTGGGTTCCTTTATGGGATTGGCAGCAATGACAAGAAGTCCGATAACCATAAAAAATGTTTCGTATGACGACTTAGGTATTATTCCAAATTCTTTCCGTCGGCTTGGCGTAAAGTTCAACCGAGTTGGCGACGACATTGTTGTTGCCCAACAAGATAGCTATGAAATTGAAACATTTATTGATGGTTCAATAATGACAATAGCCGATGCCCCATGGCCAGGATTAACTCCCGACCTGCTTAGCATACTGCTAGTGGTTGCTACCCAGGCAAAGGGTGCCGTTCTAATTCACCAAAAAATGTTTGAAAGCCGCTTATTCTTTGTTGATAAGCTGATTGACATGGGTGCCCAAATAATACTCTGCGACCCACATAGGGCAACCGTTATTGGACACAACCATCAAATAAAACTAAGGGCTACATCCATGGTTTCGCCCGATATTAGGGCTGGAGTTGCCCTGCTTATTGCAGCTCTCTCTGCCGAAGGCACAAGCGTTATACACAATATCGAGCAAATTGACCGTGGTTACCAAAACATCGAAGAGCGGTTAAATGCCTTGGGAGCAAAAATCGTTCGTAGAGATTAGTTTGCCGTCCTCCATACCCAATACATGGTAAAATTATGCCAAATTGACTGCTTTTCACTAATTGGCAAGTCTTTTGCTTTACTCCCGTACTAAACCGAAAATACTACCAACAGATATGAGTAAGAAAACATCTACAAAAGAGAAAAATGATGCTACCAAAAAGGTTGAGCATGATGAGGGGGTAAAACAAGAAGCAACCCCAGCTAACGAAACGGTTAAAGAAAAAGACGAGGAGTGCCAAGAAACGGAACAAACCGAAGCAAAAGAGGTAGATCCCATTGAAGAGCTAGAGAGCCAGCTGAACGAATCGAAAGATAAGTACATTAGGCTCTCGGCAGAATTTGACAACTTCCGCAAGCGTACACAACGCGAAAAAATGGACCTGATCAGGTATGGTTCGGAGGATGTTATGAAAAACATACTGCCGCTGATTGACGATTTCGAACGTGCTATTACACATAGCGAAACCGCTACCGATGTAGAAGCAATGAAAGAGGGTCTCTATCTTATCCATGGGAAATTTTTAGAATTCCTGAAGAGTAATGGGGTAAAAGAAATTGATGCATTGGAACAGGAGCTAGATACCGACAAGCACGATGCCGTAACCAAAATACCTGCACCCACAGATAAGCTCAAAGGCAAAATAGTTGATGTGGTGCAGAAAGGTTACATGCTAAATGATAAGGTAATCCGTTTCTCAAAAGTTGTAATTGGAGAGTAAGAAAAATAGATAAGTTATTAGATGTCAAAAAGAGATTATTACGAAGTATTGGGCGTATCGAAAAGTGCCACTAAGGAAGAGATAAAAAAGGCTTATCGCAAAAAAGCCATACAGCATCATCCAGACAAAAACCCAGGAGACAGCGCAGCAGAGGAGAAGTTTAAAGAAGCCGCTGAGGCCTACGAGGTTCTTGGCGATGATAATAAACGTGCGCGTTACGACCAGTTTGGCCATGCCGGTATGAAAGGAGGGGGCGGATTTGGTGGTGGCGGTATGACCATGGAAGACATCTTTAGCCAATTTGGCGATATCTTTGGCGGACATTTTGGCAGTGGGTTTGGTGGATTTGGTGGATTTGGTGGTGGCGGCCGCAGCAGCTCACGGAGAGTAGCCAGAGGTTCAGACCTTAGAATTAAAGTGAAGCTTACCCTACAGGAAATTGCCAATGGGGTTGAGAAAAAAATTAAGGTTAACAAGTATGTGGCTTGTAAACCGTGCTCGGGCACAGGAGCCGCCGATGGTTCGTCGTACTCAACATGCTCAACCTGTAACGGTTCGGGTTACGTAACGCGAGTTACCAACACGCTACTAGGACAAATGCAAACCACATCACCATGCCCCACATGTAATGGCGAAGGAAAAACCATTACCAACAAGTGCTCAAGCTGCTCGGGCGAGGGTGTTGTTCGCGATGCCGAGGTTATATCAATAAAAATACCTGCTGGTGTTGCCGAGGGTATGCAGATGTCAGTTTCTGGCAAAGGGAATGCAGCCCGTCGCGGTGGCATTAATGGCGACCTACTTGTTCTTATTGAAGAGGTAAGGGATCCGAATCTTACTCGCGATGGCAACGACCTGATTTACAGCCTATACCTTAACTTCGCTGACGCTGCACTGGGAGCACCAGTTGAAATCCCAACGGTTGATGGCAAGGTAAAAATTAAGATTGAACCTGGTACTCAACCTGGCAGAGTACTTCGTTTACGGGGAAAAGGACTACCCGATGTAAATGGATATGGCCGCGGAGACCTACTGGTTAGCGTTAACGTATGGGTACCAAAAAAAATCTCGAAAGAGGAAAAAGGAATTATAGAAAAACTAAAAAAGTCGGAAAACTTTACTCCCGCTCCCGATTCTAGCGACAAGAACTTTTTTGAGCGGATGCGAAGTTTTTTTGATTAGTTCAAGATAAACTCATACAAAACACGGATTACCTGCAGGTAATCCGTGTTTTGCTTTTTAGAGCATGAAAATCAGTCATATATATATTCTATTTTACTTGTAAGTTTGGTACTTTTGCACCGTATTAAAAATAACACTAATTGCTTTACGTGAACTCCATCGAACCAAACGAACTATTTACAACCCCCTCGGGGGATCCAATAATCGACGTTAGAACGCCCGCCGAATTTGCTGCCGGAAATATGCCAGGCTCAATCAATATACCGCTCTTTACCAATAACGAACGAGCCGAGGTAGGCACGCTTTACAAGCAGGAGAACAAAAGAAACGCCCTGCTACGGGCACTAGATATTGTTGGGCCTAAAATGTCGGACTTAGTAAAGCAAGCCAGCAAGATTAAGTATAACGAAAAGCTTATTGTTCAATGCTGGCGTGGGGGCATGCGCTCGGAATCGGTTGCTTGGCTACTTAATACCGCTGGCATACCCACAGTAAAGGTTTTTGGAGGATATAAGGGGTTTCGTCGCTACGCTGCATCTGTTATTAATAGGAAATGGAAATTTAAGGTTATAACTGGGTGTACTGGTAGCGGAAAAACGGAGGTATTGCTGAAACTAAAAGAAATGGGCAAACAGGTGGTTGATTTAGAGGGAATTGCTGACCACAAGGGGTCTGTTTTTGGAGGCATGGGGCATTCTCCACAACCCACCACCGAGCAATTTGAAAACAACCTATTTTGGGCTATCAAAGATTTCGATATAAACCGCACCGTTTGGGTTGAGGATGAATCGGCATGCATTGGTCATGTTTACGTTCCACAGGAATTTTACAAGCGAATGCACTTTAGCCCACTGGTTAAACTAGAATTATCGATAGACAATCGTATTGAAAGATTGGTTAATGAGTACGCTCAGTTCGACAATGATCAATTAACCTGCGCCATCGATAAAATAACCAAAAGGTTGGGTGGTAGCAACGCCAGGCTGGCCGTAGAGGCTATTAAAAATGGCGACTACCACAAAACAACCCAGATTCTATTAAGCTACTACGACAAGGCCTACAACCATAGCGTTGAAGAACGCCGTAGCCAAATTGAGTTCGAAAAAGCCTATGAGCATTTTAATGCCGAAGCGATGGCAAAAGATATTCTTGAAGCACTGAAAACCAATAATCCGAGCCAACTATAAAGAATCGAAACATCCTTTAACCCGCATTATTCATCATATTTACAAAAGATGAATGCGAATGCGGGTTACCCCGACATAGTCGAGCCCAATTTTGGGCAACAAAATGGGTTGCAAGGTATAGTCGTTGTCGGACACCCCAATTATTCATCCGAATAATTGGCGTAAGGTTTAATCAATTACTATAAAAAAGGCCACAACAAGGTTATTTTCAAAAAAAACACGGAGAACTAAAAAAATACCCCTATTTTTGGGTGCAAAATTCAACAAATAAATGGCATAATATGAATATTCTTACAACTACTGGCATCGAGAAACGTTTTGTTAACCATTTAGCTCTCGATGATGTAAGCATTTCTGTTCCAGAAGAAAGCATTTACGGGCTTTTAGGCCCTAATGGAGCAGGGAAAACTACGCTAATCCGTATTATTAATCAGATAACTGGCCCCGACAAGGGTGCGATTGAATTTAACGGCCGGCCAATGGAAGCCGATGACATTTATAGCATTGGTTACCTACCCGAAGAGCGTGGGTTATATAAAAAAATGAAGGTTGGCGAACAAGCACTTTATTTTGCTCGTCTTAAAGGCCTTAGCCGACACGAGGCGCTTAAACGGTTAAAATACTGGTTTGAGAAGATGGAGATACAGGGCTGGTGGGATAAAAAGGTTGAGGAACTCTCGAAAGGGATGGCTCAGAAAATCCAGTTTATTGTAACGGTAATTCACGAGCCTAAGCTGCTGATTTTTGACGAACCCTTTAGCGGTTTTGACCCTATTAATGCAAACTTAATTAAGAATGAAATACTTGACTTACGAAAGAAAGGGGCAACCGTAATTTTCTCCACCCACAATATGAGCAGTGTTGAAGAAATCTGTAGCCACATAACGCTTATAAATAAGGCAAAAAATATTTTAAGTGGCCCTATTGATGAGGTTAAGAAAAACTACGGCAGCAACATTTTTGGCGTAACGCTTAAAGGCGATATCGATAAGGTAAAGGGAAGCCTTAACTCGAATTACGAGTTGATTAGCCACACCGAGGAGGCAGGCATTGTAAAAGCACAGGTAAAGGTGCACAAGTTTTCTGCCGATAACGAGCTTCTAAAACAGCTAATTCCTGTTGCTGAAATACTTGGGTTTAACCAAGCAGTACCAAACATGAACGATATATTTATTCAGGTGGTACAGGAGTATAACAAAGCCCAAAACCAAAAATAATTATCACCCCGAAAATTTCTTACTATGAATAAAATATTGCTTGTACTAGAGAGAGAATTTTTAACCCGAGTTAAGAAAAAGTCGTTTATTATAATGACTATTCTGACCCCCATTCTCTTTGCCGCACTGATGATTGTTCCAGCATTAATTGCCACAATGGACGACACCGATGAAAAAAACATTGCTGTTATTGACGACGCTGGCATTTTTGAAGGAAAAATCCCAGAAACCGAATACCTGAAATTCACGTTTTTACCCAATATTAAGGTTGACGATATTAAGGAAACATTTGACGAGTCGAACTACTACGCTGTACTGCTTATCGGAAAAATGGTGGCCAGTAGTCCCGATGCCGTGGTACTTTATTCTGATAAACAGCCATCAATAGATATTACCTCACACATATCTAGATCACTTAAAAATGAGATAGAATCGCAAAAATTACTATCGTACGATATTGAGAACCTCGATGAGATACTAAACAATATCAAAACATCGATACGCGTTCGTACAATAAAATGGGGCAAAGATGGCGAGGCGAAAGAAAGCTCGACGGAGCTAGCCATGGGGCTTGCCTACATCTTAAGCTTTATCGTCTACATGCTTATCTTCCTCTTTGGAACTCAGGTAATGCGTGGGGTAATAGAGGAGAAAAGCAGCCGTATTGTCGAGGTAATCATCTCATCGGTAAAGCCCTTTCAGCTTATGATGGGAAAGATACTCGGTATTGCCGCCGTAAGTATTGTGCAAATTATACTATGGGTTATTCTTACGTTTGGCTTGGTTACCGTCGCCAGCAGCTTGCTACTCGACAAGCCCGAAAGTATTAGTAACCAAGATATGATAACCAACGTAATGGATGCTTCAGGAACAGCACAACAGGTTCCCGATAGCATTACCAGCGACAATGGTTTTGCAGGAGAAATGATGAACGCTCTTTCGAACATCAATTTCACCCTAATTATTGGTGGGTTTATCTTTTTCTTCCTCGGTGGGTACCTGCTTTACGCGGCTATGTTTGCAGCAGTTGGCTCGGCAGTTGATAACGAGGCCGATACACAGCAGCTGGTAATGCCAATTACAATCCCCCTAATACTAGCAATTATAGTTATGGTTAGCGGACTTAGGTCGCCCGACGGAAACATATCGTTCTGGTTCTCAATGATTCCGTTCACATCCCCCATCGTAATGATTACGAGACTACCCTATGGCGTACCCACATGGGAACTTATACTCTCGGGAAGCTTACTAATAATTACATTTATTATAATGACCTGGCTTGCAGCGAAAATTTACCGCACAGGCATTCTGCTTTACGGCAAAAAGCATAGCTGGGCCGAAATGTGGAAATGGATTAGATTTAATTAACCCGCATTACTCATCAAGTTTGTAAAAGATGAATGCTTATGCGGGTTACCCCAACCTAGTTGAGCCAAATTTTGGGTAACAAAATGGGTTGTGAGACTTAGTCGCTGTCGGAGACAGTAATTATTCGAACCATTGGTGTCCGGTTAATATTTATAGATTCCTCCCTACGGTGGGAATGACAGGGTGTTGAGTTGTATTTGGGAGGGGAGGGCTTGGCTAGCGGCGAAGCGCTAGCCAAGCCCTCCCCTAAAAACTAAACATTTGTCATTGACAAAGCCATTTCTATTTTCAACGGTTTTGTCGAACATACGTTTCAGGGCGAAACGCAGTGAAGCGAAGAATCTATAATGTTTAACTTTGTTTTTACCGGACAATAGTGTACTCAAATGAATAATTGGGGCTAAACATAGTCGAAGAATTGTAGCAGCTGGAGTTTGCGTGTAAGATTCTCATTATCAATAAGCAAACTACTACCTATAAATATAGAAGAACCCCTTTGCATCATTGTATTTCTTTGGCTTATCGGGGTCAATATCTTGAATAATATAGTAATAAACACCTTGAGGTAAATCGGTTCCGTAATAGTTTTTTCCATCCCACTTAATTACATTACCCTTGTACTCGTATACCATAGCTCCCGAGCGAGAGAAAACCGTAAAAGATAATATTCTTGTGCCAGATGACTTAACAATAAAATGCTCGTAAGGCCTTTTATTGGGTGTAAAAACATTGGGAATATCCTGAAAGTCTATCGCATCAGAACCAAAAACAGGGTCAATATCTAGTATTCTAGTGAAACATGCCGTATCATAACTACTGGTAACATCTACTACTTTCAGGGTAATCTCGTATTCTCCTCCATTTGGAAATGTATAGTAAACATTGGGAAACTGTCCATAAACAGGATTTTTAAAATCAACCTCAGGTTTTGGAACCATTTGTTTATCAAAAGTCCAATAAAATCTAAAATTACCAATAGCCAGAGTGTCATTATCATTAATACCCAAAGAATTTTTAAAAACTCGTATTAAAGAACCAACCCTACCAAGCGAATCGAGCTGAAAATCATGTTCTTCTGTAAAAAAGGCCCGCTTAGGGTAAATTTTAATTGGTGCAGAGGTAAGGTTTGGATCTGTATCGCTACAATCACCACTTTTAAGCGTGTAGTATAGCGTTACATTAATAGCGTCTAAATTTGGAGGAAATGTGTAAAGCTCATCAGCCACCAATATATCGTCTGGCGTTACATCAAATTCAAAACGGCAAAACTTATAACCATCGGGTACGTATGGGGTAAGTTTTATAGTATCGGAAATAGTTTCATCCGAATCGTAGTTGCCAATAAGTTCATATGACACTGACTGTGCAGTAAGTTTATTAGACAGCAAACCTGTGGATATAAAAAATATGGCTAAAAAGAAATTGATGCATTTTTGCATAACTACCCCATTTTAAAATGTAAATATAGCAATTGCATGAGTAATCTACTTAAATTTTTTCGGTTAATTTTCTGACAACCCTAAAATTGTTGAAGAATTCCTTAGCAAATACCCTTACAACCGTATAGCCTGGAATGGCAAGTAACATTCCGAGCACTCCACCCAAGCTACCTGCAATTAGTAGCACAATAAAAATTTCGAGTGGATGCGCATGAACACTGCTGGAGAAAATCAAGGGTTGAAAAACAAAATTATCAATAAGCTGAACTGTAACAAATACGATGAGCATAAAAATAAGCATGGGCATAAGTTGCGTTGCAAAATCGAGGTTTAGGTTCGTTGCTATTCCAATGGTTAACCCCAAAACGGTGCCAATCAGGGGCCCCACATACGGAATAACATTAAGCACCCCCCTAAAAAGACCTATAACTAAAGCCGTATTAAAGGGCAAACCAACAATGAGCAACCCAATGGTATCGAGCGTCATTATCGCAAAACTTTGCAGCACAATTCCAACAAAATACCTACGGAGCAAATTATTAATACTGGTTAACGCATGCCTAATTCTTTTTTCTAACTTTTCGGGGAACAAAATTGTTACCCCCTCGAAAAACAGCCCTTTATCTTTTAAAAAGAAGAAGGTGATAAAGGTTATGGAGAAAAGCGCAATGGCAAACGAGGTGATAAAGTTGGCGGTTGAGCTAAACAGGTTGGTCAGAATCGACACATTGACCAAGCCACTGAGCTTATCTATCATAAACACTTTTAACGAAAAATCTTGTGCCGATGCAGGTAAATACTCATGAATAAACGCATCGATACGTTGGAGCGGCTCATTAAAGTTATTCACCATACGGGGCACGTTTACGGTACTTAGCTCGTTAAGCTGGCTCACAACCAGAGGGATTAACACCCTAAAGAAAAGTATAAACACAAACCAGATTACAAGCAATGCTACCGTGGCACCAATAGCTCGTGGGGGAGACCAACCTCTAATTGAGATTTTACACACTAAATCAACCAAAGGCTTTCCTATCAACGAAAGAACCGCCGATATTAGAACAAACGTAACTATGTTACTAAAGTACCAAAGCAAAAATACTATAATGGCAATACTAACAGAAATAATAATGTAACGCGCAAGCTTATTCATAATCTCGGGTTATCGGATTCACTTACTTTCGAATATAATAGTTATGTAAAATTAATCGTTTTGTCCGAATAAGCATAACCTTACGTGCTTTTTACAAAAACTTGTCGATGATGCAAACATTTTTTGTTTCACAACTAGCTAGTTACATGCCTACTAAGAGTAGTGAACCGTACAAAAAACCACAAAGATTTAACCCACATTATTCATCAAATTTGTAAAAGATGAATATAAATGCGGGTTACCTCAACCTAGTCGAACCCAATTTTGGGTAGTGAAATTGGTTGTGAAACTCTGTCGCTGTTAGAGGCAGTAATTATTCAAATAAATAGTTGGGGTTAAGCCCCACATTACAACAATAGCTAAACCTTATGCCTGTGCGCCAATCAAAAACATCACTTACTAACATATACCAAAAATAGATGCTCAACGATTTTATTCTTGCCTACAAAGGCGAGTTGGCAGCACTTATCACTGCATTTTTCTGGGCAATTACCGCAATAGCCTTCGAGTCGGCTGGGAAAAAAATTGGTTCGCTACAGGTAAACATCATCAGGTTAACCATGGCATTTATTTTCTTGAGCATTCTTTCATGGGTTTCAAGAGGAATTATTTTCCCTGTCGATGCCAGTATACATAGCTGGGTATGGCTATCAATTTCGGGATTGGTGGGTTTTGTGCTGGGCGACCTGATGCTTTTTCAGGCATACGTAGTTGTTGGCGCACGCATATCGATGCTTATAATGGCTCTGGCGCCTGCCATTGCTGCGTTCATAGGCTGGGTATGGCTGGGCGAAACCATAACCCCGAAACAAGGATTAGCCATGCTACTCACCTTTTTGGGCATCGCCATGGTAATACTCCAACGGGATACCAACAACCCCGAGCAACCAAAGGGTCGCAAAAAGGTAAAGTTTTCGTATCCAATAGCGGGATTGCTGCTAGCCTTTGGCGGTGCTGTTGGTCAGGGAGGCGGACTGGTACTTAGCAAGTACGGCATGGGCGATTACGATGTTTTTTCGGCTGTTCAGATAAGGGTACTAACGGGCATTATTGGGTTTGCCATTATCTTCACCTTTTTAGGTAGATGGAAAAAATTGGGGCAAGCTCTAAAAAACCAGAAAGCGTTAGGGCGAATATCAATCGGAGCATTTTTCGGACCTTTCCTTGGGGTATCGTTCTCGCTATGGGCTATTAAGTTTACCACAACAGGCGTTGCGTCGGCATTAATGTCCATAGTTCCCGTACTAATAATACCCTTTTCGGTACTTATAATGAAAGAGAAATTCAACACCAAGGAACTCCTGGGGGCCGTTGTAACCATTATGGGGGTATTCCTGTTCTTCTTATAGTAAAAACTAGCTTATCAATAGCTTACACAAATACATTAAACCTTACAGAATTAATTCATCCAACATAAAACAGGGGTTAACATTCTCATTCGTAAAAAAACGATTACCTTTGGGATACAAACAGAAATTAAACCTGGCTTAAATTACTGATATCGAATGGTTGTACCCAATTTAAAAAAAATTATCATTAGTTTTTGAGCTTAAATAATTGATACTAATAGTAGAATATTATTTTTGAAATATGTATAAAGAAAAGCTGAAATTTATCGATCTCTTTTGTGGAATTGGAGGCTTTAGAATAGCATTTGAAGAGGCTTGTGAAGAGAATAAAATCCAAGCAGAATGCGTATTCTCATCCGATATCGACAAATATGCACAGGTAAGCTATGAAGCCAATTTTGGAGAAAAGCCAGCTGGAGATATAACAAAAATTGACGAAAAGGATATACCAGACCACGATATTCTTTTCGCAGGTTTTCCGTGTCAGCCTTTTAGTATTATTGGACAAATGAAAGGGTTAAATGACACTAGAGGAACCTTGTTTTTTGATATTGCTCGAATTGTTAAAGAAAAAAAACCAAAAGCATTTATTTTAGAAAATGTAAAGCAACTTGTTGGGCACGATAAAGGAAAAACACTAAAAATCATCGTTAAATCATTAAAAGATTTAGGATATCACGTTCAGTATAGTGTGCTTAATGCCCTAGATTTTGGCCTACCTCAAAAAAGAGAAAGAGTTGTTATAGTTGGTCATAAGGAACCCATTCTATTTACTTTTCCCAATCCCCAAAAACCATACAAACCATTACAAGAGATATTAGAGAATAAGGTTGACGAAAAATATTTTGCTTCAGACCACATAAGATCAAGAAGAAAAGAAAAACACACATCTTCTTATTATCCATCTATTTGGCACGAAAACAAATCAGGCAACATCTGTTCTTACCCTTATTCTTGTGCACTTCGTTCAGGTGCTTCGCATAATTATCTTTTAGTTAATGGTGAAAGAAGGTTAACACCTCGTGAAATGTTTAGATTACAAGGTTTTCCAGATTGGTACAAAATTGTAGTTAGCGATGCACAGGCCAAAAAACAAGCTGGAAATGCAGTTCCCGTCAGTATGATAAAAGCAGTTGCTCAAAAATTATTGCCATATATTGCCACAACTATCGACCAATCGATGGTTTTAAGAGAGTATGATTTAAATTATAACGCAAGTTAATGGGAAAAAGAAAAACACCAAGATTAAGAACGGTTAGCAAATCTGTTTCCGCTTATCCATTAAATAAATTCAATTCAGATTTTCCTCATATTTTAGGCCAAGAAATAGTTTATCTACTAGCTAGTAAAGGACGTGCTGACCTACAAGGAAACGAATGGGAACAAATTTTTGCTTTATGTGTTGGTGCAGACTGGAAACCATCCAACGTTGGATTAGACGACGTTGTTATGGGGAATACAGCCTGGGGAGCAAAGACTGTCAAATCAGGAGTTAAAGACTTCAAAAACTTGAAACAAGTTCGCTTGATTTCTGGAAGAAATTCACCTGTTTATTCGTACGGAGGAACAATTGACACCACAGCTAACCCAAATGTTATTGGCGAACAAGTATTAGAAATTTGGAATGAACGTGTTTCTGCCATTCGTGAAAAATACAAACATTTAGAACAGTCGTGCTGGTAAAATCAAATAACCTTTCTCAGGTGGCGGTATTCGAATTTGACACAATTCGCTACGAATCTGAGCTTTTTGACTTCGAATGGAATAAAAACGGGAATCTTGAGGGCTACATAAAAGGCACAAAAAACAAACAATTTGTGTGGCAGCCTCACGGATCACAATTTACAATAATAGAGAAAGTACCCAAAGAAACTTTGATTTTAAAAATCAAGCAACCCGAAAGATTGGATAAGAAAAAAATACTTAATGCAATCGGATTTGATAAAACTTGGGTTACTATTGAACGGAAATAAAAAAACTGGCCACAATAAACATTATAAACGAAGGCAAAAAAGCACATTTGCCCGAGCCAGTATTAAAAATTGAATTTGGCGGTATATTCGTAACCCTAGTCAAAAATGAACATAACGAAAAACACTTTTTATCTATCGGATTAAATAAACGTAAAATCAAAGAACGTAGTTGTAACCTTTATTATAATTGACTTATATAGTTTTTCTTTTGCAACAACCAGACACTAATGATGGCGGATATTGATAAAAAAGGGAACGTACAGCATAAAAAAAACGATTACCTTTGGGTTACGAACAAGATTAAACTTGATAATATTTACTTCGAACGCATAAACAGTAAAGCCATTCTACCTGTTTCTTATAACACAAAAAAAAGACAATAACATAACATACGTAACCAGTAATTAATAAAATTTATAAGCATGAAAAAACTTCTAAAAACTTTCGGGGTTATAGCAGCACTGGCTCTTATGCCAGTAGTTGTAAAAGCCTACGAGGATGCTCGCTTGATGCGCTATCCCGACATCAACGGCAACCAAATTGTATTTGTTTATGCCGGTAATATTTGGACTGTTGATGCCAATGGTGGTAATGCGCGGCAGCTAACATCGCACAAGGGGATTGAACTGTTCCCAAAAATTTCGCCCGATGGCAAGTGGATTGCCTTTTCGGCAGAGTACAGCGGGTCCAGACAGGTATATATTATGCCCTCGCAAGGCGGAACGCCTAAACAGCTTACCTTCTATAATGATATTGGCGAAATGCCCCCACGTGGAGGGTACGACTACGTTATTTTGGGCTGGACATCCGACAGTAAAAACGTATTCTTTCGCGCCAACCGAACCCCCTACGGCGACAGGATAGGGAATTACTACACGGTTAGCATAGATGGTGGTTTTGAGCAAGAACTCCCCATTCCCCATGGCGGATTGGCCGACCTTTCGCCCGATAACAAGAAGATTGTTTTTACCTATATCGACAGGGAATTCCGCACTTGGAAACGCTATAAAGGCGGACGTGCCTCGAACCTTTGGATTTACGATTTAGAGAAAAATGATTCGGAAGAGATAACCGACTTTAAGGGTACCGACCATATACCCACTTGGTTTGGCGATAAAATTTACTTCGCATCCGACCGCGACCAGTGGCTTAACATACACAGCTACAACGTAATTTCGAAACAGGTAAAACAGGTTACCCATCACGAAAAATTTGATGCTATGTGGCCCAGCGGAAGCAACGGGCAGATAGCTTACGAGGTTGGTGGACACCTATACAAACTCGACCTTGAAACGGAGCAAACGCAAAAGGTGGAGGTCAACATTAAGTACGATAACGCCACAACGATACCTTACTTCAAAAATGTGAAGGATAACATACACAGCGCAACCATTTCGCCCAAGGGTAACAGGGTGCTTTTTGATGCGCGCGGCGACATATTCTCAGTGCCAGCTGGCGAGGGAACAATCCATAACCTTACCAATAAGCAGGGTGTACGCTCGGTTTACCCACAGTGGTCGCCCAATGGAAAATGGATAGCCTACCACTCCGACGAAACAGGCGAGTATGAGGTTTATCTTCTTGAAAACAAGGAAAATGCCGTTGCAAAACAGGTAACCAAGAACTCTAAGGGTTGGAAGTACGCAGCCTCATGGTCGCCCAACAGCAAGATGCTGGTATTTTTCGACCGCTCAATGCGTCTTCAGCTGCTCAACGTTGAAACGGAAAAACTCACCGTTGTCGACACACCCACTTCCAATGAAATTAGGGACTACACCTTTTCACCCGACTCAAAATGGATTGCGTATACTAAGGACAGCAAAAACGGACAGGGTGCCATATGGGTTTACAATACCGAAAACGGCAAAAAGCAGCAGCTTACCAATGATGCTTTTGGAGATAGAAACCCAGTATTCTCAGAATGCGGCAACTACATTTACTTTGTATCAAATCGCGACTTTAACCTAAAGTTTTCCGATTTCGAGTTCAACTACCTATACGCCGATGCTGCCCGCATTTATGCGGTTGCCCTGCGTAACGAAAGCCCAAGACTTTTCGAGCCGAAAGAAACGGTAGAATCTACCGAAGAGGATAAGAAGCCCAACAAAGACGAAGTTAAGGCAGAGGTTAATGTAACCATCGAGTTCGACGGAATAAACCAGCGCATTATGGCATTCCCATTATCGTCGGGCAGTTACTGGGATTTACAACCCGTAGCTAATGGGCTGGTTTACTTTAACAGCGATGGAATGCAACGCTACAATATTAAGGAGCAAAAAAACGAGACCATTATGCCGGGCATACGCGGAGCAACCGTTTCGACCGATGGCAAAAAGTTCCTTTACAATAGCCGTGGAGATTATGGAGTAGCTTCGCTAGCTCCAAACCAAAAGGTTGGTGAGGGTAAGCTAGACCTTAGCGACCTAACCCTGCGCATTGAGCCCCGAAAAGAGTGGGAGCAAATTTTTGTTGATGGATGGCGAATTTTCCGCGATTACTTTTACGTTTCAAACCTGCACAACGTTGATTGGGACGGCTTTAGAGAAAAGTACAGCGAGTTACTACCCTACGTTAATCATCGTTTTGACCTCGACTATATTTTTGGCGAAATTATTGCCGAAACAAACACAGGTCACAGCTACGCCAACTATGGCGATTTTGAACGGGTAAAACGCATTGATAATGGGCTACTAGGTGCAAAATTAACTGCCGACAAGGGTAACAAGCGTTACATCATCAGCAAAATTTTCGATGGTGAAAACTGGAATTCTGCCCGACGCTCACCACTTACCGAGCAGGGAATTGATATAAAAGAGGGCGAATACCTTATTCAAATTGATGGACAGGATGTTACCACAAGCCAAAACCCATACCAATTCCTTGAGAACAAGGCCAACAAATCGGTACGACTTACCGTTAACAGCAAGCCAACCAGTCAGGGAGCTCGCACCTATACCGTTAGGCCAATTGCCTGCGAACAGGAGCTAATGTACCTCGATTGGGTAAATTCGCGCCGCGAAATGGTTGACAAGCTATCGGGCGGACGTATTGGTTACATGCATGTTCCAAACACAGCGGTTGAGGGTAATCGCGAGCTGCACCGGGGCATGTACGCCTACAACCATAAGGATGCGCTAATTATTGATGAGCGATTTAATGGCGGTGGCTTTATACCCGACAGGATGGTTGAGCTGCTTAACCGTACAACCCATGCACATTGGCACAGGGCTGGTTTACCCGACCCAATGCGCACACCGGGCTTAGCACACGAAGGGCCTAAGGCCATGCTAATTAACCAGTACGGTTCGTCGGGTGGCGATGCTTTCCCATACTTTTTCCGTCAGAAAAACTTAGGCACCATTATTGGGTCGCGCACATGGGGCGGACTAGTGGGCATGAGCGGTAACGCTTCGCTTATGGATGGTGGTTACATTGCTGTTCCGCGTTTCGGTATATACAACGATAAAGGCGAATGGATAATTGAGGGCATTGGCATATACCCCGACATTGAGGTTATTGATGAGCCGCACCTACTTTTCCAAGGAAAAGACCCATCAATTGAAAAAGCTGTTGAGGTACTGCTTAAGCAGCTCGAAGAAAATCCACCTAGAGAATGGCCAGTACCTGCCGACCCCGACCGTAGCGGTTGGATTGAGGTAGAAATAGAATAGGCTACTCGGTATTTTACAATATAAAACATCCCGCGATTTTAGCGGGATGTTTTTTTATTCTGATAATGACCTCCTACTAACCCGCATTATTCGTTAAATTTGGTAAAGATGAATGTAAATGCGAGTTTCCCCGAAATAATCGAGCCCAATTTTGGGTAACAAAATTGGTTGTGAAACTTAGTCGCTGTCGGAGACAGCAATTACTCGAATGAATAATTGGGGCTAATTCCCATTCAACATCTTCCATACCGCACCCTCCTTTAGGGCATACGACGATTGTATCATATTTTTGATATCGAACCTCCGAATCAAATAGTTGGTAAAAATTGTTGCCAAAACAATCATCTCAACCCTCATGGCGTCCATTCCTGGGATGGCCTTTCGCTCAACGGCAGTTGTTGCAATAAGCCGATTGTGCAACGCAAAATACGCATCCATTGGCATTACGATACTCGGCTCACCATTGCCATTAATGGCCCCATTTGCTGACAATACGCTTCGGTACGTATCAAAAGACCCCGAGCTGCCAATTATTGTTTCTGGCTTATATAGGCTAACGTGCTGCGCCAAATCGCTGAGCTCCTCTTGTAAAAAAGCCTCCACCTCTAATACTTCTGAAGAGGTGATGGGATCCGACGGGTTAAACATTTGCAAAAGGCGCGATATGCCCAAATCGTAACTTTTTCGCCAAACGGACTCATGCCTATTCCCTATTATTATCTCGTTGCTCCCTCCCCCAATATCGAGCATTAAAACGTTACTTTCATCCAGCTCCACAGCCTGCCTTATGCCCAGATAAACCAGCTCGGCCTCCTCGCTACCATCAATTATCTGAACCGTAACCCCGTGTATGTTTTGTATATCAGCAATAAATTGCTCACCGTTTTCGGCGTTGCGGGTTGCCGACGTGGCAAAGGCGTAAATGCTATCTGCCCCATAACGCTTTACGGTTTGGCAATGCTCGCCAATAGCGTTCAACCCACGCTCATAGGCTGCGGGAACAATAACCTTTTGGTTAATCCCCCCCTCGCCAAGTTTAACCCCTAACTTGCCGCTATGAAGTATTTTATAAGAAGAATGCCCATCAACCGAAGCTATTAGCAAATTGAAGGTATTGGTCCCCATATCGATGATGGCTACTTTGCGCATTTTATAGATTTTAAGTTGAAAGATATTAGGTTACACAATTCGGTTATCACTTTCGAAAAGCAGCAAATACATTGTCGATTATCGACAGTAAAACGTATCCTAGAATAATAACTACAACCGATGCAAAGCCCATTAAAAAGATGGCAACAACCGATATAGCCACTAATAAAATCTGCTTCCATAACCCTTTTACCGAATCGCCCTTTTTAACCTTTAGCGAGAACATGGGTATTGGCAGTACGAGCAACGCCGACAGCACCAGCACCATTGCAATAATTGCCACAGGCGATGCTAGCAATGGTTCAAACCACCCTGCGTGCGAACTGCTGAGCCCGAATACTAAACCAGCAATAAACATAGCGTTTGCGGGGGTTGGTAAACCTATAAACGAGGATGTTTGTCGGGTATCAACATTGAACTTAGCTAGCCTAAGCGCCGAGAAAACGGCGATAAGGAAAGGGATAGCAAGAATAACATTCCCGTTGCTAAAGCCCTGCTCGGGTGCTAATGCTAGCGCATCTTTTAAAAGATGAAAAACAATAACCGATGGCGCCACACCGAAGCTCACCAAATCCGACAGGGAATCGAGGTCCTTACCAATTGATGAGTATGCTTTTAGTAGCCGCGCCGCGAACCCATCGAGGAAATCGAAAACGGCTGCAAAAAGAATAAGATAACCTGCCAAAAGCAGATTTCCCTCAAACGACGCAACAATCGAAAGGCAACCAAGGAAAAGGTTTACAAGGGTTAGCGTGTTCGGTATATATTTAGTTGGATTGGGTAAACGCATAATAAAGCTAATTAAGTGCAATATTTAACACAAAAATAAGTTATTTGAACTAATAAGCAGACATTCTTTTTTTAAATTGTATTAAGTTTGTCCGGTAATTATGAACCGCCAGCAAGCACATTCCATAACAATGAACAGGCTAGCAGCAATAGCACTTTTCGTGTTTTTCGGCTTAAGCCTTAGCGCCCAAACAGCTAAGTATAGCAACGATTTTCTCAATATCGGGGTTGGTGCTCAGTGGCTAGCCATGGGCAATACGGGCGTTGCGCTAAGTAACAGTGTCGAATCGGCATACTGGAATCCCTCTGCTCTTGTAAATATCAACAAAAAATATGAGATAGGCGCCATGCACGCCAGCTATTTTTCGGGAATGGCTAGCTACAACCATATAGGCGTAGCCCATAAGCCCGATACGTTATCGGCCCTGGCATTTACCGCCATCCGTTTTGGCGTTGACGACATACCCAACACCACCGAGCTTATTGATGCCAATGGGAACTTTAGCTACGACAGGCTAAAACTTTTCTCGGTTGCCGATTACGCTTTTCTCCTCTCCTACGCTCGTAAATTACCTATTAAAGGATTGTCCGTTGGTGGCAACGCCAAGGTAATATACCGCAACGTTGGAAAATTTGCCAACGCATGGGGCTTTGGTATCGACGTAGGCGCAAGCTATAAGCGGAACGGATGGGTTTTTGGCGCAAACTTTAAAGACGTTACAACCACGCTTAACATCTGGAGTTTTAACTCTGAAGAGCTGGAAATTACCATTGCCGACAGCACCTTTAACCAAGCGCCCGATAATGGGCTAGAGATTACCCTTCCGCAGCTAGCGCTGGGAGCTGCCCGCGCTTTCGACATTACAAGCCAAATATGCTTAAAGGCTGAGGTAAACACCATTTTCTACTTCGACGGACAGCGCAACACTCCCCTATCAACCAGCTTTGCCAGCATAGACCCCCGAGTTGGACTTGAGGTTAGCTACCTCGACATGGTGTTTGTTAGGGCTGGCGTTAACAACCTGCAAAGGATTACCGAGTTCGATAGTAAAACCGCACTAATTATTCAGCCAAACCTTGGTATTGGCCTTAAATATAAAGGCATAACCCTCGACTACGCCCTAACCAACATAGGCAGCATTGGGTTCTCTCGCTACTCAAATATTTTTAGCTTACGCTGGGAATTTAACTCTTTTGCTAAAAAGGGTTAACCCTATTTACCATCAACACCCACATCAACAACAGAATTAGCTACACCATCGCTATTACTTACAGAATTCTGCCATTTATCTACTTTAATAGTCTCAAATTGTTTTTTGAGCAGGTAAACACACACAACAGATGCTAAAATACCTCCAACAATAATCAGAATCATATTAGTAACACCTCCGTACGACTCTATGAACGACTCGCTCATAGCTTCTTCAGCATCTTGAAAGTAGCCACCCACAAAAGCAACCAAATTATTTACAACGTGAATTATTATGGTTAGCGAAAGTTTTCGTGTTTTGTAGTAAACCCAACCTGCAAGCAGGCCAATTAAAAAAGCTGCAATAAATTGCCAAGGATTAAAATGAACTATCCCAAAAAGAAAGCTAGATAAAACAATAGATTTTACTGGAGAGTATCTGCGTAAAAATCCATCTAGAATAATTCCTCTAAAGATTAGCTCTTCAAGTATGGGTGCTGCAACAACAATTGTAAGAAAAGGGAATACCCCCTTTTGATTTCCTAACTCAATAAATATCTGCTTAAAACTATCGGACATTGGTAATAAATTAGCAAGGGGTGAAACTATACCCACTTGAATGGCGATTATAGAAACAGAAACCAAGGCCATCATTTTTAAAGAGCTCAGACTAAAATCATACCTCCTAATCCCAGTTCTGCTTTTGCGCATAAAATGGGCAACAAAAAAAACACCACCCATTGATAGCGCATAGTAAAGGAAAAGCGAAATTCCCTTGCCTAGCACATCGTCCAAAAGCATAACAGGGCTAAATACAAGTATTGAAACCAAGGCTAACCCCACTATCCCCCAACCTTGCCCCACGCTAGGGAAATTAAGTTCTTTTTCTTGAAAAGACATATTGCAAATTTTTAGTTAATTTTTAGAGCTACACAAAAGTAAGCATAAAAATGAAATAAGTTTCATGCTAACCCCCGCTTTTGTACCTTTAGCTCCTTGTCAACCTGCCCCCTTTTTAACTGCCTATTAAATAAGTCATTGTCTTCATCGTAAACCAATTTATGTCAACAAACCTTTAGTAAAGTTAATACATATTTACAGGAAGCGAAAAGCACTCAACATCCTTTTCATCAATTCATTAACACAAATTATTCATCTGATTAGTTGCGGTCGAAGACCGCAACTAGGTCTCAACCCTTATTTGCATTCATCTTCAATAAATTTGATGAATAATGCGGGTTAAAATCCACCATCCAGCATGCACTGTTCATTTCGTGTTGATAAACATTTTTCGTTAGACTGATTTAATTCGCTATTTTTGCATGTTAACTAGGAGAGAAAAATATGATGGACGGAATTTATTCAGAAGATAGCATTAGAACCCTTGAGTGGAACGAGCACATTAGGTTGCGCCCTGGCATGTACGTGGGCAAGCTGGGTGATGGCGTTCAGCCCGATGATGGAATATACGTACTGCTAAAGGAAGTTTTCGACAACTCTGTTGATGAGTTTATGATGGGTAATGGTCGAACCATTACGCTTGATATAAGTGAAAGTAGCGTTGTAGTGCGCGATTACGGGCGAGGAATACCCCTGGGTAAGCTCGTTGATGTTTCATCGAAAATGAACACTGGGGCCAAGTACGACTCCAAGGTTTTCAAGAAATCGGTTGGACTAAACGGTGTGGGTATAAAAGCTGTTAACGCATTATCAACAACATTTCGCATACAAAGTTTCCGCGAGGGTAAATCGAAGCTCGTTGAATACTCGCGCGGCAACATCGTTAATCAGCAGGATATTGACACGCCAAGCGAGAGGAACGGCACCCTAGTTGAATTCATTCCCGACGATACTCTATTTGGCAACTTCGAGTACCAAAACGAGTACATCGAAACAATGGTTCGTAACTACTCGCACCTTAACACTGGGCTTACCATTAAATACAACGGCGTACCCTTTGTATCAAAAAATGGGCTGCTCGACCTGCTAAACGAGAAGCTCTCGGGCAAAGAGCTGTATCCCCCAATACATCTAAAGGGCCCCGATATTGAGATAGCCATTACGCACGGCGTTGGGTATGGCGAGGATTACTACGCATTTGTTAACGGGCAGCATACCACACAGGGCGGAACGCACCTAACAGCATTTCGCGAGGCGCTGGTTAAAACTGTACGCGATTTTTATAAGAAAGATTTTGATGCATCCGACATACGCACATCGATAATTGCATCCATAAGCGTTAGGGTTGAGGAGCCGGTTTTCGAGAGCCAAACCAAAACAAAGCTTGGTAGTCGCGATATGGGGCCCGATGGACCGTCGGTACGCCAATTTATTGGTGATTTTGTACGAACATCGCTAGATAATTACCTACACAAAAGCCCCGAAACAGCCGATGCCATTCAGCGTAAAATCCTAGAATCGGAAAAGGAGCGTAAAGCGATATCGGGTATCAAGAAGCTGGCTCGCGAACGGGCAAAAAAAGCCAGCCTACACAATAAGAAGCTACGCGATTGCCGCGTTCACTATGGCGATAAGAATGAGCTAAATATGGACACCACCCTTTTCATCACCGAGGGTGACTCGGCCAGCGGCTCCATCACCAAAAGTCGCGATGTAAAAACGCAGGCAGTTTTCTCGCTTAAAGGAAAACCGCTTAACAGCTACGGATTAACAAAAAAGGTTGTATACGAAAACGAGGAGTTTAACCTGCTGCAGGCCGCCCTCAACATCGAGGAAGATATTGAAAATATTCGTTACAATAAGGTGGTTATAGCAACGGATGCCGACGTTGACGGTATGCACATTCGGCTACTTTTAATTACCTTTTTCCTCCAGTTTTTCCCCGACCTAATTCGTCAGGAGCACCTGTTTATACTTCAAACACCCCTTTTTAGGGTACGAAATAAGAAAACAACCAAGTATTGCTACAGCATCGACGAAAAAGAAAAGGCAGTTAAGCAGCTCGGTAGCACCGCCGAAATCACCCGTTTTAAGGGGTTAGGTGAAATCTCGCCCGATGAGTTCAAAAACTTTATTGGTAAGGATATGAGACTCGACCCTGTTCGACTAACGAACAAAGACCAAATAGCCGATCTACTTTCGTTTTACATGGGGAAAAACACCCCTGAACGCCAAGAGTTCATCATAAACAACCTGAAAATTGAACTAGACCTGCTTGAGGAGGAAAAGGTTGAAAAAAAGGTTATAAATAAGACTGAAACTAAAACTGAGGCTAAGGTTGAAGAAACGGCTGCAGTATAGCAACAAGTAAAAAAGAAAGAAACACAAATCAAACAATGCAATTCGACGATTTTGAAGCGGAAGACCAGCTAAACGGAGACAAAACCCGAAAAACCTCTACCGACGAACAAAGCCGCATAGCTAAGCTTACGGGCGAGGAGGCAAAAAAGGTTAAAATTTCGGGTATGTACAAGGAGTGGTTTCTGGATTACGCCTCGTACGTAATCCTCGAGAGAGCAGTGCCGCATCTCGATGATGGGCTTAAACCCGTTCAGCGACGCATAATGCACGCCATGAAACGCCTCGACGATGGGCGATACAATAAGGTTGCCAACATTATTGGCCACACCATGCAGTATCATCCCCATGGCGATGCGTCAATTGGCGATGCCCTGGTTCAGCTTGGACAAAAAGACCTACTTGTGGACATGCAGGGTAACTGGGGAAACATACTCACTGGCGATGGGGCTGCTGCACCCCGTTACATTGAAGCACGACTCTCAAAGTTCGCCCTCGATGTGGTTTTTAACCCCAAAACAACCCAGTGGAAACTTACCTACGACGGAAGAAACCAGGAACCGGTTACCCTTCCCATTAAGTTCCCCTTACTACTGGCGCAGGGCGTTGAGGGTATTGCGGTTGGATTAGCATCAAAAATTCTTCCACATAACTTTAATGAGATAATCGATGCAGCCGTACTACACCTAAAAGGTAAGGATTTTGAAATTTATCCCGATTTTCCCACAGGCGGTTATATCGATTGCGCGCGCTACAACGACGGGCTTCGCGGAGGAGCTGTTAAGGTTAGAGCTAAAATAGAAAAACTAGACCGCAAAACACTAGTAATAAAAGAGATACCTTTTAGCAAAACAACCACCTCGCTCATCGACTCAATTCTTAAAGCGAACGAGAAGGAAAAAATTAAGATTAGAAAAATTGACGATAACACAGCCGAGAACGTTGAAATACATGTACACCTCTCGTCCGATATCTCGCCAGATAAAACCATCGATGCGCTGTTTGCCTTTACCGATTGCGAAATATCAATATCGCCAAACGCCTGCATAATTTTCGACAATAAACCCCGCTTTATGGGGATTAAAGAAATTCTACGCACTTCGGTTGAGCGAACCCAATACCTACTTACCCGCGAACTAGAAATTAGACTGGGTGAGCTAGATGAAAGTTGGCACATGTCGTCACTGGAAAAGATTTTTATTGAGAATCGAATTTACATTACCATTGAGGAGTGCGAAACATGGGAATCCGTTATCGAAACCATCGACAAGGGGCTTGAACCTTTCAAAAAATTATTGCGCCGACAAGTTACACGCGACGATATCATTAAGCTAACCGAAATAAAAATTAAGCGCATATCAAAATACGATAGCTTTAAGGCCGATGAGCAAATAAAGAATATTGAAAGCGAAATTGAGGAGGTTAAGAACCATCTGGCCAATATAGTTGCCTACACCATCAACTACTTTCAGCAAATAAAGAAGAAGTACGGAAAGGGGCTAGAACGGAAAACCGAAGTTCGTAGTTTCGATGCCATTGAAGCGACTAAGGTAGTGGTAGCCAACGAAAAGTTGTACGTAAACTACAAAGAGGGTTTCTTTGGCACTGGACTTAAAAAGGATGAATATGTAAGCGATTGCTCCAACATTGATGATATAATAGTTATCCTAAAAAATGGCAAATATGTCATTACTAAAGTATCGGACAAGGCTTTCTTTGGAAAAGATATTAAGCACATATCGGTATTTAAACGCAACGATACGCGCGCCATTTACAATGTACTTTACCGCGATGGCAAAAACGGTGCAATAATGATGAAACGGTGTGCCATAACTAGTATTACACGCGACAGGGAGTACAATATTACTAAGGGTAGCAAGGATTCGGAAATTCTGTACCTAAGCCACAACCAAAACGGCGAAGCAGAAATACTGAAAGTATTCCTAAAACCTCGCCCCCGCCTACGTAACCTTATTTTGGAACTTGACTTTAGCCAAATTGCCATAAAGGGGCGCCAATCGCAGGGTAATATATTTACCCGCCATGCAATACACAAAGTACAAGTTAAAGAGAAGATTGGCAGTACGCTCGGTGGCATTAAGGTTTGGTTCGATTGGGACGTTTTTCGGCTAAATAACGATGAGAGGGGGCAATACTTGGGCGAATTCCAAGGAGACGAAAAACTACTTGTTGTTAATAAGGATGGAGAATACTACCTATCGGGAATTGAACCAAGCACGCACTTTAGCAACAATATACTTATGCTCGAGAAGTATGATGAGGACAAGGTTTTCTCGGCCACATATTTCGATGGAGCACAAAACTACTTTTACGTTAAGCGTTTTACCTTTGAACCCAACGAAAACCCACAAACTTTTATTACAGACGATAAAAACTCATACCTCTCAGAAGTTAACTGCGACAAATATCCATGCTTACAGGTTACATTTGGTGGCAACAATGCATCGAGAGACCCCGAACAGATTGATGTTGAAGAGTTTATTGGCGTAAAGAGCCACAGGGCTAAGGGTAAAAGGGTTTCAAACTATGAAATAAAAACGGTTAAATTTACTAAACCTCTACAAAAAGAGGATGAAACAGAAGAAGATAAGACACCAAAACCAGACGAAGAGTTGGCAAAAAGTAGCAATCCAACAAATTTAGATGGAAACGCTTCGCAAATGTCTTTGGAACTTTAACCCTATTGTTATATTTTTACGTACAAACTAACCCGCATTATTCATCAAATTTGTTAAAGATGAGTGCAAATGCGGGTTATCCCGACTTAGTTGAACCCAATTCTGTTGCCCAAAATTGGTTGTGAAACTTAGTCGCTGTCGGAGACAGCAATTATTCGAATGAATAATTGGGGCTAAACCAGTTTGGTGTTTATATCCTGTCAACCAAAAGGAGCTTCATGAAAGTTTTTCTAATTGGATTTATGGCAAGTGGCAAAACAACGCTAGGCGAAAAACTAGCCAAAGAGCTGGGGTTTAAGTTTATTGACCTCGACCAGTACATTGAACGGAGGGAGGGTAAGACAATAAAGGAGCTGTTTGAAATTCGAGGTGAGGAGCATTTTCGAAAAATTGAAAGCGAAGCACTTCGCGAAGTAAGCGCACTTGATAAAGACCACGTGATTGCCTCGGGTGGCGGAACTTCATGCTTTTACAATAGCGTTGATTTTATGAATAAGGTTGGTATAACAATTTACCTCAGGGCCGAGGTTCCTGAGCTAGTTGCCCGACTAATAAAAGCCAAAGATTACCGCCCGTTACTATGGGGCAAGAGTAAAGATGAGCTAAGCAGCTACATTATTAGGGTGCTCGATGAGCGAAAAAAATACTACGAAAGGGCAAAAATAGCTATTAGCATAAACGATACTAATGTTAAAATGCTGGCAAACACCATAAGGGCAACTCAGAGTTAGGGAATCTTCCCACATCAACAACTCACACCGTTTTGAAAACGAGCCGAAAAGACAAATAATTACAATTCCTATGGTGGTAATCGAAAAGGTTGTTAACCAACCCTTTCAGGGCGATGATATGCGCATACCTTTTTAGCCCAAGGCGTTGCCTTGGGCTGGAATAAGTTGTCTCTTCGTGGCGGGAAGTTCTGTGGTAACCAAATAAAACGTTACCACTATGCCATACGAGATAACTCATACGGTAACGGGGATACTAGAGAACCTCATTGCGAACGCAATGAAGCCACCGCAGTAGATAGCTCCAGTTCAACGAAGTTAATCCTCTAGCAGTCAAATAATTCATTATGTAAGCGAACGGGTTACTTCGTCTCTTCGCCCCTCGTAATGACGAACAAAAACTGACAGCACCGAAACAAAACTACAACCTAACGCAACCGAGGCAACACGTATTTTATTGGACCCAATACGCTCTCGCCCAAATTTCGCGACCTGTACGATGACCACCCAAAGGTTCTGTCGGGTAGATTGGCATTATCCTTAAATGGCATTTCGATGGTCATAGACATACACTTGAAATGCTCACCAACAAACTTCGACCCTATACTCAGGTTAGCCTTGCCAGGCTCATTCTTTGGGTACCCCTCCTCAATTTGGAAATCGGGGCTGTACTCTGCCCATTTGGCAAGGAAATTTTCTTGTAACCACCTAAGCCGCTCATCGTACGATGGGATACCCTCAATCCCTGATGCGAAGCAATACGGCAAACCCTCGTCGGCATGAATATCCAGGAACAGGTCAACGCCCACCTCCTCCATCTTTTTACGTACATAGTAAACCTCTGGCCCCATCTTCTTGTCGGGACTACCCCATTCACGGTTAAGATTTCGTCCAGCAGCATTAGCACGCAGATTGCCAGCAATAGCACCATCAACATTCATATTTGGCACCAGGTAGAAGACCGCTTTTTGCAGCAGCACCCGCGAAACGGGGTCGCTCTCGTCGAGCAAACGCTCAATAAGCCCTTGTATAAACCACTCGGCCTGTGGCTCGCCTGGATGCTGACGTGCAGCAATCCAAATTTTCGATTTAGCCTCGTCGGGCTCACCCACAACCAATAAATCGATATCGCGCCCCTGAACGGTTTCGCCAATTTGCTGCACCACACAACGGCTTGATAGCTGTGCTGCGCTAACCAAATCTAAATGCTGGTCGTAGGTATAGGGTGTTGAGTAGGCATAGAAAACGGAATTCTCCTCGGGTGTATGCTCAAAGCTAAGTACTCCGTCGGTATAGGTAGTTGGGATACAAAACCACACCTCCCTATCGTACGATGCGTAAACCCTATAATCGTCCCACCCCTCGGGATAGCTTGCCTCAGAAGCATTCTCTATATAAAGTTTACAGGGAAATCCCTCGGCACCATGCAACCTAAAGTAAAACCACTGAAAGGTATTGGTATTGGTATCGGGCCTAATTTTAAGCCGAATATTATCATGCTCTTCAGCATTTACTATCTCGATATTCCCGCTGTCAAAGTTTGATGAAATTTTCATTGTTCTAGTTATTTAGTATGAAATAAATATTCGTAATACAATATAACCCCAATTATTCATTCAAATAACTGCTGCCTCCGACAGCGACTAAGTTTCACAACCAATTTTGTTGCCCAAAATTGGGCTCGACTATTTCGGGGTATTCAGCATTTGTATTCATCTTTTACAAATTATGATGAATAATGCGGGATAACAAGCTACCTCCTAAGCTCGAAACTCTCCCCAAGATAGACCTTTCTCACCTCTGGGTCATCGGCCAACTCCTGAGCTGTGCCATCTTTCAAAATATCACCCTCGAACAGTAGATACGCCCTATCGGTTATACTTAGGGTTTCATGAACATTATGGTCGGTTATCAAAATTCCAATATTCTTGTCCTTCAGTTTGGCCACGATAGTTTGAATATCCTCTACCGCAATAGGGTCAACACCTGCAAATGGTTCGTCGAGCAGAATAAACTTTGGTTCTAGGGCAAGGGCTCTCGCAATTTCGGTTCTACGCCTCTCCCCTCCGCTTAGCTGTATCCCCATACTCTTTCTAATCTTCTGCAAACCAAACTCATTAAGCAACAGCTCAACCTTGTCTTTCTGATACTCCTTGGTAAAGCTAGTCATTTCGAGTACGGCCCTTAGGTTATCCTCTACGCTCAGATTTCGAAAAATAGACGCCTCCTGCGCAAGGTAACCAATTCCCCTTTGTGCTCTTCTATACACAGGCTCTCGAGTTATTTCAACATCATCCAAAAAAATTCGCCCCGAGTTGGGGGTTATCAAACCAACCATCATGTAAAAAGTTGTTGTTTTTCCTGCACCATTGGGACCAAGCAGGCCCACGATTTCGCCCTGACTCACCTCTATGGACGCCCCCTTTACAACAGTTCTAGAGCGATAACGCTTTACCAACTTATCAGTATGTAACCTCATCTTTTTATCCATATCGATTGATTTTGTACAAAAGTAAAAAAAATGTTAGGATTATGGCCAACCAGCCTACCATGAAACGGAAAAAGAATGGGTTTATTAAGCTTTCCCTATCGTTGCTCGGAAATAATGGTGTATAACTATGATTTTTTTGCCTTTACGATTGACAGGGGTTTCTGAAGCAATCGAGAACAAAAGGTCGAACTCGACAAATTCTGCCGCCTGAAATTCGCATTATCTATAAAAAGGTTACCTCATCATAAAAAATATTCCTAATAATAGCTGGTTAACCCTGCTGTACTTAGGTTACATTAAAAAGATATTCATTGTATCAAGAAAAATCGGGTAACCTGCTAAGGATAAGTCAAAATCGAAGCCAAAGCCATCAAAAAACCTACACTAGATGCTACTCAAAATCCGACTCGGGCCTAAAAAACACTCGCTCATCCAGAATATGATCGAATGATTCGGGTGGTAATGCCGATGCTACATGCAAGCCCGTGTCTAAAAAGAATAGCAACTCGTGATAAATCGTTTCCCCAGCAATATTAACATCCTCAAACCTATGCACAAGCAGGTAACCTAGCAAGCCTCCCTCAATGCGTTTAAGCTCACGCCTTAGGCTATCCGCTTTCACCTCATCTTGCAATGAATCTACTACGCTCGTTAACTCCGCTAGCAATGGCAGGGTTTGGTTATTGCGAACGTATCGTGCCGATAGCTCACCAAATACTACAGGCTTATAGTATAAATACTCGTTGGTATTAATTATCCAAGCTGTTATAGCTTCTTCGGCAATCTCTTGTTTCTCTTTCAGAGGTTTCTCAACCTCTTTTTGGCTCACTTTACATCCCACTATAAAGAAGAACACAACAAAAATAATTACAATATTATTTTTCAGCATGGCTAGAGGTTTTTATCAACTATGCAAGTTAACAAAATACGTTTAATATAATGAGATGCAGCAAAAAAAATCCTGGAAAACAATCCAGGATTTTTTTTAAACGAACCAAACCTACTTCTTCATAAGTTCGGCAAAGTATTTATAGAACAATGGGATAGTCTCAATTCCCCTAAAGAACTGCTGTAATGGGTAGTTCTCGTTAGGCGAGTGAATGGCATCAGAGCTTAGTCCAAAGCCCATTAAAATTGATTTAATACCCAATATCTCTTCGAATGTGCTAATAATTGGAATACTTCCACCACTACGGTAAGGTATGGCCTCTTTACCAAAGGTATCGGCCATAGCTTTGCTTGCTGCAATATACGCAGGGCTATCGGTTGGCGATACGTAACCTTGTCCGCCATGTAGGTAATCAACCTTAACCTTTACGTATGGAGGAGCAATTTTCTCGAAATGCTTCTTGAATAGCTCCGCAATTTTCATGTGGTCCTGATTTGGAACAAGCCTCATGGAAATTTTTGCGTATGCTTTAGAAGGTAGAACAGTTTTAGCTCCTTCGCCAATGTAGCCACCCCAAATTCCGTTCACATCGAGGGTTGGCCTAATACCTACACGCTCTAGAGTAGTATACCCTTTTTCGCCCCAAACCTCGTCAACGCCAATTCCTTCTTTGTACTCATCAAGACTGAAAGGCGCCTTGTTCATTTCAGCACGCTCGCTATCGGAAACAGTCATTACATCATCATAAAAACCAGGGATGGTGATATGGTTATTCTCATCGTGTAATGAGGCAATCATTTTAGATAGAATATTGATGGGATTGGCTACGGCACCACCAAAAAGACCCGAATGTAAGTCGTGATTGGGGCCAGTTACCTCAACCTCAACATAAGAGAGCCCACGTAAGCCAGTTGTTATTGAAGGGTCATCCTTGCCCAACAGTGATGTATCTGATACTAGGATTACGTCAGCTTTTAACATCTCCTTATTCTCCTTTAGCCATTTACCCAAATTCGGAGAACCTATCTCCTCTTCACCTTCAATCATAAACTTTACGTTGGTGGGTAAGGTGTTGGTTTTAAGCATTAGCTCAAATGCCTTGGCGTGCATAAAGCCTTGTCCCTTATCATCGTCGGCTCCACGGCCCCATATTTTACCGTCCTTTATTACTGGCTCAAAGGGTTTAGTGTTCCACAGCTCAAGTGGGTCTACGGGCATTACATCATAATGCGCATAAACCAAAACGGTGGGAGCATTGGGATCAATAATTTTTTCGCCATACACAACCGGAGCCCCTTCGGTTGGATACACCTGTGCCTTATCGGCACCTGCGCTAAGCATCTGATCGCGCCAATACTCGGCACACTTCTGCATATCGGGTTTATGATCGGCTATTGAGCTTATTGATGGTATGCGTAGCATTCCAAATAGCTCGTCAAGGAAACGATCCTTATTCTCCTCAATGTACTTTTTAATGTAGTCCATAATAAATGTTTATTTTGATTTATTGATAATTATTTCGTGCTGTAATATTAGCGAAAATTCGGGTAATATCATAACAAAACTAATAACACCTTGTATTGCATACTACTAATAAAACAGCTAAATTAAATTTCGTGAAAAGGCAACTAGGGAAAATTAAATAAACCTTAACTCCAATTATTCATTCAAATAATTGGGGTCTTCGACAGCGACTATCTATGATTCACAACCAATTTTGCTGCCCAAAATTGGACTCAACTATCTCGGGGTAACCCGCATTTACGTTCATCTTAAAACAAATTTGATTAATAATGCGGGTTAACTGCTTTACCTATTTCAAAACAAAAGACACTATATGTTTGTTTAACTAGTTTAAAAAAAAGTTCCCTCCTTATATTCCCTTTTTGCTATCCTTAAACGGGTACTCAAGCAAAGAAAGATAGCACACAAATTTTCCTTTAAAATATTAATCCAACCCAACTATAACGACCATGAATTATTCAATAAGTATCGAGCATGAGTTAAAAATAATTAGGTATACACATGCTGGTTTGATAAAACCAGAAGACATTGATAAAGCTTGGGTACAACTCTTAGCAATGAAAGAGTTTACTGAGCTAAAGTACAACCTATTATCAGACTATAGAAACGGAAAATTTCAAATACCCCTTGAGTTTTTGCCTGAACTCATGGGATTTATGAAAAATATTGAGAGCATTGTAAAAGGAAAAAAACAAGCGCTAATTATTGATGATCCGCTAGATGTTGCAATTTCAATGATTTTTGAAAACAAGGTAAAAAAAGAGATTGGCTTTGTTATTAAAATCTTCACAACCAATGCATCTGCTTTACAATGGCTTGCAATATAGCTATAAGCAAGAGCCATAAAAATCGAGAATGCTATTTACATACGAACAAACATCACACACCTTAAGCATTAAAAGCCGACTTACGCCAGCATTTACTGCTTATTAGAAATAAATATTTCACTCGTATACAAACTCTCCCTTATCGCTTTTTACAACCAGCTTATTACCCTTTTCGCGACGATGGCACGAGCCAATAATTTGTGCTTCAACGCCAAACTCTTTCGAAATAGCCACAATATCATCAGCATATTCGGGGAATACATATATTTCGAATCGATGCCCCATATTAAACACCTTATACATTTCGTGCCATGGGGTTTTCGACTCTTTCTGAATTATACCAAATAGCGGTGGAACAGGGAACATATTCTCCTTAACCACAAACATGTTATCAACAAAATTCATCACCTTGGTTTGCGCACCACCCGAGCAGTGTATCATCCCGTGAATAACCGGTCGATAGTTATCTAACACCGCTTTAATTATAGGTGCATAGGTGCGTGTTGGGCTAAGTACCAGCTTACCAGCCGTTACACCTAACCCTGCAACAGCATCGGTTAGCTTATGCGAACCAGAGTATACAAGGTTGTTATCAACTGCTGGGTCGAAACTTTCGGGATACTTTTCGGCTAGGCACTTAGCAAAAACATCGTGTCGGGCGGATGTTAACCCATTACTACCCATACCGCCGTTGTAGAAATTCTCGTAATTTGCCTGTCCGTACGAGCTTAATCCGATTATAACATCGCCATCACGAATATTCGCGTTATCAATAACATCGGAGCGTTTTATTCTGGCGGTTACTGTTGAATCGACTATTACGGTACGCACCAAATCGCCCACATCGGCTGTTTCGCCTCCGGTAAGATTGATATTTACGCCCATGCTACGCATCTGCTGACAGAACTCTTCGGTTCCCCCAATAATTGCGCTAATAACTTCACCTGGAATAAGGTTTTTATTTCTTCCAATTGTAGATGAAAGCAGAATATTATCGGTTACCCCAACACAAAGCAGGTCGTCGATATTCATAACTATTGCATCCTGGGCAATACCTTTCCAAACAGACAAATCGCCTGTTTCGCGCCAGTACATATAGGCTAACGATGATTTTGTGCCAGCCCCATCGGCGTGCATAACCACACAATGATCGTTACTTCCGGTTAGTATATCGGGAACAATTTTACAAAAGGCCTTTGGGAATAACCCCTTATCGAGGTTACGAATGGCTTCATGAACATCTTCTTTTGATGCGGACACTCCCCTTTGGGAGTAGCGATAATTATCGGACATGATAGGTAAGTGGATAAATCGGTTTATTACTAGTTATTCTCTTCTTTTGTTAAGTATAACAAATGCTTTTTACTTTCGGTTAACCATCTTGACTCTTCGGGAGTATCAACCAACCAAATCTTCAGGTCGGCTTGCTGCTCGTCATCTACAAAGTATATTACGATATCGGCTTCATGTATAAAGCGCATGTCCATCCAAAGGCCTGTTTTGGTTATTTCAACCTCATCCCACACGAAACAAACCAATAAATCGGCATCATCGGCCTGTTCTGCTGGGTACACCTTTATTTTTGCGCTCTCAGAATTCTCGGCCTGATAAATTTTTTGACCAAATCCCGAAGTCGAAAAAGTAAACAGCAGTAGTAGCAGAATTAATAATCTTATGGGCTCATGTTTCATGTGTCTATTTATTTATTTTAAAAGGAACACATGGAACATTAATGGAGTAGTCATCCCCCTGTGTGTTAACGTTGTTAACATGAATGTTTCATATAAAAATTACTCGGCCTTATAATCTGTACTTAACACCTTGAATTCTGTTCTACGATTAATTTGGTGAACTGTTTCCTGCTGCTGCTCATCAACGAGCTGATCAATATATTGCTGATTGAGTGTGGCACCAACCTGCAAGAAGGAATACTGCTGAGCCAACGGCTCGTCGACTACCTTAGGCTGCGACTGGGCATAGCCTTTGGCCTTTAACCTTTCGGTGGGCACACCTCGTTCAATAAGATAGTTTACAACCGACTGGGCACGTTTTTGCGATAAATCGTAGTTATAATCAAGCGTACCCCGACTATCGGTATGGGCTCCTAATTCAATTACAATGGTTGGGTTATCGTTTAGCACCTCAATGAGTTTATCGAGCGCGGCCATCGATTCGGGCCTAAGTTCCCACTGGTCGAAATCGTAAAAAATATTGGGCAACTCAATTGGCTTGGCAGTTGAGGTTAGGCTAATGCTCATATCAAACTCTTTGCTTTCGGATAGCCCACGGGTTGTTTCACGTCCCTTTCCATTTAAATACCCTTCGCGCGAAGCGATAAGCACATAGTCGGTATTGGGGTTTAGCATAAAACGGAACGAGCCATCGGCATCGGTTTTTGAGTTAGCAATTAGTCCATCGCTACCCACAAGCTGCACAGAAGCATTGGCCAAAGGCTTGCCTAACTTATCATCAACAACCTTACCTATCATATTAAAATTAATTTCGGGCAGATAGAATAGGAATATATTATCACCTCCCCTAGAACCCCTATCTCGCCTACGCGATGAGAAGTAACCCGCTTCGCGCTCCCTCTCAAAAATAATTCCAAAATCATCTGCTGAGGAATTAATTGGATACCGCATATTTTCAACTTCCCACCCATTATCGTTTGGCGTTGCCCTAAAAATATCGAGCCCACCCATACCGGGGTGTCCATCCGATGAAAAGTATAGCGTACCATCGCTGTGAATATATGGAAACATCTCATTTCCCTTAGTATTAATTTTAGACCCGAGATTAATGGGCTCGCCCCAGCTATCGGATGCCGAGTTTCGCGTAACCTTCCAGATATCGTTACCCCCCATACCCCCAGGCATATTGCTCACAAAATACAGGGTTAGCTCATCGTCGGATATTGAGGGATGCGCCACCACCATGCTATCTTCTGAAATAGGAACAACATCGGGGGTTAACCACCCCTGCTCACGACGTTCGCTTACCAATATTTCGCACCCCAACTTATTACGCTTACTTGTTCGGCATCGAGTAAAATAGAGCTTATTAAAATCGGATGTTAACGATGGGGCGCCTTCGTCGTAAGTAGTATTAATACTCTCTTCGAGAGGTTTAGGCTTACTCCATTTACCCTGCCTGTCGCGTTGCGACATAAAAATATCGGTAAACTTTTCGCCCGTGCTAGCGTGCTCATTAGAACCCGTAGCATCATCGCGCGAGCTAGTAAAAAACAGTATTGAATAATCATCGGAAGCATAGGCAGGACTAAAGTCGGACTGCCGACTATTAATCGCTCTAAGGTTTACCACCTCGTAACCCGCTGGAGACGCCTTCCATTTTTGAGCCAGCTCACACGACTCGATTCCAACATTTGCCATAGGGTCGTTGGGAACAAGCTCTTTGTATTTCTGGTACTGCTCAATGGCCTCGTCGTACTTCTCGCCCATCTTCAGCATTTCGGCATAGTAGTAAAATACTTTTGGATCGGGAGCATTCCGCATAATAGCCTTGGCATACCACAATTCGGCCTGACGGGCATTTCCGGTAAACCTATAACAATCGGCAATTTTATTCAGATAAGGCCCCATATCTTCGCGTGCAACCTTATCTAAATCGCGCTTATAAAGGTCTATTGCATCAAAATAACCTCCGGCTTCGAACAGCGCATCGGCTCTACGCATCCGATTTGTTTGTGCCGTTGCATTAACGGATAGACCTATTAACAAAATGATTAGCAATGCTTTAAAAGTAAACCTCATTGTATACTATTTTTCAGATCAATAGATTTCTTAATAAAAAAGTTACGAGTAATTCTCTAATATATTGCATAACGTAAGAACAAATATGCAAACTTTGTAAAAGTAAACATAATTTCGTTACATATATATTATATAGGAAACGAAAATATATGCATTTTAACCCGCATTATTCATCAAATTTGTAAAAGATGAATGCAAATGCGGGTTAAAACGATATTTACTTATGACTTATAACAGTTTATATAGATAGCGCTTTAATCCTAACTATGATTAAAAAATCACTGTTGCCTGGTAAATCTTTTGAGATTCTTCGCTAATGCTCAGAATGACGAGGTTCTAATAGGTTTTATAAGAAGAGGGGGCTTGCTGGCGGCAAGCCGCCAGCAAGCCCCCTCTTCTTACATCTAACATGTTGTCATTCTGATCGTAGCGCAGTGGAGTGAAGAATCTAGTAATCAATAATAGGGATTCTCC
>JAQVYY010000030.1 GCA_028708425.1 Bacteroidales bacterium
GATATTGTATACAACACAAGGGAGATAGTGAGACCAAATAGAAAAAATGAAAGAAAACATCGTCAGAAAAAACCTTACTGCATAAATTACAAACGATTATGACCTTAAATTAACTAAACGACATTGGATTGTTATTACTGCTAACAATAAAACGACTATTTTTGTTATTTATGGTTTTAAGTATAAACAGAATCTAGATTGGTACAGCTAAAATTAGGTATAAAAAGTAGGGTAGTTCTACTCTTCACTGTATTCAGTTTATTTGGTTTTGATGTTTTGGCCTCCGATGCCGATAGCGTAATGCGTTACACCAAGTTTAACGTGGGTTACTATAGGGGATTTGTGTACCCTCATCATCAGTATCTCCAGTTTCATAACAATGAGTATATAAACGGGATTGATTTTAGAGTTGGAAAAACGTTTCCCACCATCAACCATCGGCGTATTCCAACCATTGGGCTTGGTGGTTATGCTTCTAATTTGGGAAATAGCAACCTGTACGGTAATTTGTATAGCGCATATATCTATTTCTCATCGCCTTATATAGATAGAAAACATTTTTCGTTTGGAAGCAATATCTCCAGCGGGTTGGGCTGGGTAACAAAACCTAATCATTATTCAGAAAACCCCATGAATCAGGCCATTGGTTCACATCTAAATGCATTTATTTTGCTTGGTTTTGATTTTCGGTTTCGTGTTAATAATAGCCTTTCCGTATTTCTGAGCCCTTCGCTAATTCATAACTCAAACGGTAAAATTAAGCTACCCAATACGGGGCTAAATATTTATTCTCTTCGTTTTGGTGCAGGCTATGATATTGAAGACGATGTGATTGTAGTTTCTAAAAATCAGCATTCTACCAATAATTCAAAGCAACATAGAATTACTCTTTTGCTAAGCGGTGGGATTAAGGAGGATGATAAGCAAAAACCCATTCAAAAAAGGGTGGGCGGATTTAATACTAACTATTCTTACTACCTTGGTAAGAATGGTAGAGTAGGGTGTGGAGTCGACCTGTTTTATATTTCAACAACCTATGAGTACTATACCCAGCACGAAGTGGTTGAGAATCCGTGCCCATGGTCGGGTGGTGTTTTCGTAGGGTACGAAATTGTTTGGGAAAGGCTCTCTTTCGTTTTGCAGCAGGGTGTTCGACTATTTCACGAGAACCCGTACGAGTCAGACTATTATTCAAGGGTGGGCATTAGGTTTCGTTTATCGCAAAACTATGTGGCTAATTCTAGTCTAAAAACAAGCCGACTTACCGCCGAGTATATAGAATGGGGAATTGGTTACGATTTTAATTTTTAAGCGAATGGCTAAACATTTTTTTTGCATTGCGATTATTTGTTTTACCGCTTTACTTACTGGTTGTGAGGTGATTTTATTTGATGATCTATCAGAAACGGAGAAGCTAATGGTTAGTAGCGAGTGTTTTAAGCATATTGTGATTACCAATAGCTTTGATATTGTGCTGAAGCAGCAGGACGATTTTTCGGTAACCATTGATGCCCCTGTTGAGCTGCACGATGGCGTTAAGGTTAGTATTGTAAACGATACCCTAACCATTAGCGATACCAATAAGTTTCAGTGGAGCCCCTCGTATATAATTCCACGTGTAACATTTAGTTTTCCCAACCTGCCAAGCATTTACGTAAAAGCACCCGTTAATATACAAACCGATGGCATTCTTAAGCAGTCCACGTTCCGCATACTAACCACAGCGCATACCGGCAGTATAAATCTTAATATTGATGTTACGTCCCTTTCCATTACAACTGGGCATACATACGATTCAGGGGTTTTTACAGTTACCGGGCAGGCGGGCAACGCATCGTTCTGGATGCGTAATTCAGCATCGCTTAATGCAATTGACTTGGATTCAGATAACGTGCGGATTACAAATAATTCACGAGGCGATAGCTATGTTCGCTCCAATAGCAAGTTACGGGTTACAATTAATTCGTACGGAAATGTTTACTATTCGGGTAATCCCAACGAAATAGTTATCGATGAGCAATCCTCTACCGGGAAATTAATTCCGTTAAACCATTAGTCGTTCAATATTGATTTATTGGCTATTTCAACATAACTTGTAACCCTTAAAATTATTGATATGCTGAAAATTTTTCATAACCCGCGTTGTAAGCACAGCCGTGCAGGATTAGAGTATCTAAAATCAAAAACCGATGATTTTAAGATTCGTCTTTACCTTAACGAGCCCATTACCAAGGATGAGGTGAAAGAGATTTTGCTAAAATCGAATTTAGAACCCGAGCAGCTGGTTCGTAAGCAGGAAGATTACTACAGAAAGATGCTCAAGGGCAAGAGCTTCAATACCGACGAATGGATTAAAATTTTTGTCGATAACCCTAAACTTATTAAGCGTCCATTTGTGGTTGGTAAGCTTAAAGCAGTGCTAGCAAACCCACCCGAGGAGATTGATAAGTTGATAAAGTAACTTTTAGCTTGCACTTTATTGATGCGTATATTGTTAACCCGCAATATTTTGATGAATAATTGGGGCTAATTCTGTTTAAAAAATAAGGGATGAATTTACCCAATCCTATAATTTTTCAGCATTTGTGCAGCGTTTGCTAGCAAATAGTCGTCGTTATGATAATTTACTGATTTTATATGGCTGTCAATGTGTTTTGGGCTGGTAGCCATTCAAACTAAAAAACGAAAATATGAACACTATTGTTAAAAAAATCTTTACGCTGGCAGCTTTAAGTTTTGCCATTGTTTCTTGTGTTGGTAATACTGCGCCCAGCGGTAAAACTATTCAACAGGAGCGGGACCTAACCAACTTTAACAGTATCGCCCTTGCCATTTCGGCGGATGTTTACCTTACTCAGGGTAACGGGTTTAGCTTTATAATTGAGGGTGATGAGGACTATTTGCAGGAGGTAAAAACCGAGGTGCGTGGAAATACCCTTGCAATTAGAACTAGTAACAGGGTTAGCTTTAGGTGGGATGATATAAAAGTGAAGATCTATATAACCATGCCCGAGGTTGAGGCACTTTCTATTTCGGGTTCGGGCGATATTATTGCCAAAACTCCTATTACATCCGATTTTTTAACCCTTGGTGTAACAGGAAGTGGCGATATTTCTATCCCCAAACTTTCGCTAAATCAGCTAAAAGCTACAATCTCTGGCTCTGGTGATTTAGGTTTGGCTGGCAAAACGGTAGCAAGCTCTGCCGATATTAGCGTTACGGGTTCGGGCGATGTACATATTAAGGGCATTGTATTCGATAGCGTTGATATATCCGTTTCGGGTTCGGGCGATGCATTTGTTGAGGTATCAAAAAACCTAAGGGCTCGGGTATCTGGAAGTGGTAGTATTGTGTACTCCGGAAACCCAATTGTCGACACCAGGGTTTCGGGGTCTGGTACTATCCGAGGTTTATAGAGCTATATCATATTTTTAATTCTACACGGAGGTAGCATATGTTGCCTCCGTTTTTATGTTTTTTACTGCCGTACTAGCCTTTGCATGAGGCTTTTATCCCGCATTGCTCATCAAATTTGAAAAAAAGAATGCAAATGCGGGTTACCCCGACTTAGTTGAACCCAATTTTGGGTAACAACATTGGTTGTAAGACATAGTCGCTGTTGGAGACAGCAATTATTAGGATGAATAATTGGGGCTAATTTCCCCTTTCAGCTTATAATCAATTCTTTCAGTGTTCTTTCAGTGTTTTATTGTTAAGGCTTAATAGCCAATGGCCTACTATTACCCTTAAAAATGTTGTAAAAAAATTGTGAAAGTTGGAATATTGTAATAAATTGCATGTTTCAAAACACTAAAATTAGTTGCCTATGTAAAAAACCGAGTATTATTCTGCTCCAGGGAGAATCTGGAGAAATATTGTAGCTTAACCTATAATTAATAACCAAAACTATTTACTATGAGAAAATTATTACTTGTTACCTCTTTGCTCTTGATGTCATTCACATTGGCAATAGGGCAAAATGCCTCCGACAGGGGCAAAATTGAAAAGGCAAAAGTGCCCCAAACAGAGAAAAGGGACGCTAGGCCAGACAAGAAGGACATGACGGACCTTTCAGAAAAAGAGAAAGATCAATTCTCAAGCAAACCTCTAGATGTTACATATACGAAGAAGTCAATAGATCTCACTTCGAAAGCTGTAATTTTTACTGACGGTTTCGAACATGGTGGGTCTTCAGGGGATTGGGAGAATGATCCTACAAATGACAATGATTGGGACTTCCTAACTAGCACCACGAATTCTGGCGGTACAATTCCTGGTGATAACACAACTGGTACTGGGTACTTTGCCTATTTCAATTCTTGGAGTGCAGGCAATGGTGACGTAGGATTACTAAATTCTCCTACCATTGACTTGTCGGGAACAACGAATGCAAGGCTTGACTTCGCTTGGAATAGGCCAAGGGATGGGTATACTGCAAGATTAGAAGTTAATATATATGCCGATGGAACATGGAATAATGATGTTTACGCAGGATTAGATTATCAAACCGCTGGATGGGAAATCGTGACGGTGGATTTGGCTGCGTATGCATTTAACGATGTTGTGGTGCAATTTAAGGTCGTAGGAGATTGGTATCGAAACATTGGATTAGATGATGTTGTTGTTTACGAGCCAGAACCCTACGAGTTCTCGTTAACCTATCCAGAGGGTGTGTATGTTAATGCTGGGGAGTCTCACGACTATCAGGTTACAATCACAAACACGGGCACAAGTAACGATGATTTTACCCCAGCTATTGATGGGGATGGCACATGGACATACGATTTATACCAAGCCGATGGAACAACCCCACAAGTGGATGCAATAGCTATTGCAGCTGGTGAAGCCGCTGATTTTATTATTAGGGTTGATGTTCCTGCCAGTGCAGCTTTTAACGATACTGATACCGAGAGCTTCACCGTTACCTCTGCAGAGGGGGCGAAAGCTGTTGAGGCATTCTCGATTACCACCACAGCCCTAGCACCCATGCCCCTCCCAGTTTACGAGGGTTTTGAAGAGGGAAATACGGATGACCAAGCCGTTACTAGCTGGGACATGGTTAATGTTTCTGGTACTATTGGTTGGAAAGCAAACTCTACACAGACAGATAAAGGTAGAGCTCCAAGAACGGGAGACTTTAATGCATATCTTAGGTATAGCAATACGGCATGGTTATTTACTAAAGCACCTATTGAGTTAGAAGCTGCAAAGCTATATAGGTTCTCTGTTTATGCACGTCAAGACGGTGCCACAGCTGCAAATGCTAGTATTACTTTAAAATACGGTGCAGCTGCAACTGATGAAGGAATGACACATGTAGTTAAAGAGCTTACCGGTGTTGTTGATGGAGATTATCAGCTAGTTGAAGGAGAGTTTTCTCCCGAGGTAGATGGTGTGTATTATTTAGGAATTTTAGGTGCAATAAATGGAACCCCTTGGTATCTATCCATTGATGATATAGCTATAACCGAAGTTTTTGATAATGACGCTTCTGTTTCACAATTAGTAACCCCTTCAGGAAACATGTTCCAGGGAAATACATACCCTGTGAGCGTAACGGTTACCAATGAGGGTACTAATCCTCAACCTGCTGGTGTATCCGTTACATTTAAAGAGGAAGGTGTGGAATTTGCTACTGCGGCAACAACGGTTGACCTGGCAATGGGCGAATCAGAGGTAGTAACAGCTAATTATACTCCCACTGCAGTGGGTACATTTGCTATCGAAGCGAGTATAGCTGCAGATGAAAATACAGCCAATGATATGGTTACTGGTTTGGTTACCATTTTCCCAGCTGGAGCGTTGTTTGAAGATTTTGAAGGAGACTTCCTCCCCGCTGGATGGGCACAAACTGTCTATGAAAATAGCTGGACGCAAGAGGATAGAGATATTAATGGATTGTCTGCTTTCTTAATTCATGATGCTTCAAGTGCCGAGGAGATGCTTCTTACCCCTAAGCTAACCCTCGATGGTTCTGTTAACGAGCTATCATACTGGGCCGATGACGGTAATGGTGGCCTAGGATATGGTGATGCACAAATTCAGGTTAAATATTCTGCTAATAGAATTGACTGGACCAACGTTGGCGATACTGCCACCCTTGACGCCGGTGCTCCTGCTCAATTTACGGTTGATTTAAGTGATATACCACACGGCGATTATTACTTTGCATTCGCTGCAAGTTCAACATTTGAACTAGCAGGATATAATTCTCTTACAGCAATTGATGACGTTACCGGCCCTGTTATAGCAGATGTATTGGCCAATGATCTAAGTATTGCTGTACTAGATTACCCACGTGAATTTACCTACGATGGGGATACCTTATCGGTTTTTGTAAAGGTAGATAATGTTGGTACTGATGTTCAAACAGGTGTGGAACTCACGTTTTCCGTTAACGGAGTTGATGAGGATACCCATACACTCGGCTCCATAGGTTTTGGCCAAAGTGAGATTGTGGAATTTACGCACATTGCTGTTGCTGGACGTCACACGTTTACTACTACTCTTGCCGCCGACGATAACCTTGATAACAATGCCCGAACTACTCAAGGTGTTGTTGTTGCCGAGGGTCAATTAGCCGAAGGTTTCGAAGGTGCTTGGCCTCCAGACTTTTGGGAGGCTGAAGCAGATTGGAGATATTGGGATCAAACCTGGACATCTCAGTGGGAAGGTGTAAGAGCTGCAGCTTGTGGAAATAGCCTAGGGTTCTCAAATTCGAAGCTTATTACTCCTTTATTGCAGATAGGTGCAAATGAAGAGCTAAACTTCTATGCAACCGTGGGTAATGAGATTGAAGATTCCCCAACCACCATCCAGGTGATGTACTCTGCAGATAATGAGGAGTGGGCCGAAATTGGCGATCTAATCGAGTTGACCGATAGAATGGAACTCTATACCATCGATCTATCAGCACTTACAGGTAATTATTACCTTGCATTTGCTGCATCGGGCGCCGCTTCCGGATCAACTTGGGCAACATGGGCAGTAATTGACCACGTTGTTGGACCAGCAACTGTTCCTCTCCATGAGGTTACAATAAATACTACCGACCAGGATGAGGCCTCTCTAAGTGGTGTTACGGTTACTTACGAAGGTATAGTTTCTGGATCGGTTACTGTTTTTGGTACCACACAAGTATTACTACCGGATGGCACGTATACATATACAGCTACTAAAGAAGACTACTATGAAACAACGGGAACTATAGTTGTTGATGGTGAGGCTGTTACTGAAGATATACAGCTAAGCTTATATCCATTGGTAACATTCTCTGTTAACGATGACGCAGCCAGCCCTATAGCAGATGCTACAATTACTGTAACGGGGTATAATGCAATAACCACGGATGCTGCCGGAGAAGCAACAATACGTCTTCCTAACGGAGAACATACCGGTACAGCTTACAAAATCGGATTTTCAGAATATCCTGTAACCTTTACCGTTGCCGATGATGCTGACATGACTGTTGAAATTACCTTAACAGCAGCTCCTCCCACATTAGAGGTTGACCTAACCGAGTATCAATTCCCGGTAACCGGAGTGAACACCAGCTCTGCTGCCAAAGTGTTTACAATCCAAAATATTGGCGATGGAACATTAACTATCAACCCAGAAAACATTACAATTACTGGTGATGGTGCTGCTTATTTTGACTTGACAACGCTTTCGGAACAAGCCAACCTCACCGTTGGGCAAACAGCAACATTCTCAGTAATTTTCAGCCCTACGGTTGAAGGGGTGCTATCCGCTGTTATCGAGATAGAGGATAATCAAGCTAAGGGTGTAACAGAGATTGCAATTAGTGGTGAATCGGTTGATCCAACCATTAATGTTTTCCCATATTTAGAAACATTCGAAGGTGAAACATTCCCCGCTGTAGGTTGGACAGTGTACCAGCAGGGTGCAGTTGCCAAACAATGGGAATCAAGCACATCCTATAACCATACTAACGATGGCTCAAAGAGTGCAAGGCATATGTATGGATCAGGAGATCACGATGGTTGGTTAGTAATGCCAGCTATTGAAGTGCCTACTGATGGAGCATATAAGCTGTCATTCTGGTCACGAAACGTATATCCAAATGATTACGAAAAGAATAGTGTTCAAATTTCAACCGGAAGCAGCGATCCATCAAGTACTGATTATGCCGAGGTTTGGTCACCAACGACTGTTGAAGCTGCATGGGTTCAAACAACCATTGAGCTAACACCGTATGCTGGTGAAACAATCTATGTAGCATTCAGGTACGAAGGTAATTATGCACACACATGGCATATTGATGACGTAACTATTGGTGAGTTTTATACGCTAACATTGAATGTTTCGCCAAGCGAAGAACCTCCTGTGGGTGTTTTAACCGGTGCAGGATCTTACCTAGCTGGAGAAGTTGTTGCTGTAAAAGCGGTTGCAACCAAAGGATACCAGTTTATTAATTGGACCGACGCCAGCGACCAAGTTGTTTCTACAGAGGCAGCATTTAGCTATACAGTTGATGCCGATGCAACGCTAACTGCCCATTTTGCTGCTATTCACGATGTTACCTTTATTGTAACCGATGGAGAAGGTCCAGTTGTGGGTGCTGCTGTGGCTATTAACGAGTTAGAAATGGGCTTTATAAATGCCGTAGGAACTTTAGTTGTAAGCCTGCCCGATGGAACTCACGATTATACGGTTACCGCTGATGGCTTTGGCAATGCAACAGGACAACTTACTGTTGATGGTGATGCTGTAACGGTAAATGTTACAATGATCCCAGTTTATGAGGTTACGTTCAGCGTTGTTGGTGAAAATGGAACTTTGACTGCTTTAGCTAATTCAACAGATATTAGCTCAGGAGATCTAGTTCTAGAAGGAAGCGATGTTGAGTTTACTGCAACACCAGACGAAAGCTACAGGGTGAAAGAGTGGAAGTTTAATGATGTGGTAGTAGATGAAAACACTACCAATAGCTACACTGTTTCAAACCTAATGGCAGCTGCTAATGTAACGGTTGAGTTTGAGTTGATACCAACCTACACCGTAACCCTAACCGTAGTTGATGGAGAAACACCCCTCGAAGGTGCCACTATTACCTTTAATGGGGTTGACTACACAACCGGTGCTGATGGTATTGTAATCATTGCTGATTTAGTTGATGGTACCTATGCCTACACCGTAACCATGACAGGCTACGATGATGTAGCTGGTGAAATAGTTGTTGATGGCGCTGATGTTGCAGAAACAATCGAGCTAACTCTTACAACCTACACCGTAACCCTAACCGTAGTTGAGAGTGAAAATGCTACACCAGTTGAGGGGGCCACGGTTACGTTCGACGAGGTTGATTACACTACGGATGTTGATGGTATTGTAGCTATCACCGATTTAGTTGATGGTACTTATGCCTACACCGTAACCATGGACGAGTACGATGATACGACTGGCGAAATAGTTGTTGAAGGGGCTGATGTTGAAGAAACAATCGAGCTGGTTCTAACTGGAATTGATTCGGAGCTCTTTAGCAACCTTAAGGTTTATCCAAACCCATTCAGCGACAAAATTACCATTAAAAATGGCGATAGGGTTAACCGTGTTATAGTAACCAATATTGTTGGTCAACGCGTAATGGACATTAACCTGAATGGTTTAGAAACCATTGATACTAGCGAACTTACCAATGGAGTTTACCTTGTAACATTCGAGGGTGCTAACGGTGAGCGCGCTGTACGCAAAATGATTAAGAAGTAGCACAAATAGTGCTCCTTGAGCGAAACAAAAAGGCCTGGCGGGGAAACCCTGCCAGGCTTTTTGTTTTTACGTTACACAAAAAACGAGGTTTCGAAAACCACTTCGATAGGCTCATTGCACCGCTCAGCCTCCAAAAGGCGTGGTAGTTGAGCGATGCACGGAGGTGCCCGAAGTGGCTCTCGAACCCATCCCCTCCGTCATTGCGATCCCGACGTACTGTGTCGGGAGAAGCCAATCTGAACCTGCATTATTCATCAAACTTATTAACGATAAATGTAAATGCGGGTTACCCCGAGCTAGTCGCTGTCGACGAAGCAATCTCTTCTTTCCCGTCATTCCAAGCAAGCAGTTGGAGGATCGCAATGATAAAGCTGAAACTTCCGTTGCAAATACTCCCTTACATAAGAGTCATATACTGCCAAAAAATTGTTATTGGTGTAAAAACTTGGACAAAACTTTAGTTTATTGAAAAAAACGAATATTTTTGCTATAAATATATTCCCATCGTTTACCTATATGATATTTTAAACCAATGAAACAAACTATCCACTAAAATAAGTATACCATGAAAAGGCTCTTGTCAATTTTTAAACTATTTTTTACCCTTTCCATTGCATTTTCAGTATCAAGCAGTGTGTTTGGACAGATTGAGAAAAAAGAAACTCCATTGAGTACCAAACTTAATGTACCATCAACAAAGCAAATCCTTGATTTAACTCCAGATTTTGATTGGGACAAGATTGTTGAAGAGGATAACGTTAACCACAAGCAGGGAGACCCGTTGCGAGTTGGTTTATCGGTACCCGTAAACCTTAACATAAATAATTCTGGGGAGTGGACAAAACTTTCCAACGGGAACATGATGTGGCGCCTAACCCTTAAAGCGGAAGGTGCAGCATCGCTTGGCCTGGTTTTCGACGAATACGATCTTCCTGTAGGCTCTAAGCTTTTTGTTTACGCCCCAAGCAAACAGGATATAGTTGGTGCGCTAGGAAGCCACAATAACAACCCGAGCAGGGTGCTTAGTACAAGGTTAATCGCTGGCAATACGATTACAATAGAATACATTGAGCCTTTACTAGATCAGAATGATGCAAAAGTTGAAACCGAGATTGCTACTTACACAGCTGCTGCAAAATTAAATCTTGGCGAATTAATCTATGCCTACACCGATGCATTCCTGAGTATGGACAACAGCAAGGCAAGCCCTGGAGCATCCGACTTTTGCCAAATAGACATTAATTGCTCACCCGTAGGGGATGATTGGCAGGACGAAAAACGGGGTGTGGCACATATCGTATTTAGAGTAGGAACTAGTTATTACGTTTGCTCGGGTTCGCTAATCAATAATACGAATGAGGATGCAACTCCGTACTTTTTAACTGCAAACCACTGTGGAGGCGATGCCAGTGCAGCCGACAGGAATGTGTGGCAATTTTATTTCAACTTCGAGCGACCAGGGTGCGGAAGTGGAACAGCACCACAGAACCAAACCATAACTGGATGCGAACTAAAATCTACAGGTTCAATTAGCGGCGGATCAGATTTTCAGCTCCTTTTGCTCAATAACAATGTGCCCGAGAATTACGCTCCATACTATAATGGCTGGTCAAGGTTAGGCACATCTCCTTCACCGGGCGCGAGTATTCACCACCCCAGCGGCGATGTTAAAAAGATTTCTACTTCTAATAGCATAATAAACAATACCTCTCCTGTTAATATTGGCGGATCAATTATGCCTGCAAACTCTACATGGAGAGTAGTTTGGAGTTCGAATAGTAACGGCTGGGGTGTAACTGAAGGGGGTTCATCTGGATCTCCACTTTTTAACCAAAGCGGCTTAATTATTGGTACGCTATCGGGAGGCTCTTCGATGTGCAATAATCAAACCGCTCCCGATTACTATGGTAAATTCAGCTACCATTGGGAGAGTAACGGAAGCGGAAGCGCTATTCAGCTAAAATCTTGGCTAGATCCTGCTGGTTCTGATGTTAATACGCTTGAAGGTTACGACCCCTATGCAATTCCAGTTGGAGAAACCATCCTTAGTGAGAGTTTTGAAGGTTCAACTTTTCCCCCAACAGGTTGGACTCTACAAACAGCTGTTGCCTCCAACACATGGCAAGAAAGCACAGGGTATTCCATTGGTGGAACTCCCCCAACTCCTATAAATCCACAAGATGGCGAAAAATTTGCCTACGTGCAGTGGCAAAATGCACAAGACCAAGACGAATGGCTAATTACACCAGCTATTGACCTAACCGATAAAATCGAATTGGCACTGTCATTCTACTTTAATGGCAGCTACCATTGGTCCGTTACGAACGATTATTGCGACCTTACTCTTAAAGCTAGGATTAATGAAGGTAGCTGGACTGATCTTTGGACTGAGCATGATTTTAATTGGACTTCAGAGCAAAACTATATTTGGCACAAAGTCACCATTACTGATTTAACCGCTTATGAGGGTCAGCCTAATGTGCAGTTTGCTTTTGTTTATACAGGTCAGGATGGCGCTAACTTTAACGTCGATAATATCACCCTATTCTCGGCAATCCAAGGCGAGCAACCGCTTTTAAAGCCTCGCAATCTTAGCGCAACCCAGGTTAACCAAAGCGATGTAGAATTATCATGGAGTGCTCCTGGCTCTTATGGCGATCCAAGCCTAGTTTACTATGCCAATAGTGCTGAATTAACCAACCTAAATTGGCCAACTCCAGAAAGGGCAACTCTTTTTGATATTACTGATTTCGGATTATCCTATCCTGCAGAGATTTCGAAACTTGTTCACACTTTTTATGAGCATGATTCATATCCTTGGCCAAATAATGCGTTCCAATTTAAGGTGTATGCGTTTGGTAATCCAACCCCACTATACACATCCGAGGAAATTGAAGCGGTACATTTACAGGATATTTCGCACGAACTTGAAACGCCAATCATGGTAACCGATGATTTCTACGTTTCCATTGTTCCTGTAGATGAGAGCGGACATCCATCCAGCACATCCAAAAGCGTTTCCACAGGAACAGGACACTCATATGCAATGAATGATGAGGGGGGGTGGGATATTTATGACGATGGAACAGATGCTTATGAGTTTATTACCAGTGTTGAAGTGGCTGGAGCCGCTAAGATATCGTATGCCAACAAAAACTACAATCATGGCTTAACCGCTACAATTGACTTAACAAAGGTTGCAAGTTGTACTTTCCCAAAACCCAGCAAATCATCTGTAAAGTATAATGTATATCTCGACGAAGCAGAAACTCCTGTTAATGCTGAACCTATTGTAGAGACTAACTATTTATTACAAGGTTTAGCACTAGGCACTCACACAGCTGGTGTTGAGGCGGTATACACAACGGGTGTTAGCGAAATGGTTACTGTTGAGTTTGAGTTGATATCTGAAACAACCTACGAAATAACCTTTAGCGTTGTTGGTGCAAACGGAATTTTGGCTGCATCAGTTAATTCAATGGATATTAGCTCAGGAGACCTAGTACATGAAGGAAGCAATATTGAGTTTATTGCAACCCCAGACGAAAACTATAGGGTAAAAGAGTGGAGGTTTAATGATGAGGTAGTAGATGGACACACAACTGATAGCTATACTGTTTCCAACTTAATGGCAGCTGCTAATGTTACGGTTGAGTTTGAGATAATAACTGGTGTTAACACTAATAATTTTGCAAACCTTAAGGTTTATCCAAACCCATTCAGCGACGAAATTAAAATTGCCAATGCCCATAGGGTTAACCGTGTTATAATTACCAATACGGCTGGTCAACGCGTAATGGACATTAACCTAAATGGGTTAGAAACCATTGATACTAGCGAACTTACCAATGGAGTTTACCTTGTAACATTCGAGGGTACTAACGGTGAGCGCACTGTACGCAAAATGATTAAGAAGTAGCACAAATAGTGCTCCTTGAGCGCAATGAAAGGCCTGACGGGTAAAATCTGTCAGGCCTTTTTCTTTTTTGTGATTTTTATCAAATTTATTAAAGTCGAATAATTAGAATTAAAGTAAATATAGTCAGTTAGTTGTATGGCTGAGTTTAATAGTTAGAAAGATGATTGTAGTGATATCGAATTGAAGTAATTAGTAATTCTCGTTGTCGTATGAGCTCTGTTGGAAGTTCTTATGTTACCCCCAATTATTCATTCGAATAATTGCTGTCTCCGACAGCGACTAAGTTGCACAACCAATTTAGTTATCCAAAATTGGGCTCAACTAGGTCGGGGTAACCCGTATTTACATTCATTTTTTTCAAATTTGATGAATAATGCGGTTTACATTATTTCTGCTATCCATGCAATTAGTTGCGCCGAGGGTAAAAAGATAAATTGTGCTAGCACGGTTCCCAATAGCCTAGCAAAAACCATGTAAACAATATACTTCCTAAATAAGCTCTCTTTGGTCTTGCCTAGCACAACATCATCTGTCATTACGGATAAAAAAGGGTCGATAAAAACAAACATTAAAATGGTTGCCAACCCATTTATTATGGCAGAAAGATTGCTCGCTGTTGTCCGATATTCAGGGTTTAGGTAACCTGCATACAATGCCGATAACACACCGATAGTAATTATTGCAACAGCAACTATATTCATTATAAAAACTTTCCAGGGAAAGTCTCTTTGTATACTTATGTCAGTTATATTTTTAGTGCTGGGAATGGCAATGCTTTCCTTTATTGAGGTTACACCCCCTTTGGTAAAGCTATGTAGAAGTAAAGCAGGAACAGATTTATAAACACTGAATTTCTCCACTGCTATGGTAAGTATCCTTTGAAAAGTTGGAATCAAAAACCCACCAATTATTGTTGCCACTGAGCACATAAGGATTATTAAACGAAATTCAGGTAAATTCCCCCCCGCCCCTGTATTAATATTGTTTTCGATGGTTTTTGCCAGCAACGGTGCCTGAAATCCATAGGCTGTTCTTGACACAAGAACAAGAATATTGAATAGTGCAAAAGAAACTGCAATCCGACCAGTTCGAATGCCAACAATCCTGACCGAGTATGAAAGGGTCGTTATTAGATTAATCAGAAAAACTAGGATTAATACAATAATTATTTGAGTAGTCATCTGGCTGTATTTTTGTATTGTTAGTAACCATTTTCTGCTCCGTTGCCCCACGACCTTTAGCTCGGAGAAGTTTTTGAACTTGCTGGCGCACAATTATATCATGTGCTTTTACAAGCACGTTTTTTCTTCGTTACCACACGATGAAATCGTGCGGTAGCGTGGGGAGCCTACTGTTAAAGAGAGTAATGATATGAGGTAGCTATTCGAATCTTTTTATCTGTAAGTTCTCATTGCTCGTATCTAAATTTTACTCCATTTATCATAGCCCCTTGCTAATATTCCAAAGCCAATTGGTAATTACGAGCACAATTAAGGGTATGGCAAATTGTGGTTTTTTTAAATATAATTCTATTTTCTGGTAGAATTTAAACAGCGTTTTCTTTTTTAAAACTGTGTCTATTAAAACCCAAGCGGGAGTCATAATCATTATGGCTGCAACAATATAGCCCAAAGGATTTATTGTTAATGCATCACTAAACTCTCCTTTAACTAGTGAAATTACAGAACGAGTTGAGCCACAAGAGGGGCAGGGTAGACTAGTTACTCGCTTTATTAGGCAAATTTCAACAGATTTTTTTTCAGTGATATTTGTTTTTACACAGTAATAAAGCCAGGCATACCCTGCCATACATAAAATAAACAATATAGCATATAGCTTACCCCTGTAATCTGACATTAGTACAAAAACTGCTGAAGTTTATCCAAATTTTTCTCTTTGGTAGCCCTCATAATTATGAACCAATCAATTATAGTCCAAAGACCAAAGCCACCACAAGTTATTAGTTTACCTATCCCTAGCCCAATATCTCCTATATAAAAACGATCAATACCCAAACAACCAACAAGTATTGAGATAATTAGGCTTACTGTCGGGTCTTTGAATTGTAATGTTTGAACGAGGCCCCATTTATAATCGTCAATTTGCATAAGTCTGCCTCTGATCTGTTCAAGATGATGGTATTCAAAGAATTTGGCATTTAAGAGCATAAACATGTCTGTTTTTTTGGCATCCATCTTATTTGTCAATTATTGAATTATTTCCCTACTCGTTTGGCTTTTCAGTTACGCCCCGTTTTTGAAAATGGTTTCATGCCTCCATTTTTTTTAAATATAGTTAATAATTTTTTTCGTATTGTTGTTCTGTGAATTTTTATACATTTTGTTTCTATGGAAGTAAATAAGAGTGTATTTGCTCTATGAATTGGTTTTGCTAATTTAGCACTTGCTGCCGCACGATTATATCGTGTGGCTTTTACAAACACGTTTTTCTTCGTTACCACACGATACAACCGAGTCGCTTTTTGGCGAGCTCAGCGAAGCTAATCGTGCGGTAGCGGAGGTTATTGGTAGTCGGAATTTTTTGTTAAATCTAAATCGTTAAGTATTTTATCAACTTCGCTTAGCACGTTGTTGTAATTAAAACCACGCGAAACGCCGAAGCGCAGCAGCTTGGTTTTTAGGTCGTAGGCGTTTTTGTACTTCAGCGTCTTTAGTTTTTTTCCTAGAAGATTTCCTAAAGTTTTGTTATCGGTTAGCGGCTCAACATCTTCTAGTGCCTGCTGTATTGTATCGTTGTTAATGCGTTTGGCACGTAGCGCCATCTCAATTTTTTTTGGTCCCCAGTGGTTTATGTTCGCTTTGTCGCGGGCAAACGATAGGGCAAAACGATGCTCGTCAATAAACTTACTTTCAACCAGCTCGTTGATAATGCTTAGGGCATCGTCGTGGCTAATTCCCCATTGGTTTAGTTTTAGCAATATGTCAGCAGTACATTTTTCTTGCAGACTGCAAAGTCTTTGCGCCCTTTCGAGAGCCTTTTTGGTGTCGAGAGTTTTTGCCATGGGGTAAAATAGGTTAATGCTAAACGATGAGCAACGGATTATTATATAAATAGGTGTTACGCTATCCTTTTCGTGCCCTAATCATTCTTTGCTTGCCGTTTATATCGTTTTTTATGGTGATATCGGTAAAGTTTGCTGTTGTAAATATTGATGCTGTTTCTTCGCCAAGCGCTTCGTTTATTTCGCAATAAACCAGTCCGTTATTCTTTAGATTCGATGCTGCAAGCTTGGCAATGGCTTCGTAAAAAATTAGCGGGTCGTTGTCGCCAACAAAAAGGGCTAGCGATGGCTCATTGTTCAGCACGTTGGGCTGCATATATTGCTTTTCGCTCTCGCGCACGTAGGGAGGATTGCTAACAATAATATCGAATGGGGAGCCTTGAATCTGAGCGGGCGGTGCAAGCATGTTGGCTTGTGCCAACGTAATATCAACCCCAGCGCTAGCCGCATTTTGTTGTGCTACTTTAATAGCCTTCTCAGAGATGTCGATGGCAAACACATGGGCATGGGTAATATGTTTTGCCAACGATATGGCGATACAGCCCGAACCTGCTCCAAGATCCAAAATTGATGGCGAGCCAATTTTGTTCGATTCTATAATCCAGCTTACCAACTCTTCGGTTTCAGGACGTGGTATAAGTACATTTTGATTGACCTGTAGCTCGATGCCGAAAAAATTGGTAGTTCCGAGAATATATTGAATGGGCTTTTGTAACTTTAGCTGCGAAAGATAGTATCGTACTAAAGATTGTTGTTCGGGTGTTAGGATTAGGTCGGGGTTGGCAAAAATTTTTGTAATTTCATCGCCTGTTACCCGTTCAATAATTAGGCGAGCCATTGCGGTAGCTTCATTTTTACCGTAAATAGGTTGTAGCTCGTTGGTAAGCGTTTTATAATGTTGAAAAATGCTTATGCAGTTCATCTTTTGGGTAACAATTCAGTATCAAAAGTAATAAATATATATGGAAAAGCAGAGTTTAGATAGAATGTACATGCATCGTTGCCTTGAGTTGGCTTTAAATGGGCTGGGTAATGTGGCGCCAAATCCAATGGTTGGTGCCGTAATAGTTTTTAATAACAAGATAATTGCCGAGGGGTACCATGTCGAGCTTGGCAAGGAGCATGCTGAACGAATAGCAATTAACTCTGTGAAAGATAGGGGCCTTCTAAAGGAGTCTACGCTGTATGTTTCGCTTGAACCTTGCTCTCATTTTGGAAAAACCCCTCCCTGCGCAAACCTTATCGTTGAGTCGGGTATTAAGAGGGTTGTGGTGGCAACGCGCGACCCTAACCCCAAGGTGCAGGGGCGAGGAATTGAGCTTATGTCGAATGCTGGAATTGAGGTGGTTGAGGGTGTTATGGAGGAGGAGGCTAGGGAACAAAATCGTAGGTTTTTCGTTTTTCATAAAAAGCGTCGTCCATACGTAATTCTGAAATGGGCTCAGACCCTCGATGGGTATATTGATGCGGTTAGAAAACCCAGTGACCCTATCGCCCCTATATGGGTTACCAATGAGTTGTCGCGTAAGGTGGTTCATAGGTGGAGAAGCGAAGAGCAGGCTATTTTAATTGGAACGAATACCGTTGCCAAAGATAATCCGCGCCTTAATGTTCGTAGCTGGAGTGGTCGTTCGCCGTTTAGGGTGGTGCTGGATCGTAAATTGAGGTTACCCTCTACCATGAATGTGTACGATGGTTCGCTTCCAACCCTCGTGTTTATTGGGAATAACTCGAGTGCTGCAAGTAAGCGACAAACTTTTGCCTCTATATCGGGATTGGAACTGCAAACAATCGATTTTGCCCGTGGAGTAGAGGATCAGGTGTTGACCGAGCTGTACGAACGGGGTATCCTTTCAATAATTATTGAGGGGGGAGCAATGCTAATTGGTAGCTTTGTGAAGAAAAACTACTGGGACGAAGCTAGGGTATTTGTTGGCAATAAGTTTTTTGGCGATGGCGTTAAGGCACCCGAGCTTAGCGGAGAATTTTTTAGCTACGATGAGATTGGCGATAGCAAGCTGTTTACCTATAGAAATAGGCGGTCGAAAGGTTAAACCGAGGCAAATTCTATAGCCGTTTCATCCCAATTGGGAGCCATTTTTATAGCAGGAATTATTTGGTTTGGCGTTGATACAAATTGCCATATCTGTTTGTGCTCAGGCCGCATAAAGCGCTCCTCAATCATTCGGTCGACCATTTGCTCTAGGTGCGAGTAAAACCCGTTGGTACTTAAAACAATAATGGGTTTAGTAAATTTCCCTAATCGTTTAAGTGTAAATACCTCCATAAGCTCCTCGAGGGTTCCACATCCGCCAGGTAGGGCAATAACAGCATCAACATCTTCAATTAGTCGCTTTTTACGCTCGCGCATATCTTCAACTAAAATTAGCTGGGTAAGATTTTTGTGTCCCCATTCAACCTTTTCCATAAAATAAGGTAAGATACCTATAACCTTACCGTTAAGTGCAAGCGCTGTATCGGCTATGCAGCCCATTAGCCCAACCGAGCCACCCCCATATACAATGGTTGCATTGGCATTAACCAGCTCTTTGGCAACGTTCTGTGCCTGTTCAAAGTAATGTTTATCAACCTTTGCGCTTGAAGCGCAAAAAACGCTAACTTTCATGTTATAAAGGGGTTGTAAAACAAGGCGTAACTAAAATCATTAGATGCAACTTTTTACGTAAAGATTAAGCATCTTTTTTTGTTACGCCCTGCAGGATTGATTATAGAAATGCCTCAAGTTTTTTTATAAGTGCTGCTTTTTGAGCAACGCCAATTTGTTTGTCAACAACCTCTCCATCTTTAAAAAATAGGATGGTAGGAATGTTGCGAATACCAAATTTGCTAGCTACATCGGGGTTGTTGTCAACATCAACTTTACCAACAACTGCTTTGCCTTCAAATTCCTTAGCAATTTCTTCAACAAAAGGCCCTACTATGCGGCAAGGCCCACACCACTCTGCCCAAAAATCTAGCAGAACGGGTTTATCAGTTTTTAAAACGAGTTCTTCAAAGTTAGCATCCGTAATTTCTAGTGTCATAGTTCAATAATTTTAATTGTTATTTATTTATGTTGTAAAGATAACATCTTTCAGTAAAAGTTGTTCTGTGTGCGAGCATAGATACAGTGATTTTTCAACTAATTTATTTTGTAGCTAATATCCATTTTGTTAAGATGCTCTATTAGCTCATTGCCAACGTTTACCCTGTAGGTGCGCGAAAAGAGCTCAACGTTTACATGCGATTTAAGGTCGATAACCCGAATCCTGAGGTTAACATTACCTGGATGGTTTGTTGTCAGGGTTTTCAGCTCCTGAACTAGCTCCTCGTTTATATCGTCAACAAAGAGTGAGAGGGTAATTTTTTTTACCAGATCCTCACGCAGTGTCGATAAGGTTTGCATGCTTTTTATGTTGAATTCCAGCTCGCCTTGCCTAAAACGATTGGGACTAAAACGCCCCTTAACCAGCAGGGGGTAACCAACGTAAAACAATGGGCGATAGGTTTCAAAATTATTCCCAAATAGGGTAAATTCGTACGAGTCGGTAAAATCCTCAATGGTTATACGCCCGTAATGGGTTCCCTTTTTAGTGGGAAGAATTTTTGCCTCCGAAACGATACCCGCAACCGATATATCCCTTCCGTTTAATTGGGCTGGTTCATAAAGTTCGCTTAAGGAGGTGTTGGTAAAATTATCAACCTCAAACTTAAAATCATCCAATGGATGTGCCGAGAGGTATATGCCAATTAGGTCCTTTTCTTTTGAAAGGTACTCCAGATTAGACCACGAATCGGCTTCCACTGGCTCGGGTTTTTGAAGTTCAAACCCCGACTCCATCCCTCCAAAAAGGGTTTGTTGAACATTGTTTTTTTCTGTTTGAACTTTAGCTCCGTAACGCGATAGGTTTTCGATAAAGGTAACTCCCTTTGCATCGGGAGCAAAGTATTGCTCTCGCTTTATGTCGCTAAGGTTATCCAAGGCACCAGCCAGAACAAGATTCTCAATGTTTTTTTTACTGACAGTTTGAAGGTTAACACGCTCAACAAAATCGTACACATCTTTAAATGATCCAGCCTTTCGGGTTTCAATAATATTGATAACGGCACCCTCGCCAACGCCCTTAATGGCACCCAGGCCAAATCGAATGTCGCCATTATCCATTACAGTAAACTTATAGTTGCTGTGATTTACGTCGGGCCCTAGCACCTGCGCTCCCATACGTCGGCATTCGTCCATAAAAAGGGTTATCTTTTTTATATCGGAAAGGTTACGGCTTAGCACAGCCGCCATAAATTGGCTTGGATAGTGTGCTTTTAGGTATGCCGTTTGGAATGAAACGAAAGCGTAGCAGGTTGAGTGCGATTTATTGAAGGCGTATTGTGCAAATTTTTCCCAGTCGCCCCATATTTTTTCAATCCTCTTCTCCTCGTACCCATTGGCCAAACAACCCTTTATGAATTTCGCTTTAAGCTTGTCCATAACGGTTTTCTGCTTTTTACCCATGGCTTTTCTGAGCGAGTCGGCTTCGCCTCTGGTAAAATCAGCTAATTTTTGCGAGAGCCTCATAACCTGCTCTTGGTAAACCGTAATTCCGTAAGTTTCCTCAAGAATCTCTTTCATTTCGGGTAGATCGTACTCAATTTTTTCGCGGCCGTGCTTACGTTTAATAAAGTTAGGAATATACTCAATAGGCCCTGGTCGGTACAGGGCATTCATTGCTATAAGGTCTTCAAAACGACTGGGTTTTAATGCTCTAAGATGTTTCTTCATTCCAGGCGACTCGAACTGGAATAGGGCGGTTGTATCGCCTCGGGAGTATAGTTCGAATGTTTTCTTATCATCGAGCGCAACATGATCAATGTCAACATCAATCCCTTTCGATTCTTTTATAAACTGCAGCGCATCCTTGATTATCGAGAGGGTTTTAAGCCCTAGGAAGTCCATTTTTAGCAGCCCAATATCTTCAACATGCTTGCCATCGTACTGCGTAACGTATAGCTCGGCATCCTTATTTATGCATATTGGTATATGCTCTTCAAGATTGTTACGACCAATAATAATACCGCATGCGTGAACCCCGGTTTGCCTAACCGACCCTTCGAGTACCTCGGCGTACTGTAGTGTTGATTTAACCAGCTCGTTGGGCGAGTTTTTACATTGAAGTAGCTCTGGAACCTCTTTGTATGCTTGTGCAAGGGTTATTCCAGGCCGTTCGGGTACTAACTTAGCAATGCGCATTGCCTCAGGCAGCGGAAGCCTTTGTACCCTGGCAACATCGCGAATGGCCATTTTAGCAGCCATTGTTCCAAAGGTTATGATATGGGCCACACGGTTTTTTCCGTACTTATTCACAACCCAATTCATCACCTGCTCGCGTCCATCCTCATCAAAATCGATATCAATATCGGGCATTGAGATACGTTCGGGGTTAAGAAAGCGCTCAAATAGTAACCCGTACCGAAGGGGGTCGATATCGGTAATTTTTAAACAGTATGCAACTGCCGAACCTGCTGCCGAACCTCTTCCTGGCCCAACCGACACATCCATTTCGCGGGCGGCAACCAGAAAATCCCACACAATAAGGAAGTAGCTGGGAAACCCCATGCTCTTAATTACTTCAAGCTCAAAATCGAGCCTTTCCTTAATTTCATCCGATAGGTTTTTGCCCCAGCGCACTTCTGCGCCCTTATAGGTTAAATGCCTTAAGTACTCGTTGTCGTCAGTAAAGCCGTCGGGTAGCCCAAATTCGGGCATAATAGGATCATGGTCGAGCGAGTAAATCTCAATCTTGTTGAGTATCTCTTCGGTATTGTATATTGCCTCGGGATGGTTTGGGAATAGCCTGAGCATCTCATCTTCGCTTTTCAGATACTCCTGCATGGTGTAGTGCAGACGATTTGGGTCGTCTACCTCCTTTCCTGTGTTTAGGCATATTAGCCTGTCATGGGCTTGGGCATCCTCGGCATTAATAAAGTGTATATCGTTTGTGGCAATGCACTTTACTCCCGTTTTGGCAGCGAGTTTAAATATAACCTCATTAACTCGTTTCTGCTCTTGGTATGTTCTTTCGGCAAATCCACCAGGCTTAACGGGGTGAAGCATTACCTCAAGGTAAAAGTCGTCGCCAAATATCTCCTTAAACTCGTAAATAATTTCCTCCGCTTTAGCTTCGTTTCCTTTTATGATAGCCTGAGGTATTTCGCCCCCAAGGCATGCCGACGACACAACTATTCCCTCGCCATACTTGCGTAGCAATTCCTTGTCAATTCGAGGTCTTTGGTAAAAACCTTCGGTCCACGAGTACGATACCATTTTAGTAAGGTTGTGGTAGCCCGTAAGGTTTTTTGCCAGTAGCACAAGGTGGTCGCCGCCTCTTCTATTCTTGTCGCGAACTTTCCTGTCGGTTGTTACGTAGGCCTCGCATCCAATAATTGGCTTGAAAAGCTTTTGTTGTGTGGCAGCGAGTTTGATTTTTAGTTCCTCGCTAGTATCTGAATTCTTAGCAGAATCAATTTCTTTTTGCAACCTTTTTATTTCAGAAAGATGTGATTGGTTCGCTTTGCTTACGGTATTTACAAACTCCTTAACACCAAACATGTTGCCATGGTCAGTAATCGCAATGCCTCTCATCCCCAGGCTTATTGCCTTATCTATTAAACCTTTAATGCTCGATGCTCCGTCAAGGATTGAGTACTGTGTGTGAACGTGAAGGTGTACAAATTTGCTCATTGCTTGCTAGTAGTGAGTTATATTATTTGGCGGGTATTTATACTAAAACCCAAAGTTAGCTAATCAATTCTCAAAATCTTTGTGGTGTTGAAAACTATTAGTAAAATTCTTTTATCCAAATAAAGCACCTGTGAAATGTGTATTTTATGCTTTCGTTTCACTATTGTCCGGTAAATCTTTTGAGATTCTTCGCTAATGCTCAGAATGACAACATGTTCGATAAAGCGGTTGAAAATAGAAATGCCTTTGTCAATGACAAATGTTTAGTTTTTAGGGGAGGGCTTGGCTATTTAGCCAAGCCCTCCCCTCCCCAATATGGCTCAACGCCCTGTCATTCCGACCGTAGGGAGGAATCTATAAATATTAACCGGACACAAATGCTTTCATTTGTAATCTATAGCCTGTTTTTAACCTATCTAACCCCAATTATTCATTCGATTAATTTGGGGCATCCGACAGCGACTAGGTCTCACAGCCTATTTTGTTACCCAAAATTGAGCTCGACCATGTTGGGGTAATCCGCATTTGCATTCATGATTAACAAATTTGATGAATAATGCGGGTTAAAAGCCTTATAAAACCTTTGGTGGTAAAAGGTGTTAAATAATATGAACGGACGGCTTTTGTGGGGTCGAGTTGGTCAAAAATATTTATCTTTGGAGATTGGTAACCATCAAAATTACAAGAAGGAATGAACCTTAGCAGAAGATCCATTTTTCAGAATATGCCTCCTGTGGTTAAGAATTTAATTATAATAAACATTATAATGTTGCTTGCCACTTTTGTTTTTAGGGGTACTATGCACATCGATTTGACCAGAGTGTTGGGTCTTTTCTATTTCGAGTCATCAAATTTTCGTCCATATCAGCTAATCTCTCATATTTTTATGCACGGGGGAATAGCTCACCTGTTTTTCAATATGTTTGCCCTCTTTATGTTTGGTCGAATTTTGGAGCAGGTGTGGGGCAGTAAGCGTTTTTTTATCTACTACTTTTTTACTGGGTTAGGTGCTGCCGCTCTGCATTCGCTTGTAAACTTTATTGAAGTTAAGTCGGTTATGTCCAACCTAACGCCCGAGCAAATTGCCCTTGTTAAATCGGAGGGAGTTGCCGTGTTCGAGATGGGGAAAAATTATGCGCATCAAGGGATGGCGGCTCTAAATATTATGCTTAATATTCCAACGGTTGGGGCTTCGGGGGCGGTATTTGGGCTGCTTTTGGCTTTCGGGATGTATTTCCCAAACACGGAGCTTATGATAATGTTTATACCAGTTCCCATTAAAGCGAAGTACTTTGTAATTGGGTATGGATTAATTGAGCTGTTTTTAGGTTTTAGTCAGCCAAACAGCGGAGTGGCTCATTTTGCTCACCTTGGCGGAATGCTCTTTGGGTTTATACTGATTAAGGTTTGGAAAAAGCAGCGTAATAATTTTTACTAGCATTAAATTGTACTTACAATGAATAGTATTTTACACGAAATAAAGCAATCGTTTAGGCATGGAGGAATGCTGGTTAAGCTTATTTACATTAACCTAGGGGTTTTCTTAGCCTTTAATATATTTAGGGCCGTATTGGTTTTAGGTGGTATCGATATAGGGTTTATACTATCGCGATATATTGCCGTTCCTGCACATCTCCCAACCCTTGCAAGGCGTCCATGGACCTTGCTAACCTACATGTTTTTTCACGAGGGGTTTATACATATCCTCTTTAACCTGCTGTGGCTATACTGGATGGGGAAAATTTTTCTCTCTTTTATGACCGAACGGAAGTTGCTAGGGGTTTACATTATGGGAGGGCTTTCCGGTGGATTACTATATATTCTTTTCTATAATATTTTCCCAGTTTTTGCCGATGTGTTGCCTGTATCATTTGCACAAGGTGCATCGGCATCGGTTTTGGCCGTTGTTTTTGCCGTGGCAGCATACGCTCCTAACTACACTTTAAACCTTATGTTTATTGGTCGGGTAAGGTTAAAGTATTTAGCTCTATTTATGGTTTTGCTCGATGTAATTAGCATTGCGGGTTCAAATGCTGGTGGACACATTGCTCACCTGGGCGGGGCTTTGTTTGGGTATCTTTTTATTTACTTTCAGAAGCAAGATATAGATTTGGTTCGCCCAGTTAACTTCGTTATTGATGCTTTTACTAGTAAACCATCAGCTAGGCGGAGGAAAAAAATGAAGGTTGATTATCGTAAACCCACCGATGATTATGAGTACAATAAGCAAAAGGCTGAGCAGCAGAAGGAGGTTGATAGAATTTTAGATAAAATATCGAAGGGTGGGTACTCAACCCTTACCGAAGAGGAGAAGCAAACCCTCTTCCGCATGAAAAATTAGCAACTTTTTAGAATATTGTCCAATGCGTTATTGCTTAACTTTTATCCTTTAGCGTTGCGAAAGTTTATCGATAAAATACTCTGGTTTTTTACCCTGTTAGCTGGTTTTTTGCTGCTGCTTTCATACCTATCGGTATATGTTGAGCCAACCCTTTTTTGGTACCTTGGATTCTTAGGGTTGATGTACCCCTTTATTTTACTGCTTAATGTTGTGTTGTTGGTGTACTGGATTGCTCGTTGGAAATGGTGTTTTTTATGCCCTGCCCTGTTTATACTTATTGGCGTATCGCATTTTGCCAGCTTTTTTCAGTTCCCTTTTGGGAAAACATTGCTTAAGGCCGACTCCGACCTAAAGGTAATATCGTATAATGTAAATTTATTTCATCTATACTCGTGGTCAAAACAACCGCCCACATATAATGCGGTGTATGAGTTTCTTCAATCTGAAAATCCCGACATTGCTTGCTTGCAAGAGTTTTATGTTGATAACAAACAGTTTACAGAGGTCGATGCCCGTCAAAAACTCGATTACAACGCCCATTTTGGCTACATAGTGAAGAAACCCAAATCAGGCTATGGTATGGTTACCTATAGCCGCCATCCTATAGTTGATACGGGCGAGCTTAGGTTTGAGAATAGTGCCAATGCCTGCATCTTTACCGATATACAGGTGGGTAACGATACGTTAAGGGTTTATAATATCCATTTACAGTCGTTTAGGCTGAAGGAGCGAAATCTTAATTTTCTGCTTAATCAGGATTACCGAAAGGAGTCGCAAGCAATGGACGAAATTAAGGATATATCGTTTAGATTTCGCGATGCTGTGCAAAAAAGGGCTCATCAGGTCGATAAGGTTACCAATCATATGCTAAGTAGTCCGTACCCTGTTCTAGTTTGCGGTGATTTTAACGAATCGCCCATTTCCTATAACTACCGCAGAATGACAAAGTCGCTTAACGATGCTTTTGTCGATGCTGGCGTGGGGGTAGGGCATACCTATAAAGGTTTTTTTCCATCGTTTCGTATCGATTATATTCTTTACAGCTCAGCCTTTGCGGCTACAGGGTATAGTAGTCCCAAAATATATCATTCCGATCATTTCCCCGTTGTCGTTACCCTAGGTAAAAAACGATAATAATTACTAGTTTTGCCAAGATTTTGTGGTTAGGCATTACTTAGCCATCGCATTGTTTTAGCTGGAATTATTTTACACTTTACAGAAACTAAGCTTACTATGAGCCACTCTTTTAATCATACCTTACCTATCCAAACACGTTTTGGCGATATCGATTCGCTAGGTCACACCAATAACACTGTGTACATTCAGTATATTGATTTAGGGCGATTGCGCTACCTGGTTGATGTGCTTAAGGAGCCAATGGACTGGGAAAACCACGGGTTGATAGTTGCGAATATTAATGTTAATTTTTTATCGCCAGCAAAAATGTTCGACGAGGTTGAGGTTCGGACAAAAGTGGTGAAAATAGGGAACAAGAGCCTTGAGATGTATCATCAGATATATAATAAAACAAAGAACGTTTTGGTGGTTGAGGGTAAATCGGTTATGGTGGGGTACAGCAATAAGCTTGAGGTAAGTATTCCTATCCCATCCCGATGGCGTGAACGTATTATCGGGTTCGAGAAAGAGGTGAAAAGTTAGTTACAAATTAGTAATCCCTTCGGGTACATCTATTATTATAGTTTTTGACTCCTCGTCAATTTCCATAATTAGATCAGGGGAAGCCGGTATTAGTAGCTTGTTGTTGGTGGGATTGGAAACCTCGAAAATTAAATTTCCAGAATAGTCTTGTAGGGCAACTATAATACCAAGTTGAACACCTAGTCTCGACACTATAGTAAATCCTATAAGGTTATCGAGGGATAGTTCTTCTGGCGGTTGCTTGCTTGTAACCTCTGCAAGTATTTTATGCCCAACCAGTTCTTGAGCTAATTTTAGGGTTGTTATATCCTCAAATGTTAGTAGCACCAGATTAGTTCCCTTGGGGCGTATTGATGCTATAAAAAAAGGAATCGGTATTCCCTCAATTGAAAGGAATACCGATTCTAATGTATGATTTTCAGATAAAAAATCGTTTAACCCGCTAACCTGAAGTTCTCCGTTAACTCCATGGGTTCGCTGAATTTTACCAATCTCAGTTAAGTGAGGATGGTTTACCATAAAGAATCCTACTCTTTCTCTTTAGGGGTTTCTTTTTTGTCTTCAGCTGCTGGTTTTGCTTCTTTTTTAGCTGCAGGTTCTGTCTTTTCTTTGGTTGCTTCTACCTTTTTAGCTGCAGGTTCCGCCTTTTCTTTAGCAGGTTCTTCTTTTTTAGCTGCAGGTTCAGTTTTTTCTTTGGCAGGTTCTGCTTTTTTAGCTGCAGGTTCCGCCTTTTCTTTGGCAGGTTCTACCTTTTTAGCTGCAGGTTCCGCTTTTTCTTTGGTTGTTTCTGCTTTCTTAGCTACAGGTTCTGCTTTTTCTTTGGTGGCTTCTACTTTTTTAGCTACGGGTTCTGTCTTTTCTTTGGCTGCTTCTACCTTTTTAGCTGCAGGTTCCGCCTTTTCTTTGGCAGGTTCTACCTTTTTAGCTGCAGGTTCCGTCTTTTCTTCAGCAACAACCTCTGCCTCTTCTTTAGCTGCTTCTTTTTCAGCTTTCTCACTAGCTTCTTTAGCTGCTAGTTCTGCTTGCCTTTTGGCGATTTCTTGAGCACGTGCTTCACGAACCTTGGCTTCTGCCTCTAGTCGTTTAGCCGTTTCGTCTTGTTCACCTTTAACAAGGCGTTCTTTCTTTGCTTGAATTTTAACATCTTTTTCCTCAAGCCATGCTGCAAATTTTTCTTCAGCTTGCTCTTCGGTTAAAGCTCCTTTGTTTACACCCTCAAGCAGGTGTTTTTTCAGCATAACACCTTTGTACGATAGGATAGCCCTAGTTGTGTTGGTAGGTTGAGCGCCTTTCTGCAGCCAATCCAATGCCCTATCAAAGTTTAATTCAATAGTAGCAGGATTTGTGACAGGACTGTATGATCCAATCCTCTCAATAAATCTGCCATCCCGTGGCGCCCTGCTATCCGCCACCACTATGTGGTAAAATGGTGCTTTCTTTCTACCGTGGCGACTAAGTCTGATTTTTACAGGCATACTTTAACGCTTTTTATTAGTTTAACCTACATTAATTTTGAGTGGCAAAGGTAATAGTTTTTTGTTAACTATCAGCAAGTTTTAGTTTTTTTTACCCACTTACTCTAGGAATGACTATCTTCTATGCAAATAGTCACTCACGGGTTGACTCTCTGCTTGGCAAATAGTCAACCCGTGAGTGAACTTCTAAGCAAATAGTTAATCCTTGAGTATATGCTTAGTAGCTAGCTATTAGTTATCTCTTTAACCCGCATTATTTATCAAATTTAGCAAGTATGATTGTTAATGCTGGTCAGTCCACAGCTACCTAAACCTCTTTTCCAGCTCATCAACCTCAATAGTTGTTATGGTGGGCTTACCATCGGGCGATAGGTTGGGCTGTTGGCAGGCAAAAAGTTTATCAACCAGGTCCTGCATTTCGATGGGCTCTAGCGAGCGGTTGTATGGAATGGATGCTGCACGAGCTAGCGAAAGGGCTAGCTTATGCTTCGGATTGTCGGTTTGTTCGCCCGTATTCTCCTTAAATACTTGTAGAAAGTTGTTTATTAGTTGCTCTGGATTCGTATTTTTTATGCTTGCTGGCAGAGCATTTACCGCAATAGTGTTCTGACCAAGAAAGCTAACCACTACGCCTAGTGCCGACAGGTCGTTAATTATGCTCTGTAGCAAGGTGAAATCGCCTGCGCTTAGCTCAATGGTTTGAGGAAATAGCTCTTGTTGCGAACTGGCTACCCCATCTGTAATGTTTTGCAGGTAGTTTTCGTACAGTATTCGCTCGTGCGCACGCTTTTGGTCAATCATCATAAGCCCCGACTTAACCGAGGTGAGGATATACCGATTCTTGAATTGAAAAAAACGCTCCGTAGCGTTAGGTACAATAAGATCTTTATCAGTATGATTGAAAAGGCTGGGCGATTGCTGTTCTGCTTTTTCTTCAAAACCTTTTCCCTGTTCTTGCTGAAAGAGCTCTTGCCATCCCCGAGCCGATGGTCGATGAAAACTTGAGGATTGTTTCGGTAACGATTGGTTTGAATAGTCACTGTCAAATGGGTTGTAGTTGGGGTTTATCTCTATTTCTGGAGGACTAACCGGTGCGCTTTTCGGGAAAAAGGGAACGTCAATAACCATTTCTGTGTCAAAGTCTATTGAGGGGACAATGGCAAATTTTCCCATGGCCTCGCGCACCGATGCATTAAGAATTTGCCATATCAGCCTTTCGTCTTCAAACTTTATTTCGGTTTTGGTTGGGTGTATGTTAACGTCGATGGTTGCTGGATCGGCCTCTAAAAAGATGAAGTATGGCGGAATGGTATCGGGTGATATTAGCTTTTCGTAAGCTTTAACAACGGCTTTATGTAGGTATGGATTTCTCATAAATCGGTTGTTTATAAAGAAAAATTGTTCGCCAGGGGTTTTCTTTGCACTTTCGGGGCGGCCAATAAAACCGCTTATGCTTATCACCGAGGTGTCCGTTTTTAAATCGATTAGATTTTTACCCAAATTTTTACCCATTAGGTGTGTTATACGCTGTTTAACACTACCCGCTGGTAATTTATAAACGTTGGCGCCATTATGGTGTAACGAGAAGCTTATTTGGGGGTTGGCCAAAGCAGCTCGTTGAAACTCAGTAATAATGTGTTTTAGTTCAAGCGATGTGCTTTTTAGAAATTTTCGTCGCGCGGGGATATTAAAAAACAGGTTCTTTACACATATCGAAGTACCCACGGTGCACGATGTTGGTTCGTGCTCAATTACCTCGGATCCTGAGATGCGGATAATGGTACCAACCTTATCGTCAGGTTTACATGTTTTAAGTTCAACCTCGGCTACAGCAGCAATCGAGGCCAGGGCCTCACCTCTAAACCCCATTGTTTTTATGGCAAACAGATCGTTCGCTTCACGTATTTTCGAAGTGGCATGCCGTTCGAGGCAGAGGCGAGCATCGGTTTCGGACATACCACACCCATTGTCAATAATCTGAATTAGCGCTTTCCCGCCATCCCTGATAATAACCTGAATGTCTGTACTTCCAGCATCAATAGAGTTTTCGGTAAGTTCCTTAACCACCGAGGCGGGGCGCTGAACAACCTCGCCAGCTGCAATTTGGTTGGCTACCGAGTCGGGTAAAAGTTGAATAATATCGGGCATAAACTCTTAAAAATAAATTAGGTAGTAAAACAGTAGGCAAAGTATGGTAAAAATAACAAGGAGTCTTAGATTTCTTTTTTTACGGTTACTTTTTACCCTCCTTTTACTATCATATTGTTTTCTAAATTGCCCTTTAATAAGCGATACTCTTTCTTCTCCCTCTTTGGTAAGTCCCATTTCTTGTCTAATCTGCCTCTCTCTTTCCTCTAGAGCCTCCTTTCGTTCATCATAAAAAACAGGGCTGTACCCAAATCTTCTGGGTTTTGGCGTTTTAATAAATGATATCATTCCCATGATCAGTACGTTTTTATTTAAAGCGGTATAATCTTTCTTGAACCGGTGAATGTTTACTTTATTCGTTCGGGGTTATTCCTTACGTAGTCGCTCCAGCTGGTTGCATTTTTACCTTTGGCACTAATTCTATTCTGATAAAAATGACATACTGCAGCAGCCAGGCCGTCGGTTGCATCGGGGGTGCTGGTATCGAACGACTTGGTTTTTAGTATGCTCTGTAACATCATGGCTACCTGCTCTTTCGATGCATTCCCTTGTCCCGTAATGGCGAGCTTAATTTTTCGAGGCGCATATTCAAAAATGGGTACTGAGCGCGATAGCGCTGCTGCCATGGCTACGCCTTGTGCTCGGCCAAGCTTAAGCATGCTTTGAACATTCTTTCCAAAGAATGGAGCCTCAATGGCCACATCATCAGGCAGGTACTCGTCAACCAGGTGCTGAACCCTTTCGTAAATGGTTTTTAGCTTAAGGTAGTGGTCGCCATATTTTTTTAGATCAATTACGCCGAGCACAACGAGCTCAACGTTATCCTTGCCGCAAGTTTTAATAACACCGTACCCCATTATTGTTGTGCCTGGATCAATCCCAAGTATTACCCGTTCTGCATTTTTACTTGCACCCATCTCCCGTTCTAATTATTATGCAAAGATAGCAAAATGTGGGGCAATTGTCATTTCGTTAAGCAGTAAGGAGTGCAAAATTATGTTACCATGCGCCAATTTCATTACGCAATCCTCTTTGCATGGGGTACTTAATCTCTCCTTGTGTGCTATATGCACTTTTTGGTGCACTTCCCCCGGTTAAAAACTCCATTGCTTTAGCTAAACTGGCTTCATCTAAATTGCCAAATGGATAATTTATACCATCGTTTGCTGGGAAATCGGCAGGAATTCCATCGTAGTAGTCGCCATCGCCATTCGCATTAACTATTTTAAAACAGATTGGTACAAAAACCCAATCGAAGTCGCCGGTCTTTGATTCAAGAACGTACATGCCCACAGGTTTGCCATGGGTATTACCTCCCACTAGCTTAACATCCATAAATGGGAATAGGCCATTTATTACCAGCTCACTTGCCGACGCCGAATTCGAGGTAGTTATATATACCACTCTTGATAAATCTAGTGAGTAGTCAGCAAGTTCCATTTTGATATCGCTATCCCATTCTGTTTTCTTATCGTTATGTTTGTATGTGCCAAGTATTTGGTTTGCGGCAATTTTTCCTGCAATTAGGTTTGCTAAATGTGTTGCTGTTTCTACACTACCACCCCCGTTGTATCGTAGGTCAACTATCAATTCTTTAACATCATTCTCTTTGAACTTTTTAAATGTGCTGTCGAGTTCAGCAACCGTTGGTGTAACAAAACCTTTTAGTACAAAGTACCCAATATTGCCTGTTGCTGTTGAGTATACCGTGTCCATTAAAACGGTATTCATTTTAACTGCTTTTTTGGCTGCGTTGGCAGTTACCTCCTCGTTGTTTTGATTAAGAAAGGTGAAACTGGCCGAATTTGCTGCTAGCAAGGAGTTAGCGTTCTCATATGTTACCGGAGTATTGTTAATCTTGGTAATTCGCCATCCCCGGTTAACCCCAAATTCTTTTAGGGGTGAGTCATCAAAAATAAAAGTTATCCAGAGGTTGTCTTCACTATCGAACCCCATGCCGATACCGTAACCCGTATATTCGGCGTTGGCATAGTATGCCTCAATCTCTTGCTTGGTTGTTACGTAGCTCCATCTGTCTAGCTCTTTGTAGGTTAGGGCGTTCATTAGCTCTACGGGTGTTTTGTAATTTAAGAGATCAACTTCGGGTAGCATGTCGTACCATAGATAGTATTCTTCCATTGTTAATACTAGCTGCTCGTTGGCATAGAAGTTAGGGTTGCTATTAATTTCTTTTTTGTTGCACGATATAAATCCTGCGGTAATCGATACTATTATTGTAAGAAGAATAATCCTTTTCATGTTATTAGTTTTTAGGTTGTTGGCGTTTATCTGTTAGCTGTTGAAACAGAATACTTGTTACTATGATAATTAGTCCGGCAATGGTTGTCCAGTAAATTTGCTCACCCACTAAAAAGTGTATAAATATAAGACTTACAAATGGAACAAGATAAATAATATTGCTTAGTTTTGCCTTATTCTCGGCAATGCTTAGTGCCTTGAGCCATAGAACAAAGGTAATGCCCATTTCGAATGAGCCTACATAAATAGAGCCAAGAATACCGCCCATATTTATATCCCAGAAATTTGTGAAGAGGCAACCTGCTCCGAACGAGAAAACTGTAGCAAAAAGAAAGTTGAAAAATAGACGAATTACGGGGTCAATGGGTTTCTTCAGGTTTAGTATCCAGTATAATGCCCAAAATACGGAGCTTAGCAGCGCAAGGGCAACACCAAGCGGACTGTTGATTTTGAAGCTTGTCAAATCTCCCCCTGATGATATAAGGATAACCCCAATAAAACTAACGCAAAGCGCTATAATACCTTTGGTCGTTATTTTCTCGCCTAAGATAGGAACTGATAGAAGCACAAGCATAAGTGGCCATATAAAGTTGAGGGGTTGTGCAACCTGTGCCGGTAAAAGTTCGTAAGCTCGTAGCAGTACAAAGTAGTAACCAAAGGGATTTAGTAATCCCAGATACAGCGATGGGGTAATTTCTGTTTTTGTTAACCCTTTTATTTGATGTAGCTTACCCCCGAATACAATAATAGCAAATAGTAGAATGGTTGAAAATAGCGACGACCACGCTAGCAGCTGAATAAAGCTAAAATGCTTGAGCGTAAACTTAAATGCAGTGGCCGCTGTACCCCAAAATAAAATGGTGAGAGCGCTAAAAAGGTATGATAAGTTTTTTGCTTTCATGGTGATAGGATAAGCCTACTGCAAATGTAAAAAAACAACACACAATCAGATGTACATTTATCTGAAAAGTGTTGTTCTCTTCTATTTGTTTTATGGGTCTAAATCCTGTCGAATCCGCAGAAAGGTTGTAGAGCTTTAGGAATTACGATACCCGTTTCATCCTGATTATTCTCAATAAGTGCAGCCAGAATACGAGGTAAGGCCAGCGAGCTGCCGTTGAGCGTATGTGCCAATTGGTTGCGCTTCTCGCCCTCTTCACGGTATCGGAGCATTAGCCTGTTAGCCTGAAACGACTCGAAGTTTGAAACGGAGCTAACCTCAAGCCATTTTTCTTGAGCGGTCGAGAAAACTTCAAAATCATAGGTTAACGCCGAGGTAAAGCTTATATCGCCTCCGCATAAACGAAGAATACGATAGGGTAGTTCTAGCTTTTGCAGAATGCCCTCAACGTGAGCAACCATCTCGTCTAGTGTATCGTACGATTTGCTGGGGTGTTCTATCTGCACTATCTCAACCTTATCAAATTGGTGGAGACGATTTAATCCCCTAACATCCTTACCGTACGAACCCGCTTCGCGGCGAAAGCAAGGGGTGTAACCTGTTAGCTTTACTGGGAAATCGGATGCGTTTAGGATAACACCTCTAAAAACATTAGTCAGTGGTACCTCGGCCGTTGGAATAAGGTAAAAGTTATCGGTTTGTACATGATACATTTGTCCATCCTTATCGGGAAGTTGGCCAGTGCCATAAGCAGAATCCTCGTTTACCATTAGCGGAGGCATCATCTCACTGTATCCTGCAGCTATGTTTTCTTCGAGGAAGAAATTTATTAGCGCGCGCTGTAGCTTAGCACCCTTGCCCTTGTAGACTGGGAAACCGCTGCCAGTAATCTTAACGCCAAGTTCAAAGTCTATTAGGTTAAGATTTTTTGCGAGCTCCCAGTGGGGTTTTGCATCCTCAGGAAGTGAAGGGATAGTGCCTCCTGATTTCACCTCAACGTTATCGTCGGCTGTTTTGCCTTTGGGTACGCTGGCATGGGGTAGGTTCGGTATTTTTAGAAGAATTGAGGATATTGACTTTTCGGTATTATCCATTTCTGTAGCCAGCTCTTTCGAATCTTCTTTTAAATCACTAACTTTTTGCTTCGCCTCATTTGCTTCATCTGTTTTTCCCTGCTTAAACAGATTACCAATCTCTTTCGAGAGCGCTTTTTGCTCGGCAAGCAGCGAGTCGAGTTTTCTCTGAATGGTTTTACGTTGTGTGTCGAGGTGAATAACCTCTTCAATAAGGTCTTTTCCCTCGAAATTTTTTATGGAGAGGCGGGCAATTACATCCTCTTTATTCTCGTTAATTTGCTTTAGCGTGAGCATATGTAAAGGTGTTATTAAAGAAAAACCCTCCTGAACTTACAAATTTCAGGTAAGCTGCAGGAGGGTTTAATTATGCGACAATTATGAGGAAAAACTAATTTTCTGCTGGGATAACTGAAACGTACGATTTGTTTTCGGCCTTTTTGCGGAACGAGATGGTTCCATCAATAAGGGCGAACAGTGTGTGATCTTTTCCCATACCCACGTTTTGACCTGGGTTATGCTTAGTTCCTCTTTGGCGTACAATAATATTGCCTGCCTTACAGGTTTGTCCACCGAAAAGTTTTACACCTAATCGTTTACTTTCCGAATCACGTCCGTTACGTGAACTACCAGCTCCTTTCTTATGTGCCATTTCTTAAAACTTTTATGCGGTTATGCAATAATATCTGCAATTTGTATTTGGGTAAATTGTTGCCTGTGGCCATTTTTTACCTTATACCCTTTACGTCTCTTCTTTTTAAAGACAATTACCTTGTCGCCCTTAATATGGTTAACTACTTTGGCGTTTACCTTAGCGTTCTCAATGGTTGGGGCCCCAATGGTTATTTTTCCTTCGTTGTCAACAAGCAAAACCTTGTCGAAACTCATTTCGGTGCCTTCCTCTGCCTCAAGGCGATGAACAAAAATCTTCTGATCTTTCTGCACCTTAAATTGCTGTCCTGCAATATCTACAATAGCGTACATTATATTATAATATTATGGTGTTCAATACTTTTTGGGTTTGCAAAAGTATGAAAGATTAATTGAATAACAAAAATTTGCGAAAATATTTTATCTCTTTTTTTTGAAAGTTGATCTATACCGAGGTGTAATAGTTAATTTATCTATTTGGTTTCAATTTTTGTTCATCCATGCAGCGTATTAATTAGCCCAAATGTTTTTTGTAAATCTTTATACCATTCTTCCTATTTCTGGGTTGTGAATTTTACTAGCGTAACTATAAAGGGCTATTATGAGGCTGTGAATTCTATTTAACAAAAGTACACATTTTTATCTACAAATTCGCCTATTAACATGCTAAAAATGTAACTATTAGCCCGCATTATTCATCAAATTTGTTAATGATGAACGCAAATGTTTGTTAATGATGAATGCAAATGCGGGTTACCCCGACAAGGTCGTGTCCAATTTTGGGTAAAAAGATTGGTGGTGACACTTAGTCGCTGTTGGAGAAAGCAATCATTCGGATGTGTAATTAAAATTAAGGTGGTTGTCAATGTATTATAAGATGTGGGAATGTTTTTTTATCGTCGTATAGAATCCTGCTGTAAGCTTGTTTTTTAGAAAATGGGGTGATTTGAACTATCGATGTTGTAAAAGGATTATATTTGTACTATTAAAATAATAGCAACGGTTTTATTTATGATTACTTCAGACCAGATTAAGGATTGTGTTAAGCGTACGGATGCGCTGAGGAGGCATCTTTGACATTGATAGTAAGATTATTCAGCTTGAGGAGGAGGAACAGAAAACTCAAGACCCCACATTTTGGAATAATAGCACCGAGGCCGAGAAGCAACTCAGGGCGATAGCAGAGATAAAGCACTGGATAACTTCGTATAACGAGGTTAAAACGTTAGTGGAAGACCTGCAGGTACTATTCGATTTTGCTAAGGAGGACGAGGTACCCGAAAGCGAAGTTCTGGAGCAGTATGAGCTTACGCTTACGCGTATCGAGGATGTTGAAATGATGAACATGCTTCGCAATGAGGAGGATAAGCTGGGGGCAGTTCTTAAAATTAATTCGGGGGCTGGTGGTACCGATAGCATGGATTGGGCCGATATGCTTATGCGCATGTACGTCCGATGGGGCGAGCGCAATGGCTACAAAACCAAGATTCTTCATATCCAGGAGGGCGAAGAAGCTGGCATAAAATCGGCTACCATCGAGTATCAGGGTAACCTAGCCTACGGCTTTTTAAAAGGCGAAAATGGGGTTCATAGGTTGGTGAGGCTCTCTCCTTTTAATGCCAATGCTAAGCGGCATACCTCGTTCGCATCGGTATTTGTTTCGCCTTTAATTGATGACGATATTGAGATTAGCATCAATCCCGCCGATATTAAATGGGATACGTACCGCTCTGGAGGTGCGGGCGGGCAGAACGTGAATAAGGTTGAAACGGGAGTTCGCCTGTACCATATACCTACTGGAATTGTAGTTGAAAATACTGAAACACGATCACAGAGCAACAATAGGGAGAATGCCATGCGATTGCTTAAATCTCATTTGTACGAGTTGGAGCTGCGTAAACGCAAAGAAAAGCAGGCCGAGGTAGAAGGAAAAAAAATGAGTATAGAGTGGGGGTCGCAAATCCGAAACTATGTGCTGCATCCATATAAATTGGTGAAAGATGTGCGTACAGGGTTTGAAACGGGCAATGTGCAGGATGTTTTAGATGGCAATATTACTCCTTTTATTAAAGACTTTTTAATGAAGTTTGGCGCAGAGTATTAGATTGATAAATTGCGATTTGTTTTTTGTGGTAAATTTCATGCTGGTAATATGGTGTTCTGCGTTCCCTATTTTAATTAGTTGTACTTAAACCATAATATGATGAAAAAGATAAGCTTAGTATTAGTTGCCATTATGGCAAGTGCTTTATCATCGTGCGTAACCCACTATTTTGCCGAGCCTGTTCCCACCGATGCGAAGGATTATTCTTACATACCTAAAGCCATGCAGGGTTCCTGGGCAACGGAAAACGAGCTCCACACAATAGGTAAGAATAAATGGATTAGTGAAGAGGTCGATTCGCTGGGAAACAAAACCACAACCGTTGAGTTTGAGCTTTCAGATAGCTTGATTGTTAAGCGATTTAAGCGATATTACTTTTTTAACAGCCTGGAAAAGAATGGCTACTGGGCTGTTTATTTTGGGTTTAAACAGGGCAATCGCTTCTTTATCATGGGGCTGGGTGATGATGACACCATTACGTTGGCTAGCTCTATCGAATTACTGCCAGATTCAATCTGTAATGATAACGAGCATTATTTTAACACCCCTTTCACCAAAAAGCTAATGAAAAAGTTTATTGCTGACGGTGGGTTTGCCGATACGCTAATTGTGTTTGATATTGGTACCCGAAAGATAGAAAAATTGTATTAGCCTAACTAAAACCTGTACTGGTAGCCTATTCGTACTACCTGAGTTTCGTAGTAATCATCGGAAATCAGATTAAAGGTTGTGCCGTCAATCTCATACCGCATTACAAGGGTATTTAGAATATCGCTGGCATTTATGAATAGCTCCCCCTTGCCATTCTGTATCTTCTTGGTTAAACCTGCATCAATAGAGTAACGGGCAAGTATTTTTCCCTGCGGAATAATATCCGGAGCAAGATAAATGCCTGTTATCTGGAGTTCGGTGTCTTTTAGGATTTTAGCAATCAGATTGACCTTTGCATTACCTGCAATAATAGTTTGCTCCTCCCCAGTAAACGAAACATTGTTTGGATAAGCGTTTACAATCGTAAAAGCGCTAATGCTATTCCGATAAACATTACCATTGGCGTTAAGCCTTATTTTGCTCCCCAGCTGCTGGTTTAGCACAAGCTCTATCCCCGTGTTTTGCCCCTTATCGGCATTCTGGTTAACCTGAGCCAGCAGGTTTGACGATGGCACCTCAGTTATTATCTTAGTTAGTATGCTGGTTGACATCCTATGATAAGCTGCGCTGTACAGGTATCCACCATCCCACGATTGCCTAAACCCCAACTCAACCGACTGGGTAAACTGAGGTTGTAGGTTTGGATTACCCATTGAGAGAATTTCGGGACTTGCATAGGTAGGAAACGTTCTTAACTCCTTCTCCTCTGGCCTATCTACACGCCTATTGTAGAATACCGATATTCTGCTACTATTACTAATTAGCCAGGTAGCCCTAACACTTGGGAACGGGTCGATATAATCAAACCCTGTACTACTATAAACACTATGGTTCGGATCGACTAAATAGTCAACATTTGCATACTCTAACCTAAGACCTGCCTCAAGTTCAATTTTTTTACGCTCATAAATATAAGTTCCGTAAACTGCCGAAAGCCACTCCCTGTACTCTGCGCTCCCTGCAAGACCTGGATCGAGTATCGAATTATCGCCGGGCTTAAAGTAAATATTGTTTGGAAAAACCCTTGCGCGTTGCTTTGTCCCTACCTCGAGCCTACCCGATTTTAATGGCTTTGAGTAATCAACCGTCAGGTCGAAAATATTCTCGTCGGCCAGTAAGCCTGTAGTATCTGTCCCTATTAAATCAGGATTATACTGTCTATTTGTGAAATGGAACACCTCATCCTTACGCCGGAACGAATAGTTAAACGATGAAACTAGGCTGTGCCCTGGCTGGTTGAACGAGTGCTTGTGCGTAACGGTTGCGAACAGGGTTTGATTTACCTCATTTTCATAGTACTGCCACAGGCGTAATCTGTTGCCATCAGCATCATCGTAGGGTATGTCGCCCAAGTCGGTGTACTCTCTATGGTTAAATAGCGCCGAGAAGGTAAACGTATTTCGCTTATTTGGATTGAAGTCTACTCCAGCTTTTATATTGTATATGGGTTGCGTTCTGTTTTCGAGAAATTGCTGATTTACCCTATCGCCATTATCGTAGCTGCGTAGCGTGAACTCATTCTTCATCATTTGCTTGTGGTACAGCAAATCGGCTTGGGCGTAAAAGTTTGTTTTCTCACGCTTATAGTTTGCCGAAAATGAGGGGTTTATTTTCGGGGTAAACCGATACTGATCGCGAATGCCCGCTACGTTGGGCTCTTTTTCGGCTAAGGATCCTAGCCCGAGGGTAAAACCCGCCTTGCCGTTCCATCCAGACTCCTGCTCTTTTTTAAACACAATATTAACTATCCCTGCCATACCGCTGGCATCATACTTTGCCGAGGGGTTATTAATAATCTCGATGGATGCTATTGCCGAAGCTGGGATGTTATCGAGACCCGATTGGGAACCCATTCCGGTTATGGCGGTTTGCTTTCCATCAAGTAGGATGGTTACCTTATCGCTGCCGCGCAGAAAAATTTTTCCTTCCCTGTCGATGGTAACACCCGGTAGGTTCTGCATAACCTGTAAAACCGACCCGCCCTGCTGGCTAAGGTTATCATCAATTGCAAATGATTTCTTATCCATTTTTGATGAAACCTCTATTCTTGTGGCGGTTACGGTAACCCCCTCGATTTCCGTTGCGGATTCTTTTAGAAAGATGGTACCCAAATCGAGGAAGCTATTCAACCTCCCAACATGTACGGGTATGTTTTGCTCTAAATAGCCAATGTACGATACCCTAATAGAGTAGTCGCCTGTGGCTAGCTCATCAAGGGCGAATAGGCCTTTTTCATTAGTTATTGTACCCGTAAAAAATGCTCCGTCGGTACCAGTAACGGTTAGATTTACGTAGGGTAGTGGCTCTTTTGTTTGTTCGTCGCGAATAAGGCCCGAAACAACGGCATTGTTTACCTGTGCAAACGAAGAGATAAAGATTGATAGAAGAATCGCTAGGATGGAGTACTTTTTTAGCAGCATATTTTTCTTTTAGATGATTTCTTGGTGTTTAAAACAGTATTTAGGAGAAATAGTTCATTTGTATTACTAGTTGAAAATTTAGCTTGGCTATCCATTGTAATGCCTATTGCTTAACGTGTTAACCTGCATTTTTCATCCAGCTTGTTAAAGTTGAGTGCAAATGCGGGTTGCTCTGGCTTGGTTGAGCCCAGCTTTGGGTGGCATGGCCAGGCCGAAATGCCCAGCAGATAGGTGTGAGGGGTTTAGAGATGAAAATACCTCTTTATCCACTCGACTTTATCTACTATAAAATTCCGTTCCGTTCAATTTGTCCGATCAAATATTGTATTTCAAGTGGTTTTGACCAATTCCGATGTATCATTCTGTGGCAATTTGAACAAACTGGGACTAAATTTTTTAAAGCATTTTCTAACGTATTTTCAATTTCCGAATCTTTATATTGGAATATTGGTTTTGTATGATGAATTTCAATAAATCCTTTTCCAATTTCAGCACCATAAAAGTTTTCAAAATCGAAAGAACAACACTTACAAGCAATGTGTCCGTCTTTCGTGAAATGCTCGATAGCATAATTTCTTAACTTTGTAGACCTTTCGTAGACTTTAACTTGAGCGATTTTTTTTATACCTTCTTGAATAATAATATTTTCGTCAAATACTAATCTTTTCTTTTTGCCCTTTTCTGATTCAAGTTCTTTAAGGTTCTTTTTGATATCTACATATTCAAAATCGTTTACAAGTAAATATTTTAAGATCTCTTGATTGCGTTTTAAATGCTTTTTTCCATCGCTAGTAATTTCCACAAATCCTTTTCTCGCGTCTCCTTTATATTGAGCATAACCAAACCTTTCAAATGTTTCGTGAGCCTTTAGGTTTCGAACTTTTTGTGAAAACTTATCGTCACTTCTACCAGAAAGTATGTCTAAGTCTTCCCCACTTGGTTTCATAATTAATCGAAGTTTTTCGATAAGTTTTGATGATGTAATTCTACCACCATTTAACTTCATTAAGTAAAGAGATGGTAAAATAAGTTCGGTTTCGGTTATTCTTTTTGCCATTAATAGTTTGTGATTAAAAGATGTTCAGCCTCTTTATTGTTTCTGTTCATAAAGCTTACTAAATATGTTTTGTCGAAAGTTGATATTTTAACGCTTCGATGGGCGTATAAATTTAGAATAAAGTCAGTGTTTTTTATAATCATCATCCACTTGGCCTTACATTTATTAATTAAACAATCTGCAAGTCTTTGTTGGTCTATTTTAGTAAAATCATTTTGAGCATAAGTGCTGAATTCTGTATCATAAGGCGGGTCTATAAAAACAAAATCCTTTTCAGCTGGTTGGTGAATTCTAAAAAAGTCGGCAAAGTCGGCATTTACAATACTGGTTTTTGACAACAATTCTTTTAAAGGTTCTGATTTTAGATATTCAACTTTCTTTCTAAAGTTTTTATTGTTGTAAGCAATTCCACCATAAGGAACATTGAATTCTCCTTTTGCATTGTAACGGAACATTCCAGAATACGCATAATTCCGAATGAATAGGAATATCGCCGTATAGAACGCTCGATTCAGCGCGTATTTCTCATGAAAATTATAAATATGTCTAAAGTGCATATAAAAAGCACTTTTCAATGCCGTTTCTATATTATCCAGAATATCTTTGTCAGGTAATTTTCCTTTTTCCTTTTCAAGGGCTTTCATTCGCGACGTTTTACGAACCAAGTTTTTCTTTATTTCTTTTAGAAAATTTTCAATGTTAAAATTGAAATATGAGGAAAAAAGTCCGTTAAACTCTTTGGAGTTTTTTAATATAAACTCGTAGATTTTATTAGACAAAATATCTTTAGATATTTTGTTACAGGCGAAATCTTTATAGGTTTTTATAAAAAAATTTTGATTGGTTTCTGAAATATCTCCTAAAACCTCCCAATTCTGAATTATCTCGTCAATTGCCTCAAAAAATATTTCTCTGTCATCGGAAACTATGATTTTATATAAATCAATTAGCTCGTGTGCCTTGTCGTTTATAAAATATTTTTTTGCTTGTATTGCAGTGTAAACTGAACCGCCACCAACAAAAGGTTCGTAGTAATTTTCAAAATAATCGGGAAGATTGGGAATGATATACTTCAATTCCTGCTCTTTTCCGCCAGCCCATTTTACGAGCGGTTCAAGTTTTCGCTCCTTTGTATAATTGGCAAAGCTTAAATTTATTTGATTGTATGTTACAGCTGGTTCTTCTAAAATCCTATTCATAATGCAAATCTAATGATTTTAGAATTAACTTATCTGATTTCCAATTAAGTTCTTGAATTCAGGGTGATTTTATAACGGATGGTGGGCATGCAATGTTGTGGAGTTCACAACAGCGTTTCCATCCTACGCTACAACCCATATTGATGGTACCAAGCCCCGAGGATCGATGAAACCGCTATATTTTATACCCGTTGCAGCAGGCTGGCTTTAAATTTCGTTGCTTTTTTTTAAGATTTCTTTTTCAATCATCGGAGATAATCTAAAACCTGCGGCTTTCAATTTCTCAACATAGGCTTTTACCTCGGTAATTAGACCCACCTTTTTTGCTTTAAATAGAATTCCTAAAGTTCCGGAAATTCTAAACCCTAATCTCTCTGCTTCTTTTCTCCTTTTTAAGTCATCAAGAATTAGTAAAACGTTAACTTTTTCCAACGCAAGAGCTATTACAGAAGCTTCACCCAAGTCGAGATAAAGGTCAAGTAATTGTTGATATTTTTTATTTTTAACGTTTTCTATTCTAACCCATTCAGGGAGACTCTCTCCAAATTCAAGGGCAATTTCTTGAGTAATATAAATTTCTTCGTATAATTCTTTCAACAGTTCAATTGCGTCTATTTTTGAAAGAGCAATCAAACAAGTTGTATTCGCAATTACAGTGATATTAGGCATTTGCAATGTCTTTATCTAGGTCTTCTATAGATTGACTAAATAATGAAACTTTGTACTTACCTAGAATTTCTATAAATGCTCGTTTCGATATGCCAACCATTTTTGCTGCTTGTCCTGCGGAAACAAGTCCATCTTCATACATTTTTGATGCAACATAAGCTGAAAAATCAAATGCTTTCAAGTTTATATTCTCAGGTATGTTCAATATGACCTTATTCATTTCATCTGTTTATATTTTCATTTTTTAGTACATGTTTTTTTACTGCGTGAACGCTAAGAGATTCAAAATTTCATCTTCATGCTCTATGGCAATAGTCGTGTGTGCTTAGCGTTGAGATCAGTTTC
>JAQVYY010000069.1 GCA_028708425.1 Bacteroidales bacterium
GTGGACCCGGCCGATCAGAAACTGGGGATTGATTCTGAATCAATTTTTGACTATTTTTGCGGAAAGGGTTCAACTATAAAGTCAAACCCTCTGATGTATACTTACACACTTTACGGGATAGTGTCACTTCCACTAATTAATACCAATGAAAGCTCTCAAAATTTCAGCTTTGCTTCTGCTGTTTGCATTAGTTTTAACATTTGCATACCAGAACCTTGAAAAGGTTGATGTTACTTTTATTAGTTGGAGTATCACTGTTCCTTTTTCCTTAACAATTTTATTATCTTTTATCATTGGAGTATTAACTGGAAGTTTGGCACTATGCTTCGTAGGCAAAAAGAAGAAAAAAGATAAGGTGGAGCAATTAGAAAACAAATCTGATAAAACGGATAATCTTTCCTGATTGAACTATTGGCTTTTTTTAACTTAAATGTATACCTTACTAAGGTGAAAATTATGAACGAACATTAGGCCCCCATCGAAAGAATAAAATTAATTCTGAAAACCAAGTATTTTATTAGCTAAAACCTAAAAAAATGGACAAAGAGAATTTCAAAAAAGCAGCAAAAAAAAGTCTTAATAACTTATTTGCTAAGATTGACGAGCTAGAGGCTAAAAAAGATAAAGTTAAGGCAGACTCTAAAGCTGAGTATGAAGAAAAACTTGCAAGGCTAAAATCCCAGAAAGATAACCTGCAGGCTAAGTATAATGAGCTCATAAAAGCCTCTGATGAAAAATGGGGAGAAGTGAAAAATGCCTTTTCTTCTGCTGCAGACTCATTTAAAGAAGGGGTCTCAAAAATCTCGTCCCTGTTTTAACCCCAATTATTCATTCGAATAATTGCTGTCTCCGACAACGACTAAACATCGCAACCAATTTTGTTACCAAAATTGGATTCGACCATGTCGGGGTAACCCGTATATGCATTCATCTGTAACAAGCTTGATGAATAATGCGGGTTAATAAAAATAGAGCTTTGAAGTGATAGTGTTTCAAAACCTCATTTTATTATAGCTTAAAAACCCACGCCCTGTGGGCGTGGGTTTCTTACTATGTAATATGGAGTTATAAATGGTTTTATTGCTAAGCTATGAAAAAATTGCTTTTTTTTTGGAATGAATTGAAGGCGACCTTCTGGTTTACTCCTGTACTGATAATTATTTTTTCAGTCCTGCTTGCAATTGGATTCGTTTATATAGACCAAACCATTGCTTTCTCACACGAGGGGCTAGGACGCTTCTTTTTTGTTAAAAGTGTAGATTCGGCTCGTACTATACTATCGACCATCTCAGGGGCAATGATTGGTGTGGCAGGAACCGTTTTTTCGGTTACGCTAGTGGCGTTAACTCTGGCTTCTTCTCAATTTGGGTCACGACTGATAAAAAACTTCATGTACGTTAAGCTTAATCAAATCGTGTTGGGCTCATATGTTTCCACCTATTTATATTGCCTTATTGTTTTAAATTCTATACAAGGGAACAACGGTTTTACCTTTATCCCTTCGCTTGCTATTTTTATGGCAATTATTGCAGCAATTGCAAATATTATTTTACTTATTGTTTTTATCCACCAAATTGCCATCAGTATTCAGGCAGAAAAGGTAATTTCTGATATTTCAGTATTTATTTCAAAACAGGTCAGAGTTTTGTTCCCCGAAAAAATGGGCGATGAACCAGATACTGAAATTAGCTTGCCCGTTGCTACTATTAAGTCAGAATATGCAAACATAGTTTCCGTGAAAAGTCCCAAGAATGGCTACCTCCAATACATTGATAGTGAGTCGTTACTGAATGTAATAACGAGTTGTAACGCTTTATTTGAGATATATTACAGACCTGGAGATTATTTAGTTGAAGACATTGAGATAGGAAAATTATACACCAATGAAGAGCTTGAAAAAGATAAGCTAGAAAAAATTAATTTTCAATTTCTTATCGGAAAAACAAAAACGGTTCAACAAGACCTTGAGTTTTCCATTCACCAAATGGTTGAAATCGCAGCACGGGCACTTTCGCCTGGAATTAATGACCCTTTTACGGCAATTGCCTGTATCGATAGCTTAACAGCAATCATGTGTTATCTTGCACAAGCCAAATTTCCCTCAAAATATCGGGTTGACGATAAAAAGGAGCTTCGGGTAATTACTAACACTTTAGATTTTGAGGGTGTTTTAGATGCAGCATTCAATCAGATTCGACAATTTTCAGCAGGAAATACAGCTGTGATAATCAGATTAATGGAAGCTTTACTAATTACTCATGAGTTTGCAACAAAAAAAAGTCGCAAAAAGGCTGTAATCAAACACGTAAAGATGACTTTACACGTTGGCAAAGAATCTATAAAGGAAGAGAATGACATTAAAGACTTAGTAAAAAGGTTGGAAAAAATAAGGATATGAAGAAACCACTAGCTACAATATGCGGTATACTTTACCCTCCGCTTCTCGGCTGATTAGGTTACTATTCGTTTCAATTTGTCCTTTTAACAATAACTAGCTCCGCTCAACGGGGCGCAAAACATACCGTCCTCCGTTAAAAACAGGTATTTTCGTACTAATTAACAAAAAAACAAAGATATAGATGAAGTTAACGGAATTATAAGCGTAACTTGCAGACAAATAAATTTTTTGATAAAATGAATAAAGGAACAGTAAAGTTTTACAATGATTCAAAAGGATTTGGATTCATTAAGGAGGACGAAACCTCGAAAGAGTATTTTGTACACTCATCCGGAATTAAAGAGAGCATCAGAGAAGATGACGCCGTAACTTTTGATTTGGAGGAAGGTAAAAAAGGACTAAATGCAGTGAATGTTAAGCTACAATAATTTAACGTAAATCATCATTTAAATTTTAATCCCGCTTAGGCGGGATTTTTTTTATACTATTCTAAAACCCTGTTTACAACACTCGTGGTAAGCCTAAAAACGGTTAAATGTGAAATTAAATTAGAGATCTTGAATTAATCTGTTTTCCTTTCTACACAGCTAATTGCCAACCATAGCTTAACCGCAATTATTCATCCGAATACCTACTGTTTCCAACAGCGACTAGGTCTCACAACCAATTTTGTTGCCAAAATTGGATTCGATCATGTCGGGGTAACCCGCATTTGCATTCATCATTACTAAATTTGATGAATTATGCGGATTAAGATAGTTTTCAAAAACAAAATACGCCCAATAAAATGTTATTGCCCGTAAAATACAGCTTTTCCTGTTAAATTTATATTCCTTCTGTTTTTAGTAATGATGGCTCCGATGTCTTCCCATCTTTGGTAACGGATACATAGAATTCAAAGCCTTTTGATTCTAAATACTGGAGATATGGTTTAACCTCTAAATATTGCTCTGGGGCCACTATACCTGTCATTTTTTTCTTTGCATGAGCAACGACCTGTGCTGCATAGGAGGCAGATAGGCCTGTAGCAGGATTCATTTCGCAGGCACAGGTATATTCATACATTACAGCTTTGCCCTCTTTTTCGCCATTAACCTCTACATGAAGTTGGGTTTCTACCTTTTCGGCATCTTTAAATTTCTTAGGATCAACGGCAAACTGTTCACTAATAAGCGCGAAGGCTATATCCCTTCTATTTAGTTCAGTGCCATTTATGTTAATTGTAGTGTCATCTGCAAGACCAATCGCCTCAAATACTTTTAAATTTGATATGTCCACTGCCCCTGGCCAAAGATTTCCGCGATTCGTAACGGTCTTAACATTGGGAATATGCATAGATAATGTTAAAGGCTCGCCATGGCCTACATAATGCACCGGATATTTATCCTTTGGTGCGATAAATTGTATGTCTTTGGTGCCAGATGCGGATGGAACCCGTTTCATTTTTCCATTAATATATTGAGGATTAGTCCCTGTGGACATTTCTAAAGCATGATAATAGGTTGCACCTAAACTACGTATATTATTAGACTCACTAAGCATACTTACAATCCAGTTAGTATGGATTTCATTCGTTTTGTCCAATTGTTTTGACCCCAGTAGAGCCAATATGTTGGTAGTTCCAGGGCTAGCCCCTTGACAGATAAGTGCTGTAATGCCTGCTTCCTTACATCTTTTATCATATTCGAACAAAACCTCAACAGCAGCAGAATCATCGGCAACGTCAACATAGTCAACCTTTTCATTGATACAGGCCTCAACTACATATCGAACAGTTTTATAAAACGGGCCTGTAGCATTAACTACAACGTCATAATCTTTAATCACCTTTCGTAAAAGATTTTCATCGTAGATATCAACATGGATTGCTTTTGTATGACCCCCAATTTCGTCGGCTAACTCTTGGGCAAACTCTAAATTAATATCTGCCAGTCCTACTTCGGTTGTGTTCTTTGCTTGAGCCAAGTCCTTTGCAATAACTGTCCCAATTGCACCGACTCCAATAACTAAATACTTCATTTGATTTCCTCCTTATAAATATTTAATAACAATAATTTGCGGGTATTTAAAACCCATTTATTTTTAATTGTTTAGTTTTTCGTTCTTTGATGTCCTTGTAATCGTAATTTTTAAGCACCACTCTCACAGGAGTTTCTCAAGGAGAGATCCCACTAGTGTGTTCATATTATGATTACAAATTAACACCTTTATATACATGTAAGTATTACACAATTCCATCTAAAAGTTACACTATTCACACTTTCTCAGAGGGGTTCTAATTCTACCATTCGCTTTAGCTTGCTCTAAGCTATTTTATTTTCTACAAACCACCTCCTCATGCAAGTCATTGTTTGTTTACCTCAGGATTTTAATGTATTTTTATTATAAATTAAAATTTGAAAAATGGTATTTGCGGATATTTTTTTAGACACAAACTTTTTTAACTATTTTCTACTTCCGTTTCTGATTTTTGTATCAAGAATAATGGACGTAGGCATTGGTACGCTGCGTATTGTAATGGTTTCGAAAGGAGAAAAATTATGGGCACCCCTGCTTGGTTTTTTCGAAGTTCTGATTTGGTTGCTTGTCATTACGCGCATATTTGAAAACCCGAATAACTGGACGTGGTACATTGCCTATGCCGCCGGGTTTGCTGCGGGAAACTACATCGGATTAATTATTGAGGAACGGATGGCTATGGGTATTGTTAAAATCCAGTTTATCGTACACAGGAGTGCCACTGAAATGATTCAAAACCTTAAAAATGCCGGTTATGGAATCGTTCGCCACGATGCCATCGGAGGTAGAGAAGATGTGCATATTATATATAGCATCATCAAGCGGAATGAGGTTCAAAAAGTGGAAAATATTGTAAAAGCCACTGATCCCAAAGCGTTCTATTCTATTGAAGACGTGAAATCGGTGAGACACGGGATTTTTCCAGAAAAAATAGTGGCGCGCAGATGGAGAAAAGAAAAATAAAATTTGAAAAATTTCTATTTTTCACGCATAATAAATGAACCTATTATCAAATAAACGTGACATTAACTGCTTCATTAAGCAGCAAATGTAAAAACAGGATAAAAAAGAATCACTATGAGCAAACAAAATGCTACCCTAAGAGGGAAAGATATTTTCCCTTGGTTTATTATGATTCTGATGTCGTCCGTAACTTTTGTTGGGATTCTTTCTGAGCTGATGCCTTCGGGTATTCTCCCGCAACTAATGAAAGATTTGAATATCAATGAGGTGCAAGGTGGAAATCTGGTGGGATACTACGCCATTGCTTCTGCTATTTTTGCGATTCCGCTTATTTCAATAACCATGCAGTTTAACCGCAAAATTTTGTTATTGATTCTGCTTGCAGGATTTGCTGTTTCCAATATTATTGCAGGATTTTTAGATAATTATACAATCATTATTTTACTAAGAATTATAGGTGGAATTTGTGCAGGGGTGATGTGGCCAATGATTGCAGCATACGGGATGCGTCTGGTAAAAGAGGAGCATCACGGGAAAGCTATCGCAGTAATAATGGCAGGGAATACTTTAGGTATCAGTATAGGGATGCCAATTATGACCGTTATTGGGAACGATTATGGCTGGCGAACGGCATTCATTGCACTTGGGATAGCTATTTTTGTTATAGCATTGATAGGTGTTTTTGCATTGCCTCCCACCCCTGGAGAGAAACTTACCAAAAGTTCTTCGCCATTTGCCCTCCTAAAAATCCCAGAAGTTTTGGTTGTTCTTTTACTTACCCTGCTTGGGGTAAGTGCGCATTATGGTGTATATGTATTTATTACAAGCCTTGTGGATGAAATACAGCTTGCTGGGGGAGTAGAAGGCGCATTATTGCTTTTTGGGGCGGGGTCGCTAATTTCTGTATTACTGGCCATAAAATATACCGATAAACACCTGAGGCTACTTACAGTAGCCATGTTTGGATTGTTAATCGTATCTATGATTATTTTTCTACTGTTTGGTGGAATTATAGGAATAGCTCATTTTGCCTTCTTTCTGTGGGGACTTTCGTTTGGCCCATTGGTTACCTTACTACAAGCAGCGGTAAGTAAACAGGTTGAAACTGCAAAGGACGTTGCCACATCGGTACAGTCTTCTACATTCAATTTATCCATTATGATAGCAGCATCTGTTGCAGGGCTATTACTTGGTAGCTATACCGCCATGAGCTTGTCGTATTTTGCAATCGCATTGGCTATTCCGGGTCTAATCATTTCTATTTTTGCTAAAAAAACTTTAGATTGATTTTGGAAGAGGCTCTATTCTGAAATAAAAATGATAGTGTTAGCACAATTGTAGGTACTTTAGACCAAAAGATAGCGTAGCCCAATTTATATTTACCTGGATATTAAAACCAGAAACCGTACCGAAAGTTGAACATAAAAGTTTTATAAAAGGAACTCTTTGTTAGATGGGAAAGTTGGTAGTCATAAAGTGGGTTTATTTACATATTAACTTTTAAAACTTGTGGTACATTTGCGCACCTAAATTTCGTTCAGGTTTAGATTCTGGCGATGTTAAAAAAAGTACAGCTAAATATATTGAAAAACTTACCCTTTAAAATCAATAAAAATGTTTGAAATCGCACTTGTTACAGTCTTTGCACTGTTGCCTATTTCCAATCCATTTAGTACAATACCCCTGTATTTATCGCTTACCGCGGGGCACTCTAGGAAATGGGGCCGGCAACAAGCGCTTAAGGCTGCTATTTACATGGCCGGTATCCTGCTTGTCTTTCTTTGGGGCGGTGCTTTAATTAAAGAGTTCTTCGGGATTTCGATTCCTGCTATTCGTGTTGCGGGTGGTGTAATCATTATGCGGGTGGGTTTTAACATGCTCAACCCAAAGGATTCTGATGATATTTCGGAAGAGGCCAAACAAGAGTCGAGAACGAAAAAAGATATTGCCTTCACCCCTTTGGCAATGCCTTCTTTAAGTGGCCCTGGTTCTATTTCTGTAGTTATCAGCATGGCTGCTGCATCGGATAATATCCTGGGTTACCTTGCCATCTCTATTGGTATCCTGGTTGTTGTACTTGTAGCTTGGCTCACCATGCGCAGTGCCCCATTAATCTCCCGACTTTTAGGAGTTACAGGACTTGATGCGCTCACAAGAATTATGGGATTTATCCTTATCTGTATTGCATTCCAGTTTATATTCGATGGTCTTGGAGGATTCATTAGTAGTGAATACTTTTTACAACCCATCATCGAAAACTTAAAGCTAATGCTAAACCAATGGGGCAAATAATAATCGGCATAAAGGATGTGATTGCCCCTGCCAGGCTGTGAAGCTAAACAAAGAAATTAATAATTGACAGCTATCAATCATGATAACTGCCAATATTTTAGCTTTTATCCTTTATTTAATTGCCGGCGCAGCTTTTCTTCCACATTTCTCAGCAGTTCCATCCAGCTATCCCCCGAATCGGAAGCATAAGCATCACTGCCAGGAATGCCAAATCTTATGCCCACGTTTTTTGTATCGGTTGATTTTTCACTTTTATCTGTAAAATAAACATCTACAGAATTGACTTCGGAAACATGCCTTTTTAATCTACCAACTGCATCTCTTATCTCCTGCTGTAGGTCATCGCTAACAGTAATATCCCCTGCCTGTACGTCAATCTTTACGCCTTCAAAATCTTCTGTGTAATTCATTTTTATAGTTTTTAGTGTTCGTCTTAAAGATAGTTCTTTTCCTTTTAAAAGTAACGGGTACTATTATGCCTAAAATAAATTTAACCCCAATTATTCATTCGAATAATTGCTGTCTCCGACAGCGACTAAGTCTCACAACCAATCTAGTTGCCCAAAATTGGGCTCGACTAGGTCCGGCTAACCCGCATGTACATTCATCTTTACTAAATTTGATGAATAATGCGGGTTAATATGTAATCTTAATTTAAAGGTCTAAAGGTATTTCATATTCTGGTTCTCTGCGGCGAAACAGGAAGTTACCGTTGCGTACAGATGCCAATACATCTACCCTTTTACGGATAGCCTCATAAACAGAGCTTTCATTTAAAACGATGAAGTTTGCCTGTTTTCCTACCGCTAAGCCATAGCTGTCTTGAATATTTAAACAACGAGCTCCATTATAGGTGATTAAATCAAAAATTGTTTTTATCTCTTCTGGAGACATGGTTTGCGCTAAGTGAATTCCATTGTCAAGAATATTCATCATATTGCCATTCCCGATTGGGTACCATGGATCGTTTATCGAATCCTGCGCGAAAGCAACATTTATTCCTGATTCGATGAACTCTTTTACCCTAGTTAATCCACGACGCTTGGGATACGTGTCCTGGCGACCCTGAAGATAGGCATTTTCAGTGGGACATGAGATAAAATTCATCTTGCTCTTTTGGAATAAGTCCATCATTCTAAAGGCATAGGAATTGTCTGCTGAACCAAAGGAACACGTATGGCTTGCAGTGGTTCTCTTACCATAATCTTCCATAAGGACAAGTGCATTTAACAGCTCCACAAAACGTGAATGTGTATCATCCGTTTCATCGCAGTGAACATCTATAGGTTTATCGTATTTTAAAGCAAGTTTAACTATATCATGAACGGATTTATCTCCAAATTCTCTGGCAGGTTCATAATGTGGAATTCCTCCCACAATATCAGCCCCCATCTTAAGCGCTTCTTCCACTAAATCGCGCCCACCCTTATAGGTGTACATTCCTTGCTGCGGAAAGGATACTATCTGAATATCAACAATATCCTTTAGTTCTTGTTTCATTTCCAACATGGCTTTTAGGGCCGTGAAGTTTGGGTCTGTAACATCTATATGTGTGCGGATGTGCTGTACGCCTTGGGAAACTTCATCTCTAATTCCCTTAAGAGCAAGTCTTTTTACACTTTCAACCGTTAAAGTTTTTTTGAATTGTGGCCATAATTCAATGGCTTCAAACAGAGTGCCTGAACCAGCTCCTTCTTGTCCAAGTTCAGATAGTGTGTAAACATAATCCAAATGCAAATGCGGATCTACGTAAGGAGGCAAAACAAGTTTTCCACCGAGGTCAATCTCCTCATCACACTTAGGCAAATCAGTTCCAATCTGAGTGATTTTTCCGCCTTCAACCACCATTTCGGTGGCTGTATCGTTGCGATAAATATTCGCATTATAAAACTTTTTTTTCATTGTCAAGTTTTTTATGAATAACTATTAGGTGAAATAAGTTGTATAACTATCTCCACATTCCTAATTCTATGTAACCTTCAATTTTGTTGCCCAAAATTGGGCTCGACTATGTCGGGGTAACCCGCATTTGCATTCATCTTTTACAAATTTGATAAATAATGCGGGTTAATTTATGTGTTTTTCAGAATGTTGGGCAGCTTATTAACACTTCCAAAAGGACATTGTTCATAGATAATTTGCACTCACAGCACTAGCATCCGAAAGTCTGTTTTATTAAAAGCCCGAAGAATACCTTATTTTTGAGTTCGACAAAAAACCTTTTTAATATGAGACTCTTCAGGCGAAACTAAAATAACAATAAACCTCTTATCCAACAAATTTTAGATCTGGTACCCCGATGGATTTGTGATTGTCTAGTCCTAAAGCACGGCTACAGGTTAAACCATAAATTACACTACATTTTCAAATACCGTATTTGGTGTTTTATACCCTAAAGATAGATGAAGTCTTTTTGAGTTGTATATGTGAATCGCATTTTTTGTTGCTTTTTTTGCATGGCTCGTGGTGAAAAAGCATTGGTCTAGGTAAAATTCATCCTTTAGTATCCCGTTAACCCTCTCTGCTATAGCGTTTTCATAGCAGTGATTTTCTTCCGTCATGCTAATTTTTATTCCCCGCTTATTTAGCTCTCTCACGTACTGATGGCTGCAGTACTGAATGCCCCTATCCGAGTGATGCACCAAGTTAGCCGCTGGACGGGCTGTCCGCAGAGCTTTTTTTGAGGGCTCGCAAACAGCCCGCCAGCTCTAGGGAATCGCTGATGTCATAGCCTACAATTTTCCGAGAGAACATGTCCGTAATAAGCGCCAGGTAGCAGAACCCCTTTACCGTGCGTATGTAGGTGATGTCTGAGACCCAAACCTGGTTTGGGGCGGTAACGGTCATATCCTTCACCAGGTTACCGTACTTATGAAAGCGGTGGTACGAATCGGTGGTTCTGCACGAGGCCTTCTTCCGTTTTACCAGCAGGTCGTTCGCCCGGAGGATATCAAAGAGCTTGTTACGGCCTACTTTAGCCCCGAGGCCTCAAAGGAGGGATGCAGGGCTTCGTATAGCTTCCTGGTTCCAACCCTGGGTTGCTCTATCCGCTCTTCTTTCACCAGCTCAATCACCTGTTGGGCCATTGCTGCCTGTTTACCCTGACGTTTTTTGTCTTGTAGTAAGCATCCTGGTGCAGGCTGAAGCACTGGCAGGTTCGCTCGATGCTTGCCCGCCCTGTGCTTTTTGTGATTTCATCAGCTTTCATAAGCGCTCGGTGCTTAAGTTTTTTTTTAACTCCTGCACATCCTTATACCCCATCTTTTCTGCTGCAACCTCCAGGTAGGCGTCCTGCGCCAACCTGTCCAGGTCCTTCTTGATGAGCAGGTCTTTGAGCTGCTTAATCTCTTTCTGTAGGGCCTTAAGCCTCGTTGTTTCGTCCTGAGTTTCCACTAGTATTCTGGTATTCATTAAATCTTTCTGGTCGTACTTCTTGATCCATTCATTAATGGTTGTCCGGTTAATTCCGTATATCTCCCCAAGTTTTTTCTTGGAGTAGTTTCCTGTACTGAGCTCGGCTAAAATTTTGAGTTTAAAACCCTCGCTGTACCTTCTAACAAATCCATCATTTTTATACATAATTGCTACGTGTTGAACTAAATCCGCCCTACGGCGGATAACCTCTTACCAAATATACGAGTTGTAGTTTAAATTGCAAAGCCTTTGTATGGGCATATTTGTAACTAAACTTAAATCACAACATCATGGTAAGAACA
>JAQVYY010000111.1 GCA_028708425.1 Bacteroidales bacterium
AAGAGGGTGGTTACAAGTCCATACAAAATTGCAGTTAGCGATCAGGTAGAAATGATAGACAGTGAGGCCTTTCAGTTTTCATTGGCCGAATACCATACCGCATTGCAGCTTCAAACAACCAACATTCTTTTAATTGATGTAAGGAGCGAGGCAGAGTATAACAAGGGGCATTTGCCCAATGCCGTTAATGTACCTTTGGCTAAACTTATGAATGTAGATTACTCAGAGTACATTAATAATGGCGATAGGTTAACTAAGGTTTTATATGCCGATAGTGAGGTGGAGGCAACAAATGCCTTATCAATACTTTTACTGAATGGCATCAATGTTAATTTTAAATACCTACGGGGTAGCTATTCTATAGCTCAGCAATACATTGTTCTACAGCCAACACCATCCTACTTCTTTTTCTCTGACGAGCAGGCAAAGTTTAACTTCAAGCAGCTTATGCCAACGGGATCAGCATCGGTAAATAGCGCACAAAATCAAGAAGTTAAGGTAGAGGTTAATGCCCCACGAGGAGGCTGCTAACCTTAGCGTTTTATAATTGTTTGGCGGATGGTAAAAAAGAAATTTTGCCAAATGCTTTACCTATCTTTGCGCCGAAAATTATAAAAAAGATATATGCAAACCATAAGGGAGATTTTTAAAATAGGATATGGCCCATCGAGTAGCCATACCATTGGACCTGTTCATGCTGCTGATATTTACATGGAGCGTCATCCCAATGTTCATAACTTTAGGGTAACGCTTTTCGGAAGTCTTTCACTCACAGGTAAGGGGCACCACACCGATAATGCACTTATAAAGGCATTTTTGCCCAACGATTTATCCATTGTTTGGAACGATAACGAAGAACTTCCTCTTCACCCCAATGGAATGCGGTTTGAAGCCTTGGATCCTAATGGAGAAACCATTGATAAATGGGCTGTTTATAGCATAGGTGGTGGCGATTTGAGAGATGACACAGGCATACTTAACAACGCTAATGTATATAATTTTAGCACAATGTCTCAGATTCTCGCATGGTGTGAGCAGGAAGGGAAAACGTTTTGGGAATATGTTGAGGATAACGAAGGCAAAGAGATATGGGGATTCCTTCACGATGTTTGGTTAACCATGAAGGAAACCGTACAGCGCGGAATAGATAACGAGGGTGTTTTGCCTGGCCCAATTAAGCTTGCCCGAAGGGCATCATCGCATCACACAAAAGCGCTTAATCAGCATGGAACCATAAAAAACATTGGACTAATGTTCGCTTTTGCCCTGGCTGTTTCTGAAGAGAATGCATCTGGTGGACGTATTGTAACTGCACCAACCTGCGGATCGTCGGGAGTACTTCCTGCCGCACTTTTTTACCTAAGCCGCGATGAGCATTTAAACGAGTCGAAAATTTTACGGGGATTGGCTACTGCAGGATTAATTGCAAATTTGGTAAAAACCAATGCATCCATTTCAGGTGCCGAGGTTGGATGCCAAGGTGAAATTGGCACCGCTTGTGCCATGGCTGCTGCAGCAATAACCCAAATACTTGGCGGATCGCCAAACCAAATTGAGTATGCTGCAGAAATGGCCATGGAGCATAACCTCGGACTAACATGCGACCCTGTGCTAGGATTTGTTCAAATTCCTTGTATCGAGCGCAATGCTATTGCAACAACTAAAGCATACTCGTGTGCTGTTTATGCATTATCATCGGATGGGGGGCATAAAATATCGTTTGATAAAGCAGTTAGCACTATGGCCGAAACAGGCCGCGATATACAGGTGGCTTATCGTGAAACAGGGATTGGTGGATTGGCCAAAAACTGGGAAGCGTTCAACGCAAAGAGCTAGCGTTTATATTTTGCAAGGGTAAAAACAAAAGAGGTTCCCTCGTTAAGTTTACTCCTAACATTAATGGTTTGTTGATGTGCTTCAACTATGTGTTTTACAATGGCCAAACCTAAGCCCGTTCCGCCTTGCTCGCGCGAACGACTTTTATCTACCCTAAAAAATCGCTCAAAAACCCTTGGAAGATCCTTTTTCGATATTCCAATTCCATCATCGTTTACCTCCACTAGGATGTTATCGCCCATATCCATAAACGAAACCCTGGTTCGCCCTTTCTCTCTTCCATAACTTATTGAGTTTGACACAAGGTTTATTAGGGCTTGATAAATCCGTTTTTTATCAGCAGTTACCCAAATTGGTGCTTCGTAATCTTTATCGAACACAAACTTAATCTGGCTTTCCTTTGCGCGCATCTCTAGGGCCTCAAACACCTCATTAGCAAGTTGAACAATATTAGTTTTTTCCATTACCAATTTTAGTACCCGCGACTCGAGTTTAGAGATGGACTCTAAATCCTCCACAATGGAGATTAAACGGTTTATGCTTTTCTCAGTCCGTTCAAGATATTTTTTGTTTATTGACGGGTCGTTAAGCGCACCATCCAAAAGGGTGAGCACATAACCCTGAATATTGAAGATTGGTGTTTTTAGCTCGTGCGACACATTGCCTAAAAACTCTTTTCGGTAATCTTCAAGGTCTTTGAGCTTATCAATCTCTTGGCTTTGTCGGCTAGCCCAGTGCTGCACTTCCCGGTTAACCTCAGTCAAAATATCTTTACCCTCCAAATCTTTCTTCAGATCTTTTCGCGATAATTTAAGGCTGTGGATGGTTTTGTATATGGGGTTTATCTTCTCGAAAATAAAATGGGATATTAGAAATAGGCTTAGAAAGTAGATTAAAGCAAAGGTAGT
>JAQVYY010000070.1 GCA_028708425.1 Bacteroidales bacterium
TACCCCCTATATACCCTGTAAAGATAAAATCAACTCGTCAAAAAAACAACCTATCAAAGAACTTATTTTGTTTATTTTATTAATGATCAGTATTTTGTGCCAGTTTGTTAACTAAACGACATTGAATCAGTAGCATTAAAGGCTATACGAAAAAACTCTCTGCGCCTGGAAAATCAAACTCCTCTTTTGCAACCTCGGGAGGGTAAGCATAGTACTGAACCTTTGCCTCGGCACAAATATCACCCTTACCATCATACAGCTCGGTTTTGATATTGGTAAACCCTCTTCTCGAGTCTTCCATCCAAGCTTTAAGCTTTATTGGTCCATACGAAATATGAACCGGCTTTCGATAACGAACATGCATCTGCGAGGTAACACCAGCAGTTCCTAAAATAGTGTTTATGGCCCATCCCCCTATCTCATCCAAAAGCAAAGCCTGAATACCACCATGCAACACGTTTCTGTACCCTTCGTAATCAGAAGTGGGATTCCATTCGCTGTAAATCACCTTATTCACCTCATCAAAGGTAAAATTTAACCTAACCCCAAACGGATGGTCGGGATCGCATCCTATGCAGCTATATCCTTTTTGACCCACGTACGGGTTTTTAACTTTTTTCATGTTCCGATATATTTTATTTTTCACAGTGATATTTACATCACAATACATACCTTGCTCTTACCATACAAGCTATCTATATTTTGTGTAAAAGTACAAAAACCGATTAAACAATAATAAAATAGTGCAATCAGAAAGCGTTCACATTTTAACAATTATAGCAACAAAAAGGGAAGTAGACGTTTTTTCTTAAAAAAAGGAGCAGAAAGTTTTGCAGATATTAAAAATGCTTGTATTTTTGCAACGCTTTTAACGAAAAGCATTACAGCAATAAGTTCAATGTTTATGGGAGTTTAGCTCAGCTGGTTCAGAGCACCTGCCTTACAAGCAGGGGGTCACTGGTTCGAATCCAGTAACTCCCACACTAACAATCAACCACTTACAGCGTTTATCGAGGTAGGTGGTTTTTTTGTTTGAGCGCAACTTGAGACACAAGACGGTGAACCCAGCGCAGCTGGTTCAGAGCATCCCGTCCCTACGGGCGGGAGGGTCACTGGTTCGAACTACTCTCACGAGCAGAGCGAGTAATCCAGTAACTCCCACACTAACAATCAACCACTTACAGCGTTTATCGAGGTAGGTGGTTTTTTTGTTGACCATTGAGTTGACCATTACTATCCCCCCTTAGTGCATCTCAAAGCCTAAAGTATTAGCGGCAATTTGTTAATAAAACTTACCTGCTGGCAATAAAAAAACCCACCAATTTATAGCGTGGTTGGTTAAACGAAATTAACGGGCTAAAAGAGATTGTATTAATTCTAAAATGGGTTGTGGGCAAGTTCGTTGCGGGTGTTGTGTTTCGGTAAATCATTATCAATAGCTGATAAAACCCCGAGTTGCTGGGCTAATATTTAAGCTTAGTGAGTATAAAAACGATATCCAATAAGAAAACAAGGTTTTATTTGGTGAACAAAAACGGGGTACCAACAAAAAAAAACAAAAGATTTACCTTTTACTTTTTTTAAATTTCATTCCTGCGTAACTTTGGAATATTGACAAAACCACACGGTCAAATTTTGCCAGCACTCTAAAACAAACTACTAAAACAAAAACCATGGCACTAACAATTTTAGCAACAGGCGATATTCATATTGGGAAAAAATCATCCGGTATAAAGCATAATACCGAAGAGAGTGCTACAAAATACACCTGGAGTAGGATAGTTGACTATGCAATTAAGAGTAAAGTTGATATATTAGCGCTCACCGGCGATATTATTGATCAGGACAATCGTTACTTTGAAGCCATTGGGCCGCTGCAAGCTGGATTTGAAAAATTAAAGCAGGCAAATATTTCGGTCTTTATGGTTGCCGGAAACCACGATTTTGATGTGCTCCCCCAATTGGTAAACTCCGAAAGGTATAACAATGTCCACCTGTTAGGAGCCAAAGGAAAATGGGAAACAAAAGTATTCTCTAAAAATAGCGAGCAGCTACAGCTTGTGGGTTGGTCGTTTCCCAGTAGGCATGTAAGCGAAGATCCGCTGCTAAAGTTTAACCCAGCTATAATTAGCCCAAATATCACAACCATAGGCCTTGTACATGGTGATGTTGATACGCTCAACAGTAAATATGCTCCAATAAGCTTAAATAATTTTTTAAACACCTCGGTTGATGCGTGGATCCTTGGTCACATACATAAGCCACAAATTTTACGCAGCTCCACCCCCATCGTTTACTATCCAGGCTCGCCACACGCCCTAAGTGCCAAGGAGCAGGGTGTACATGGGCCAATTCTACTTACGGTTCAACCTCAAAGGGATATAGTGATTGAAGAAATACCCTTATCACCGGTAAGGTACGAAACCCTTTCAGTCGATATTACGGATAAAAACAATGAGGAGGAGGTTAGAAATGCTATCACCTCAAGGCTGTACGAGGATGCTCACTCAAAGGATGCGGATCTAGAAAACGTTTCGTACTTGGTTTACGACGTCGTACTCATAGGTAACCATAGCAACATACGAGAGGTGGAAATGTGGGTAAAGTTTATTAACGATTACGAGCTAGAAATAAGCACAACAGAGACCCTGGTTTTAGTGCGAAAAACAGAGCTCGATATTCAACCACAGGTTACCAACATGGAGGAGCTAGCCAAAGAGTCATCACCAGCTGGCGTTTTGGCCAAATGGATTATTGCGCTTCAAAATGGGGAGAGCACCGAGGCTGCAAAACGCTTACTTCAGAAATGGGGATCAGTTCACAGCTCCATTACACAGGCATCAACCTATCAGCCATTGCGCACAACCGATAGATTTGAACCCGAGCAACAGCAGGATAAAAAGCAATACATACTAAATGAATGCAAGCGAATTCTCACAGAACTAATTAGTCAGCAAGAGCAATGAAACATCCATGGTAACAGCCCTACACACACGCCAATAGCTATCCTGTGGATGTTCCATCTGACAATTAAAAACCAAAAAAACAGATGAAAAAAGTTCCCTTCATACTAAAAGATCTTTCCATTCAAAAAATGCCTGGCTTCAGTAAGGGGTTAAAAGCCCTGAATGGCCTAGCAGACAACATCAACATTATTGCAGGTGCAAACGGATCGGGTAAAAGTTCAACCGCCCGTGTTATTCAGCAACTTATATGGCGAAATAAAACGAAAGGGTTAAATGTTGATGGTTCGGTTCTTATTAACAACGAGCCGTGGGAGATAAAGCTTGATTCGGAAAGAACAACGATTCAACGAAACGGGAACAATGACGAAATTAGCGGAATACCCACAGTAGAGGGGCAACACCGCTACATGCTAGCCCTACACAAGCTGGTTGAAGACAAAGAGCATGACCTGGCCAAAGAAATTGCGAAGGAATCTATTGGCGGGTACGATATTGATGCTGCAAAAAGCAGCTTAGGCTACTCATCAAAAGTTTTCAACAAAAGCGTATCGGAGTATAAAAATTTTCATAACGCAGAGAAGAAATACAAAGAGGTTCGAGATCAGCAGAAAGAGCTAAAAAAAGAGGAAGAGACTCTAGACAGACTAAAGGAGGAAAAAGAGGAGGCCCAACAAGCAAACCTACTAAGTGAGTTTTACAACAAGGTTACCGAGTACCTTGAGGCAAAGTTAAAATACGAGAATCTTTCCAATGAAATGAAAGCATTCTCGGACTCAATGGAGAAGCTATCGGGCAAAGAGTTCGAGAACATTCAGGAACTCGAAAATCAAATTGAAACGTGCCAGAATAGCATTGAGAAAGCCGAAGAGGGAATAGAAAAAAGCCGAAAAGAACTAGAAAAGCTAAGCATCCCAAAAGAGGGAGTTGCCGACGATACAATTAATGAAATAGACAATAGGCTTGATAGGCTAAGTAGCTTTGAGCGCGATATTCGTGATAATAGCACAACCATTGCAGAATTAAAAACCCAAGAATCTGAGGCGCTAAAAAGTATCGACAGCTCAATTGACCCCACACAATGGCAAGGTTTAACCATAAACCATGTAAGCGGTCTCGACAAGATGCTTCAGAACGCTCATCAGGTGCTGGGCGAAAAGGAGTACCTACTCTCTGAAATTAGAATGCTAGAAAAAGAGGCTGAGCACTACACAACGGGTAATCTGAACTCAGAAACATACAGCCAGGGAGTAAGAACCCTAAGCGAATGGTTAAAAGAATCAACAAACAGCAATAATGGGTTGCCCTTTTGGGTAGTAGGTGCTATCTCATTGGCAGGAATTTTAGCTGCAGTTGCCACGTATTTTGTGGGCTGGGCTGGCCTGCTGGGCCTTATTTTGATTGCCATACTTTATTTCTACGCCTTTACCGCAAAGGGCAAAGGGTCTAGTTCGCTTAGTGTAAGAGAGAGAGATTTTGCTAATTCGGGCCTTAGTGTACCCTCACGGTGGGATTCGGAGAGCGTAGCCAGCCGGCTCGATGAGCTAATCGATAAGCTTAGAGATATTAAGGATGCAGAGAGGTTAAGCCTAAGATTAAAGAGCTGCAAAGAAAATCTGAGTAAGCTACAGGAACGCATCGAGAGGTTGAATGTAAAACGTGATGAATGGGTTAAAAAATTGCAAGCAGCTCCCGGCTTCCCCGAAAATGGTTCCAACGATTTTAGCAGCTTATACTGGTTCTTAACAAACGTAAAAAAGTGGCAGGATGCCCATAGTCAAAAAGAATCAACAGAGGCCAAGCTGTCCGAAACAACAAAATACTACAACGATGAATTGGATAAAATCAATGCGCTGTTCCAAAAATCAACCCTAAAAACCGTAGCCGATGTGTCGGAAGGAAAGGGTGTTTTTAAGGTTTTAAAAAACGAGAGGGATATTCAGAAAGCTGAAAATCGGGCAATTGAGCAAGAAAATAGGCAAATTAGGGAACAAAGCAGCTTAAAGGAGAAATCCGAACTAAAGCTCTCGGCTATTTACAGCTCATTGGGCATAACCGATAAAAACAAAGAGCATGTACTAGCTCTGGTAAACCGATTAGATGATTATAAACGAATTTCTAAGGATCATTATGCCGCCAAACAGAGCTTTTCGGAAAAAGAAAAGCTTTTACAAGAACACTCACTGTATAATCAGTACTGGACAGATATTGAATATTTAAGCATCGATCAGGCGCACGAACGGGCCAGTAAAAACAGGGAGAATGCCAGCCAGTTAGAGGATATCCAGAAGCAAATCACTAGCATCGAAACGCGAATTCGGGATAAAAAGAGAGGGCACGAATTGGAGGATATGCTAGCCAAAAAGGATGAGGCATTGGACAATCTTAATAATCTATTTAAAGACAACCTATCCTCTGCCACAGGAGATCTAATTATCAACGAATTAAAAAGGGAAACGCATAATCAGAATCGACCACCAGTTTTTAATCGGGCGAAAGAAATTTTTAATAACATTACCAACGGGCAATACGAACTTTTGTTAGGTGAAGAGGGAGAACCAAATTTTAAAGCGTACGATACCATCCGGAGGCTTGGTCAGGATCTATCCGAATTATCAACAGGAACAAGGGTTCAGCTTTTACTCTCAATCCGATTAGCCTATGTTGAAACCGTAGAATCATCAATTCGCTTGCCATTACTGGCCGATGAGCTGCTGGCCAATAGCGATGACGAGCGGGCAAAAGCAATTATTGAATCATTAATCGAAATAAGTAGGCAAGGACGGCAGGTATTCTACTTCACTGCCCAAAACGACGAGGTTGACAAGTGGATGCACCATTTACAGAAACACAAAGACCTTAAGCACAAAATTATTCAGCTAGATGACAACACCGACAAAACCCACGATTACAGCGAGTTCACACCTGATTTGGGTAAGGTTAGCTTCCTACAAAAAACACCTGCTCCCAATGGTAAAAATCATAAAGAGTATGGCGAAACAATCAATCCATCACCCTACAACATACTAACACAAAATAGCAGCGAGCTGCACATTTGGTACCTAACCGAGGATGTTGATTTACTGTATAATTGTCTGAAAAGAGACATAAAAACTTGGGGGCAGCTAGAGAGCTACTATCGCATTAGCGGAACTATTGGCAGCTTAAACCAGGAAACTTTTAATAGGATTCAGCATAAGGTCGAAATTTTACAACGATTTCAGGAACTATACCAAGTGGGGCGCTCCCTCCCAATAGATAGGAGTGTTTTAGAATCTTCGGATGCCATCACAGATGTTTTTATTGATAGGGTTGCTGACAAATTAAATGAATACAACCACAATCCCAAGCAGCTACTTCAAGCATTACGAAATGGAGAGGTACCTCGCTTTAGAGCCGAGAATGCCGATGACTTGGAAAATTATTTACTATCCAAAAACTATATCGACGATCAGGAGATACTGGAAACAGAAAATATAATAATCAATATGCAGGCCCTAATTTCGAATTTTGATATGGAAATACTGGAGGCCGAAACTTTTATTAATAGAATTTTAGAATACCCACAGGTTACGAATCCAGCTAAATCTTAAACTAAATTCATATGGCAAACCTTATTAACCCGCATTATTCATCAAATTCAATAAAGATGAATGCAAATGCGGATTACCCCGACATAGTGGAGCCCAATTTTGGGTAACAAAATTGGTTGGGAGACATAATGGCTGTCGGAGGCAGCAATTATTCGGATGAATAATTGGGGGTTAAACATCCGTATTCAAAATATATTCTTTACTTTTAGGGGTGTAAACTAGATATTAAAGCGTAATTACGCTCTGGTTAACAGCATTTTACAGCAACTACCAGCATTGGCATAATAAAAATAAGGTTAGGAAAACATTTAGATCTATTACTAAACTTTGTTTCATTTTGGTGCTGATTGGATTTACAGTAGGAATATTTTATAAACAGAAAGAATATGAGGTTATTTCTACCATCTTATTACTTGTAATGTTTGTGCTCGAAACAGCGTATCATTTGATTGAGAAACAATCGAAGGTTGTAATTATACCCACAAGAGATGCTCGTAACTTTAGGAATAGCTCATTAGTACTACTACTATTTGCCATACTATCTATATTTATTCATTTTTATAATAATGAGCTTACGCTTAGACTATTAGCCCCAGCAATTTTATTTGGATATTTAGGCTTGAGAGGGTTCATTTTTACAGAACAAACACTGTGATCGATTAGAGTTTTTGACCAAGGTATAGAATATGGGGTTTGCCAAGTTTATTCTGACTGGAAAAGGCTAGATGGTTATACTGTTGATAATGAAGCGAATGAGGTGTCAATAAAAAAAGGCTTGTTCTTCAGGAATATCAAAGTGCTATTTTCATATAAATCTGATATGAAAACATTTACCGATATCCTGACAGAAAAAAACATAAAAAACATTGCCTAATATACGGCCAACTATCAAAACCTTACAACTATGGAGACAAATGGAGCAATGAGAGAACATATTTTTGAGATAATAGATAATCAGCTAAGGGATAATAACCCTCCTGAAACCAAAACCACTTTTGATAGATTGCTAGAACAAGGATTTAACGAACTCCATATCAAGCAGATGATAGGACAATGTTTAGCTCTAGAGCTATTCGATATCATGAAGCATGGTAAATCATATGATAATGCTCGGTACATTAAGAACCTATCAACTCTACCCAAAGAGCCATTTGATTAAATTAACCCCAATTATTCGTTCGAATAATTGGGGTTAACCTACATCTTCACAAATCTACCATTCCAAACCCCTTGTACTGAAATAACTTTAACCAGGTAAACACCTCCCGTTAGTTGCGATATGTTCACAGGGATTTCATTTCCATGCGTAAAGGTTTCTACCTGAACAAGATCTCCAACACCGTTATAAATCTGTATAGTAGCATTGCTTATAGTCGCTGGGTTTTTTATCCAAATCATGCCGCTTGATGGATTGGGATACAAAGCAAGCTTACTTTGGGCTAGAGGTTTTGTTGAGGTAACCTCAGTAAAGTAAGCCGTTGCGATTATATCCTCAGTAATGGTAATTTCCACATCGCTAGTTTCATAGATATTATCGTTCACCTCCCATTTGTCGAATTGCCAACCATCAGTGGGAGTTGCACTTATTATTAGCTCTGTTCCCTCATCATACTGGTGAGTGCCATTGGTAGGCGTGGTTGTCCCATTACCCCTGGTTGCCATCGTAAGTGTAAATGAAGATGTAGCGTTTAGCTCAAATGTATATAACCCAAGAGGCGCAACAAGTGGTTTTGTTATGGTTTTACTGTTCTCATTGGTTGCGCTAATGTAGTAGTAAACAGTGTCGTTAACAGATTGGCTAGGAATAGTACTGGTATAGTTTGTTTCATCAACCAGCTGCATCTCAACCTGGTTAAATCCCGCCGTGGTGTCAGTACTCCAGTAAACCGAAGCGCTGCTTATACCCTGGGCCGATTCAATGGTTGCATCTATGGTATATCCATCGGTTGAGTAGTTAACCTCTTCTCGATGGGGAGCATGCCCAATAAAAATGGGGTCGTTGGCTGCAATCTCGCGGGTAATGCAGTGTATTGCGCCACTAGCAGAAATAACGTTGCGCATATTAATACCCACAACCTGGTAACCTGGCATGGCATCGCGATATATTTCCAACGCCTCATTATCCTGCGCTAGCCCGTATATGGGTACAAGCACCAGGCCGTTAAGGATAGTTGCATTGGTATAGGTAAGGTAATTGGATCCATTTGACGGGTACCCACCATACTCATCAGGAGGCATGGGAATACGTACCACCTTATATGGTCTTCCGTAGGGCGTTTGGTAATTATCTAGAATGTAATTTAGGTTGGTTTCAATTTGAGGCCCATCGGATACGCCTGTGGGGTATTGCCCAACTAGCAGGGTCTCCTCATCCAGCAATTTCATATGCATATCGATGTGGTGAATACCATCGTAGGGGAGGTTTGTCATTTTGGCGTATGGACTAATACCCATGTAGTTATGCTTAATATCGTCAATTTGATTTTCGGTAAGGTTATAATTCTCATCGAGGATAAGTTTCGACGAGTATCCCTGTCCAAAACCATCGGCCATAAAGTTGCCCCCAGTGGCAACTAGGCGATTGGGCGATTGGGTCATCTGATAGATGGGTACACCTAATTCGTTGGCCATAACAGAGGGTATTACATCATCAGAAGGACGTGGACGATTATATACCCAGTCAACAAAGGCTAACTCGTTAGTTCCGTTAAGGTAGATGCTCTGCGGACCATAATCGCGTACCCAAACAGAATTGTAATTGGCACTAATAAAAACAATATTATCGGAGTCTACACCATCACTGGCAAGGTAACTCTGAACGCTTGAAGGACTACTGCAAACTATATATACGGTAACGTATTGCTTAGCATAACGAACAATTTCGCGAAGATTTGAGTTATAGGAAGCCCACGTTACAATCACGCCCTGCATTTCTTCCCATTCGCCAGGAGTTCGTGGAATTTCAGCAGGAGGTGCAGTACCCCTATCAGCTGGATAATTTCTTAGGTAGTCATTCCAGATAAGCTTTTCGGCTTGGGTCATATGCCGTGGGAGAGGGTCTTGACTGAAAAGGTTTGTACTTAACACAAGTGTGATAACTAAAAGGCAGAAACGTAGCATTATGGTTTTGGTTAAAGTTTTGAATTCGCGAATATAAACATTTTATCTTGACTGATTATGTTGAGAGAAACTTAACCCCAATTATTTGAATAAATAATTGGGGTTAATAAAATTACAAACGTTTTTGAATACGGTCAACCATGGTCATAACATAAATCAAATAAGAGGGGGACGCATTTTGCGTCCCCTTTCCATTATTATAGTATTGCCAACGAATCACAGGCAATCTACTTATCAAAAAGCTTAGCCCACTCGTATTTCTTGCGGTTTTTCCATGTGCCCTTGTGGTAAATGAAACTTATCATGATGGGAAGAACGCTAGTGGCCTCGGCGTACACCATTTGCTCGTAGGCCGTGTCAACCTTACCCCACGAAGAAGCTTCTTTAAGGGTTGAGCTAGAGCATGCTCCATCGCGTGGATCGGCAACGGTAATTTGCACTGCATACTTATGCATTGGCACATCGTGACCCAGCACCTCGGCACCAACAACGGTGTCCTGAGCAAAGTTTTTGGGTACTCCCCCACCAATCATAAACAGACCGGTGTGTTTACCAGCAATTTTTATGTCGGTAAGCTCACGAAAATCCTTAACCGAGTCGATTGAAACGTGTGCATCGGGATTTTCCACCTGATTTTTCATCAGCCCAAACCCAGCGCTACAATCGCTAAATGCTGGCACAAAGATGGGCACATTATTCTCGTAACATACTTGCACCAAGCTATCCTTTTTAACGGAATGCTTGGTTAGGTAACGCCCCATCTCTTTAATAAATTCTCGTGAGCTGTAGGCACCTGGCTTCATTCCATCGGCAATTTTTTTGATGGTTTCGTCGCACACCTGAAGCTCCTCCTCATCGATATAGGTGTCGTAAATTCTATCGACATAGTTGTCACGAAGATATTTATCGTCAACAAATGGGGTTCCCTTGTAGTGTTTATAGCCCAACGCTTCAAAGAAATCCATATCAACAATTGTTGCACCGGTAGCAACAACCACATCCACCATATTATTTTTCACCATGTCTACATAAACCTGCATGCATCCGCCGGCACTAGTACTTCCAGCAATAACCAGCCAGTTGCTGCAGTCCTTATCGGCCAGCATCATTTCAAAAATATCGGTTGCTACGGCCGTATCTCGCGATGTGAACGACATGTCGCGCATTGAGTTAATAATAGGAGTTGAGTCGAACGATTTAATATCGATGTGCTTCACAACATCCTTTAGCAGGTCTTTTTTCTTCATTTGAACAGTTATTAAGTTAGTTGTAAGTTATACCTAAATTGAGCGATTCATAATTCCACTGTTTCTTTTCTTCTCGCTTGGCTCAAACAATTAGTTGATTTTTAAGGACGGGATTGTGAAAATAATTCTTTTCTCTGGTTTAGGGTATTTTTTCTCATTATTATCCGGGGTTTTATGCCATTTTTACTGGAATCGGCATACCTTTCCCATTACCATTATGGTTTAAAGTCCTGATATATATTACTTTGCCTTACACAAGCTGTATTTGCGGCGGCGACTGACAGCGTTTCCATAGCTCTTCAATATTTATAGTTTCGTAAATAGCTCTCGTGACATTCAATACTTTTTTTCTTGC
>JAQVYY010000071.1 GCA_028708425.1 Bacteroidales bacterium
AAAAAATACCCTAAACCAGAGAAAAGAATTATTTTCACAATCCCGTCCTTAAAAATCAACTAATTTTTTGAGCCAAGCGAGAAGAAAAGAAACAGTGGAATTATGAATCGCTCAATTTAGGTATTACTATACTTGCCTCGGTTAAAGCGAATAACGGAGAGCGATTTATCTATCCGTTGGCAATTCGGTTTATTCCCTAGGTTGTGGAAAGTTTTGAAGTAAGAGCAATTTTAAATTTTTAATAGGTTCAACAAATGAAGAAAATACTAATAATTGCAATCTCTTTATTTCTGGGTAATGCAGGAATCGCTTGTACAACGGCTGTAATATCTGGCAAACATACAAAAGACGGCCGTCCGATGATCTGGAAATTGCGAGATACCGACTTTCTCAAAAACAGGATGATGTATTTCGAAGATGGGAAATACCATTACGTTGGACTTGTTAATTCGGAAGATGTGGAGGGAGAACAGGTATGGGGAGGAGCCAATTCAACTGGTTTTTCTATTATGAATAGCGCTTCGTTTAATGTGAATATGGACGATACCACATCGAAAAAAGATTTGGAAGGTGTTTTTATGAAGCTGGCACTTATGGAGTGCGCAACGCTCGAAGATTTTGAGCAGCTACTTAATAGTACCGCAAAACCAATGGGATTAGCATCTCATTTTGGTGTTATTGATGCACAAGGTGGCGCCGCTTTTTATGAGGTTAACAATTATACCTACACAAAATTCGATGCCAACAACTCTGCCGAAGCGCCCAACGGATATATTCTTCGGACAAATTTTTCATTTACTGGAAAGAAAGATATTGGTTACGGATTTATCCGCTTTCAAACCGCTCAAGATATTTTCTATCAGGCTGAGTCTATGGGCCAACTTAACTACCAAACAGTTATTCAGGATTTTTCAAGATGCTTCAAGCATGCTGTTCTAAATAAGGATTTTAGGGCAGAGTTTGAAAATGTGCCTGAGGGTCAGCATTTTATTAACTCTGGCGATTTTATTACCCGTCACGGATCTTCTTCAGCAATACTAATAGAGGGTGTTAAGAAAGGGGAACCTAGCAATTTGACCACAATCTGGACAACGGTAGGTTTTCCAAATACATGTATTACGCTTCCGGTATGGGTTGGGGGCGGAAATAACTTGCCCAAAGTTTTGCTCAACAATGGCTCGGGTAACTCGCCGCTAAACGAAATGGCAATGCAGCTAAAAGACCAATGTTATCCCATTAAGCGTTCTGCAGGCTATAAGTACTTGCAAATTTCGAAGCTTATCAATTCGGATAAAACAGGGTTTGTTCAAAAAATTGAGGTTGCCGAAAAATCAATTTTCTATAGAACGGAGGAGTATCTTAATAAATGGAGAGAAGGAAATTCTAATGAAAAAGAGATTACAGATTTCTATAATTGGCTTGATGAATTTGTTAACAGAACATATTTTAATGAGTTTGGGGTTCAAATTATAAAATAGGGCTTTCTCAGCTTTCTTTTTTCGACATAGTGCAAAACTTTCAGCAAAAAACACGAGTTGTACAACAGCTTAATACCCCACCACAATTCAAAAACTCGCCATACTTTTCCCCCAATATTTTCTATCTTTGCAACTCATTAAAAAAGAAGATAGTTAAATGGCTTCAGCAAAACCAAGTATTCCAAAGGGTACACGCGATTTTTCGCCCATCGAAATGGCGAAGCGTAACCATATTTTCGATACCATTAAGTCGGTTTTTAAAACCTATGGGTACCAGCCCATCGAAACTCCGGCAATGGAAACTCTCTCAACCCTACTGGGTAAGTATGGAGATGAGGGCGATAGGTTACTCTTCAAAATTTTGAATTCTGGCGATTTTACCAAGGGCATTGACCCCAGCAGCATATCATCCGATAATGCCAATGCGCTTTCAACCCAAATTTGCGAGAAAGGCTTGCGTTATGACCTAACCGTGCCGTTTGCCCGTTTCGTGGTTCAGTATCGGAATGGTATAACCTTTCCCTTTAAGCGGTACCAAATTCAGCCTGTATGGCGTGCCGATAGACCCCAAAAAGGTCGGTACCGCGAGTTTTACCAGTGCGATGTGGATGTGATTGGCTCAAATTCGTTGCTAAATGAGGTAGAGCTCATTCTCATTATCGATGAGGTGTTTCGTAAGCTGGGTGTTAATAATACCATCAAGCTGAATAATCGAAAAATTTTGAGCGGCATGGTCCAGGTGGTTGGCGAAGCCGAAAGGTTAATAGACATTACCGTTGCCATTGATAAGATTGACAAGATTGGTATTGAGGCCGTAAATCGTGAGTTTGCCGAAAAGGGAGTATCACAAAAAGCCATTGGGCAGCTGCAACCTATAATATTACTACAGGGTACCAATAACGAAAAGTTGGATTTGCTCACAACCGCTCTGGCAACTTCAGAGGTTGGCCTTGCAGGCATAGAGGAGATGAGGTCGATTTTTAAGAACCTTGAGTCGATTGAGGGTTTAACAACAACCGTTGAACTCGACCTGTCGCTGGCGCGTGGGTTAAATTATTACACAGGCAGTATTTTCGAGGTTAAGGCCAACGATATGGCCATGGGTAGTATTTGCGGTGGCGGTCGGTACGATGACCTTACCGGAATATTCGGGCTGAAAGATATGTCGGGCGTGGGTGTATCGTTTGGTGCCGACCGTATCTACGATGTGATGGAGCATCTAAATATTTTCCCCGAGAGCCTACTGGCTAGCTCACAGGTAATGTTTGCCAACTTTGGAGAAAAGGAGGCTGTCTACTGCTTACCAATTCTACATAAATTACGATCATTGGGAGTTTCTGCCGAGCTGTATCCCGATTCAGTAAAAATGAAAAAGCAGTTTAATTATGCCCACAAGAAAAACATTCAGTTTGTCGCCATTGTGGGTGAGTCGGAAATGCAAAAAGGCGAAATTTCAATAAAGAATATGAGTACAGGCGAGCAAGAAACTATTAATAAACAGGACATTCAGAATTTTTTGCAAAGAGAGCTTTCATAAAAAAACAGGTAATATGACAAAGATACATTCAATATCTTCAAAACCGCTAACATACGACTTGTTAGGCGAGTTGAAAGAGGGAGGACACAAACTCGAGGTTTCCAGCGAATCAAAATCGCTAATCAATCATTGTCGCGAGTATCTCGACAAGAAGATGGGGAATCACGATGCACCTATATATGGTATAACCACTGGCTTTGGTTCGTTATGCAATAAAACCATTTCGCACGATGAGCTCTCGCAGCTGCAGAAAAACTTGGTTATGTCGCACGCCTGCAGCACTGGCGACGAGGTAGCACCCGAAATTGTAAGGCTAATGCTTGTGCTTAAAGCCCATGCGCTTTCGTTGGGTAATTCAGGAGTGCAGCTGGTTACCGTTCAGCGCATTGTTGATATGTATAACAACGATGTTTTGCCAATTGTGTATGATCGTGGTTCGCTTGGTGCTTCGGGTGATTTGGCACCTTTGGCTAACCTATTCCTCCCGCTTATAGGCGAGGGCGAGGTTCGGTACAAAGGGCAAAAGCGCGATGCCGCAGATGTGTTAAAAGAGTTTGGATGGGAACCCATTGAACTACAATCGAAGGAGGGACTTGCCCTACTCAATGGCACGCAGTTTATGAGTTCGCACGCAGTTTACGGTTTACTCAGAACTTTCCGTATTATAAAACTGGCCGATATTATTGGTGCGCTATCAATTGAAGCATTCGATGGTAGAATTGAACCATTCCATCCTAACTTACATGCTGTTAGACCGCATAATGGTCAAATTGAAACCGCAGCAAACGTGCGCAAGCTGCTTGAGGGTAGCGAGCTAATTTCTCGCCCCAAAAAGCATGTTCAGGATCCCTATTCGTTCCGTTGCATTCCCCAGGTACACGGGGCTTCAAAGGATGCTTTGGCTTACGTAACGCAGCTTGTACAAACCGAAATTAGTTCCGTTACCGATAATCCAACCATTTGGCCCGATGAGGATTTAATTATTTCGGGTGGTAATTTCCATGGCCAACCACTTGCACTAAGTCTCGATTTTGCTGCCATTGCACTTGCCGAGCTTGGTAATATATCGGAGCGCAGGGTGGCGCAGCTAATATTTGGGTTACGTGGTCTGCCCGAGTTTTTGGTGGCAAACCCAGGTTTAAACTCAGGCTTAATGATACCTCAGTATGCTTCTGCATCAATGGTTAGCCAAAACAAGCAGCTTTGCTCTCCCGCTTCAACCGATAGTATTGTATCATCAAATGGGCAGGAGGACCATGTTAGCATGGGGGCCAACGCCGCAACCAAATTCATAAAAGTAGTTGATAATGTTGAGCGTATTTTAGCTGTCGAGCTGCTAAATGCGGCCCAGGCCATCGAATTCCGCCGCCCTGCCAAAACTTCGCCTGCACTCGAAAAATTTATTGCCATGTACCGTAAGCAGGTAAGGTTTATCGAGGAGGATGTTGTGATGTACAAAGAGATGGATAAAAGTTTGCAGTTTATAAAATCTTTTGATGTTGATGAGTTGCTATAGGGTTTAAGCACGCTACACAAAAAAATGGCTGAGGAGTTGCATCTCAGCCATTTTTTTATCGGAATGGATAGAAATCCGTAACGCAATCTATGGTTTAGTCGTACTCTCGAAGTTTTTCCTCAACCGTTTCAACCATACCTTTCGACCCAACTATAAAAGGTACTCTTTGGTGCAGGGTTGCCGGTTTTATATCTAAAATTCTTTCGGTGCCTGTAGTTGCTTTCCCTCCTGCCGCTTCGGCCAAAAATGCTATAGGGTTGCATTCGTATATAAGCCTAAGCTTTCCGTTAGGTGCAGCAGCAGTTTGCGGGTATAAAAATATGCCTCCCTTAAGCAGGTTCCGGTGAAAATCAGCCACTAACGAGCCAATATATCGAGCCGAGTAGGGGCGATTGGTATCTTTATCTTCAACCTGGCAATACTTTATATATTGCTGAACGCCTCTAGGCATTTTAGCATAGTTGCCCTCGTTTATTGAGTATATACTGCCGTTATTGGGCGTTTTTATATTGGAGTTCGACAGGCAAAATTCACCTATCGAGGGGTCAAGGGTAAAACCATGTACACCGTGGCCTGTTGTATAAACAAGCATAGTCGAAGATCCGTAAATAATATATCCAGCGCAAACTTGTTTCGTGCCTGGTTGTATAAAATCTTCAAGAACGGCCCGAGTTCCTCTTGGGCTAATCCGTCGGTATATGCTAAAGATGGTGCCAATCGATACGTTTACATCAATGTTTGATGAGCCGTCGAGTGGATCCATGCATACAATGTAGTTTCCATCTAGCGATAGGTCATCGTCAAAAGTAATTATTTCCTGGTTTTCTTCCGATGCTACTCCACAGCACTCGCCCGACGTTTTAAGCGATTGTATAAATCGCCAGTTGGCAAAAACGTCCAATTTTTTTTGTTCTTCTCCTTGAACGTTTACCTCGCCAACTAAACCCAGTATATCAACAAGCCCTGCCTTGTTAACTTTTTTATGCAATACTTTAGCTGCAATACCCATATTGTAAAGAAGGCGTGTGAACTCTCCTGTAGCGTACGGAAACTCAGCTTGTCGCTCAATTATAAACTGTGTAAGCGTCCTTATCGAATAGCCCATAAACTTGTTAGATTATTTGATATTAATTTTAGTCTCAAAGTTAGCAATTTTACCTATTATTGGTCAAGTTATTAAGATTTTTTCTTAATTTAAATCGATTGCGCTCGTTTTGTAATAACATTTTGCCTAGCGATAGGCATAAGTATATACTTGAAAACTCTTGAACCTATTATTATAGTAAAAAAAATTGTAGCTTTACAGCCGAATAGAGCCTAGATTTATTGTATGTAAACAAACCCTTTGTGAATTCGTTTTGCATGTTTAGTAAAAGCATTATCTGATAGTTGAATATTTTTACTTTTGGTACACCTAACAGTTACAACATAATTTTTTTCATGGCCAATGCTTAGCATCTTAAAGTTTGGAGGAGCTTCAGTTAAAAACGCCGAGGGCGTCGAAAACCTGTGGCGTATTGTTAAAACTCAACGTGGTTCGCTGGTTGTTGTTGCCTCGGCAATGGGGAAAACAACCAATGCGCTTGAGGTTATACTCTCAAATTTTTTGGATGGCGATAGCAGCATGTGGAGTAATTTCGAAAAATTGAAAAGCTATCACCTCGAAATAGCCCATCAGCTTTTTAAAACCGTTTGTCCACAAAAAATTGCTGATATCGAAGCGGTTTTTAATGACTTACTCAACACTTTAAGGGCAAAGCCCAGCGGTAGTTACAATTTTTATTACGACCAAATTATTCCGTTTGGCGAGATATTATCAACTAAAATTATAGCTATTTACCTTAATGCCGTGGGTGTAACTAATCAGTGGGTAGATATTCGTAAAGTTCTGCGAACCGACTGCAATTTCAGAGAGGGGAATGTTGATTACAGCGCATCCGAAATATTATGTCGGGAAACTTTTCAGCATACCGATAATACAATTTTTGTTACCCAAGGGTTTATTGGAGGTACTGCCGATGGATTTACTACAACCTTAGGGCGTGAAGGGTCCGACTATTCTGCCGCACTACTGGCTAACCTATTAAATGCTAGCAGCGTTACAATTTGGAAAGATGTTGACGGGGTGCTTAATGCTGATCCTCGTATCTTTCCAAGTACCATTAAGCTCGACGAGATATCGTTTAAAGAGGCAATAGAGCTGGCCTATTGTGGAGCCCAGATTATTCATCCTAAGACAATTAAACCGCTTCAGAATAAAGATATTCCGCTGTTCGTAAAATCTTTTGCTAATCCAACAGCGCAAGGTACACGAGTTTTTCAAACCGAAGAGAGTATTCCTTATCCGCCTATATTTGTTTTAAAGCCAAATCAGGTTCTTATCTCGCTAACGCCACGCGACTATTCTTTTGTTATTGAGGATTGCCTTAGCAAAATTTTTGCTATCCTATACAAGCATCGTGTTAAGGCTAATATTGTGCAAAGCTCTGCAATTAGCTTTACCATTTCGGTTGATAGCGAGGTTCATTTCCTTCCCAATGCGATTGATGAGCTAAACCATTCGTTTGATGTTAAGTACAACAAGAATATGGAGCTACTCACCATTAGGCATTATGATGAAGGTGAATTTGCCCGTTTAATGAAAGGCAAAACTATTTTTTTGCAACAAAAAACCCGCAGCACAATTCGTGTAGTTTATGAAAATGAAACGCAAAGTTAGAGGTAGGAGAATTAGATTATTTTGTATCGTATTTGGTTTTACCATTATGTTACAAGGTGCAAATTTAGTTGCACAGAGCACATCATGGAGCATTGGCCTTAATGGATTTGCCGATAATAGGGAGTATAAATCGCAGCTACAGCCTCCTGAGTCTTTACTCGGCACACAGCTTGTCCCAGAGTTTCATTTAGTAAAAGATACTATTCATACTTTTGGCGTGGGGTTCTCTATGCTTAGCGAGTTTGGCCATACGAAGCTAATTGCCGATTTCGATTTTCAGCTGTACTATAGGTATAGGGGGCAAAACTTTAATTTTACTTTCGGTTCTTTTAGTAAGAATGATATCTACGCTTGCTCACCAAAAGCAATCTATCACGATGTTTTAACCTATTATAACCCCAATATTCAGGGGCTTTTATGGAATTACCATAAGGGTGGTGGTAGCCAAAGTGTATATCTCGATTGGACTGGTAGGAAAAGCGAGACCACTAGGGAAACGTTTATAATGGGAACATTTGGTACGTATAGTCGTGGATTATTCTTTCTCAAGAACCATATTTATATGTACCATTATGCCAGCGCCAACGTACCCGACCCAAACAGCCCGCTAAGAGATAATGGAGTGGCATATCTATCCGTTGGGGCAAATCTTAATGGCGCTTTCTATGTCGATTCCTTATCGCTGTCCGTTGGAGGAATGCAGTCATATCAGAGAACAAGGGGTGTTACGGATTGGGAAACTCCCTTGGGCTTGCTTTTCGAAGTTAAAATCCAGCACAGAGGGTTTGGTGTTACCAACACCTTATATGTAGGTCAGGGGCATAAGCTCGACTGGGGCGATCCGTTTTATCAGCTAAAACGGTACAATAGGCTCGATATATATTTTAACCCATTGCTGTTCGATAGTGTAAAAGCCATGTTTGGTATTTCACTGCATTTTGCCGAGCAAAAAATACATCATCAGCAGCAGTTCTTTCTGAAAGTTCTGTTTAACTCAGACAATTTCCATAAGCCTGATACAAAAAACCATTTTTTTAGGTAACTTTCATATATTTGTAACGCTAATAATTTATAAATACGTACAATGCATAAAAAAGTAGTAATAATACCCACATACAACGAGATAAATAATATCGAGCCCATGGTGCGTAGAGTTTTATCATTGCCAGGCGAATACCATTTGCTTGTAATCGACGATGGATCTCCTGATGGCACTGCTGCTGTTGTAAAAAAATTACAGGATCATTTTGCCGAAAGATTACATCTTATTGAAAGAGAGGGTAAGCAGGGGTTGGGTACTGCATATATTGCAGGATTCAAATGGGCTTTAAGCAATGGGTACGATTTTATTTTTGAGATGGATGCAGATTTTTCTCACAACCCCGATGATCTCGAAAGGCTCTACTCCGCATGTCAAAATGGAGCCGATGTAGCTATTGGCTCTCGCTATGTTAATGGTGTAAATGTGGTAAACTGGCCCATGAAACGTGTACTTATGTCCTACTTTGCTTCGTCATATGTTCGGTTTATTACACGAATGAAAATCATGGATACTACGGCTGGGTTTAAATGTTATAAGGCTAAGGTTCTTAGAGCGTTTGATTTTGATAGCATACGTTTTATAGGCTATGCTTTTCAAATTGAGATGAAGTTTACCGCCTGGAAAATGGGCTTTAACGTGGTGGAGGTACCAATTGTTTTTACTGAGCGAAGAGAGGGTGTGTCAAAAATGAGTGGGGGGATATTTAACGAGGCTTTTTGGGGGGTTATAAGTATGAAAATTAAGAGTATGTTTAAAAAATACGATAAAGAACCTGTATAGTTAGGTGAAGTAATTAACAATTCTTATGGGTACAATAGCTATTCAAAATGCTACAATTATTAACGAAGGACGCCATTTTCTAGGCAGTGTCATTATTCGAAATGGACTTATCGGCCAGATTATTACGAATGCTTCCCAGCCAATTGTTGCCGATGAAATTATCGATGGAAGCGGAAAATTTCTGCTTCCTGGAGTTATCGATGATCAGGTGCACTTCCGTGAGCCAGGGCTTACACACAAAGGGACAATTTATACCGAATCAAAAGCAGCTGTGGCGGGCGGCGTTACTTCGTTCATGGAAATGCCGAACACTAATCCCCAAACAACAACGCTCGAAGAATTAGATAGTAAACATCGTATTGCACAAGAGCATTCTCTGGCAAACTACTCCTTCTATTTTGGTGCAACCAATTCCAACGTCGATCTTCTCCCTAAAATAAACACCGAGAATGTTTGTGGTGTTAAGGTTTTTATGGGCTCTTCAACAGGCAACATGCTAGTAGATAATCCTAAATCATTGGAGCAAATTTTTAGGGCTTCGCCCGTGCTAATTACTACCCATTGCGAAGATGAGGATACGATAAAAACCAACCTTGCTTTATACACTAAAAAGTATGGCGATAACATACCCTTTAGTGCACATCCAAATATTCGCAGCGCCGAAGCGTGCTATCTAAGTAGCTCGTTAGCGGTTAAAATGGCAAAGCAGTTTAACGCACGGTTACACATACTGCATCTTTCTACCGAAAAGGAAATGCAACTGCTCTCCAATAAGCTACCTATTTCTAAAAAGCGCATCACGGGTGAAGTTTGCTTGCATCACCTTTGGTTTAACGATACTTTTTACGATACGCTTAGCTGGCGAATAAAATGGAATCCAGCCGTAAAGGCGGAGTCCGACAGAATGGGGTTGATTAATGCCCTTAAAAATAACACCCTAGATTTAGTGGCAACCGATCATGCTCCGCATACGCTTGCCGAAAAATCAAACCCTTATAGCACATCACCATCTGGTGGGCCTATGGTTCAGCATTCACTTATTGCAATGCTCGAAATGGTTGCCAAGGGCATTTTTACAATTGAAATGGTAGTCGATAAGATGTGCCATGCCCCAGCAGAGCTATTCCGAATCGAAAAACGCGGGTTTATCCGCGAGGGCTATCACGCCGATTTGGTTCTAGTTAATCCAAATGCCAAATGGAAAGTAACTCCCGAAAGCATTCTATACAAATGTGGCTGGTCGCCACTCGAGGGCGAAACATTCGGTTCAAAGGTTACCCATACATTTGTTAATGGTCGTTTAGTATATGTAAATGGCACCTTTAACGAGTCGGTTAAGGGAACTGCATTAAAATTCACCACCTCGTAGGAGCCATCAATTGCGCATCTCTATTGTTTTATGTACGTATCCCCATTCAACAATAAAATGAAGGGAGTCATACTTTTATAGAACAAAACACTCAAATATGTAGTGTTCAAATGTTCTTAGAACGTGAAATTTTCGCAATGCATTCAACCTCATCGAGGTCGTAAAGTTTGGCGATACGAAATATGCTATAGACTTTCAATCTCCGTTCGGCATAGGTTTAGCCTAAATCGCATTATTTATCAAATTTAGTAAGGATGAATGCAAATGCGGGCTACCCCGACCAGGTTGAGCCCAATTTTGGGCAATAAAATTGGTTGTGAGGCTTAGTCGCTATCGGAGATAGCAATTATTCGAATGAATAATTGGGGTTAAATCATACGCATCAAACTGTGCAGCTGAATTACATCACACCTATATTTATATACAGCAACGCAGTTAAGTTTAGTTTTATTTATTTTTTTATTGCATAAAATATGCAATATCAATCATATAGAAAATTGGGTAATAAAAACACTAAATTTTCTTTCATAAAGTTTGGAAAGTATGTATTTGTTGCGTTATCTTTGCACCCGCTTTGGGAAAGTTCTTTTGTTTATTGTGCTGGTAAGTAGGGATGGATGATGGGGGTAAAAAAGTTTAATTTTTTTCAAGAAAAACTTGCCAGAGCAAAAAATATGCTTACCTTTGCAGCCCGGTTCAACGGAATCGGTTTTTAGAGGGCACGATCGGGGACGATTTTATGGGGAGAG
>JAQVYY010000072.1 GCA_028708425.1 Bacteroidales bacterium
AACGAATCTCTTTATCTTTGCTCATGTTGTTTTTTTATTTGTGGAAAAACAAAATTACAACAAGGGGTGAAACTTTTTAGGAGTAACCCCGTTTTTTTAAAATTTACTCGGTCACTACTGATAAAAATTCAAAAGATGTATAAGCTGTTTTTATGGTAGAGGGTTGTAATAGTTGGTACGTTTTTCTCAATAGGTAAATGATTGATATAAAGCAACCCCAATAGAAAAAGGCTTTGGAAACCAAAGCCTTTTTTCGTACTGCGTATATAGAATAATACTTTTTTATTCTATAACATTAACATCGGTAGCTTGTGGGCCTCGCTTACCTTCTGTAATTTCAAATTCAACTTCTTGACCTTCGTCTAAGCGTTTGAAACCTTCTTTTGCAATGCCTGTGTAATGTACAAAAACGTCATTGCCTTCTTCAGTTTGAATAAAACCAAAACCTTTGGCTGCATCAAACCATTTTACTTTTCCTTTCATAATGAATTGGTGAAAATTTTGATAAATAAAATTAAATTACTACGGAACAAAGATGATGATTTGATTTGATTTTACAACTATTTTTTAGCGTTTTTTTTGTTATGAGACATTGACGTACACTCAAAGAGGTGTAAGTGCCAATCATACAGCGGATTAAGTAAAGCGTAAAAAATTGCATGTTTTTTAAAAAAAATATACAACGATGTGTAAATAAGCCATTACAATACTATATTGTATAAGAATAAAGTTTGTTCAACCTTGTAATATTCGGCCTTTAAACAAATATATTTTACTGTGGTTTGTTTATTTTTAATTAATGACGTTCCTTTGAGCCGAGAAAATAATTCTCATTAATTTACTAATCAATAAAAAATATTTTTATGAACGTTACAAAGGATAAGGTAGTTTCAGTGAGCTATGAGCTAAAGGTAGAAGGAGAGGTTGTTGATAGAGCAGAGGTAGAAAACCCAATGCAATTTATTTATGGAAATGGTGCACTGATACCATCTTTCGAAAATAATATTAAGGACATGAAAGCTGGTGATAACTTCGACTTTTCAATCCCAGCCGATCAAGCATACGGCCCAGTTGTTAAAGAGTACGTGCTAAATTTGCCCAAAAATATTTTTGAGCGCGATGGAAAAATAGATGAGGGTTTACTTCAGGTGGGAGCACGCTTGCCAATGGTTGACCAGGAGGGAAACCAAATGAACGGGCTAGTTGTTGAAGTTAAGGAGGACCATGTTGTAATGGATTTTAACCACCCGTTAGCAGGCAAAGACTTGCATTTTGCGGGTAAGGTTGAGGCTATTCGCGACGCTAGTGCCGAGGAACTTGTTGGGGGTCATGCTCATAATCCGGAGCATAATCATGAGGAAGGTTGCGATAGTTGCAAGGAATGCGACGAAAAGTAGCAGGAAATATTTTTAGATATGAAGCCGGAGAGTTCCGGCTTTTTTTTATGCTCATAATCAGCATGATACTTGTTTTATTTTAACTTTTATTTTTCAAAGCCTGTAAAATCAATATATTTGATTCTCAAAAAATAGATGTTATGTGGAAAAAGTCACCTCTTTATGCAAAAATTTTAATCGGGATGTTGGTTGGCGTTGTGGTTGGTATTGTGGCCGTTTCAGCAGGAATAGGATGGGTTGTTAGCGATTGGATTAAGCCTTTCGGACTAATCTTTCTGAATATGCTTAAGCTTGTGGCCATGCCGTTAATTTTTGCATCGTTGGTAACGGGAATAGCAGGGTTAACCGATATTACCAAGCTCTCGAGGATAGGGCTCAAAACCATATCGTACTATTTGATAACTACTGTTATTGCTATAGCCGTGGGGCTTTTATTGGTTAATTTTTTGAAGCCTGGTAAGTCGTTCCCAGAAGAAAAGCGCATAGAGCTCACAGAGCAGTATGCTCAGGATATCGAGGGGCGTAAAATTACACTAGATGATCTCAAATCGGACGGGCCACTCCAGTTTTTGGTTGATATCATTCCCGAAAATATTGTGAGCGCAGCATCGAACAACTCCAAAATGTTGCAGGTAATATTTTTTGCTATCCTATTCGGATTGGCGTTGGTTATGCTGAAAAACCCAAAGGTTGAGGTAGTTAAGGACTTTATGGCTGGCTTTTGCGATGTAATTCTAAAAATCATCGATTTTATAATGCAATTTGCGCCCATTGGGGTTATGGCTTTACTAGCAGGGCTGGTGGTCGATTTCTCGGGCGATAACGTTGCCGATTCGTTACAGCTGTTTGCTACCCTTGGATTGTATGCGCTTGTTGTAATCGCCGGACTCCTATTCATGGCTCTTATTGTTTACCCTACCTTTTTGCGATTTTTTGCTGGAATTCGCTTCCGCGATTTTTATAAAACCATGTTTCCCGTTCATCTAGTGGCATTTTCAACCAGCTCAAGCGCTGCAACTTTACCCGTAACCATGGAGCAGGTTGAGAAAGGGCTAGGCGTAAGTAACGATGTGGCCAGCTTCGTTCTGCCCATTGGGGTAACCATAAATATGGATGGCACCAGCTTATACCAGGCTGTGGCGGCGGTTTTCATAGCCCAGGTGTTTGGAATTGACTTAACGCTTGGGCAACAGCTTACCATTATTCTTACGGCTACCCTTGCGTCTATTGGCTCCGCTGCCGTGCCGGGGGCTGGTATGGTAATGCTAATAATTGTACTAAATGCTGTGGGGCTTCCTGTTGAGGGGCTTGCGCTTATTCTTGCCGTCGACCGTCCGCTCGATATGCTCCGAACCGTGCTAAATGTTACGGGCGATGCGATGGTTGCCACCATTGTAGCTAAAACTGAGCGTGAGATTGATTACGTACCTGGTATGATTGAGGATACCGAGGAATAGGTTTTTTAACCATAGTGGAATGTGATGTTTTTCTCTCTTACACATTTATAGGTTTGATTTTAGCCACATTATTCATCAAATTTGTTAAAGATGAATGCAAATGCGGGTTAGGTATCTATATTTCAATAATTCTAATTTCAGTCCTACGATTTTCAGCCCTGCCATCTTCAGTATCGTTATCCCCAATGGGTTTGGTTAGCCCATACCCTTTCCATGAAATTCTTGACGAGTTGATGCCATTATCTACTAGGAACTGGGCAACCGTGCTGGCTCGGTTTTCCGAAAGGGTTAGGTTATAGCTCTCATTGCCAACGTTGTCGGTGTGTCCGCCCACTTCAATTTTAAGCGTTGGGTTTAGGTTTAGCAGCTCGGTAAGCTTGTTAAGCTCCGATACCGATTCGCCCCTAAGTTGGTACGAGTCGGTTTCGAAAAATATGTTGCGCATAACCATTGTGCTCCCTATACGAATGCGGGTAAGTTCAATATCTTTGCGGTAGGGTTCGTCAGCGCTAAATATGCCCGATAGGTCGAAATGCTCCGAATGGTATAGGTACTCGGGTGCCGATGCAAAAAGTGCATAGCTACGGTTGGTGGGGATGGTAAGCAGAAACGAACCGTTTTTCGATGCTTCAGCTTCCATTATGGTGCTGTCATTGGCAATATCTACAAGGCTAAAGTTGGCCTGTACAGGCCATCCGCTGCGTGCATCGGTAATGGTGCCGGTAATGTACGATGTTGGGGTTGGTCGGATATCCAGAGGGATCTCAAATTTGTATATATCACGCCCCATTGCAGTATCCACAGCCGATGAGTAGTATGCCGTGGTACCCTTGGCGTTTACAATTAGTCCATCCTCATCTTGGTGTGTATTTATCGGGTACCCCAAGTTTTTTGGGGTAGTCCAGGTTGTATCATCAATCATTTTCGACATAAATATGTCGAGTTTTCCCATGCCAACCCTCCCGTTTGATGAAAAGTAGAGCGTTTTATTATCGAAATGTATAAAGGGTGATTGCTCGTTGTATATTGTGTTAATGCTGTCGCCTAGGTTCTCGGGATTGCTCCACTGGTTGTTATCGAGTTTGTGGCTTCTCCAAATATCAAAGTTGCCAAGCCCATCCTTTCGGTTGCTCACAAAATACAGGGTTTTCCCATCGGGCGAAATGGATGGTTGCTTTTCGCTAGCGTGGGGTAAGTTTATATTTTTTGGTAATGGCTTTGGTCGTTGCCAGTTGCCAAGCTCGTTGCGCTGGCTAACGTATAAATCGCATAAACCCCGGCAGATGGTAAAGTACATTTTTTGCCCATCGGCGGTAAGCGATTGTGCTCCCTCGTTAAAATGGGGCGTGTTTATTGGGTGTCCAATGTCTTCAACTGGCTGCCATTCGCCCGTAGCGTCTGTATGGGTAATATAAAAATCCTCTTGATATTTTTGAACGCCATTCTCCCCTGTAGATGTTATTGGTTTTTTAACGGTTATAACCAATGTGCTTTCAGAGGCCGAGAGGCTTGGCCAGTATTCATCAAGGTGGGTATTAACGTTTGGCCCCAGATTAACTGGTGTAAATGGTACGGGGTTGTTCATGGCGTTAATAGCAAACTCACAGTTTTTAATGTAAAGATGGGCAAGTTCGGTAATCTCTTTTCTTAAATTTTTATACTGGATAAATTTTTCTAGATGTTTTTGAGCCTTTTCGTAATCTGGTACTTCTAAATACATTGTCCCGAGGTTAAAGTAGATCAAAGGGAAAAAATCGGGGTTAATGGCAATTGCCTTTTCGGCATAAAAAATTGCCTCCTCATTTTTTTCTGTTATTTGGTACACCTGTGATAGGAAAATATGTGCTTCTACAAAATTATTGTCAATACCAATCGCCTTAATAAGTGCCTGCTCTGCTTCGGTATATGCATTACGATCGTAGGCTTTCATCGATATCCTATACTGTTTGGCGGCTCTTCTCTTTTTAGTGCTAAGCTCAGGCATTTGTGCCGATAGGCCAGTACATAGCAACACGAGGGCAAATGTTAGTGCAAAAAAATTAGGCTTGTATACTTGCATGTGGATATTTTTTTTTGATGCAGATATTATAATGTTAAAGCGGTTGATAATTGCATTTTCTCAAAAGTATAAAATTTCATCGAAAATTAGCTAATGTGCTTGTAATAGCTAATTAATAATGAAATATTTCATCATCGTTTTAGTGGGAATATAACCTCAGTAAAGGCGAATTAAAAATCTTTAAATACAAATAGATGGCTGCAACAAAATAAATGAGCCCTTTCTAAATTTTAAAAATATAAGGATTAATTCTCGTTCTTGTTTTTTTAAAAAAAAAGTGGCACCAAATTTTGTATAGTTTTATTGAGTTTACTAATTTCGGTAAATACCCTAAAAAGCTATGTTTAATACTCAGGTTCCCTTTTTTAAGTTTCTTTTGCCCTTTGTGCTTGGTATAGCGGCAAATATATACCTGGGTATAGCTCCACCATTCTATATCTTGATCATTGTTTTTTCGATTTTCACTATTTGCCTTATTCTTTCGCAGTATGCCAAAATCCATTGGAATAACAGGTGGGTTTTGGGTCTTATTACTTTCCTTTTTTTTCTTATATCGGGTGCTTTCATCACAAAGCAGGAACAGTCGGTTAGCGGTATCGAAAATAATACGGAGCTAGGTGCTATAGTCAGGCTTATTGATATGCCCGAAATTAGGGTAACCAGCACAAGGGTTACCGCTGAGGTTTCAAAGATACAGCGAAATAATGAGTGGGAACAGGTAGACGAAAAAATCCTCATCTACTTCTCAGCCTCCGATTCGTTGTCAAAACATCTTACCTATGGCGATATAATTGCGGTAAGGGCTCAGTTTAAATCGCCTCCAGGTGAGCAAAACCCTTATCAGTTTAACTATAGGGCGTATCTTGAAAAGAAAAACATTCATAGAGTTGCTTTTATTCCTAGCGATAATTGGCTTAAAATTGGTAACAAGCAGAAGGGGCACTACGCAATTTCGCTAAAACTCAGAGAATCACTACTTTCTCTTTACGCTAAGGCAGGCATTGAGGGCGAAAACCTAGCGGTTTTAACGGCTCTTACGATGGGGTACAAGAATTTACTCGACCAGGAAACCCGACAGGCATTCTCGGCCTCGGGCGCCATGCATATTTTGGCCGTTTCGGGTTTGCATGTGGGTGTATTATTTGCAACCCTTTCCGCCTTACTCTTCTTTTTAAACCGATTTCGACGAGGAAGAATTTTAAAGGCCTTAATACTTATTGCATTTCTTTGGCTCTATGCGTATTTTACAGGGCTTTCGCCTTCGGTTGTAAGGGCATCGTTAATGTTTAGCCTGGTAACCCTTGGTACAGCATTCAGTCGTAAAACAAATATATACAACACGTTAAGTGCATCTGCCTTTATCATTTTGGTTTTAAATCCTATGATTATTACCGAGGTTGGATTTCAACTATCGTATGCTGCAGTGCTAGCCATTGTCTTTTTTTACCCCCATATTTACAAAATCATCTATGTCAAAAATCGTCATCTTGATATTGTTTGGCAGCTACTGGTTGTATCGCTTTCGGCACAGCTGGGTACTTTTGCACTTGGCTTGTTCTATTTCAATCAGTTCTCGAATCTATTTCTTTTCACAAACTTGTATGCCATACCTTTGGCTACCATTATAATCTATCTAGCAGTGGCACTAATTTTGGGCTCGTTTATTCCTTTTGTAGGTTCCCTTATTGGTTGGGTGCTTAACCAAGTGCTTTCGTCATTAAGCTACCTAGTCCATTTTACCGAAAGTATTCCATACTCTACCTGCGAGGGGATCTTTATTTCATCAACTCAGGCTATTTTCATAGTGGTAGCCATTGTATCGCTTGCGTTACTACTCCAGTATCGTAAAGTGTCATATTTATTTATGATGTTACTTTGTTTTCTGGGTGTTTTTACCGAGCAGTCAGCACGATATGTTAGGCAGAGTAAAACGAGTGAGCTGGTAGTTTTTGCTGATAATCACGCATCCATTTTAGGTTTTCGAAAGGGAAATAACCTTGCTTTGCTTTCAGCTGATACGTTGAATTGTAGTGCTAGCCACCACAGCTTTACGCTAGGTGGATATTTGAATAGGGTAGGGGCAAAAGAAGATATTGTTATTCAGCCCGTTTTTAATTTAAAAGATACGCACGAAAATGGGATTTACAATATAGCTCATAATGAGCTAGGTCAATGGTTTAGTTTTAAGGGTAAGCTTATAGCAATACCTAATCCTAAAACCGTAAAACATTACTCGGCAAAAAAGCCTATGAATTTAGATATGGTGCTGATAAACAGAGAATCTGCCGCATGTTTTTCTAAGCTGGTTAGTCTTTTTAATCCCAACGTTTTTGTTGTCGACCAAACTGTTGCCCATTGGCAGGTTGCACGCATAAAGGAGTTGGCTTCTGAATTGAGTCTTACCTGTTACTTTATTTCCGAGAACGGTGCTCTGGTACTGTGATGTGGGGTATACTGCTGGGGTTATTTCGATGTATCTATGCTATAATCGACCAGCTTAGCATTATATTTTCATATCGAAGTGTTGTAAAACACGGCAATTTTAATTGATACTTTCACTAATTCTTGTTCCTTTGTTATACTGCATTTTTTACCAAATTTATTAAAGATGGATGCAAATGCGGGTTGCCCCAACTTAGTCGAGCTCAATTTTGGGTAACAAAATTGGTTGTGAGGCTTAGCCTAATCACTACACTTGCTAAAAAGCAATGTGTTGTAGCATAGTTGTTTGTGTTGTGCTTGATAATTCTATTAGTTCCGATTGTTAATTTGTAAACTGTATACAAATGAAAGCTATTCTTAGTCATCGTTCAATTCGTAAGTTTAAAAATACACCTATTGACGAATCCTTACTTAACGATATTCTTTACGCTGGTAGCCGTGCTTCTACAACAGGCAATATGCAGGTGTATAGTATTGTTGTAACTAAGGATCAGAGTATAAAGGAGCAGCTGCTTCCTTGTCATTTTGGTCAGGAAATGGTTACCCAGGCTCCCGTAGTGCTAACTTTTTGTGCTGATTTTAACCGATTTAATAAATGGTGCATTCAGCGAGATGCAACTCCTGGATACGATAATTTCCTGTCTTTTATAACTGCATCAATTGATGCGCTGCTGGCCGCACAAAATATTTGTATTGCCGCCGAGGACAAAGGGTTAGGTATTTGCTATTTAGGAACAACTACCTACACAGCCGATAAAATTATCGATATTTTAAAATTGCCTAAAGGCGTTGTACCTATTACTGCAGTTGTACTTGGTTATCCCGATGAAAAGCCCGAGTTAACCGACCGCTTGCCTATGCCTGCCATTATTCACCGCGAGGTTTACCAAGATTATTCTGAAGGTGATATCGACCAGATATATGCTGCTAGGGAGGCAATGCCATTAACTAAAAAGCTACTTAAGGAGAACAAGAAAGAAACTCTGGCTCAAATTTTTACCGATAACCGTTACTCAAAAAAGGATAATGTTACTTTCTCTAAAGTGCTTCTTTATGTTCTTCATAAACAGGGTTTTATGAATAATGATATGTAACTAGCTATTCCCTGCAATTTTTCATTCTCGTTTTAACTAGCATAAAAAGTAGCTGGCAACACGTTGTTAACCCGCATTATTCATCATCTTTGCAAGAGATGAATGCAAATGCGGGTTACCCCTACATAGTCGAGCCCAATTTTGGGTAACAAAAATGGTTGATAAACTTGGTCGCTGTGGGAGATAGCAATTATTCGAATGAATAATTGGAGTTAAAGGAAATACTTTGTGATTAAGATTTTTTGACCTAAAAAAATACTATCGTAAAGTATTAGTTTAGCATTTTTATTCGTTATTAGTTAGTCAGTCTGCTTCGGTAGAGTTGCTTTCACTTTTTTAGCCCGCATTATTCATCAAATTTGTTAAAGATGAATGCTATTGTGGTTTACCTCGACCTAGTCGAGCCCAATTTTGGGCAACAAAATTGGTTGTGAAGCTTAGTCGCTGTCAAAGGCAGCAATTATTCGGATGAATAATTGGGGTTAGCATGCTTTCGATTTCATTATATGGGGAAAGTGCATGCACTAAAGTAGTTGTATTATCGTAACAATAAATTCCCTATCGAGCTGAAGTGTAGTAGATATTTAATCTACTGGTAAGTACTAATTCCGAATTACTAAGATACAATGGTGCGGCGTTTCCTTTTGCTTTTATTTTTTGTTGCGTATTGCTTTAGCCTAAGCGCACAGGTTAAGGGCACCCTTTTTTTTGTCGACAAAAATCAACGTAAAGTATGCTTTCAATCCCGAAGAACGCTTGATACGCTGCAAATTCTATCTAGTTACAGGAACTGTTTAACAGAGCTTTATCGGCAGGGTTACATAGCAGCTCGTTTCGATTCGTTAGAGTATAGTCAGCATCAGGTTGTTGCATATGGTGTTATGGGGAATAAGTACTGCTGGGCCGATGTGAAAACCGATAGCATTACAGATATTTGGCTAAAACGTGCAGGGGTACATTCCAATTTTAAAAAGGGGGTTATTGATGTTAACACCATGGTTAGTACAGCCGATAAAGCCATTGGTTGGCTCGAGAACGCTGGATTTCCGTTTGCGTACGTTGAATTCGATAGCACCAAAATTTTTAAAGATAGCGTATTTACTCATTTAAGTATAAATCCTGGTCCATTTATTAAGCTCGATACCTTATATATACTTGGAGGGGTAAAGCTATCCAGAAAATTTATCGAGTCGTACTTAGAGTTTGGCAAGCATAATGCCTATAACGATTTACAGCTACAGGGTTATGACCACAAGCTGGCGAATCTACCTTTTATAAAAGTGATAAAACCCACCGAGGTGGAATTTACACCTGGAAAAGCCCGGGTATATACGTATTTAACAAACAGTAGGTCTAGCCAATTCTCTGGTCTAGTGGGTTTCTCATCAAATCCTAACCAAAAGCCATCATTCGTGCTTACAGGCGATGTTAACCTGCGATTGTTAAATGCTTTTCGTCGAGGTGAAACTAACTCAATACAATGGCAGGCATTGCCCAAGGGTAGTCAAAGGCTAAATATTTTGTCGGAATGGGACTACCTTTTTGGTTCGCAGATGGGAATGATGGCAAACTTTAAGTTGTATCGTAGCGACAGCACCTATATTAATGTTAATCCGCAGCTAAATGCTAAGTTTATTGTATCACAAAGTACATTCGCTTTGGGAATTAGCTACAAAATATCTAAGTCGCTGGTTACTAATAGTCGCTTAGGCGATTACACCGCTATGCTCTATAATTTATCGTATGCCTATGGAACACGACCCGCGCTGCCTTTTGCGAGCAAACTTTTCTGGATAAAATTCGACTTAGGCATAGGGCAACGGATTGAAAAACAGGTAGAACCACTGCCTAAGTCAACCGTGGTTGCAGAATCGAGTTTAGATATTGTGGTATATACACCCATACACAGAAAGTTGGTGGTTCTTAAGCATGAATTTCGGGCATCCTCCCTAGCCTTACTAAACTCAAGCATGCCCCTTGATGGGTTTTACGAAAATGAGATGTATCGTATAGGTGGGTATAACTCTATTAGAGGTTTTAATCAGGACGAAATCACGACGCCATCATTTGCTACCGGTACAGCCGAGCTGCAGTTTAGATTGGGGCGCACGTTTAATCTGTATGCTTTCTACGACCAGGGGGTAGCGTACACAACCAAAGCTATATATCCATATGGTGTGGGGGTTGGGGCGCATATATTTACTGCAGGTGGACTACTAAATCTAAGCTACGCTTTAGGTCAAGAGGTGGGCAATGCCCCAGCGCTTAAAGGGGCAAAGGTTCATATCGGGTTTTCTGCTTTATTTTAAAAAAAACACATGTTTCCAATTAACCCGCATTATTCATTAAATTTCGTTGATGTCCGGTTAATATTTATAGATTCCTCCCTACGGTCGGAATGACAGAGCGTTGAGTTATATTTGGGAGAGGAGGGCTTGGCTAGCGGCGAAGCCGCTAGCCAAGCCCTCCTCTAAAAACGAAACATTTGTCATTTACAAAGCCATTTCTATTTTCAACGGTTTTGTCGAACATACGTTTCAGAGCGAAACGAAGTGAAGCGAAGAATCTATAATATTTAACTATGTTTTTACCGGGCAATAATGATTAAATTTCACTATTAACCGACTAAATTTTTATTTTCATTAATTCTGTTCTTTAATGCCTATGAACTGGACATAGATTATTTAATTCAATAATAGACCCCTCCCCAATTTATAGTCATTTGATCTGGAGGATC
>JAQVYY010000073.1 GCA_028708425.1 Bacteroidales bacterium
ACTAAACATTTGTCATTGACAAAGCCATTTCTATTTTCAACGGTTTTGTCGAACATACGTTTCAGAGCGAAACGTAGTGAAGCGAAGAATCTAAAATACAGAATTATGTTTTTACCGGACAATAGTGTAATGGATTATGAAGATAAGAACAATTATTTTTAAAAAACAACTATTTTTGTAATAAGCAGAATCAATATGGACAAATTTCTTTGATATTTCGCCAAAACGAATTAAGTTTAGCAATCTATTTTGATAATTATACCTACCATGAAAATAAAACTGAATATAAGGCAAAAGATATTCTTTTCGGTACTAAGCGCATCAATGGTACTATACATAATAGCCGTTGGGTATATTGTAACCAACTCGCGCAAAACAATGATTGACGATGCATTGCTAAACGCTCAGAAAACAGCCACAATTGAGGCCCAAAAAATTGAGAAAGATTTTGAACGAAACCTTACAGTTACTCGCACGTTGGCTCAGGCGTTTTCAATTTACAAAGACCTACCCACCGAGCAGTGGCAAAACATTTTTAAACGGATGTATTTGCCAGTTCTAGAAAGCAACAAACATGTATACTCGATATGGGACAGCTGGGAATTTTATGGCTACATTCCTAACTACACAAAAGATTATGGAAGATACAGCGCTACCCTTTGGCGTGAAGGGGGCGAAATTATTTCGTCAATTGAATACAGAAGTTTAGATGGTGACGGGGAAATTTATGGTAATTTTAAAAAATTAAATCAGGAGGATATTCTGGAACCATATGTTGATGAAGGTGATACGCAGGCCAAAAGCGAACTAATACTAATGACATCGCTGCTCTCACCCATTCGAAAAGATGGTCAGTACGTAGGCCTTGTGGGTTTTGATATTGGGCTTTCGCGATTACAGGAGGTTGTATCAGAAATTGAACCCGTACCAGGGAGCTACGCATTTTTAGTTTCAACACAAGGACTAATTGCAGCACACCAGAATGGTGAGCTAATTAACAAACCCTTAAGCGAAGTTTTTGCCTCGGATTACGATGCTCAAGACCTGGGCAACATAATTAGTAAGGGTCAAGAGCATAGCTACTTTCAAACAACCAACGATGGTAAAGAGCACTACATTACCTTTGCCCCTATTAAACCAGGTAACTCATTCTCCACGTGGTCGCTAGCACTTAGTATCCCCATGGATGTAATTACCCAGAGAGCCGATAAAAGTCAAAGGGTATCGTTATTGGTAGGTGCCATTGGACTGCTTTTGCTCACCCTAATCCTCGTCATTGTAGCAAACAGCGTAACCCGCCCCATTATACGTATTACCAAATCGCTTAACAGGATGCAACAGGGGGAAATCTCTAGTAATTTGATACTTAACCTTAATACGGGCGATGAGTTTGAGGCGATGGCCAACTCGCTAAACACATCAATCGAAGCCCTTAACAAGAAAACAAACTTTGCAAACGACATTGGCAAGGGGCATCTTGAAAGTGAGCTTGAAATTCTTGGCGAAAAAGATATTTTGGGCAAATCGCTTTTAAATATGCGTAATAGCCTGCAAAAGGCTAAAGAAGAAGAAAATAAGAGGAAAACCGAAGATAAAAAGAGGGTGTGGGCGAACGAAGGATTTGCAAAATTTGCCGATTTATTAAGGCAGAACAACGATGATTTGCAAAAACTTACCGATGAGGTTATAGCACACCTTGTTAAATATGTTGGCGGGAATCAAGGTGCACTATTTTTAGTTGACGATGAGGACAAAAACGATATAACGCTAGAGGCCAACTCGGTATATGCATGGGAACGAAAAAAACACATCGACATTAAGGTAATGATGGGCGAAGGCCTAGTGGGCGCATGTGCCTTTGAGGGAGAAACAATTTTCCTAACCGAAATACCTGATAACTTTGTAACCATAACCTCGGGACTGGGTAAGGCCGCACCAAATTGCATAATCTTAATCCCTCTAAAACATAACGAACATGTTTTGGGTGTTATTGAGATAGCCTCGTTTAAGATCTTCGATGAATTTGAGATTGAGTTTCTCGAAAAGGTGGCCGAGAGCATCGCCGCAACCATAGCTACAGCTAAAGTAAACGTTAAAACCAGAATGCTCCTAGAGCAATCGCAGCAACAAACTGAAGAGATGCAGGCCCAGGAGGAAGAAATGCGTCAGAATATGGAAGAGCTGCTTGCAACCCAAGAGGAGATGAGCCGAAAGGAGAAGGAAATCTCATGGACACTTGAAGCCATTGGTGGGCTTGCAAATATACTCGAATACGATTTTAGGGGCAATATAACCCACATAAACACCATGCTATGCAAAACCAGTGGTTACACCAAGGAAGAACTTGTTGGCCAACATCACAGCGTTCTGTTTAGTAAAGGGAACAATATTGACTCGGAGAAATACAAAAAGTTTTGGGAGGATATGAAATTGCAAAGACCATCGGAAGGAACTAGAACATACCTAAATAAAAATGGCAAACCGTTTGTGGTTAAAGCAAACTCCTACCCTGTTTTTAAAGACAATGGAGATCCTATTAAGGTGGTGGAAATTTCGGTTGATATAACCGAATTTATAGATAGCAAAGGGTAAATTGAGAGCTCTAGCGACATGATTATCAGAAAAACAGTTGCTGCAAAATGGCAACTGTTTTGTTTTAAGGGAGTATCCCATAATCTGTCTCTCAAACCTTTCGCTTTACAAACTTTCAACAAACGCTCCACAGGGGTACTATTTTAGTAACCGTACGTAGTATCAGCAAGAAAGCTCTAGGTATTTATGCATTAGAGCAACATAAAACAAGAATAACAATCCTGTCAATCTGTCTACAGCTAATTCCTAAGGTATATTGGCATACCATTTGTAAGTTTGTTACATATAATTTGTTTACTCATGCCCAAATGGTTATAATAGTCAGCAAAAAAAGACACTTTTTATTCCTAACTACTAAATATGATGGATAAGAATATTGACTTTTTCAACATTAAGTACAAAAGCGTATCCCCTCGCCAGGGAAAGATACTTATTGCCGAGCCTAGGCTAGCGGACGACTACTTTAACCGGGCGGTTATTATTCTTACCGAACACAACGAGAACGAAACCATTGGATTTGTACTAAACAACATGGTATCTGTACAGCTCAACGAAATAATCCCAGATTTTCCACAGTTTAAGGCAACCGTATCGATAGGTGGCCCTGTTGCACCTAACAGCATTCATTTTATCCACACCCTCGGAAATATTATTCCCGAAACTAAATGCATAGGCAATAACCTATACTGGGGAGGAGACTTTGATATCGTTACTCATCTCATATCTCAAGGCAAAATTAACCCGCAACAAATTCGGTTCTTCCTTGGCTACTCGGGCTGGGGCGAAAACCAGCTAGTAAACGAAATTAAAGAGAACAGCTGGGTAGTTTCGGAACTTGATGTGGTACAGATAATGGCTGGGAAAGAAAACCTTTGGAGTAGAGCCGTACAACAGATGGGCCCTCGGTTTAAACCCTGGACAATATACCCCGCTAGCCCGCTACTAAACTAAAAAAATGCAGTTCTCATTCTGTTGTCAGGCTAAGCAGAGGTAAAGTTTGGCTTTGCTAACACGTTCATTAAGAGCGGTTTCGAAAAATCGTAATCCTAGTTTTAAACACCAAACGTTTCGGCATTTAGCGCATCGCTTAGCTTACGGCTTACCGTACCAAAGTATCGTTTTTGGCGCAAACCCACCACCCACCGGATACCCAAAACCGCATTTGTAAGAAAGAGCTCATCAGCATCAACCACCATATCAGGATCTATACTCACACTCTCATTAACAGTATACCCTTTCGTTTTGGCCAAATCGATTACAATGCTGCGCATAACCCCATCAACGCATCCCTCATCTAGCGATGGGGTATATATTGCCCCATTGGCAACCAAAAACAAGTTCGACGAGATAGCCTCAATAACCCTATTCTGATCGTTAATAAGCAGGCAATCGTCAACCCCTAATTCATTCTTAAAAAGTTGAGCCATCACATAAAGTTGAGCATTACACGATTTTATGGATGAAATAATATTTATAGGTTTCCGAATATCGGCAAATACATCAACAACCAGCCCCTTGGGATTTAGGTAGTAGTAATCGTTAGGCAGTGGTTGGGTCTGCATAGCAATACCCAAAGTATTTGTTACAGGGGTATACGAATCACCCATCGCTCTATAAAACGTTACGCGCACCTGAACGCTACCAAAGATTCTATTCTTATTCAGTAAACGAGTAATCTCCCTGCTTAAAAACTCGGCATTTAGGTATGCAGGAGGCTGAATTTTAAGCAGCGAAAGGCTTTTCGCTATCCTAGCAAAATGAATATGAATATACCTAGGTTCGGTTCCGTATGCGTGTATCGTTTCGAAAAAGCCATCACCATACAAAAAACTTCTATTGGTTAGGCTGATGGTGGGTTCGTTGGCACGAAAAAAATCTCCATTAAGCCATACGTACTGCCTACTACTCATTATTACAGTCCAATTTATAAATTTTTATTACCTCTAAAACCTTTTCTATTAGCTTAGGTTGTATTGTACCATGGGTTAAAGCCTTTGGGATCTTGTTGGTAAACTTGCGCTCACCCATTTCAAAATCAGGGATATCGTCCAATTTGTTCACCTTACAATAGAATAATCGATTGTAACTATACCCATCTGCCGATCGAACGGAAAAATCGCAAACCGAAGTAAGTTGAAACTCTTTCGCCCCCGTCTCTTCCCACAGTTCACGCTGTGCTGCATCCACAACCAGCTCGCCTGGTTCAACGTGTCCTCCTGGTATTTCCCAATCAGTACCCTTACGCTTTCGAACCCAGATACATTTATCGTTATAAAAAGCCACGATCACCACGTAATGATAGTTTTCATGGTGGCTCGATAGCGGATAAAAGGTTAGCTCGTAGCTCATTATAAACCCAGCTGATTAAAGAAAACCTTTATAAGGCCTGGGTTGATAAGCAAGGGGTAAATAAATCCGAAAACAGCACCGATAAAATGGGCGTCGTGATTAATATTGCCCCCTGGCTTTTTACTCATAAAATGAGAGTAAATAAGATAGGCTACACCAAATATAATTGCAGGGATAGGTAAAATACCCATAAGATACAGCTTGCTTAGCGGCCTAAAAAATATGCTGGCAAACACAACGGCCGATACAGCCCCCGATGCACCAACGGCACTATAGTAATAGTTATTACGATGCTTGCGAAGCGTAGTCAGGCAGCTTACAATAGCGCCCCCAAAATAAAGCACCCCGAAGTGAAACGATGCGCTTGAAATGATGCCCTGAAACTGCAGCTGCTTAAACAGCGATTCAACGGCCATTCCAAACGAAAAGAAAACGATCATATTAATAAGCAAATGCATAAAATCGGCGTGAACCAGTGCATGCGTAATAATACGATACCACTGCTTATTTCGAGAAATTTTATAGGGGCTAAGCAATAGTTTTTCCATGATCACAGCGTTACTAAACGCTAAGAACGAAACAATTGCTGTTATCGAAATAATTATAAGAGTCATACCCACCTTACCATTTATCTATTTACACAAACAAAACCTAGCTAGTGCATTATTTTAAAAACCAACTCCTTAAGCAAATCCCCATGGGTCACAGAGCTATTGTCGAGCCCCTTCGATTTCAGATCGTACTCACGTAGCAACTCGAATATTTGCACGCACTTGGAAGGCTTATATATTCGGGCTGCCCTGGTGTATTCTGACACAAAGAAAGGGTTTACACCAAGCTGAACCGCCAGGTTTCGCTCCGACTTATCTTGTATAAAGTAATGCTTAAAAATTTTAATAAAATACTGATGAATACTACTAACAGTTACTACAAAAGGGTTAGCTGCAGGATTTTTTGCAAAATGGTCAACAATTCTATTAACCCTCATAATATCACGCTGCCCTAGAGCAGTATTTAATTCGAACCGATTAAAGTCTTTACTAATTCCAATATTTTTTTCAATATGGTCGGTAGTGATTTGAGTAACACCAGAGGGCATGGTAACTATCAGCTTATCGAGCTCGTTAACCACCTTACTCAAATCATTCCCAAGAAACTCGGTAAGCAGCTCTGTTGATTTGGGAGCAATGCTAAACCCTTTGTTATAAAGATAGCCAGTAATCCACCCCGGCACCTTATTATCATACAGCCTTTTTGAATCGATAAAAACGCCAATCTTTCCGGCAGCGGTATACAGCTGCCTAACCTTCGCCTTTAGCTTAACGCCAGGCGCCAGCTTATGGCAAATTACCAAAATTGTAGATTTTTGAGGCGCTTTAATATACACTTCAAGATCCTCAATGCTCTTTATTTGCTGTGCCTCCTTAACAATAACCACCTGATGATTGGCCATCATTGGAAAGCGTCGCGAAGTTTCGACTATTGTTTTAACTTCAAGATCCTTACCATAAAGGGTGGTGAGATTAAATGCCTTTTCCGATTCGGTTAACACATTCTGTGCGATAAAATCGGATATTAAATCGATATAGTAATGCTCATCGCCCGAAAGGATATAAACCGGCTTATAAATCTTTTTTTTAAGGTCGCTAATTATATCAGCGGACGTTTCAACAATTGTTTTGCGTTTAGCCATTAACAGTTTTATTTAATCGTTTTAGAACCGCAGATGTTTTACCGATTTTCCATTATTTTTTAGCTCTTGTAGCGCCTCAATTCCAATCCTAATATGATCGTTCACATAAAGGCTGGTGATCTCCTTATCGCTTTCGGAAGTTTTTATTCCTGAAGAAATCATGGGTTGATCGGAAACTAGTAACAGCGCCCCAACGGGTATTTCGTTGGCAAATCCTACAGAAAAAATGGTGGCAGTTTCCATATCGATAGCCATTACCCTAATGCGCCGGAGGTAGTCCTTAAACTCTTCATCAAATTCCCACACCCTTCTATTGGCTGTTATAACAGTACCTGTCCAGTAATCGCGATTATAATTACGAATAATTGTTGATACTGCACGCTGCAAATTAAAGGCTGGCAATGCGGGAACCTCTGGTGGGAAATAGTCGTTTGATGTTCCCTCGTGCCTAATAGCAGCAATGGGCAGAATGAGATCACCCAGCTCGTTCTTCCTTTTTAGTCCACCACATTTACCCAGAAACAACACGGCATTGGGGCTAACCGCCGCAAGTAAATCCATAACCGTTGCGGCATTGGGGCTACCCATACCAAAATCTATCATAGTAATGCCATCGGCCGTTGCGCAGGGCATATTTGCATGTGGGTCCACTATCGGCACATTATGGTACTCGGCAAAATAATCGAGATAGTCCCCAAAATTGGTAAGCAAAATATAGGAACCAAAATCCTCTATCCGCTGGCCTGTGTAGCGTGTTAACCAGTCCTTTATAATTATCTCTTTTGCATTCATAGGATTTAAGTATTAATGATACTAATTTAAAAAATAAACGCATTTATATGAGCGCATAATTTAACAAAAGTACACATTTTTTTAACCTCGTGAAAACTGTTGGTTCAACCTTTTGCATAGTAGTATACTTTTGCAATATTTGTAGTTAAATTGGTAAGTAGTGATAAATCTTCCTTCATACAATACAAAGGTCAGGCTTTACAATGGGCATAAACAGATTTTCGATTCTGTTAGGCAAAAATATGTAGCCCTAACACCCGAGGAATGGGTACGCCAACACTTTATAAACTACCTTACAGCTGAAAAAAAATACCCCTCAGGCCTTATTGCTGTTGAAATGCTGGTTGAGATAAACAGAATGCCACAACGTGCTGACATCGTTGTTTATGGAAAAAACTCACAACCCGCTATGGTAGTAGAGTGTAAGGCTCCAACGGTAAAGCTCACGAATAAGGCCTACTCGCAGGCTGCCCGATACAACTTGGCGCTTAGGGCACAAATACTGGTAGTTACAAATGGCGTTTCGCACTTTTGTAGTAAAATAGATTTGCAACACAAGAGCTTTACCCCCCTATCGGAAATTCCATTTTACTCGGAGATTGAGTTGCTATAAGCTAGCTCTTTCCAAAAGTGCTCATGGGGTTTATCCGTTGTAACATAACCTCATCGTGCCAACCATCGGTTCGTTTAAGCCAATCCTTTTTAACCCCTATCTGCTGAAAACCAGCACTTTGAAACAATTGAAAGCTGACATCATTTCCCGATTCAATGTTGCAATACAGCTGATGAAGCTGTAAGGTTTCAAATGCATACCGTATTAGCAATGCCAAAGCCTCCTTTGCATAGCCCTTTTGCCTATACTCTGCATTGGCTATAAGTATGCCTATCCCTGCCCGTAAGTGAAATGGGTCAAAGTCGAATAGGTCAATCGACCCAACCGGAACATGCATTAGTGAGCTTTGGGTTTTAGCCTCTATAATTAATCGAAGCTGTTTCGCTTCCCATATATCGAGATGCGATGTTTCAATATACTTTTTTAGTACAAACCTTGAAAAGGGGGTTAGGGTATTACTAACCTTCCATATCTCCATGTTATTTTCCCACGAGTAGAGTAAATCAACATCTGAAGGCTCGGGGGCTCTAAGTTTTATAATGTTACTTTCAAGAGTATTAGCCATTTTAATATCAGTATAAAGCGGTTTAAGAAAACAGGTAAAAAAAGTTTACTCCATAAATTTGGACAAATCATCCTTGCCAATAATTACTGCCTCAGGGAAACCTTTTTTAACAATCTGGTTTAGAGCAAATATAGCATCCGATTTTCGATTAAATTGCCCAATTGCATACACAAATTTATTCCTTTTCCCCACTAATCTATAGCTTTGAAAACCCACAACCTTTCGTAACGAAAGTAGCTTTTCAGCATCAACCGGAGTATTTACTGGAGCTAACATTACGGTGTAATGCTGAACTTTAACCTTTAAGTGTTCAGGCACATCAAGTTCATTAATTAACTTAACGTTATTATTGGGGTTAAGTTCCCTAACTGAAGTTCTTCTGTTTAGCTGTCTTCCAGCAGGGTTATCGGCTCCATCGGGTAGCGTATTAAGAGCTACATTCTCGAGAAAACTTGCCCCGCATGGGTTAAGCCTTGAAGGATCAATCCCTCGTTGAACTAGGTACTTGACAACAGCATTGGCTCTCCGCAACGATAGCACCTGGTTAAACTCTAAGGATCCTATATTATCAGTATGACCACAAATTTGGAGCTCAACAGAGGGGTAATCATATAAAAAATTATAGAGCTTCTCTAATTCGTGGATAGATCTTTCTGATAACAAATCTGAATTATAATCGAAAAGCACACTTTTTACTGCATAGTAGTTACCCTGAGCACCCTCTTGAGGATTTAGCTTAAAGTTAATATTGGTAGATGGCTCTGGATAATCATCAGGAATAGCCAGGGGGACAACCTGTGAAAGATAGTTCTGCCCTTCTGCAACAACATCGTACGCACCTGGGGCTAGTACAAACGAGAAGTTTCCTGTAAAATCCTCGGGAACAACACGCCGGAGGGTGTCTTTCGATTTACCATCAATTACTGAAATATTAAATAGGTTACCCTGAACCTCAAAATTATCGGACAACAACAGATTCCCTTTAACTTTTACCTGCTGAACCTCTGGGCCCTCTACAATTGAAACCAGATATAGATTACTTGTGTTAGGGTTATTTTTTTCAACCAGCGAAACCAGACCCCTGCTGTTATCGACTGGGAAATACCACATGTCATCATCGGGTGTGCTTACTGGATACCCTACATTAATGGGCGTAGCCCATTGCTCATCATCAGTTTTTTCTGAATAAAAAACGTCGTAGCCACCAAGGGAATTGTGCCCTTGCGAAATAAAGTAAAGCTTATTGCCATCGGCCGACAGAAACGGAGCCTCCTCATTATGAGGCGTATTAATATTTGATCCAAGGTTTTTGGCACGCCCCCACTCCCCATTGGGATTCCGCTTGCAATAGTACAAATCAAGACCCCCATACCCTCCTCGTCGGTTGGATGAGAAGAATAAAAACTGCCCGTCGGCGGATATTGAAGCGGATGTTTCCCAAAAGCGAGAATTTATGGGTTTGCCCATTTTTTGAGCCCTTTGCCATTGACCATTAATACGCTTGCTAGTATATATGTTTCCAATGCCGTTATCGTTTTTAAAAAGAAATATTTGGGTGCCATCGGCATTTATTGAAGTGGATGAAACTTCGCCCTCAACACCAAGAGCTAGGGTAATATTTTCGGGGGTTCCCCACTCTTCAAGCGAATCTTTTCGGGTTATGTATATCGCATCGTAAAACTTCTCGCGCACGGTAAATAGTATGGCTCTTTGATCGTATGACATTACGCCCCCAAAAGAAAATTTTTGGGTTGGAAAAAGGTTTATAATTTCGCTCTGTAAGCGAGCCCCTGTACCAACCACCTCGCTAGCTCGGTTGCATGCATCAATCTGCACGTTAACGTAATCAATGTTGTAAACATCCTTGGAGTCAAGCAGCTCTTTAAAGCTATTGTACGCCTCGAGCGCCTCATCAAATTTTCCGTCAATTCTGTATGCCTCGCCTAAATAAAAGTATGCATTGGGAGGTGCCCCTGTTTCCTTGTACGAACCTTCCTGATAAGATGTGTTAATATTTTTTACGGCTTTCTGCAGATATGGTATGGCTTTGTGCTTAACCCCATCAATATTAAGATAGCAACACCCCGCCCGATAGCTAAGATTCGCATTATCACTTGCCCTATCGATTAGCTTAAGGTATAAAGGCAGAGCCTCCTTTACGTCGTTAAAAAGGAAGTAGTACTCTGCATCTGCAAAAGTTGTTTTATAATCGGAATCTTGTGAGAATGCTTTTCCTGCTATGCAGGTTGTGAATATTATTACCGTACCAAGTAAAATTCGACACAACCTGATTCTATATCTTTCCATGGCTTACTTTTAGGTTTTGTTGTCTTATTTTAGGTTTTATTGTTTACTGATGAAATTAGGTTAACTACAACTTTAATTTAAAACCTAAATTGAGCGATTCATAATTCCACTGTTTCTTTTCTTCTCGCTTGGCTCAAACAATTAGTTGATTTTTAAGGACGGGATTGTGAAAATAATTCTTTTCTCTGGTTTAGGGTATTTTTTCTTAT